>NZ_JAAVVD010000001.1:0-685871 GCF_018449755.1 Variovorax sp. dw_954 | reverse complement strand
GCGAAGCACGCCCCGAAGGCGCACGCGCGGACGCACCGGTGCGCGAGGCGCCAGTGCGCGAAGCACGTGAACCACGCGAGTCCCAACAGCAACGCGAACCGCGTCCACCGCGTGAAGGCGGCGAGCGCCGCGGCGGACGTGGCGAACGGCGCGAAGCCGACGCGCGCGCGTTGCCGCTTGCAGCAGGTGTCGAAGGCGTGCAGGGCGAGCAGGTCACGATGGGGCCGGTCGCCGGCGAGGAGAATTCGGCCCCGGCCGAGCGGCAGCCCCGGGCACGCGGTGAACGTAGTGAACGCCGCGACCGGGGTGAAGGCCGCGAGCGCGGCGAGAGCCGTGAGCGCGGTGAAGGACGTCGCGACCGACGCCCCGACGGGACCAGCGCGAATGACGCGCTCCAAGGCAACGGCTCGCAATCGCCCGAACCCACCGGTATGACGGCCGAGGAGCCCGTTGTCGCCCACGCGCCTGATGGCGAAGAGCGTCGCCCCCGCTCACGCGACCGCTACGGCCGCGATCGACGCGACCGCGCCCCACGCGAGAACGGCGACGGCGCCGCTGAAGCGCCCATCGCCGATGCAGCGCCTCCGGTCGCGGAAGAGCCGGCGCGCCCGGTTGAAGCCGTCGTAGCACCTGCGCAGCAAGAGGCTTCCTTGCCGGAAGCGACGCGGGTCGTCGAGCCAGTCGCGAAGCCAGTTGTGCCCACGACGGCTCGCAGCAGCGGCCTGCCCAAGGTCACGCCTTTCGAACTACCGATCGCCCAATTGGCCCAGATCGCCGAAGGGTCCGGCTTGCAGTGGGTCAACTCCGACGCACACCGGATTGCCCAAGCCCAGGCCGCGATCGCCGCCGAGCCAAAGCAGATCCACGTGCCACGGGAACGACAGCCCGCCGTCATTCCTGACGAAGGCCCTCTCGTACTGGTGGAAACTCGCAAGGATCTTTCCCAGGTCACCTTGCCGTTCGAAGAGACGACGATCCAGGGCAACGCATTGGTCTGACGCAGGCCTTTTCAGCCTGACCAGCCGCCCCTGGGCAGCCCTTGCCGGCGCCCAGGGGCTTTTTTTTGCCAGATTTCCAGGCAAATACGGACCGCGGGACGGCAAATACGGTCCGAAAAATCACTGGACAAGCCTCGATGTGTGATTTCGTGAAATCCGGCGTGTAAAGACAACATACGCGGCGGGCCATGTTACGGATGTGTCAGGCCAAAGGCTTACAGTCCATCAGCAGTTTTTGCAGCACAAGGGCAGGCGCCAACGCGGCGATTGAGAGCGAACAAGTAGCTATCTTCATCGGATGGCTTACGACTTTTGCCGACAAGACGGCCTAGCTCAAATGTGTTCAAATTCTTGCGAATAGTAGTAAAGCGTTACACTGCCACTTCAAGCGAAGCAGTGCCGTATCAGGGGATTTTTTGATGTTTCGTTCCGATTCCGCCGCTCATGGCCCCGTTGCTCCCCGCCTCATGCCAGGGGGGAGTGGCTCGCCGCCACAAACGACGCTCCCCCTGCCGCGCCAACTGAGCAGGAGCGAGCGCATAGCCAAGCGCGCGCTCGACATCCTCGGCGCATTGACTTTCTTTGCGCTCTTCGGACCGATCTATCTCCTCGTCGCAGTGGCCGTGCTGATCAGCATGGGCCGCCCCATTCACTTCTGGCAGAACCGCCTCGGCGCAGGCGGCACCCGCTTTCGCTTCTACAAGTTTCGATCGATGCTGCGCAACTCGGAGCAGGTTCTCGATGAGTACCTGAGCCGCAACGACGTGGCGCGCACTGAATGGGACACTTTCCAGAAGCTGGAAAAGGACCCGAGGATTACGCCGGTTGGCCAGTTCATCCGCAAGCTCAGCCTGGATGAACTGCCGCAATTCTGGAATGTGCTGAAGGGCGACATGAGCCTGGTCGGCCCACGTCCCTGCATGGAGCGTCAACGCAGCCTGTACGGCAAGAACTGGCCACACTATTGCCAAATGCGCCCCGGCATCACGGGCCTCTGGCAAGTCAGCGGCCGCAACCGGCTGCCCTACGCGAAGCGCGTGGAGCTTGACGCCGAGTATGTCGACAACTGGTCGCTGTGGCTCGACATCAAGATCCTGTTGAAGACGGTCAGCGCAGTGGTCACCGGGGACGGGTCGCGTTGATTGCCATGCGATTCGCGTCGCCCATCGGAAGCACGCGAAGCTTGGCGCGACTTGGTTCACCGCCATTTCATCAGCTCGAAAACCTTGGGCGTCCGTGCCGGAAGTCATCGAACTTCCGGCCGGGTGCTTTCCTGACAACCAAGACGTAGATCGCTCAAGCCTGGAGGCTGTCAAGATGTCTTGGCCTGACTCCGTCCTCAGCGGCTGACGTTTGATTCTTGAACGCGGCACCCGCCGCTCGATACACCATGAACGAATTGCAAAAACGCATCTATGTAGCCGGCCATCGCGGAATGGTCGGAAGCGCAATCGTGCGAAATCTCCAGGGCAAAGGCCACAAGACCATCATCACTCGCACCCATGACGAACTCGACCTGACCGATCAGGCGGGGGTGCGCCGCTTCTTCGCCGAGGAACGACCCGACCAGGTCTATTTGGCGGCTGCCCGCGTCGGCGGCATCCATGCCAACAATACCTACCCTGCCGAATTCATCTATTCCAATCTGATGGTGCAGACCAATGTGGTGCACGAGGCTTGGCGCTCGGGCGTACGGCAATTGATGTTCCTGGGTTCAAGCTGCATCTATCCGAAAATGGCGGAGCAACCGATGACGGAAGCCGCTCTGCTGATGGGAAAGCTGGAGCCCACCAACGAGCCCTATGCGATCGCAAAGATCGCCGGCATCAAGCTTTGCGAGAGCTACAACCGGCAGTACGGCACCGACTACCGCAGCGTGATGCCAACGAATCTCTACGGTCCCGGCGACAACTACCACCCGCAGAACAGCCACGTCCTGCCCGCCATGATTCGCCGCTTCCACGAGGCAAAGCTCAGCGGCGCGCCAGCGGTCGTGATCTGGGGGACGGGCTCCGCCCGCCGCGAGTTCCTGTACGTGGACGACATGGCGAGCGCATCGATCCATGTCATGAAGCTGCCCGCCGAGGAATACCGTCGCCATACCCAGGTGATGGAGAGCCATGTCAACGTCGGCACAGGCGAAGACTTGACGATCGCGGAACTCGCGGCATTGGTCAGTGAGGTGGTCGGCTACAAGGGACGCATCCAGACCGACCCCAGCAAGCCCGATGGCGCCCCGCGCAAGCTTCTCGACGTGTCCAAGATCCGGCAACTGGGTTGGCAGGCCACCACGTCCCTGCGCGCAGGGATTGAGCTCGCCTACCTGGATTTCGAGCGCTCGCTTGAAGAAGCCGTCGCCTGAGGCGAGATGTCACGACGCATGCACCGTTCGCCCCAGCCGTCAGCCAGCAGACAAGCGAGTCAACGATGAGCACGAGCGCCGTTCGCAGCGAGCAGCGATATGCCTTGCCCGATGAATTCGGCACGAGCGATGCACGGCCGAAGGAACCACAGCCCGTCGAGGCACGCTCCAACAAAGCGATGACCCGATCTGTCCTTGTCACGCATCCGGGCCTGCAGCATTCGCACCAGCTCGCGCTGGCCTTGCACGAAAAGAACCTGCTCCAGGCCTTTTGGTCCGGTGTGCCCGTGGCGGAAGATGAAGAGGCCCTGCCCTGGTGGCTGCCGGAACACTTCCGCAAGCGGGTACGCCGTGTCGGCATCCCGGCTGAGCTTCGCCTTCACCCCTTTCGCTTCCAGGTGCTGCAACAGGCGTCGATGCGCGTGAAAAGTGGCCATCCGGGTGACCGCCTCCACCGGCTCTTTCATGGGTTCGATGCCTGGGCGGCCAAGCGCATTGTCGAATTACGCCCCAAGGTTGTGGTCGCCTACGAAAACGCGGCGTATCACACATTCGCTGCGGCCAAGTCGGTCGGTGCGCGATGCGTTCTGGATGCTGCGGCGTTCCACCACAAGACGCGCGCCGAACAGCTGGCGCCGACATATACACCGTATACGGCGGAAGTGAACCGGCGCAAGGACGTCGAGATCGCAATGGCCGACCTGATCCTGACCTGCTCGCCCCTTGCCGCGGACAGCTACGCCGCCAATGGCGTCGAACGCAGCCGGCTCAAGCCCTTGTTGCTTGGCGCGGACCCCAAACTCGTCACGCCAATCACCTCGATTCGCAGGGACGGCCCTCCGCGATTCATGTTCGCGGGGCAACTGACGCTCGGCAAGTCGATCGACCTCATCCTCGCCGCATTCAGTCGTCTCCATGCGGAGGGATTCAGGTACGAAGTGCATTTCGTGGGCGGCTTGGGCGACCACGAGCTCCTGGCAGAGGTGCAGAAGACGCCTGGCGCCCATTACCACCCGAATGTTCCGCAGAGCCAGCTTTTCGAGTTGATGGCGGGAGCCGACTGCCTGCTGCTGCCATCGCGGTCCGACTCGTTCGGAATGGTTGTTGCGGAAGCCATGTCTTGCGGGACGCCGGCGCTGGTGTCGACCCAGACGGGGGCAAAGGCCATTGTCGAAGCCTTCCCCGAAAGCGGCTGGGTCGTCGAGCCCAACGGCGATGCGTTGTATAACAAGCTGCGCGAACTGGTCGGCGACCCCGCGAGCTTGCAGCGGGCCCGGATACCGGCTCTGATCGCATCGAAAGATTTCACATGGGAGCGATACCGCGCGCGAGCTGGTCGCGCGCTGCAGGAGTACTTGCAATGAACGCTCTCACGGCGCGAATGCCGCTTTCGATGGCGCGGCCCGCGCTCAGTCGCACGGGCCGCCTCTTCATCGGCGTGCTTCTCATCGTGGTGTTCGAAGGCGCAGTGCGCAAATGGGGCACCTCAGCGGCAACGCTGCCGATGATCCTGTTGCGCGACGCGATGGCGGGCTACCTGATCTTTCATGCGTGGAGGAGCGGGCATCTTCGAACCTACAAGAACCAGACGGCGGTGCTGCTGGCCTGGACCTGCTGCGTCATCGCATGGGGCATGCTGCAGGTCATCGTGAATGACGGCAACCCGATCGTATTCCTGATCGGCTTGCGCTTCTGGCTGCTGTACATCTGGTTTGGTTTCGCGGCCGCTTCATCCATGACGGAAGCAGACTTTCGCATAGCGATGCGGACCGCGACTGTGCTGCTGATCTTGCTGGCGCCATTGGTCATCCTTCAGTACGCCTCGCCCCCGGGCGCACGTATCAATACCGAGGTCGACAGCGTCGACGACCAGGTGTTCATCGTGATTGCCGGCGTGGTGCGGACCACGGGCACTTTCAGTTTTACGGCAGGCTTCTCCACCTTCCTGGGACTGGTCATCCCGATCGCGCTGACGGTCGTGGCAGCTCGCAAAAGGACACTGACCCACGCATTCATTGCCGTCGCCGCATTCGGGGCGGTTGTCGCGGAATCCCTTGTGAGCGGCGCGCGCAGCGCGGTGATTTATTCCGGCCTCATGATCGCGATCTACCTGCTCGGCCGCCTCGTCTTCTCCAAGCCCGCCGACAAGGGTCGAGCGCTGATGACCCTGCTGTTGGCATTGGGGGCGCTCGCGATTCTCGCCATCGTCTTCCAGACCGCGATCGAGAACACACAGCAACGATTCGACGAAGCCGCCCAGGTCGAAAACTTCTGGGACCGGGTTCTTGTCTACTTCGCCGGCGAACCCACGGTCGTCGACTTCCTGTCCTGGACCGGCGTCGGCATCGGGCAGTTGTCCAACCTGGCGGGGTACGTCAGTACCGGGGTCGCGGGATTCTCGCTGGCCGAGGCGGAAGGCGGTCGCGTGCTGATTGAAGGCGGCCTGCTCGGCGGCCTCTACACCGCCATGAAGTTGATCGTGATGGCCTTGGGCCTATACAGGAGTTTCGTCATTGCAGTGCGCCGGAAGATCATTTTTCCGCTTCTGCTGTGGATATCGCTGTCCGTGGCGTTGTTGAGCTGGGCGGCCATCGGGCAGCTTACGGCCAATGCCTTGCTGGGCTTTGCATTGGCGTTTGCGCTTGCCGCATTGCGCTATCCGACACTTGAGATATTTCCATCTCGCATCACTGCGAGCCGGAGGATTCGTTGAGATTTCTTCATGTGATTGCATCGATCGACCCGCGTGGTGGCGGACCGATCGAAGGGTTGCTGCGCATCCATGGCGCGCTGCAAGCCTTGGGGCACCAGGGTGAGATCCTGTGCCTCGATGCCCCCGACTTCGAGCCCGCGCTGAACCATCCAGGCCGCATCCATGCCCTCGGACCGGTACGAGGAACGTACGGCTACTGCGAGGCGCTGGCGCCCTGGTTGCGGCAAAACGCCGGCAACTACGATGCGGTGATCATCAACGGACTGTGGCAATACATCGGCTTGGCCGCCTGGCGCGCGTTGCGCGACACCGCCCCCGGCTACTACGTTTTCACCCACGGCATGCTGGACCCATGGTTCAAGCGGCGCTATCCGCTCAAGCATCTGAAGAAGTGGCTGTACTGGCCTTGGGGCGAGTACCGTGTGCTGCGCGATGCCAAGGCCGTCCTGTTCACTTGCGATGACGAGCGACTGCTGGCACGCGAGTCGTTCTGGCTCTACAAGTGCAACGAAGCCATCAGCTCCTTCGGCACTTCCGAGCCCCCTGCCAATGATCAGTCGCGGCTGTCAGAGGCATTCCTGACCGCCTGGCCCCAACTGCGCGGAAAGCGTCTCGCCCTGTTCCTGGGCCGCATCCACGAAAAGAAGGGCTGCGACATGCTGATCGAGGCCTTTGCAATGTCCTGTGCCGGATCGCCTGACGCCCACCTCGTCATGGCCGGGCCCGACCAGGGTGGCTGGGCCGAACAACTGGGTCGACGGGTTGCCGAATTGGGCATTTCCGACCGCGTGACCTGGACCGGCATGCTGTCGGGTGACCTCAAGTGGGGCGCCTTTTACGCGAGTGAGATGTTCACCCTGCCATCGCATCAGGAGAACTTCGGCGTCGCCGTGGCGGAAGCGTTGGCCTGCGGTCGGCCGGCATTCATCTCGGACAAGGTCAACATCTGGCGGGAGATCGTCGCCGATGGCGCCGGCAAAGTCGAGCCCGATACCGCGGACGGCACCGAACGCCTTCTGGCACGGTGGCTCGCGACCTCTCCCGCCGAAATCGAACAGATGCGCACCCACGCGCGTCGTTGCTTCGAGCAACGCTTTCGCATCGAAACGGTGGCTGCCAATCTCGTGCGCATCATCGGTTCAGGCGCGACTGCGCCCGCGACCGGGAGCGGCGTCAATCAGACCCGACACGCTTGAAAATTCTTCTCTACGGCATCAATTTCGCACCTGAACTAACGGGCATCGGCAAGTACACCGGCGAAATGGCGGCCTGGCTTGCCGCCGCCGGTCACGAGGTACGCGTCGTCACGGCGCCGCCCTACTATCCCGACTGGGCCGTCTGGCAAGGCTACAGCGCAACGCGTTTCCGACGCGAAAGCTGGAGAGGCGTCACAGTGTTCCGCACCCCGGTCTGGGTGCCCGCCAAGGTCTCAGGGATGACGCGCCTGCTGCATCTGAGCAGCTTTGCGCTGGCAAGCCTCCCCAGCGTGTTCGCACAATGGCGCTGGCGTCCCGACGTCGTATGGATGACCGAGCCGCCCTTGGTTTGCGCGCCGGCCGCATTGGCGTTCGCCCGCTTGCGCGGGGCGCGTGCGTGGCTGCACATCCAGGACTTCGAGATCGATGCCGCGTTCGACCTGGGACTCTTGCGCGGCGAACGCCTGCGCGCCTGGGTGACCGGCGTCGAGCGCTGGCTGTTGCGGCGCTTCGATCGCGTGTCCACCATCTCCCAGCGCATGCTGGAACGGGCCGCGAGCAAGGGCGTGGACGCGAAACGATTGGTGTCCCTGCCCAATTGGGCGGACGTTTCCTCGATCCGACCGCTGCGCAGCGCCAGCCCTTACCGCCGCCAACTTGGCATTGCGGACGATGCCGTGGTGGCGCTCTATTCGGGCAACATGGGCGGAAAGCAAGGCCTCGAGATCCTCGCCGACGTGGCGCTGATGCTGCAGGACAACACAGCGATCCAATTCGTGTTCTGCGGTTTCGGCCCCGGCCGGGCCGTACTCGAAGAGCGTTGCAAGGGCTTGCCCAATGTGCGCTTCATGGATTTGCAGCCGGTCGAACGCCTGGGCGACTTGCTGGGGCTTGCCGACATTCACCTGTTGCCCCAACGCGCGGATGCGGCCGATCTGGTCATGCCCTCCAAGCTCACCGGCATGCTCAGCAGCGGCCGGCCCGTCGTGGCGACGGCGCATGCTGAAACCGAGCTGGGCCGCGTCGTGCGCAATTGCGGCCTGGTGGTCGAGCCGGAGAAGCCGGAGGCGCTGGCCGACGCCATCGCATTGCTCGCTGGCAATCCAGGCCAGCGCGCCGAATTCGGCGCCAGCGCCCGCGCCTTCGCGGAGCGCTACATCGCACAGGACGCCGTGCTCAAGCAGTTCGAAAGCGACGTGCGGGACTGCCTGACGCCGTCCTGAGCGGACACGGCCCGGACCGCGCCTGGCGCGCTCCTCCTTGGGACAAGTCGCGATGGCAAAGCCATGTCGACCGCGCCGTCGGCCGACGGGCCACCACGATCCTCATCCAAAGCAAGAAGGGCTCCTTTCGGAGCCCTTCTTTGTCAATCCGGAAAATTGCGCTCCGGGCTTCCGGTTGCGGCGGCGCTGAATCCCTTCAGCTTACGGCCGCCCCCGTCTCACATCACTGCTCGTCCGGAAGGATGCTTTCGTAGTTGTAGTTGGTGTAGCGATAGCGACCGTACTTGTAGCCACCGTACGCACGGCGCTTGGCGTCCATCGCATTCAGCAGCACACCCGTCGCCGCCTTGCCGCCCAGCGCCAGGCGCCGGGTGCTTTCGCGCAGTTCGCCCATGCTCGACAGGTTGGCGCGTGCCACCAGCAGCACCGTGCCCGCGTGCGTTGCAATGGCGGCGGTGTCGGAGGCGACCAGCACTGGCGGCGTGTCGATCACCACCATGTCGTACTGCTCCGACAAGCGGTCAAGGGTCGTCGTGAAGGACTCCGAGGTCAGCAGTTCCGCCGGATTGGGCGGCAACTGTCCGGTCGCCAGGAAGTCGAGATTCGGCACCACCTGGCGGTGAACCGTCTGCTGCACCGTCAAGCTGCCAGCGATCAATTCCGACAGGCCGCCATGGCGTTGCAGGCCGAGGTACTGGTGCAAGTGGCCGCGGCGCAGATCGGCGTCGATGAGGAGGGTGCGCTTTCCGGCGGCTGCCATGAGCGCGGCGAAGTTCGAAGTGACGAAGCTCTTGCCGACGCCCGGCGTTGCACCCGTGATCATGACGCGGTTGTTCTGCGCTTCGAGCATCGCGAACTGCATCGCGGTACGCAGGCTGCGCAGGCTTTCGATCGCAAGATCGTCGGCATGCTCGATGGCCAGCAGACGCACACCCGTCGCGCCGGTCAAGCGGCGCTGGCTGATCGCGGCTTGCGCGGGGCTCACTGGAATCGTCGAGAACACCGGCAGCGCGGTTTGCGACTCGACCTCATGCGGGTCCTTGATGCGCTGCTCGATCAACGCGTTGCGGATCAGTGCGGCCACGACGCCGAGGAACAGGCCCAGCAGCAATGAAATGGCAACGATAGTCTGGCGCTGCGGCTTGACCGGGATCTCGGCGAGGCTTGCTTCATCGAGCACGCGGACATTGCCGACCTTGCCTTCCTTGACGAGGCGCAACTGCATCGCGTTGTTGAGCAACGATTGATAGAGCTCTGTGTTGACCTTGACGTCACGCTCCATCCGTACCGCTTCCTGTTGCAGCGCAGGCAATCCCTTGATCCGCGACTGCACCTCGCCGATGTCGCGCTGCAAGGCGGCGATCTGCGCGTCAAGGGTCTGCACGCTGGGATGGTTGGCCGTGAAGCGGGCCTCGAGTTCACGTCGGCGTTGCTGCGCTTCGAGCAGCTTCGTCTGGCGATCGACCGCCGTGCCGAGGATCAAGGTCGCTTCCTCGGTGAACGCGACGGTGCCCTTCTGGTTGCGGTAGCGGTTGTATGTCTCTTCCGACTGTTCGAGCTGGCGCTTGAACAACGGCAACTGGACATCCAGGAAAGCCAGCGTCTTCTGCGCTTCGGCCGCCTTGCGTTCCACGTTCTGACGCACATACTGCGCGCCGATGGCGTTGAGCACACGGGCCAGCTGATACGGATTGGGATCCTGCAGCTGCACATTGATGATGCCGGACTGCTTGCCCCGCTCGGTCAGCGTCAGCGCGCCCTGAAGGCCTTCGACGGTCGCCAGCTTCGAGCGCTTGGACAGATTGAACTCGGCGCCGGGCTTGCCGGCGAGCGTGCTGACGAGCAGCTCGATGGGGCCGAACTGGGTCTCGGCCCTCAACGGTTGCCCCACCGTGCCGATGGCCGGCTGCGGCAATGCGGGGTGTTGCAGGGCGTATTGACCACCGCCCTTGGCGACGATGAGGAAGCCGCTCGCCTCCAGCTTGGTGGGAACGCTGAACTTGTCGACTGCAATCTGTTCGGTGCCCGAGACATAGCCGCCGGACCCCAGGAACCCGGGGTCGGACAAGCCTGTTGCGCGCCTTGCCATCCAGCCGCCAATAAAGGGGACGTATCGCGGAGAAGCGACGACATCGAGCTTGGTGGCGTCGATGGCCTGGGAAATCACGGTGCGCGAGCGGATGATTTCCATCTCGGCCGTGGACGGCGTCTTCACGTTGAATGCGCTGCTCGCTTCCGCCAGGAATGATTTGGCGGCACCGCCTTCGTTGTCCTCGACCTGGATCAGCAGGTTGGACTCATAGATCGGCCGCTGCAACACCGCATAGGCCACGCCGAGCGCAAGCACCAGCACCGTGATCGCGGCGATCAGCCACTTCTGTGCGACCAGCGCCTCGAAGTAGTGCCCGAAGTCGAGCTGGTCGTCCTCAGCGGCTACTGGCGCGGCCATGATGGCCTGCGCATGTGGAGATTGCGAAACTGTGGAATTCATCGGCTCGACACTCTGGAAATTCGGTTGGCCCACTGCGTTGCACCATCTTCAATCAACGCAAGAGACGTCTGGAACGCGGCGCGTCCCGCTTGGTAAGGATCAGGAACGTCTCGCTTTTCCTGCTCGCACAATCGGAACACCTTGCCACTGACAAAGGGATAGCGCCGCTCGATATCGCGACGCTGTTCGACGTCCATCACCAGGATCAAGTCGGCGCGCTGGCACAGGTCGAGACTGACCTGCCGGGCGCGATGTTTCTCGATGCTGATTCCGCGATCGTTCATCAGATCGCGAGCGATCGGATCGGCCGGACGGCCGACCATGGCGCTGAGGCCGGCAGAGGAAACCTCGCAGTCGGGCAGGGCTTGCGCAAGAAGTGCTTCCGCCATGGGACTGCGGCAAATGTTCCCTATGCACAACGTGAGTACGTGTCGTATGGCCATGGATCGCTCACTGCCCCGTCTTCGGCAGGGCGCGAATCGCCGTTGCCGTGTTCGCCGAGACGAGGACCAGGTTGGCAACACGGCTGAACACGACCAGCGGCACTGGATCGACGAAGACGACGTCCTTGGCCTTGAGTGAGAAACCATCCGCCATCTGGATCGCCGACGCGGTCTGGGCATCGAGATGGAACACCGTCTGGCCGCCATCAGGCAAGCCGCGGATCACATAGATCTGCCGCGGAGCCGCCGTGCCGAGGTTGAGGCCGCCGCTTTCCGTGAGCGCATCGTTCAGCGTCAGGCGACCATTGCGCATGAGTACGCCACCCTGCGTCGTCACTTCGCCCATCACCGTGACCTTGCTTTCCTCGCGGGCACGCACCGTGATCATGTCGCCGTTGCGAAGCAGGATGCGCGACGGGTCCACGCCGGCGTCCGTCAGGATGTTCATGTCGATGCGGGTGCTGCGGCCGTTGCGCGTCAATATCACGTTGGAGCGGTCGCCGGTCGTGGCTAGGCCACCCGCCCGGTTGATGGCCTCGGGCAAGGTCATTGCAATGTCCGTGAACACCAGCAAGCCCGTGTTCTTCACTTCGCCTTCGATATAGGCCCGCTTGCTGCGGAAAGACGCGACGCGAACGCTCACCTGAGGCGTCTTGAAGACCCTGGCCAGGCGTTGCGTCAACGTGCTTTCGAGTTCCGCAACCGTCATGCCGGACGCCTTCAGCATGCCCGCGTATGGAAAGCTGAGATTGCCTGCATCGTTGACGATGAAACCGGGCGAAGGCGCGATGCTCGCCGCATCCTGGCCGCCGCCGACCAGGGCGGGTTGGCCGCTGAAGACCAGTTCGGGATGATCGAAAACCGTGATGCCGATGACGTCGCCCGGGCCGATGCGATAAGGCTCGGCCTCGCCGCCGATCAGAGCCTGGACATCCGCAGGCACCGCGGTGACACGGGCCTTGTTCTGGACACGGATCAGGTCGGGCGTGATCTCGGTGAGAAAGCCGTCAGGCGGCTGATCGCCGTCCGGGCCTGAACCCAGTTTCATTTCCGTATTGACCGGGCGGTTCTCGCCGTATCGCATCGAATCGAAACTCGGTGCGATCGTGCAGCCAGCCAGCAGCGCACCTACGGAGGCGAGCAGAACTGCATTTAAGAGGATACGTTTCAAAACCAGGCTCCAACGGCGTAACGCAAATGAATACTTTTGCTAACAGTTACCCAATGTACCGCAGTCACAACGGAATTCACAACGGTTTGTTCGGTATACGGCTTCTGGCAGAGGCGAGAAAGCGGAAAAGTCCCGGTTACAAGCGACACATGTTCGAACAACTGTGAACTGCTTCCTATACAACTGTCAATCAGAGCGAACCGACACCCCTGACAGCTATTACCCCTGAAGTCTTTAGGGGTAATCGACCTGCGCGGCCTGCTTCCAGGCCACCGAAGCTTGTTCGACGTCGTCGCGCGCCTCGGCCAGACGCGCCAGCACTTGCCAGGCGCGGCGGTGCAAATCCGCATCCTGCAAACCGAGGGCGGCCTGGGTCAGCAGTTGCTGGGCCTTGCCCCAGAGCTGGCGTCGCATGCAGGCCATGCCAGCGATGTATTGCAGATTGGGGTCGCGCGGATTGTTGCGCTGCGCCACTTCGATGCGCGAGAGCCAGTCGGCATCGACCGAATCGAGGCCCGCTTCGAGCGCACGGACGAGCTTCACGCGCAGTGCGTCGCCCAGACCATCCGGCAGCGCCACCATGCGCTCCCAGGCCGGCATCAGCCAGGCCCGCGCGAGTTCCAGGTCGCCTTGCAGCAGCACCATGCGCTGCGCGGCATGGATGGCCACTTCGGCCATCTCGCGCTCGCCCTGCTCGAGTTCGGCCCAGGCGCTCATCAATTGCGCGGGATCGTGGGCGTCGGAGATGAGTTCGCTGGCGAGTCCGCGCACGATGCTCTGGGCCGCCGCGGTCGAAAAGGCACGATGCTTGGCCAGCAGGCGCGCGGTTTCCAGCGCTTCGAGGGTGCGGTGATCCAGGCGGGCGGCCTTCAGGCGCAGCCGCAGTGCGAAGGTGCGGCGCTGGGCGCCCACGGGCAATTCCTCGAGTCGCGCCAGCGCGCCGGGCGCGTCGCGATCCTCCAGCGCCCACCGGGCGGCGCGCAATTGAACGCCTTCGCGAGTTTCCAGCGCGGCCGGGGTTCCGCGCTCCGAGCTCTCGGTGAGGGCCAGATGCAAGTGCGCGTCGCGCGCGGGGCGATCCTGCAGCGACTGGGCGCTTTCGGCGGCCAGCAGGTGCGAGAGCACCTTGATCTGCTGGGCCTGCGGCAGCTGGGCATCGAGCGCATCCAGCGTGCGTTCCTGCGCCAGCGCGGCCAGGGCCGCCTTGCGCGAACGGGAGAACCGCCCGGCCAGCAGCTGGGAAATCGAATCGAGCAGCGCCGCGTGCAATGCCCGCTCCTTCTGCTGCAACCGCCATTGGCGCGCCTGGACCGGGAGCTGGAAGAGTGCCGCCAGCGCACGCAAGGCCACGTGCAGCAGCATGAAGGCGCCGGCGAGAAGCATCAACACGAGGTTCAGGGACAGGTCGACCCGCCATGGCGGCCAGTAGACCGTGACCGTGCCCTGGTTGTTGCCGGCAAAAAGCGCGGTCGCCGCCGCAATGGCAAACAGCCCCAGGAGCCAGAGAGCGGCGCGCATCGGATGACCCTAGCGCCCCGCCGCCGCGGTCGCCAGCGCGGCCAGCGTGTCGTCCACGCGCGGCGGCGTGGTCGCCTTCACTTGCGCCTGCAACTGCTGAACCAGCGTGGCAGCGGCCTGGGTGCGGCGGGAGGTGGGATCGAAGTACCTGTTGAGGGTGGCTGAAACCGCGGCCAGCTCGGTGCGGGTCGTGTCCACCTGGCGCCCCAGCAACGCCAGCCGAACGCTCAGCAACTTGAGCTTGAGGTTCTCGCGCAGGAAAAAGGTTTGCTCAGGTGCGACGAGCGCAGCCTCGGGCCGATCGATGCGGCTGACGCGCAGCAGGGACTGCGCCTCCTGGCGCACCATCAGCAGCGCGCGTTGCCACCACGGCGCATCGGCCGGGATGACACCGGCCAATGCGGTGTTCTCGTTGAGGCCGCGCACGGCGACCGCATTGAGGGTGGGCAGGTCGTCGACGAGGCGCATCAGTTCGTCGAGCTTTTGCAGGCCCTCGCCGTTGTCGCCGCTGGCGATGGTCCGGATGCGGTCGGCGTCGCGCTGCATGGCGCGCTGCAAGGGCGCGAGGCGAGGTTGCGCGGCGCGCGCGATGCGCTGGTCGCCCGCCTTGAGTGCGGCCAGCAGGGGCTCCACGTTGCCCGTGACCTCGGCCTGCTGCAGCGCAAGGCGGATCGCGGAATCGATGTCGACGACCAGGTTTTCATCGCGCGAGCGGGACAGGCTCTGCATCAGCTCCTCGAGTTGCGAGCGCTGCAATGCGACTTCGGCGAGGCGCGTTTCCGCGAGCGCGAGCCGCGCAGCGGTGTCGCGGACCGTTTCCTGCGCCTGGCGCGCGAGGGCGCGGGCCTCGGTGGCCTGGGCCAGGGAGTCGCCGCTCTGGCGCGCCAGTTGCTCCTGCATGCTGTCGAGCTTCTGCCCCAGCGTGAACGCCATGACCAGAGCCACGACGGCGACCAGTGCAAGAAGACCCAGGCCGATGCGCGACAGCAATCGCGCGGCCTCGGCCGGCGACACGGACCGCGTCACCGGCGCGACCGCCGGGGCAGCGCCCTCGGACGTCGGTTCATCAGGCAAGGCGGTGGCGCTCATCCGGCGAATTCTATCGATGCGACCAAGGCGGCCACGGTGGGCGCCGAAGTACGCACGAGGCCGAAGCCGGCAGCTTCCGCCGCCTGCGCGATGCGCGCGTGGGTGGCGACCGCGCGGGCCGCATGCCATGTCGCGCCGGGCAGCGCATGGCACAGGTTGGCAATGGCTTCGGAACTGCTGAAGAGCCAGGTGGCCTCGCCTTGCACGCCCTCCATCGCGATCCGGACATCGTCGGCGCCGAAGCTGGGCGGCAGGCGTCGGTATGCGACCAGCGTCTCGACCATGCCGCCGGCTGCCTCGACCTGGCGTGCGAGCCAGTCGCGGCCCGTGGCATGGCCGGCCGCATCGCCGCCGCGTACGATCAGCACCCGCGCGCCGGGGTGGACTTGCGCTTGCACACATATCCAAAGCGCTTCGGAATCGAATTGGGCGGTGTCTTCGGCGGGCGCATCGATGGCGGCGGCGGGGACGCCGACTTCCAGCAAGGCGCGCGTGGTGCCGGGGCCGGTGGCCCAGCAGCGGGGAGTCGTCGCCGGATCGACGTCGTCGGCGTGGGTTGCGAAGAAATGCTCGACGGCGGCGGCGCTGACGAACATCAGCGCGTCGTGATGACCGAGTGCCATCGCTGGCGCCGCCTGCGGCAGGGCGCCGATGACGATCAGGGGCAGCGCCACGGCATCCAGTCCGGCCGCGCGCAGTGCGTCGACCCAGCGCTGCGCCTCTCGCGCCGGGCGGGTCACGATGACGCGGCGCGCGGGCATGCGCGATGCGCTCAGCGGGCGCCGGCCTGGCGCAATGCCTCGGCGGCCTGACGGCCGAGCGCCTCGGCTTGCGCGGTGGTGCTCACGTCCGCCTCGCGCTGCACACGCAGCAGTTCGGCGACGCCGCCGGAATCTCCCCAGGCAGCATCGATGCGCAGCTTGCCATCGGCCTGCCAGCGCGCATGGGCCGCCAGCGGCATCGAGCAACTGCCGCCCATGGCGCGGCTCACGGCGCGTTCCGCTGCGGTGGCGCAGGTGTCGGCGAGGTGCGCGAGCGGGGCCAGGCATTCGATCAGGTCGGCCCGGTCGGCGCGCACTTCGATTCCGAGCGCACCCTGTCCGGCGGCGGGCAGCATCACGTCGGGATCGAAGGTGGTTCGGATGCGGCTTTCAAGGCCGAGGCGCTTGAGGCCCGCGGCCGCCAGCACGATCGCGTCGTACTGGCCTTCATCGAGCTTGCGCAGCCGCGTGTCGAGGTTGCCGCGCAGGGGCTCGATGCGCAGGTCGGGGCGCAGCTCCTGCAGCAGCACCACGCGGCGCAGGCTGGAGGTGCCGACCACGGCGCCCTCGGGCAGTTCGTCCAGTGAGGCATGGCGGGGCGAGACGAGCGCATCGCGCGGGTCTTCGCGCTCCAGCACGCAGGTGAGCGTGAAGCCGTCGGGCAGTTCCATGGGCACGTCCTTGAGCGAGTGGACGGCGATGTCGGCGCGGCCTTCTTCCAGCGCGAGTTCGAGTTCCTTCACGAACAGGCCCTTGCCGCCGACCTTGCTCAGGGAGCGATCCAGGATCTGGTCCCCGCGGGTGGTCATGCCCAGCAACTCGACCACGTGGCCCCGTTCTTGCAACAGCGACTGCACGTGTTGCGCCTGCCACATGGCCAGCCGGCTTTCGCGCGTGGCGATCACGATATGGGTCAAAGCTGGTTCCGATCATCAAAAAGGCGGCGGGAATGCTAGCATGTTGCACTGCAGCAACGCCATTCCGAGTCGCCATCCCGAGGAGATAAGTCGAGTGAAATCCGCCGAGAAAAAGTCGTCCGCGCCCAAGCGTCGCCAGAACGATGACCAGCCACTGATCGACGACATCCGGCTGCTCGGCCGCATTCTCGGCGACGTGATCCGCGAGCAGGAGGGCGAGGCGACCTATGACCTGGTGGAGAAGATCCGGACCATGTCAGTCGCCTTCCGGCGCGACGCGGACCACAGCGCCGAGCGCGCACTCAAGAACCTGCTCAAGGGGCTGAGCGCTGCCGAGACGGTGCGCGTGATCCGCGCCTTCACCTACTTCAGCCACCTGGCCAACCTGGCGGAAGACCGCCACCAGATCCGCCGCCGCACCGAGATCGACCGGGCCGGCGAGAGCGTCGAAGGCAGCCTGGAGACGGCGCTGGCACGCGTGCGCAAGGCGGGCATCACGCCATCCGCGGTGGTCGAGAGCCTGGCCCACAGCTACGTGTCGCCGGTGCTCACCGCGCACCCGACCGAAGTGCAGCGCAAGAGCATCCTGGACGCGGAGCGCGGCATCGCCCAGTTGATCACCGTGCGCGACGAGATCCTGCAGCGGCAGCAGATCTTTGCGGGCCGCAAGGACGCACTCACGCCGATCGAACTGGCCGAGAACGAACACCAGATCCGCACCCGCGTGACGCAGATCTGGCAGACCCGGCTGCTGCGCTTTTCCAAGCTCACCGTGGCCGACGAGATCGAGAACGCGCTGAGCTATTACGAAGCGACCTTCCTGCGCGAGATACCGAAGGTGTATGCCGAATTGGAGAGGTCGCTCGGCAAGGAAGGCATCGCGCCCTTCCTGCGCATGGGGCAGTGGATCGGCGGCGACCGCGACGGCAATCCGAACGTGACGGCGCAGACGCTGGAGTACGCGCTCAAGCGCCAGTGCGAACTGGCCCTGCGCCACTACCTGACCGAGGTGCATTACCTCGGCGGCGAGTTGTCGCTGTCGGCCACGCTGGTGGATATTTCGGTTGAGATGAATGCGTTGGCCGAGCGCTCGCCCGATTCCAACGAGCACCGCGTCGACGAGCCCTACCGCCGCGCGCTGACCGGTGTGTATTCGCGCCTGGCCGCCACCCTGAAGAAGCTGACCGGCGGCGACGCGGCGCGCCACGCGGTGCCGCCGCAGAACCCCTATCCCAACGCCGAGGAATTCCTGGCCGACCTGCGCACGGTCGCCGACTCGCTGCGCGAGAAGCACGGCGCGGTGCTGATCGAGCAGCGCCTGGGCCCGCTGATCCGCGCGGTGGAGGTGTTCGGCTTCCACCTGGCAACGGTGGACCTGCGCCAGAGCTCGGACAAGCACGAGGCGGTGGTGGCCGACCTGCTCAAGGTCGCGCGCATCGAGTCGGACTATTCGTCGCTCGATGAGCAGGCCAAGCAGGCGGTGCTGCTGAAGCTGCTCGACGACGCCCGGCCCCTGCGCGTGCCCGATGCCGCATACGAGCCGCTGACGACCAAGGAACTGGCGATCTTCGCGGCCGGCCGCACCATGCGCGCGACCTACGGCAACGCGGCCATCCGCCACTACATCATCAGCCACACCGAAACGGTGAGCGACCTGCTGGAAGCACTGGTGCTGCAGAAGGAAGTCGGCCTGCTGCGCGGAACGCTGAGCGTGGATGCGGTGGTCGACCTGATCGTGGTTCCGCTGTTCGAGACGATCGAGGACCTGCGCAATGCGGCGCCGATCGTGCGGGCCTACTACGCGCTGCCCGGCATCGCCGCGCTGGTGCAACGCTCCGGCGCGGAGCAGGACGTGATGCTCGGCTACAGCGACAGCAACAAGGACGGCGGCATCTTCACCAGCAACTGGGAGCTGTACCGCACCGGCACTGCGCTGGTGGCGCTGTTCGACGAACTGGACCTGGGCATCCGCCTGCGCATGTTCCATGGCCGCGGCGGCACCGTCGGGCGCGGCGGCGGCCCGAGCTACCAGGCCATCCTGGCCCAACCGCCCGGCACGGTGCGCGGCCAGATCCGCCTCACCGAGCAAGGCGAGGTGATCGGCTCCAAGTACGCCAATCGCGAGATCGGCCGTCGCAACCTGGAAACGCTGGTCGCGGCCACGCTCGAAGCCACGCTGCTGCCGCCGGCCAAGGCGGCGCCTGCGTCGTTCATCGAGGCGGCCAATGCGCTGTCGGCGTCCAGCATGGCGGCCTATCGCAAGCTGGTGTACGAGACCCCGAACTTCGGCGACTATTTCTTCGCGGCCACGCCGCTGCGCGAGATCGCCGAACTCAACATCGGCTCGCGGCCGGCCTCGCGCAACCCGAGCCACAAGATCGAGGACCTGCGCGCCGTGCCCTGGAGTTTCAGTTGGGGGCAGTGCCGTCTCACGCTGCCGGGCTGGTACGGCTTCGGCTCGGCGATCGAGCACTTCGTCGGTTCGGCCAGGAACGCGGCGGTGCGCAAGGAACGCCAGGCGCTGCTGCAGCGCATGTATGCGCAGTGGCCCTTCTTCCGCACGCTGCTGTCGAACATGGACATGGTGCTGGCCAAGAGCGACCTGGCGCTGGCCTCGCGCTATGCCGAACTGGTGGCCGACCGCAAGCTGCGCCAGAAGGTGTTCTCGATGATCGAGAGCGAATGGCATCGCACCTCCGAGGCGCTGACGCTCATCACCGGGGCCAAGCAGCGGCTGGAAGGCAATGCCGACATGCAGCGCTCCGTGCGCCATCGTTTCCCGTACATCGATCCGCTGCATCACCTGCAGGTGGAGCTGATGCGGCGCTACCGTGCCGGCGAAGGCGGCGAGCGCTTGCAGCGCGGCATTCACATTTCGATCAATGGGGTTGCGGCAGGCCTGCGAAACACCGGATAAGCAATACCGGTTAACCTGCAGCGACGGGGCCGTGTTCGGCGCGGCCTCCTACACCTCTTTCCGCGCATCCCTGCGCGACCGCCCGCTGCTCCTGCGTAGCCTGACCACAAGGTCCAAATGGAAGGCATGTTGCCTCTCCATCAAGGACACGCCACGGGAAGCGCTGCCATGTCTTTCTCGACCCTTCTGGGCCCCGCATCTGTCGGGGCCCTGTCTTCTGTTTCCGCGGACCTGGTCCATGGGGATCTGGTCGCGCTCGCGGCCCATATGCAGCACTGCGCCCGGTCCCGAGGTCCGATGTTCGGCCTCCGGTCGGCGCTCCAGGCGGGCCAGTCCGCGGCCGCCAGCCGCATCGTCACGGTGGCATGCATCGGCTTCGGCCTGGTGATCGCGGTGCTGGCGCTCGCCTGATCGCGCAACGGGCGTGACCGCGGACATCCTGCAACGGCTGCCCAAGCTCAGCGACGAAGCGCGCGAGTTCCTGCGAACGCCGCGCGAGCGCATCGAACCCGCGATCCGCGCGGAGTTGTTCGGTATCCAGCGCTTCGAGGCGCATGGGCGCAGCCTGGCGCGCGCGCAAGTTGTGTCGGACCCGTCGATTCCCTCGCGCAACCCGCCCTTCTTTCCGCGCGTCGACGAGAACCTTGCGTCGCTGCGGGAGGCCTTCGACTACATCGCGCTGACCTCGCGCAGCGGGCGCTATGTGTCGCCCGCGGCCGAATGGCTGCTGGACAACTTCCACCTGATCGAAGACCAGTTGCAGCAGATTCGCGAAGGCGTGCCGCGCCGTTATTACGCGCACCTGCCCAAGCTTGCCGCGCCACCGCTGGCCGGGTTGCCGCGCGTCTATGGCATCGCCTGGGCCTACGTGGCCCACACCGACAGCGTGCTCAACGCGGACCTGTTCGCCGCCTTCATCAATGCCTACCAGGAGGTGGACGAACTCACGCTCGGCGAACTCTGGGCATTGCCGACCACGCTGCGCGTGGTGCTGCTGGAGAATCTGCGCCGGGTGGCCGAACGCATTGCGCGCGACAAGGTGGCGCGCGAGGTGGCGCATGCGGTCTGGGACGCGGCGGACACGCTGACGACAGCGGAACTCGACGCGCTGGGCGAACTGGCGCGGCGCCATGAACTCAACGACAGCTACCTGCTACAGCTGTGGCAACGGCTGCCCGTCGAACGCGGCGACAAGGCGCCCGCGCTGGTGCGCTGGACCGAGGCGCATTGCCCGAACGGCCCGGCACTGATCAACGACGCGCAAACCGCTGCGGTGGCCGCCAACATCACGGTGGGCAACATCATCACGACGCTGCGCGTGATCGGCCAACTTGTCTGGTCGGACCTGATCGAACCCCTGAGCCACTCGCTGCGCATCCTGCGCGAGTTGCCGAGCTTCGCGCGAGAGAGCGAACTCACGCGCCAGCAGATCACCCATGCGATGGAGCAGCTGGCGCGCCAGAGCGGACGTTCGGAACTCCGGGTCGCGCAAGTCGTCGTGCGGCGTGCACGCATGGAGTACGCGGGCAGCACCGTCGATGAACCGGCCCTCGACCTCTACGCACGGGCCGAGCGCACCGCGGGCTTCCACCTGCTCGGCCCGGGGCGCGACGCCTTGCTGGACGCGCTGCGCAACCGGGATGCGCAGCCCTCCTCCGAGCCGGCCGACTGGCAAGCGCCGTTCCAGTCGTGGCGCCTGCCGCTGTACCTGGTGGCGATCCTCGGCTGCACGGCCTTGCTGCTGGTCGCGGCGGCCCATCACCTGGATCGCATCGATTGGCCGGTGGTCGGCAGCGGCGGATGGCTGACCGGGCTCTGCCTGTTGCTGATGGCGCTGCCACTGTCGGAAGGCGTGGTCTCGCTGGTGCACCGCATCGCGGCCGAGTCGGCGCGCATCGAGCCCCTGCCGCGGCTGGATTTCTCCAGCGGCATACCGGCGGGCCACCGGGTGCTGGTGGTCATTCCGGCAATGCTGAGCTCGGTCGAGGGCAACGCCCGGCTGGTCCGCCAGCTCGAACTGCATTGGCTGGCGAACCGGGAAGACGAAGCCCAGTTCGCATTGCTCGGCGACTGGGCCGATGCGGACCGGGAGAGCCTGCCCGAGGACGCCGTGCTGCTGCACGACGCGCGCCGCCGCATCGACGCGCTCAACGCGCGCTATCCGCGCAAGCCCGAGAAACTGGCCCGCTTCCTGTTGCTGCACCGGCCCCGCACCTGGAGCCAGACGGAGCAACGCTGGATGGGCTGGGAACGCAAGCGCGGCAAGCTGGAGATGGTGCTGCGGCTGCTGGCCACCGGCGACGCGAGCGGCTTCCTGCCCGATGGGTCGGGCAGCTTGCTGGCGGCGCGCATTCCCTACGTGGTCACGCTCGACGCCGACACCACGCTGCCGCCCGGCACGCTGCGCGAATTGGTCGCCGTCGCCGCGCATCCACTGAACGCACCGCAGATCGATGCCGACACGCGCCGCGTGGTGGCGGGCTACGGCATCCTGCAACCGCGCATCGTGACGCCGTTTCCGACGCGATCCAGGCGCACGCTGTTTCACTGGCTGTTTGCCGGCGCCTGCGGCATCGACCCCTACAGCAGCGGCGCGTCGGACATCTACCAGGACCTGTTCGGCAACGGCTCGTTCACCGGCAAGGGCCTGCTCAACGTGCAGGCGGTGCATGCCGTGCTCGACGGCCGCATGCCCGAAGGCGCGGTGCTCAGCCATGACCTGCTCGAAGGCACTGTCGCGCGCTGCGCCTTGCTGAGCGACGTGGTGTTGCTGGAGGACCATCCGCAGCATGCCGGCGTGGCCGCCTCGCGCGTGCATCGCTGGACGCGCGGCGACTGGCAACTGTTGCCGTTGATGGGGCGCGCGCAGCGCTTCGGCATCGATGCGCTCGGCCTCTGGAAGATGACCGACAACCTGCGCCGCGCGATGGTGCTGCCGGCATCGGCGGCGTTGCTGGGCCTGAGCCTCTTCACCGACGCGGTGCCGGTCGCGCTGGCGCTTGCGGCCGTGGCGGCCGCGCTGGTGCTGGGGCCGCTGCTGGGCGCGCTGGCGGGGCTGGTGCCAACACGGCGGCGCATCGAACTGCGCCACTTCTTCGATGTCGGATCGGGCGACTTGCTGCGGGCGCTGGCAGGCGCGGCCTGGCAGTTCAGCCAGCTGTGGGCGCAAGCCTGGCTGCTGATGAACGCGACCCTGCGCGCCGCCTGGCGCCTGCTGGTGAGCCGTCGCCACCTGCTCGAATGGACCACGGCGGAACAGGCGGAGGCGCAGGCGGGCCACTCGCCCGGGGCCTTCCTGCGCGCCGGCGCCTGGCCGAGCGCCGCCTGCGTGGCATTGGCCGCGCTGGCGCTGGGCAGCCCGCACCCGTGGCTGGGCGCGCTGCTGTTCGCCGTGTGGGCCTGCGCGCCGCTGGTGGCCTGGTGGAGCAGCCGCCCGCCGTCGCAGGCAGGGCCGCAAGCGCAGTTGCCCGCCGACGAGCGCGACTACCTCGCCACCGTCGCGCGCGACACCTGGCGATTCTTCGAGAAGGTGGTCGGCGCCGAGGACAACCACCTGCCGCCCGACAACCTGCAGCTCGAGCCGGAATTCACTGTCGCGCACCGCACCTCGCCGACCAACATCGGCATGTACCTGCTCGCCACCTGCTGCGCACGCGAGTTCGGCTGGATCGACAACGCCGCGCTGGCCGCGCGCATCGGCGCGACACTCGACAGCGTGGAGCGCTTGCCCAAGCATGACGGCCACCTCTTCAACTGGTACGAGACGCGCTCGCTGGAGGTGCTGCGGCCGGCCTATGTGTCGAGCGTGGACAGCGGCAACCTGGCGGGCCACCTGATGGCCGTGGCGCAGGCCTGCCGGGTGCGTGCGCGCGACGGCGGCGCCGCCCTGGACGCACTCGAGTCGCTGGCGCGGCGCTGCGACACGCTCGCCGGCGCGATGGACTTCAGCGGCCTCTACGACGCCAAGCGCCACCTCTTCCACATCGGCCTGCGCGCGGACGAGCACGTGCTCGATGCGAGCTACTACGACCTGCTGGCTTCCGAGTCGCGGCTGTTGAGCTTCATCGCGATTGCCAAGGGCGATGTGCCGCGCCGCAACTGGAGCGCGCTCGGCCGGCCGTACGTCACCGTCGGCGTGCGGCCCGGGCTGAAGTCGTGGTCGGGCTCGATGTTCGAGTACCTCATGCCCGGCCTGGTGATGCCGGAGCCGGACGACGGCTTGCTGCAGGTGGCCAGCATCGCCGCCATTCGCGAGCAGCAGGCCTTCGGCGTGGCGCAGCAGTTGCCGTGGGGTGTCTCGGAGTCCGCGTACTTCGCGCGGGACCATTCGCTCGCCTACCAGTACTCGCCCTTCGGCGTGCCCCGGCTGGCCTTGCGTCGCACGCCGCTCACCGACCGGGTCGTGGCGCCCTATGCCAGCCTGATGGCCGCGCAACTGGCGCCGCATGAGGCGGTGCTCAACCTGAGACGGCTGGAGTCGCTCGGCGCGCGCGGCGAGCTCGGCTTCTGCGATGCGGTCGACTTCACCGTCTCGCGCCAGGCCGAGGGCCAGGCCTTCAGCGTGGTGCGCAACTTCATGGCGCACCACCAGGGCATGTCGCTGGTGGCGCTGTGCAACCTGCTGTGCGGCGAGGCGCCGCGCCGCTGGTTTGGCGGCACGGCGCTGGCCGAGGCCTATGCGGCCCTGCTGCAGGAGCGCACGCCGCGCCAGGTCATCGGCAGCGCCGACCCGCGCACGCCGCCCGAACCCGCGAACGGCGATGCCGCGCCGGTGTTCCAGCCACGCACCGTCGATCCGATGGTGCCCGGCTTCCAGCCCACGCACCTGCTCTCCAACGGCCGCTACACGGTCGCGTTGCGGGCCAACGGCGCCGGCGTCAGCCGATGGCAGGCCTTCAACGTCAGCCGCTGGCGCGACGATCCGCTGCGCGATGGGTATGGCACCTTCTTCTACGTCCGCGACAGCGACAGCAGCCTCTCATCGCTCACGGCCCTGCCCGCGCCGGACCCGGATTGGCGCTACCGCACCCGCTTCCTCGCCGACCAAGTGCAGTTCGACGCGAAGGGCCCCGGCCTGCAGGCGCGCACCACCGTCCTGATCAGCCCCGAGGACGACACCGAGCTGCGTACCGTGACGCTGCACAACACCAGCGACCAGACGCGCGAGCTGGAGCTGATCTCCTGCTTCGAACCCGTGCTGTCGCTGCCCAAGGCCGACGAGGCCCATCCCGCCTTCGCCAACCTCTTCGTCGAGACGCGCTGGGAGCCGACCTGGCGGGCGCTGCTCATGACGCGCAAGCCGCGGCTGCAGGGCGATCCGGTGGTGGCCGCGGCGCATTTCGTCGCGGCGGTCGATGCGCACATGCTCTCGGTGGAATGCATGGCGGACCGGCGCGCCTTCATCGGGCGCAACGGCCGGCTGTCGATGCCCGCGCTGGACCCGCAGCCGATGACGCCCGACGGCGCACCGATCAACGGACTCGACCCGATCGCCTGCCTGCGGGTGCGCCTGTCGATCCGGCCCGGCGCCACGGCGCGCGTGACCTTCGCGACGGCAGCGGCCGACAGCACCGACGCGCTCATCCCCGTGATCGACCGCTACCTGCAATTCACGCTCGTCGAGCGCGCCAGCCGCATGGCCGCGACGCTGGCGCAGGTGCGTCTGCGCGACCTCGACATCGGGCCGGCGCAAAACCTCGCGCTGCAGGACCTGACCACCATCCTGACCTACACCACGCCGCGGGTGATGAGCGATCGCGGCCTCATCGACCTGCGGCTGCTGTGGCGCTTCGGCATCTCGGGCGACAAGCCGATCGTGCTGGTGCACATTCATTCCGGCACCGGCATGGGCCTCATCAACACGCTGCTGCGCGCCCAGCCCTGGTGGGGCTTTGGCGGGGTGGCCTGCGACCTGGTCGTGCTCAATGCGGAGGCCGCTTCGTACCAGATGCCGCTGCAGCGCGAGATCGAGGCCCTGCGCGATCGCATCAGCCACCAGACGCAGAACAGCTTTCCGCGCAACGACTCCGCCGGCTTCTACCTGTTGCGCGACGAGGAGGTGACGCCCGCGGAGAAAGCGGCGTTGTCGAGCCTGGCGCGGGCGGTGTTCACGGCCGATGGGCGGCCCCTGGAACTACAGGTGGCCGCGTTGCGCGAGCCCGCACCAATCACGCCATCGCCGGGCCAGGCCTCTACGACAACCAGCGTGCCGCTGCTGGCGCCGCTTAGAAGCGCGGCCACGTCGGACAGGGCCGCTCACGCGGTCGTCGGCGACTTCGACGCGGCCAGCGGCGAATTCCGCTTCGATGTCGACGCGACGCACCGGCCCGAACGGCCCTGGATCAACGTGATCGCCAATGCCGGGTTCGGCTTCCAGATCTCGGAGGCGGGCGCAGGCTACACCTGGGCCGTCAACAGCCAGATGCAACAGCTCACGCCCTGGTCGAACGATCCGGTGCAGGACCCCGCGTTCGAGCACTACCTGTTGCAGGACCTCGACTCGCGCGAATTGCTGCCGCTCACCCCCGCGGGTCGCGGCCCGGGCAGCGACGCGGTGCATCGCGTGCGGCACGGACAGGGCTACACCGTGTTCGAGTGCACGCACGGTGGGCTGGTGTTGGCGACCACCTTCTTCGCCGACCGCGACGACAGCGTGAAGCTGGTGCAGGTGGAGGTCCGGCACGAAGGCGCCACGCCGCGCAACCTGCGGGCGCTGGCGATGGCCGAATGGCAATTGGGCCCGGCGCGCGGCGCGCGGCGCACGGTGCATTGCTGGAAGCCCGACGACCTGCCCGCCGTGTTCGGCCAGCAACGCGAATCGAGCACCGGCATGGGCGGCGGCACGGCATTCCTGATGCTTGCGGGGCTGCAGGCGGCGACGCACTGGACTTGCGACCGCAACGAGTTCTTCCGCCGTGGCGGCGTCGAGATCCCCAGCGCATTGGGGCGACGCGCAGGCAGCGGGCTCGATGCCTGCGCGGCCATCGCTGGCGACTTCACGCTCGCGCCGGGACAGACGATGCGCTTTGCCTTCGCGCTGGGCTACGCAGCCGATGCGGCGGCCGCGGCACAGCTGGCCACCCGATGGCAGCAACGCGACGTGCCTGCGGCCCTGGCGCAGGCGCGAGGCTTCTGGGACGAACTGCTGGGCCGCGTGCAGGTGCGCACTCCCGATCCGCTGTTCGATGTGCTGGTCAACCGCTGGCTGCTCTACCAGACGCTCGCCTGCCGGCTGTGGTCGCGCGCCGGCTTCTACCAGGCCGGCGGCGCCTTCGGCTTTCGCGATCAACTGCAGGACGCGATGGCCTTCGCCGCCATCGACCCCGCGCGCCTGCGCAACCAGATCTTCGTCAACGCCGCACGCCAGTGGCCCGAGGGCGACGTGCAGCACTGGTGGCACATGCCGGGCGGCGCCGGCGTGCGAACGCATTTTTCCGACGACCTGCTGTGGCTGCCCTTTGCATGCGCGCACTATGTCGAGGTCACGGCCGATGCCAGCCTGCTCGACCAGCCGGTGTCCTTCATCGAGGGCCCGCAGATTCCACCGGGTGCCGAAGACGCGTACTACGTGCCGCAGACCAGCGACCAGGTGGCCACGGTCTACGAGCACGGCGCACGCGCCATCGACCACAGCCTCACGAAAGGCGCGCACGGCCTGCCGCTGATGGGCACCGGCGACTGGAACGACGGCATGAACCGCGTGGGCAGCGAAGGCAAGGGCGAATCGGTGTGGCTGGCCTGGTTCCTGTGCGCGGTGGTCGAGCGCTATGCGCCGCTGGCGGATGCGCGCGGGGAACACGAGCGGGCGTCCAGGTGGCGGGCTGCGCGCGATGGCTGGATCGGCGCGCTGCACGATGCGGGCTGGGATGGCGCATGGTTCCGGCGCGCCTTCTTCGACAATGGCGCGCCGCTCGGCTCGTCGGCCAACACCGAATGCCGCATCGACCTGATCGCGCAGGCGTGGTCGGTGTTGTCGGGCGCGTCGACCCCTGCCTTCACCGACAAGGCCATGGCGGCGCTGAGGCAGCAACTTGGCGACGAGCAGGCCGGGCTGCTGCGCCTGTTGACGCCACCGTTCGAACACTCGGCCAACAGCCCCGGCTACATCCAGGCCTATCCACCGGGCGTGCGCGAGAACGGCGGGCAGTATTCGCACGGCGCCGTGTGGGCCTTGATGGCGCAGGCGCTGCAGGGCGACCATGAGGCTGCGTGGCGCAGCTTCGAGGGCCTGAGCCCCGCGCACCGGGCACGGCATCCGCAGCGCGGTCCGGTCTATGAGATCGAGCCGTATGTGATGGCCGGGGATACCTATGGCGCCCCACCCTATGTCGGGCGCGGCGGCTGGAGCTGGTACACCGGCTCCGCGGCCTGGATGCATCGCGCGGCGGTCGAGACGCTGCTGGGGCTCGAACTGCGTGGCCCGACATTGCGCATGACGCCACGCGTGCCGGCGCACTGGCCCGGGTTCGAGATCACGCTGCGGCTCGATGGGCGTACGCTGCGGGTGCGCCGGGGAGAAGTCGACGGGGGCGACGCGGACACGCATTCAGTCCGGGTCGGCGAGTGGATCGACTGGCACGCGCTGCCGCTGGATGGCGTGCTGCGGGTTGCCTGATGTGCTCGCTCCAGGAGGCCGTGCGGCAGGACATCGATCACGGAAATCTGGACGCCGCATCCCTCTTCGCTAGGAGAGATGGGTTCTCGCTAACCCCTACGGCAACAGTTCGTTGACGATCTGACACTGGCCCTGCCCAATATTGGGCGGAGGAGAACACCATGATCAAGAACATTGCCATTGCCGCCTGCGCTTGCCTGCTTGTGAGCGGTGCATTTGCGAGAGGCGGCGGCGGCCACTCTGGTTACAGCTCGGGGACGGGGGTCAACAGTTCAAGCCACTCCGTCAGTGGCTACTCGAAATCGAACGGAACCTACGTCGCCCCCTCGCACGCCACCAATCCGAACAGCACCAGGAGCGACAACTACTCGACTCGCGGAAACTTCAATCCGTACACCGGCAAGCCCGGAACGAAGTAGCCGCGGCACGATTGGAATCTGGCGGGCGGCGTCACGTTTTTACTTTGCAAGGCTTGAGGTAGTGACGCCCGCCTCGGCGGTTGCATGGAAAGGCCGGCGCAGTTGAATGCCTGGGGCTCGGAGCCGCATCCCGGCCATGAGCAACCTCGTGGGACTCGACAGCTAGGCCTGTGCACGCGACGCCGCCGTGACGTGATGAAGGTCGGCGACCTCCACTTCGCAGCCAACCTCGCCGTCGAGCAAGAGCCACAGCGCGCTCCCGTCCTGCTCGTAAACAACGTCTGCGATGGGATAAATGTCTGTGAGCGAGCAACGCTTGGTCTGCACGTCCTTGAGGATGCCGAACATCGGCAAGCCGTCATTGTTGGCAATGTCGATGGCACTCCACAGGCTCTTGCGGTTGTTGTTGTTCACGCCTGGCTTTTCTTTGGCGACCCTGTACCAATACGATCCGCTTGCGCGATCCTTCCTGATGGCGCATTCGCGCACGACAGGTGCCGTCTTGGTCTGGTGGTAGTTCCACAAGGTCATCACAAACTTGGTCGCATGACCTTTTCGGGCCAGCGGCATCAGTACGTCGAAGGCGTACCAGCGTTGGCCCGGTGCAAGCACATCCTGTTGAAGATATGCCGCGTTGTGTTCGGAGGTGAATTTGCTCTTGTCGGTCATCGGTTCGTTGTGCAAGGGTGCATGGCACATGCCGACGCTTCTGCAGTCTGATTGTCGTAGTGGACTCGGCAGCCTTCGTGGGCATTTCGGTTAATCATGGCCCACGATGGATCGCCAGGAAATCCAGCCTAGAGACCCTTCTCGATCATGTCCAGCAATTGCTGCCCCAGCGCCTCCGCATGCTTCTCCGGCACGCCGCGCAACGGGCCTTCGATCATCAGCAGGGCCAGCCCATGGACGCCGGCCCACGCCAGGAACTCGGCGCCCTGCCGGCGCGCAGCAGGCATCGCACCCGCCGCGACCATGCGGTCCAGTGCCGCGCCCAGCAATTGGAACGGGTTGAGGCCGCCGGGCCCCACCGCGCCCGGTCCGGCGTTCAGAGGCTCCAGCAGTTCGGGCTGGCCGAAGAAGGCGGTACGAAACAACCCCGTCTGGACGCGCGCGAAGCGCAGGTAGCCTGTGCCGACGGCACGCAAACCGGCGCGTGCCAGGTCCGTAGCCCTGCCCTTGGCGGGGACGGCGGCAAGCTCCTTCTCCATCGCAGCAGCCACTGCTGACAGCGCCGCGGCGCGCACCTCCCGCAGCAACTCGAGCCGGCTCGCAAAGTGGCGATAGGCCGCGTTGGGCACGACGCCGGCACGACGCGTCGCCTCGCGCAGCACCACGGCCTCGGGCCCGCCGCCTCGCGCGAGCTCGATACCCGCCTCCAGCAAGGCGCGCCGCAAGTCCCCATGCCGATAGCTGTCGCGGACCGGTGGCGGAGTGGGCTCTGTGCGCATTTGTTTCCAATGTGGACGCTGTCCATTATGTCTGCTATCTTTTGTGGACGACGTACACAAACCACCCTTTTCCACCTGAAAGGAACTGCATTGAGCACCAAGATCTTCGTCAACCTCCCCGTCAAGGACCTCGACAAGTCGGTGGCCTTCTTCACCGCGCTGGGCTTCAAGTTCAACCCCCAGTTCACCGACAAGAACGCGACCTGCATGATCGTCAGCGAAGAGGCTTTCGTGATGCTGCTGGTCGAGCCCTTCTTCAAGACCTTCACGCCCAAGCCGATCAGCGACGCGCACAAGAGCACCGAGGTGCTGGTCTGCCTGTCATGCGAGAGCCGCGGGGAGGTGGACGACATGGTCGCCAAGGCCGTGGCCGCCGGGGGCGCCACGCCCAACAAGGCCAACGACCACGGCTTCATGTACCAGCATGGCTTCCAGGACCTGGACGGCCATCTCTGGGAACTCGCATGGATGGACATGAGCGCCATGCCCGCCAACCCCTGACCTCAACGCAAGGAGAACCCGTCATGAAAGTCCAACCCTATCTCTTCTTCGACGGGCGCTGCGAAGAAGCGCTCGAGTTCTACCGCTCCGCCCTCGGCGCAAAGGTCGGCATGGTGATGCGCTTCAAGGACAACCCCGAGCCGCCGCAACCGGGCGGGCCCGGCAGCGCGCCGGGCAACGACAACAAGATCATGCATGCCGAGTTCACCCTCGGCGAATCGCTGCTGATGGCCTCCGACGGCTACGCGACAGGCAAGCCGGAGTTCAAGGGCTTCTGCCAGTCGATCAGCACCAGGGACGATGCCGAGACCCAGCGCATCTTCGACGCGCTGGCCAAGGGCGGCTCGGTCCGGATGCCGCTGGGCAAGACCTTCTTCGCGTCGTCCTTCGGCATGGTCGAGGATCGCTTCGGCATGCCGTGGATGGTGATCACGCAGCACGACTGAACCTTCGAAGGCGCTGCGACGCTGCCGGGTTCGCCCCGGCACAACCCCTTGGACAGGCCCGCAAGTGGCTACACTGCACGCCCGCTGACCAGCGTGCCGCCCAAGGAGACAACTTGATGCGCAAGCGATTCGTCGTTCTGGCCGCCGTCTTCGCGGCCCTGTGGTTTCAAGGGCTGGCGGCGCATGCCGCGTCTCCCTTGCCGCGCCTCAAGATCGACCCGGCCCAGACCACCGTGTCGGGCCTGTCCTCCGGCGGCTTCATGGCCAACCAGCTCGGCTACGCCTACTCGGCCACCTTCCGCGGCGTCGGCGTCTTCGCAGGCGGCCCCTACATGTGCGCCGGCCACAGCTACTACACGGCCTGCATGTACAACGCGACGATCAGCAGCCAGATGCTGAACACGATGCAGTCCGACCTCAACAACTGGAGCGACACCGCGATCGACAGCAAGGCGAACGTCGCGCAGCAGAAGGTCTACCTCTTCGTCGGCAACAGCGACACCACCGTCGGCCCCAATCCGATGAACGCGGTGCAGACGCAGTACACGGCCAACGGCGTGGCCGCCGCCAACCTCGACTATGTCAAGCGCGCCAGCACGGCCCACACCTTTCCGACCGATTTCGACGGCGCCGGCAACAACAGCTGCAACTCCGCCGCCTCTCCCTACATCAGCAACTGCGGCTACGACGGCGCCAAGGCCGCGCTGACCCGCTTCTACGGCACGCTCAACGCCCGCAACAATGCGCCAGCCGCCGCCAACTACGTCGAGTTCGACCAGACCGCATTCACCGGCAATGCCGGCATGGCGCATACCGGATGGATCTACGTCCCTTCGGAATGCGCGAGCGGCGCCGCGACCTGCCGGCTGCACGTGGCGCTGCACGGCTGCCAGCAGAACTACGCCACCATCGGCGACAAGTTCATCAAGAACACCGGCTACACCCGCTGGGCCGACACCAACCGCATCGTCGTGCTCTTCCCGCAGACCCGCGTCGACAACACGAGCCACCCGACATCGGCCAGCGGCACGCTGCCCAACGGCAACGGTTGCTGGGACTGGATCGGCTGGTACGGCAGCAACTTCGCCCAGCGCGCCGGCAGCCAGCAGGCGGCCATCAAGGCCATGGTCGACCAGATCGCTTCCGGAGGTAGTGGAAGCGGCGGCGGTGGGGGCGGCGGCGCATTGCCCGCGCCCACGGGTGTCACGCTGTCCGCGGCGACATCCAGCAGCATGACCATCGGCTGGACCGCGGTGGCCGAAGCCACGGGCTACAACGTCTACCGCAATGGCAGCAAGTCGAACGCCGCGCCCGTTGCCGCCACCAGCTTCACCGACACTGGCCTGGCTGCGGGCACGTCCTATTCATGGACCGTGGCAGCCGTCGATGCCTCGGGGGTCGAAGGCGCCGCCTCGACGCCGGCCACGGGCACCACGACGGGCGGCGCCGCCGCCTGCTTCACCGCGTCGAACTACGCGCACGTCAGCGCCGGGCGCGCCTACGTCAGCATGTGGCTTGCCTTTGCCAATGGCTCGAACCAGTTCATGGGCCTGTGGAACATCTTCGCCACGACCACGCTGAAGCAGACCGGCCCCGGCTACTACGTGCTCGGTAGCTGCCCGTAATCGCTATTGCTGCTGGTGCCCTGCCTGCAGCATCGCGCCCATCTTCTGGTGGATCAGGTTGATGGCCTTGAGCGGGCGCAACATGACCTTGAACTCGACGATCTGGCCCACGTCGTTCCAGGTGATCATGTCGACCCCGTTCACGCTGATGCCATCCATCTCGACCTGGAACTCCAGCACCGCATGGTCGGCCGCCACCGTCTCGCGCAGGTAGCGGAAGCTCGGGTTGAAGAACACCCGGAAGGCGGCCGTGAGGTACTGCAGCGTCACCGCCTTGCCGACCTGCGGCGTATGGACCACCGGCGAATGAAAGACCGCATCGTTCGCCAGCAAGGCCTCCAGCCCCTTCGAATCTCGCTCGCGCACCAGTTGATGCCAGGTGGCGAGCACTTCGCTGCCGATACCGCTTGTGTTGTTCATGATGTTGACGGTGTTTCTTCGATTCCAAGTTCAGCGCATACGCGTGCCACCAGCGCCTTGAGGCTGGCCACTTCCGATTCCAGCCGGGCCACGTTGGCCTTGAGCGCCGCCACCTCGCCGAGCGAAGCCTCCGCGCCCGCAGGCTCCGGACCCGCCGCATCTTCCACGGGCGGCCCGCTCAGCAGATGCGCCCAGCGGTTCTCGCGCGCGCCGGGCAGCCGCGCCAGCTTGACCACCAGCGCACCGGCCGGTCGCTCCGCCAGTTCTTCGAGGAAGCCCTCCACCGAAGAGATGTCGGCGAAGTTGTGCATCCGGTCGCAGGCGATGCGCAACTCGCCCGGCGTCTGCGGGCCGCGCAGCATCAGCACGGTCAGCAGCGCAATCGACTGCGACGGCACCCGCAGCACGCGGTCGGCATTGTGCGCGTAGCGGAAGGCGCGGCCACCGCTCGATTCCGAGACCAGGCTGTAGCCCTTGAGGCTGTCGAGCGCGGCCTGCGCCTGCGTGTCGGTCACCTCCAGCACCGGGTTGCGGCTGGTCTTCTGGTTGCAGCCGGAGACGACCGCGTTGACCGTCAGCGGATAGCTGTCGGGTACGGTGCGCTGTTTCTCGGCCAGCACGCCGAGCACGCGGGTTTCGATCAGCGACAGGACAGGCAGGGTTGTCGACATGGCGTCCTCAACCTCCCGCGATGCGGCTCACCAGCGCCTTCGTGAATTCGGCCGTGCCGGCGCTGCCGCCGAGGTCGCCGGTGCGCACCTTGTCGATGTTGAGCGTCTCGTCGATCGCCTTGCGCAGCCGCGTTGCAAGCTCCGGCAACTTGCAGTGGTCGAGCATCAATGCAGCCGCCAGCAACAGCGCGGTCGGGTTCGCGATGCCCTTGCCCGCGATGTCCGGCGCCGAGCCGTGCACCGCTTCGAAGATCGCCGCATTCGTGCCGATGTTCGCGCCCGGCGCCATGCCCAGTCCGCCGACGAGTCCCGCCACCAGGTCCGACAGGATGTCGCCGAACAGGTTGGTCGTCACCAGCATGTCGAACTGCCAGGGGTTGAGCACCAGCTTCATCGCGCAGGCGTCGATGATCACCGTGTCGAGCTCGAACTGGCCCTTGTACTTCTTCTCGTAGAGGTCCAGGCCGGTCTCCAGGAAGATGCCGGTCAGCGCCTTCATGATGTTGGCCTTGTGCACGATCGTGACCTTCTTGCGGCCCGTCGCAACGGCCGTCTCGAAGGCGTATTCGAGCAGGCGGCGGCTGCCTTGGCGCGTGTTGATGCCGGTCGCCATGGCCACCGCATGCGGGTCGCCATCGATCGGCACATAGTGTTCATGGCCGATGTAGAGGCCTTCGAGGTTCTCGCGCACCACCACCAGGTCGATCTTGTCGTAGCGCCCGCCGGGCACGATGGTGCGGGCCGGCCGCAGATTGGCATACAGCTCGAACTCCTCGCGCAGGCGCACGTTCGACGAGCGATAGCCGCCGCCCGACGGTGTCTCGAGCGGCCCCTTCAATGCGAGGCGCGTGCGGCGGATGCTGTCGAGCGTGGCCTTCGGTAGTGGGTCGCCGGACGCCTGCACGCCGCCGAGTCCGGCGATCTGACGGTCCCATTCGAAGGGCGCCTTCAATGCGTCGAGTGCGGCGAGCGTGGCGTCCACGATCTCGGGGCCAATGCCGTCGCCGGGGATGAGGGTTGCGGGGATGGGAGTGGTCATCGGTGCGTTTCCGTGAATCGGGGAATGGGGTCGAGGCGAGCCAGAGGCCGCCCGGGGTCCGAAAGCATACGCCGGGAGTCGTCGCTTCAACCGTGCCTGGTGAGCAGGCGCAGCACGGTATTCCATGCGCGTGTGGTGGCGGGCAGGCCGAGTGTCTTCTCCAGATACGCATTCGGGCTGCCGGGGCTCTGGCCGAACTTGTGCACGACGCTCAACACCTCGCTGTCGGTCACATGGACGATCTGCACATCGCCGCGTGGCGAGATCACGGGCAGGTTTCGAGGCACGACCGCATCTGCGTGCAGGAAGGTGATGCAGAACTCATAGACCGATGCGCGGTCGACCCCTTCGAATGGGGCCGCATCGGCCAGTGCCGCCAGCGACGCCAGTTCGCGCACAAACACCGGCTCGCACAGCCCGCAGCAAGCCGTCAACGATTGGGCGGCCTGGTCCAGCAACGCGTCGACTGGCCGCGCGCCCGCATCGAACGCGATCGTCCCGTTGGTCAGGAACGACTGCGCCGCCGCTGCCCCTGCATCGATGAACGCCTGTTCGAACTGCGCCCGCGTCGGGCTGTTCGGCCGCCCGAGGTTCAAGTTGCGAAAAAAGGCCGCATGGTGCATGGCCGGAGCATCGTAAGGCTGGCCCACCTAAAATGCGGGTCCGGCCCGGCCAGCGTGCCCGCGACCGCACCACCCCGTCTTCTGTTCCCCTCCCCTGGAAAGCGCCCTCCATGTCCCCGCGCAAGCTCTTCGTCACCACCGCCCTGCCCTATGCCAACGGCAAGTTCCACATCGGCCACATGATGGAGTACATCCAGGCCGACATCTGGGTGCGGTTCCAGCGAATGAACGGTGCCGAGGTCAACTTCGTCTGCGCCGACGACGCGCATGGCGCGGCCATCACCATCGCCGCCGACAAGGCCGGCGTCTCGCCGCAGCAGTTCGTGGCCACCATCGCGGCGGGCCGCAAGCAGTATCTCGACGGCTTCCACATCGCCTTCGACAACTGGCACTCGACCGACGCACCGGAGAACCACGAGCTCGCCCAGCAGATCTACCGCGACCTGCGCGACAAGTCCGGCCTCATCACCAGCAAGAGCGTCGAGCAGTTCTACGACCCCGAGAAGGGCATGTTCCTGGCCGACCGCTTCATCAAGGGCGAGTGTCCCAACTGCCATGCCAAGGACCAGTACGGCGACAACTGCGAAGTCTGCGGCGCCGTGTATTCGCCCACCGACCTCATCGAGCCGTACTCGGCGCTGTCCGGCGCCAAGCCCGAGCTGCGCAGCTCCGAGCATTTCTTCTTCAAGCTGTCCGACCCGCGCTGCGAGGCCTACCTGAAGGAATGGACCGCTGCGCCCGGCCACGTCCAGCCCGAGGTGCAGAACAAGATCCGCGAATGGCTCTACAAGGACGACGAAGGCAAGGGCGGCCTCGGCGACTGGGACATAAGCCGCGATGCGCCCTACTTCGGCATCGAGATCCCCGACGCGCCGGGCAAGTACTTCTACGTCTGGCTCGACGCGCCGGTCGGCTATCTCGCGTCGCTGAAGAACCTGCTCGACGCGCGCTGCATCGAATCCGGTGGCGACGGCATCAGCTACACCGAATACATGGCCGACCCGGAACTGGAGCAGGTGCACTTCATCGGCAAGGACATCATCACCTTCCACACGCTGTTCTGGCCCGCGATGCTGCACTTCAGCGGCCGCAAGGCACCCGACCACATCTTCGTGCACGGCCACCTCACCGTGAGCGGCGAGAAGATGAGCAAGAGCCGCGGCACCGGCATCGATCCGCTGCGCTACCTCTCGGTCGGCCTGAACCCCGAGCACCTGCGCTACTACATCGCGGCCAAGCTCAGCGGCCGCAACGAGGACATCGACTTCAACCCCGATGATTTCGTGGCGCGCGTCAACAGCGACCTGGTCGGCAAGTTCATCAACATCGCGAGCCGCAGCGCCGGCTTCATCGGCAAGCGCTTCGGCGGCAAGCTGGGCGCGGTGACGGGCGACGGCGAAGCGCTGCTGGCCACGCTGCGCGCCGAGGCCGACAGCATCCGCACCTTGTACGACGGCCGCGACTACGCCCGCGCGCTGCGCGACACGATGGCGCTGGCCGATCGCGTGAATGAATACGTCGATGCCAACAAGCCCTGGGAACTGGCCAGGAAGCCCGACATGGAGGCGCGGCTGCACGATGTCTGCACGGTCTGCATCGAGGCCTTCCGCCTGCTCGCGCTGTACCTCAAGCCGGTGCTGCCGGCGCTGGCGAGCAGCGTCGAAACCTTCCTCAAGATCGAGGCGCTGCAATGGCCCGACGCCGCGATGGCGCTCGGCGCAGGCCATGCGATCAACGACTACAAGCACCTGATGCAGCGCGTCGATCCCGCCTTGCTCGACAAGCTGTTCGAGTCCGACGAGCCCGCGGTTGCAGCACCCGCTGCCGCACCGGCGAAGGCCGCAGCCAAGTCCGCCGCTGCGGCACCCGCCAGCGACCCGGACGCCCCCGGCGGCGAAGCACTCGCCCCGACCATCACCATCGACGACTTCGCCAGGATCGACCTGCGCATCGCGAAGATCCTGGCCTGCGAGAAAGTCGAGGGCTCGACCAAGCTGCTGCGCCTGACGCTGGACGCGGGCGAGCCGCAGACCCGCAACGTGTTCAGCGGCATCGCCTCGGCCTACCAGCCCGAGCAACTGGTGGGCAAGCTCACCGTGCTGGTCGCCAACCTCGCGCCGCGCAAGATGAAGTTCGGCATCAGCGAAGGCATGGTCCTGGCCGCCAGCCACGCCGACGAGAAAGCCAACCCCGGCATCCATGTGCTCGAACCGTGGCCGGGCGCGACGCCTGGCATGCGGGTGCGTTGAGGTTCAGAATCCGGCCATGACGCATCCATCGCATCGCCTGGTCATTGCTGCCATGTTGGCGGCGCTCCTCAGCCTGCTGGGCGGCTGCGCCGTGGTCTCCGTTGCCAGCACCGCTGTGAGCGTGGGCGCCGGCGCGGTCGGCCTCGCGGCGGATGCCGCCATCGGCACCGCCAAGATCGGCGGCAAGGTCATCGGCGCCGCGGCCGATGCCGTGTTGCCGGACAGCAAGTAGTCACGTGATCCGGGAGGCCGCGCACACAATAGGCGCATGTCCTCCCGCCCCCGATTCGCCCGCTTCCGCCCCCGGTTGATCGACACACTGGCGAGCTACGACCGGGCGCGCTTCTTCAAGGACGTCGGTGCCGGCGCGACGGTCGGCATCGTCGCCTTGCCGCTCGCCATGGCCTTCGCCATCGCTTCCGGGCTCAAGCCCGAAGCCGGCCTCTGGACCGCCATCATCGCGGGCTTCCTGATCTCGCTGCTGGGTGGCTCGGCCGTGCAGATCGGCGGGCCCGCAGGCGCGTTCATCGTCATTGTCTACGGCATCCTGGAGCGCTACGGCCTGGCCAACCTGCTGATCGCGACCGCCTGCGCGGGCGTGCTGCTCTTCCTGCTCGGGCTGTTCAAGCTCGGCACACTCGTGCGCTATGTGCCGGTGTCGATCGTGGTCGGCTTCACCAACGGCATCGCCATGCTGATCCTGATCTCGCAGTTGCGCGACTGGTTCGGCTTGCGCATCGACAAGATGCCGGCCGACATGTTCTCGCAGCTCAAGACCCTGGCCGCGCATGCCCACACCGTCAACCTCCACGCCTTCGGGCTCGGCGTGGTGTGTCTCGCCGGCCTGTTCGTCTGGCCGCTGCTGTTGCGCGGCGAGTCGAAGCTCGGCCAGAGGGTGCACAGGGTGTTCGGGCGCGTGCTCGAAGCGCGCGCCGTTCAATTGGGCGCGCGCATGCCGGGGCCGATCGTCGCGCTCGTCACGCTGAGCCTGGTGTCGTGGTTCTTCGAATTCCCTGTCGAAACCATCGGCACGCGCTTCGGCGGCATCCCGCAAGGCTTGCCGGCCTTCGAGCTGCCCGCCTTCAGTTGGGAGACTGTCAAGCAACTCGTCACGCCGACCGTGACCATCGCCTTGCTCGGCGCCATCGAATCGCTGCTGTGTGCGCGCGTGGCCGACCAGATCAGTGGGCAGCCGCGCCACGACCCCAACCAGGAGCTGATGGCGCAAGGCATTGCCAACATCGTTGCGCCCTTCTTTGGCGGGATGCCGGCCACCGGCACCATTGCGCGCACGGTGACCAACGTGCGCTCCGGCGGCAGCTCACCCGTCGCGGGCATCGTGCATGCGCTGACGCTGCTGGCCGTGGTGCTCCTGCTGGCGCCACTGGCCGTGCACGTCCCGCTGTCGGTGCTGGCCGGCATCCTGCTCTTCGTGGCCTGGAACATGGGCGAATGGCGCGAGTTCACGCCCTACCGCCTGCGCCACTTCAGCCGGCACTACCGCCTGCTGATGCTCGGCACCTTCTTCCTGACGGTCGTGTTCGACCTCACGGTGGCGGTGCAGGCCGGCGTGGTGCTGGCCTGCGCGCTGTTCATCCGGCGCATGAACGCGCTGTTCACGGTGGAGCTGGTGTCGATGCAACCCCCCGTCATCACCTACAGGCTCTACGGTGCGCTGTTCTTCGGCGCCGCGGCCCGTCTCGACGAAACCATCGGCGCAGTGGAGCGCGCGCCCCGCGGCATGACGGTGGTGCTGGACGCGATGCACCTCATTTCACTCGACGCCACCGGCCTCGATGCGCTGCGCCAACTGCACAAGGCCGTGCTCTCGCGCGACGGCTTGCTGCGCCTCGAATCGCTGCAGCCGCAACCGCGCGAGGAGATCGAGCGCTCGGGCTTCGCCGCGGAACTGGCGGCGGCGAGGGCGGAGCCATTGCGGGCGGCTGGCATGGATGAAGCCCGCTGAATCCGGACTGACGGACGCGAAGCACGCGACGCTGAAGGGGTGAACGAACGCTGCCGAAATCCGACTGCACGCAAAGGTTCCGCGAAGGACGCGAAAGGAGACAAATAGCGAAGCGGGCGCCACCGGGGCGGCGATCGGCGATGGCCAACGACCCACTTCAAAAATTTCTTTGGTATTCCTTTCGCGTCCTTCGCGTAACCTTCGCGTCCTCTGCGTACGGCTGTCCGATTCCGCATTCCTGACCCGCCAACCCAAGGCTATGGCGCCTCCGCCCCTCGATCCGCCGAAGACCCGCTGCGCACCACGCGCTGGTCGCCGTTGAGCACCGCCGTGAACACCATCGGCGAATTCGGCGGCTGCATCCAGCGCCATTCCCATTCGTATTCATTCTTCAGCGGATAAGGCGTCACCTTGGCCGGCTTGCCGAGCATCCTGCGCAGGTTCTCCATCGACATGCCCGGCTGAACCTTTGCAAAGTTCTCGGGCGTCAGCACCTGGCGCAACGCACTCATCTTGCCGTCCGGGCCGATGGTGATCATGTAGTTCTTCTGGCCCGCGGGCTGGCGGTTGTATTCGAAGACGCGCCCGCCGGCCGGACCGTCCCAGATGTTCTCCGGCGGCCCGAACCTGGCACGCACGTCGGATTCGGCGGCGACGCCCTCCTCCAGTTCGCTGATGTTCTTGTTGTCGCAAGCCGCCAGCGCGAGCAACGCGCCCAGTGCCATCGCGATCCAGCGCGTCCGCCCGGCCCCGAATATGCGTTGTGTCACCTGTGCCATCCCGTCCCCGGTAAAATTCGCGTCCAAAGGCCCAGTCTATGTCCATCTTCAATCGCCCCCACTACCGCTCCGACGTCACCAACTTCATCGACGAGTTGAAGCGGCAAAAGCCCAACCTCGAGGCCGAGCAGCGCGCCGGACGCGCCCTCTTGTGGGACAAGCACGTCGACCGCAGCCTGCAGGACGAGTACGCCGAAGGCGATGTGCCGCAGCAACCCTACGTCTACCAGACGCAAGTCAAGTAAGTGCCGCTTTCGGCCCGTGGCAACCGCCAGCCCCGTGTGCGGCGCTCTCCATCTTGCATCTGAGCCATGATCCGCACACTCGCCGACGACGACGGCGCCACGGTCCTGTCGCCCATGCCTGAGGTCGTGGACCAGGTCGCGCTCGCGCGCCTCTATGGCGAGCCGCTGTTCGCCCTGCCGAACGACCTTTACATCCCCCCCGAAGCGCTGCAGGTCTTCCTCGAAGCCTTCGAAGGTCCGCTCGACCTGCTGCTCTACCTGATTCGCAAGCAGAACTTCAACATCCTCGACATCCCGATGGCTGGCCTCACGCGCCAGTACCTGACCTATGTCGAGGAGGTGCGTCGCACCAACCTCGAACTGGCGGCCGAGTACCTGCTCATGGCCGCCATGCTGATCGAGATCAAGTCGCGCATGCTGTTGCCGCCACGCAAGACGGCCGAGGGCGAAGAGGCGGAAGACCCGCGCGCCGAACTGGTGCGGCGGCTGCTCGAATACGAGCAGACCAAGATGCAGGCCGCCGCCATCAGTGCCCTGCCGCAGCATGGCCGCGACTTCTGGAAGGGGCAGGTCTACATCGAGCAGTCGCTCAAGCCGCGCTTTCCCGATGTGAACGTGGTCGACCTGCGCGACGCCTGGGCCGACATCCTCAAGCGCGCCAAGCTGGTGCAGCACCACAAGATCTCGCGCGAGGAACTCAGCGTGCGCGAGCACATGAGCATCGTGCTGCGCAAGCTGCAGGGCCGCCAGTTCATCGAGTTCGAGAACCTGTTCGACGTGGACCGCGGCGTGCCGGTGCTGATCGTGACCTTCATCGCCATGCTCGAACTGGGCAAGGAAACGCTGATCGAGATCACGCAGGCCGAGGCCTTCGCCCCGATCTACGTGCGGCTGGCCTACTCGCCGACCTGAGCGCGTCGACCGGCGGCCGAAGCCCCAGGCCCGGCCGGCGACCCGACTCGCGAGCTCTACTGCGCGAAGCAGTACAACAAGCCCGCGCCACCCGTCTTCTTGAGCGCTTCCATGCCGCAACCCTGCGTCGCGTGCGACGAGTTCCAAGACTTGGCCGGTGCCGATTCGTCCAGCCCCGTGCGGTCATGGTGCCCGACGATGGCCGAGCCGTCACCGCTCTTGGTCCAGTTGCCGCAGGTGGTGTCCTTGTCCCCGGGCACGGCGCGACCGTCGGGCGACGAGCCGGTCAGGATGTCATGCATGTTGGTGGCATCGCCACGCCCCATGATCGTCTGCCCGCTTTCCGTCAGTACCGACACCTTGTTCAACATGTTGACGCCGTGCAGTTCGTCGACGCTGGACGCCACCAGCACGCCCTTGGCGTTGTACCAGGGGCCCTTGCCGATGCGATCGCGCGCGTTGACGCCGGGACTGCCGGTGGTGCTGAGGTAGGCACGCCATGTGCGCCCGCCCGCCCCGACCTTCGCGGCCAGGCTCTGGCAATAGTTGTCGGCACCTGAAAGGCCGCCGAAATTGGCACCCTGCCCGGGATTGGCGCTGGTCACGAAAAAGCTCATGGGCTTGGGGCCCGTCCCGGGAACCAGTCCCCCGGAGCCACAACCCGCGATCGCCGCAACCGCAGCCAGAGAAAGTACGAGTGAACCTGTGTGCCGACGAGCCATTGGAGTCTCCTTGTGAATTGAGGCGCCCACGCTAACCGAAGCCGGTGAGCGCTTCAATCAGCCTTCACCCGACCATCACCTGACTTCAGCGAAATAAATTCAAGGAGATCCGGGCCAGATCTGCCATCAGGCGGTGCGCCTCGGCGAGGGTCAGCGTCGCCTAACCCGGATCGGCCGAGGGTTCGCGTCCCATCAGGTTCGCAAGCGCCTGCACGGGGCTGACCGCGCCATCCAGCAGCGCGACCACGCCTTCGGCGATCGGCATCTCGATTCCAAGCAAGCGCGCCCGCTGGACGACGGTGCGCGCGCAATACACGCCCTCGGCCACATGGCCCAGCGAATCGACGGCCTGGGCCAGCGTGCGGCCCTGCGCCAGCAGCAGCCCGACCTTGCGGTTGCGCGACAGGTCGCCGGTGGCGGTGAGTACCAGGTCTCCAAGACCCGACAGGCCCATGAAGGTCTCCGCCCGCGCGCCCAGCGCCAGGCCGAAGCGCGTCATCTCCGCCAGGCCGCGCGTGATGAGCGCGGCGCGGGCGTTGAGTCCCAGCGCCAGCCCGTCGCACAAGCCGGTGGCAATGGCCAATACGTTCTTGACGGCGCCGCCGACTTCCACGCCAACGATGTCGTCGTTGCCGTAGACCCGCAGCGCCGGCCCGTGAAAGGCCTCGACCAGGAGATCTCGCACCTGCGCGTGCGCGCTCGCGGCCACCAGCGCGGTGGGGCGACCTTGGGCCACCTCCTGCGCGAAGCTCGGGCCACTGAGAACGCCTGCCATCAGGCCGGGCGCCACTTGCGCCCGGATTTCATGGGCGAGCAGGCCAAAGGGCTGGTCCGTGCCGACCACAGGCTCCACCCCCTTGGACAGCCAGGCCACCGGCACCTTGAGCGCGCGCAACAAATGCAATTGGCCGCGCAGGGCGGCCATGGGGGTGGCAATGATGACGAGATCCGCGTCCGCATAGGCCTGCGGGGCCTCGCCGGATTGCACCGAGAGCATCTCCGGAAAGGACGCCCCGGGCAGGTAGCGCGCGTTTTCACGCGCGGCATTCATGTGGCCGACTTGCGCCGCGTCACGACCCCAGAGCGTGACCCCGTGGCGCGCACCGGCGTTCACTGCGAGCGCAGTGCCCCAAGCCCCTGCGCCGAGGACGCAAATCTTCATGCGGCGACGGGGCCCGGTCTTTTGGCGTTACTGCGTGACCGCAGGCGCCGGCTGGGTCGAAGCAGCCTGTGCCTGCTGCTGCTCGTACATCGCCTGGAAGTTGATTTCAGCCAGATGCACCGGCGGGAAGCCGCCGCGCTGGATCACGTCGGCCACGTTGCCGCGCAGGTACGGGTAGACGATCTGCGGGCAGGCGATGCCGAGGATCGGGCCCATCTGGTCTTGCGGCAGGTTGCGCAGTTCGAAGATGCCGGCTTGCTTGGCTTCGACGAGGAACACGGTCTTGTCCTTGACCTTCGTCTGCACGGTGGCGGACACGGTCACTTCATAGATGCCGTCGGCCACGGGCTGGGCGTCGACGCCGAGCTGGATGTCCACGGTCGGTTGCTCGGCTTCAAGCAGGATGGCGGGCGAATTGGGTTGTTCCAGCGACAGGTCCTTCAAGTAGACGCGCTGGATCTGGAATACGGGGTCTTGGGTGTTGTCTGCCATGCTGAGCTTTCGATATTCAAAGGAGTGCAGGCCGCGGAGGTCCCCCTGCGGGCTTGCTTGTTGGAGCCATCGATTATGGCCTGCCGCCCGGGGCGATCCGGTTCGACGAACGGTCAGGAAGATTGCAAAAGTGGTACTAGTCCACCACGACCGTCCAGCGCGATGAGGTCGTCGCAACCGCCGACATGGGTGTCGCCGATAAAGATCTGTGGCACCGTGCGACGCCGTGTGACTTCCATCATGGTCGCGCGTGCGTCGGGGTCCATGTCGATCCGGATTTCCTCGATCTGGGCCACGCCCTTCGACTTGAGGATCTGCTTCGCGCGAATGCAGTAGGGGCAAACGGCGGTGGTGTACATCTTGACGGGTTGCATGTGCAGGGTCAGGCCTTTTCGATGGGCAGATTAGCGTCTTTCCAGCCCTTGAGTCCGCCGGCCATGGCTTGGGCCTGTTCGTAGCCGAGTTTCTTGGCGGTGGCCACGGCGCGATTGGCGCGAGCGCCGGTGGCGCAGACCAGGATCAATGGCACGGTCTTGTTCTTGACGGTGGCGGCGAGTTTTTCCTCGAGCAGCTTGAGTGGCACGTTCTTCGAGCCGGTGACGTGGCCGGCCGCGAACTCTTCCGGCTCGCGCACGTCCACCACCTGGGCCCGCGAGCGATTGATCAGTTGCACCGCCCCCTGCGCCGTCAGCGTGCCGGTGTTGGCGCCACGCAGCAGGGGCCAGGCCAGCATGCCGCCCGAGCTGAGCATGATCAGCAGCAGCATCCAGTTGTCGACGATGAATTTCACGATGTTCCTTGGGAGATTGGATTTGGCAAAGCCTGAGATTTTAGAATGGCGGGTTACGCCCACCCCGCACCCCTACGCCAAAGGCCCTCTCACATGCACAAGCTGGTACTGATTCGCCATGGCGAATCGACCTGGAATCTCGAAAATCGTTTCACCGGCTGGACCGACGTCGACCTGACCGAAACCGGCGTCGAGCAGGCCAAGCAGGCCGGCCGGCTGCTCAAGGCAGAAGGGTATGAGTTCGACGTGGCCTACACGAGCGTGCTCAAGCGCGCCACCCGCACGCTCTGGCACACCCTCGACGAACTCGATCGCACCTGGCTGCCGGTCGTGCATTCCTGGCGCCTGAACGAGCGCCACTACGGCGGCCTGCAGGGCCTGAACAAGGCGGAAACTGCCAAGAAGTACGGTGACGCGCAGGTGCTGGTCTGGCGCCGCAGCTATGACACCCCGCCGCCGCCGCTCGCCGCCGACGATCCGCGCAGCGAACGCGGCGACGTCCGCTATGCCAAGCTGGCGGCGGATCAGGTGCCGCTGACCGAATGCCTCAAAGATACCGTGGCGCGCGTTTTGCCCTTCTGGAACGAATCGATGGCGCCGGCCATCCGCAGCGGTCGCCGCATCGTGGTGGCGGCGCACGGCAACTCGATCCGGGCGCTGGTCAAGTACCTCGACGGCATCTCCGACAGCGACATCGTGGGCCTCAACATCCCGAACGGCATTCCCCTGGTCTACGAGCTCGACGAGGAACTGAAGCCGCTGCGCAGCTACTACCTGGGCGATGCCGAGGCCGCCGCCAAGGCCGCCGCGGCGGTCGCGTCCCAAGGCAAGGCATAAAGCCACATCCGTTCACAGTTGCGCGGAACCCCGCGCGGCAATGTTGTTCGAAGGTGTGTATATTGATTCGGGCCTCAACGCCGACACTCTCAGGAAGCTCCACATGGGCCAAAAACTCAAGACCACCGGTTGGGTTGCAGCAGGCGTCGTCGCCGGCGTTCTCACCACCGTTTCACTGCAAACCGTCGCGCGCGGTTCGCTGGCCCCCTTGCCGCTGGAAGAACTCCAGCAACTCGCTGCTGTGTTCGGCATGGTCAAGACTGACTATGTCGAGCCGGTCGACGAGAAAAAGCTGATCTCCGACGCCATCTCCGGCATGGTGGCCGGGCTCGATCCGCACTCCCAGTATTTCGACAAGAAGTCCTTCAAGGAATTCAAGGAAGGCACGAGCGGCCGCTTCGTGGGCGTCGGCATCGAGATTTCGCAGGAAGACGGGCTGATCAAGGTGGTCTCGCCCATCGAGGGCTCGCCCGCGTTCCGCGCCGGCCTCAAGCCCAACGACCTGATCACCAAGATCGACGACACCGCGGTGCGCGGCCTGAGCCTCAACGAGGCCGTCAAGCGCATGCGTGGCGAGGCCGGCACCAAGGTGCTGCTCACCATCTACCGCAAGGACGAGAACCGCACCTTCCCGGTCACGATCACGCGTGAGGAAATCCGCACGCAATCCGTGCGCGGCAAGATGATCGAGCCGGGTTACGCCTGGATCCGGCTGTCGCAGTTCCAGGAGCGCACCGTCGACGACTTCGTCAAGAAGGTGGAAGAGCTCTACAAGCAGGACCCGAACATGAAGGGCATGGTGCTCGACCTGCGCAACGACCCGGGCGGCCTGCTCGACGCGGCCGTGGCCATCTCGGCCGCCTTCCTGCCGCAGAACGTGACGGTAGTTTCGACCGACGGGCAGTTGGCCGAAAGCAAGTCCATCTACAAGGCCGCGCCCGAGTTCTACCAGCGCCGTGCCGGCAGCGACCCGCTGCGCAGCCTGCCGAGCGCCTTGAAGAACGTGCCGCTGGTGGTGCTGGTGAACGAAGGCTCGGCCTCGGCCAGCGAGATCGTGGCCGGCGCACTGCAGGACCACAAGCGCGGCATCGTGATGGGCAGCCAGACCTTCGGCAAGGGCTCGGTGCAGACAGTGCGACCGCTCGGCCCCGACACCGGCCTGAAGATCACCACCGCGCGCTACTACACGCCGAGCGGCACCTCGATCCAGGCCAAGGGCATCGTGCCGAACGTGCTGGTCGACGAAAGCGCCGAAGGCAGCCCCTTTGCCGCGCTGCGCATGCGCGAGGCCGATCTCGACAAGCACCTGAACAGCGGCCAGGGCCCGGAAGACAAGAGCCCCGAGCGCGAAAAGGCCCGCGACGAAGCCCGCAAGCGCCTCGAGGAAGAAGCCAAGAAGCCGCCGCAGGACCGCAAGGTGCCCGAATTCGGCTCCGACAAGGACTTCCCGTTGATGCAGGCCCTGAACCAGCTCAAGGGCCAGGCCGTGGTGGTCAGCAAGACGCAGACCATCGTCGAAAACAAGGAAGAGAAGAAAGAGAACTGATCTCCCCGCCGTCGGCCTCCTCGGAGGCCGATGTTCTTTCGGGGGACAGCTTCTTCCCGGCGCATGGAAGACCACGACCTGCTGCGCTATTCGCGCCACATCCTGCTGGAAGAGTTCGGAATCGGCGGCCAGGCGCGGGTCTCGGCCGCGCACGCGCTGGTCATCGGCGCGGGCGGGCTGGGCTCGCCGGCCGCGCTGTACCTGGCGGCCGCGGGCGTCGGCAAGATCACGCTGGTCGATGACGACACGGTCGACCTGACCAACCTGCAGCGCCAGATCGCGCACACCACGGCGCGCGAGGGCCAGGCCAAGGTGGCGTCGGCGGCCGCGGCCATGCTGGCGATCAATCCGACGATCGTGGTGGAAGCCCTGGTCCAACGCGCCGATGCCGATGCACTGTCCCGGCTCGTGGCCGACGCCGACGTGGTGCTCGACTGCAGCGACAACTTTGCGACACGCCAGGCCGTCAACCGCGCCTGCGTGGCGCAGGCCAGGCCGCTGGTGGCGGGCGCGGCCATCAGGTTCGACGGGCAACTGAGCGTGTACGACGTGCGCGATCCAGCCTCGCCCTGCTACGCCTGCCTGTTTCCGCCGGACGCCGAGTTCGAGGAGACACGTTGCGCGGTGCTCGGCGTGTTCGCTCCGGTGGTCGGCACCATCGGTACGCTGCAGGCGCATGAAGCGCTCAAGTTGCTGGCCGGCATCGGCGGATCGCTGACCGGCCGGCTGCTGATGTTCGACGGCCGAACCACGCAGTTCGATACGCTGCGGACGGCGCGCGATCCGCATTGCAGCGTCTGCGCGCAGCGGTCGGCCTGACAGGCCTTCAGTTCTGCGGCTGCCGGGCCCCGGTGGCTTTGGCGGCGCCCTTGGCAGCCTCTGCAGTCCCCGGCTTGCCCGCCTCGGCCAGGACGCCCTTGCAATCCGCATCCACGCCCGGCCCCGATTCGAATGTGGCGGCCAGCGCCAGCATCGGCGTGATCGCGCCCAGTGCCAACGCCGTCAGCCCGCGTGCGGCGAGCGGGCCGGGTTCGACGCCGATGGTCGGCGAGCCGAAGGTGCCGCCCACGATGAGCGGCGTGCGCACCGAAAGGATGCTCATGTCCTTCGGCTTCTGGTCGATCACGAAATGCATCGTCTCGTCAGCGAGGTTGGCCTGTCCGGTGACGTGGAACACGGTGTCCGTGGTGTCGAACACCAGGCCGCGTCCCTGCGCGACGCCCTTGTTCACATCGAAAGCCAGAGCGGCGCAGCGCAGCGTGACCGTCCGGTCCCCGCGCAGGATGAACTTGATCACCTCCCCGCCATCGAGCCCCGCGAATTCGAGCAGCAGGTTGCTGAACTCGCCGCGGCCGGTGATCGCGGCCACGTCACCCGATGCGCCAGCAAGCCAGCTCGCGACCGACTTGCCGCGACCCGACAGGTTGATGCGCCCGTCGAGCTTGCCGAAGCTGGTCTTCAGCGTGTCCACTTTCGGAATCAGCCGGTTGATCTGCATGCCGTGGACATCGAGCGACGCGCGGATGTCCGCCGGGTCCTGCCGGGCATCGATGCGGATGGCGCCGGCCACCTTGCCATTGGCCACGCCAAGGTCGAGCGGGTCCAGCGTCAGCACGCTGCCCAGCAGCTTCACATGCACGCTGCCGCGATCGAGCGGCACCTCGCGCACGTTGCGGATCTTGTCGGCGATGTACTGCACGTCGGCATTCATGGCGCGCAGGCGCTCGAAGTCGAGCGTGGCGGTGGGGAGTACCTTGCGGCCGGGATCGCGGCGTGCGCGCTTGACCTGGGCGATGCTGGGCGGCGCCTCGACGCCTTCGATGGCCTTGGCGGAACGCTCCGTCGGCGGCAGGCCGATCAGCGGGCCCAGGTCGTCCATGTCCATCACCCTGGAGTGCAGCGTGCCGTCGAGTTGCGGCGTCTTCGGCGCCTGGTCGAAACGCATGTCGCCGGCGATGTCCGACAACCCGAGCCGGCCTTTCATGCCCTTCACCTCCCACAGCTTGCCTTGCTTGCGCAGTTCGCCGGCGAGCGCGTAGGGAGAGGTCTGCGGCAGCGCGATGCCCAGCAGCGGAAAGAGTTCGCCCAGTGTCTGGCCCTTGAGCTGGAAGCGGGCGTCGATGCCGTCGAGGTCGGTCAATGCCGCCACGGTGCCCTGTGCAGACAGCTGGGTCTTGCCGGCGGCAGCCTTGATTTCGAGCGGGAACGGCGGCTGGCCGGTGGCGGTGAGCTGCAGGACGTTGCCGGTGCGACCCTCTGCCATCAACGGCTGGCGCTTGTACTTGCCCTTGACCCGGAAGTCGAGCGGCAACTCGCCGCGGCTGGTGTCGTAGCTGAAGTCGGCGTGGATGTCGACGCCCAGGTGCTCGGCCAGGAAATTGACGCCGCCACCATCGACCTGGAGCAGTCCGATGGTCGGCACGGTGGAGGTGTCGCCGGTGTCCTTGCCGAGCGCCCAGGTGCGCCGGCCGTCTTCCTCCATCTGCAGGCCCATGACGGGAGAGACCAGGGCCAGCCGCGGTATGACGACCCGGCCCGAGAGCAGGGGCCAGAGCCGGATCTCGAACTCCGCCCGCTTCGCGCGCACAAGGTAGGGCTCGCGCGCCCACGTCGGGTTGGCGAAGTCGACGCCGTCGAACACGATGGTGGCCCCGCGCCAGCCGGGGTGGACGTCCAGGTGGCGCGTGACCTCGAACTGCCGCCCGGTCTTCTCGCTGACGTAGCGGTTGAGCGGCACTCGCAAGACATCCCACGGGAAGAACAGCAGCACCAGCATGAGCACCCCCAGCAGCACCGCGAACGCAACGGCCATGCGCAGCCAGGGCGATGACCGGGACGGCGGCGGGGACGGTTGGATGGCGACCATCCGCGCACCTTGATCGATGCGAGCGCCGCAGGGGGTCGGTTCGCGGCGGCAGAGGGTGTGGGGCGATGCCTACGGTCGCGCGATGGTCGGAATGGTCCTACAGCCCAGGTTGCCGCCAACTTGCATGATGTGAAGGTCCGCAAGCGGGGATAGGCAACGCCGCATGGCCCACACATTGAAGACTTTCATCGTCGAAGACAACCAGACGATTCGTGAGAATTTGGCGGGCACGCTTGAGGAACTGGCCGCGGTATCAGCCGTGGGATATGCCGCGACCGAGAACGAGGCGCGCGCCTGGCTGCGCGAGAACCGCGACGGATGGCACCTTGCCATCGTCGATCTCTTCCTGAAGCAGGGCAGCGGCCTCGGGGTGTTGCAGGAAATCCTGGTGCGCCAAGCCTGGCAGCAGGTGGTGGTGTTGAGCAACTACGCCACTGCCGAAGTACGCAGGCGCTGCGCCGATCTTGGCGTGGACGCCGTTTTCGACAAATCCAATGAAATCGATGCCCTGGTCGACTATTGCATTGCGCAAGCCGCGCGGATCAACACCCCCGGGGGTTGATCTGAACTCAATCGATCAGCTTGTTCTTCAGCGCGTAGTACGTGAGGTCGCTGTTGGACGACAGGTTCATCTTCTCCATCAGCCGGGTGCGGTAGGTGCTGACAGTCTTGACGGAGAGCGACAGCGTCTTGGCGATGTCGCCGGCCGTCTCGCCCTTGGCCAGCTTCAGGAAGACCTGGAACTCGCGCTCGGACAATTGCTCGTGGGGGGCTGCGTCGTCCTTGCGATCGAGCTGGCGGGCGAGCAGTTCGGCCACGGCCGGGGTGATGTAGCGGCGGCCCAGCGCGATGGTGCGGATGGCGTTGACGATCTCGATCGGATCGCATTCCTTGTTGAGGTAGCCGCTCGCGCCCTGGCGGATCAGGTTCATCGCGTAGTGCTCCTCGGGGTAGCCGCTGAGGATCAGGATGCCGACGTCGGGCGCCTTGGCGCGGATCATGGCGAGCGCGTCGATGCCACTCTGGCCGGGCATGGAAAGGTCCATCACCAGCACGTCGAGTTCGGTGGTGCGCACCAGTTCGATCGCCTCGCGGCCGCTGGCCGCCTCGCCCGCCACCCGCAGGTCCACGTGCTCCGAGAAGAACTGCCGCAGGCCGGAGCGCACGATGGCGTGGTCATCCACGATGCCAATCTTGATCATCATTTACTTTCGAGGTTCTCTGGCGGTCTTGCACGCCGCCATTCGCCGCTCCCCGGTCGGCGTCGATTATTCCCGAATTTGAACCGGGCACGTTTCGCGGAGACCCCGACCCCATGCGCTGGCTAGCGTTTCCACGGATCGCCCTCAGCCTGACGCTGGCAACGCTGGCCGCGCTGGTGCTGATCGGCATCAACGAGGCCGGCTTCCGGGAATCGAGCCACGCGCTGGAGGACATCGGCGAGGCGCAGCGGGCGCGGGTGGCGCTCAACGAGTTGCTGCAGGACGTCCTCGACGCCGAAACCGGCCAGCGCGGCTACCTGCTGACGGGCGAGGTGCGCTACCGCGAGCCCTATGACACGGCCGTCACGCAGATCGGCGGCAACCTGGCCAGCCTGCGCGCGCTCTATGCCACGCGACCGGACGAACTCGCACGCACCGAACGCCTGGCCGAGCACGTCGCGCGCAAGCTGGCCGAAATGGACGTGAGCATCCGCCTGCGCGAGCGGGGCAGCGAGGACGCGTGGAAGTTCGTCCTGACCACTGACGTCGGGCGCGAGGAAATGAACGCGATCCGCGCCGAGGCCAACGAACTCATCGCCATGAGCAACCGCTCCCTGATGGTGGGCCAGGTGCAGATCAGCAAGTCGCTCCGGCTGGCACGGCTGGGCATCGCGCTGGTGGCCCTGGCGGGGCTGTTCGCGTTCTGGCTCTACCTGCGGCAGACCCATGCGCTGCGCCTGGCCGGCGAGCGGCAGCAGGAAGCCCTGCAGCATGAACGCAACGCGCTGGAGGCCGAGGTGAGCGAGCGCACCGCGACGCTGGCCGAGCTGGCCACCCATCTCCAGAACGTGCGCGAGACGGAGCGCGGCTTCCTCGCGCGCGAGCTGCACGACGAGCTCGGCTCGCTGCTGACCGCGGCGAAGCTGGACGTGGCGCGCCTCAAGTCGCGACTGGCCGACTCGCCGGACGCGTCGCAGCGCCTGCAGCACCTGACCGAACTGCTCAACAGCGGCATCGCGCTGAAGCGGCGCATCATCGAGGACCTGCGCCCCTCCTCTCTTTCCAATCTCGGGCTGGTGGCCTCGCTCGAGATCCTGGGGCGCGAGTTTGCAGACCAGTCCGGCATTGCGGTCGAGATGGCGCTGGAGCCGGTGACGCTGGACGAATCGCGGCAGCTCACCATCTATCGCATGGTGCAGGAGTGCCTGACCAACATCGGCAAGTACGCGCAGGCCACCGAGGCGACCATCGTGCTCAAGAACTACGACAACCACGTGATCGTGGAGGTCGGCGACAACGGCACGGGCTTCGACGTGAACAGCATCCGGCCGGCGACGCACGGGCTGGCCGGCATGCGGCACCGGGTGCAGGCGGCCGACGGAAAACTCACGGTGGCATCCACGGTCGGCAAGGGCACGCGACTGAGCGCGATGCTGCCCGCGCCACGGCCATGAGCGGGGCCACACTGTGGTGGCAGCTCTCCTACGCTCCCCGCCCGCGGCTGCTGACAGGTCGGGGGATGGCGGCAACCTACGCTCGTGGCTCGCCCGTTCAAGCCTTTGAACGTCTTATCCCAACTTCGAGGGCAATGCCCCGGTCAGGAGTTCAGCATGTTGCACTATGCCGTCGTATTTCTGGTGATCGCCCTGGTCGCCGCGTTGTTCGGCTTTGGCGGAATTGCCGCCAGCGCCGTGGGTATCGCGAAAATCCTTTTCGTCGTCTTCATCGTGCTGGCGCTTGCGAGCATGATCGCTGGCTTGATACGCAGGGGCTAGCACCGCTACGATTCAAAGCCTTGCTTCTCGAAAAACTATCACTCTCCCGGAACAGGAAACCGTCATGAACGCAACTGCCAAGACTCCCTCGCAACTCGCCGACGACGCCCGCCAGACGGCGAACGACGCAGTGGAAACCACCCGCGCCTACGCGCAGAACGCCGTCAACGCGGCCGGCGAGAAGGTGCGCGACCTGCGCGGCTCGGTGGAGCCGGCGGTCGAGCAACTCGCCAACCGTGTGCAGCAGGCAGTGCAGCGCGGACTGGAATCAGCGTCCAAGACGAGCGCTCGCGCGCAGCGCCAATTGGACCAGGCCGCCGATGTGACCGGCCGGTACATCGCGGACCAGCCGGTTCGCTCGGTGCTGCTGGCGGCCGCCGCCGGTGCTGCCGTCACCGCGCTGATCGTGCTGGCCAGCCGCCGCCGCGACGACTGATCGATCCATCCATCGAGATTGAGGTAGTCCGCCAACGCCAGGCCTTTGCAGCAACCCCCGAAGCACCATGCTCCATCCGATTTTCTCCACGGTGCTCGGGCACCCCGAACTCATTGCGAACCACCTGGCGAACTACGCCGCGCTGGTGCGCGAGGAAGGCGCCGCGGCGGGTCGTGTGCTGGTCGGCCGCCTGGTGGCGGGCGTGCTGGCCGCCGTCAGCGCCATGCTGGCGCTCGGGCTGATTGGCACCGCCGTGATGCTCGGGGTGCTGCACGGCAGCTTCCATTGGGTGCTTGCGGTGGTGCCAGGGGTTGCGGTGGCGATCGCGGTGATGGCCGGGCTGTATGCCGGCCGCGCCTCGCCCTCTTCCAGGGCCTTCGAGGAAGTACGCGCGCAACTCGATGCCGACGTGCGCGCCTTGCACCTCGCCGGAGAGCGCCATGACCATTGACCACAACGCCCTGACGGCGCAACAGCGCCTTGCCGTATCCCGGCGTGCGCTGGTACGGGAAATGAACGGTGGCGCGCCGCAGGAACTGCCCTTGCGCGCCAGCGCGTACGAAAGTGCCACGACCGGTAGCAGCGCCGGTTTCCTGGAGCACTTTGCCTGGGCCAAGGTCGGGCGCAAGGTGGTCGAGCGCTGGTGGCGTCGCCATCCGGCCAATGCGGCGACCCAACTCGCCCGCCCCTTCCTGGACCGGTATGCGAAGGAGCAGCCTGGCAAGCTCGTGGCGATTGCAGCGACGAGCGGCGCGCTGATCGTGCTGGCCAAGCCCTGGCGGCTGCTGTCGGTCACGGCCGTGGTTACTGCCCTACTGAAGTCATCTGATATTGCTGACATGGTGACCACGCTGATGCAGAAAAACTCGTCCACTCCACGAAAGGACGAACAATGACTACAGCTACCCTGGAAGCCCCCACCGAACACCTGGTGCTGGACGAGTCGGCACTGAAAGCCGCGTCACGCAGCCTGGACGACGGTGTCCTGACCCCGAGCTACGGACCCTGGCGCGACGACATCGTCAAGCTGCTGAACGGCGCCCTGGCCACGGAACTGGTCTGCGTGCTGCGCTACAAGCGGCACTATTTCACCGCCGTCGGCGTGGATTCCTTGTCGATTGCCGATGAGTTCCTGGTCCACGCCAACGAGGAATCGGCGCATGCCGACAAGATCGCGGAACGCATCGTTCAGTTGGGAGGCGATCCGGATTTCAGCCCCGATTCCTTGAAGTCGCGCAGCCACGCCCAGTACGACGATTCCAAGGACCTGCAGTCGATGATCCGGGCGAACCTGGTCGCCGAGCGCATCGCGATCGAAGCCTATCGCCAGATGATCACGCTGATCGGTGACAAGGATCCGACCACCCGGCGCATGCTCGAAGAGATCCTCACGCAGGAGGAAGAGCACGCGGACGAGTTGAAGGACTGGCTGCAATAAGCTCCCATGGCGCATGAAAAAGCCCGGCATCGACCGGGCTTTTTCATGAGGCAAGAACAACGCTCACATCTTCACTTCAAGCTTGTTGTCAACCGAACTCACGCCTTCAACGCCCTTGGCAATGTCCTCGGCGCGCGCCTTGGCAGCGGCGGTCGGCGCGGGACCGTTGAGCGTGACCGCGCCACCCTTGGTGTCGACGTTGATCTTGACAGCGCTCAGGTCTGGGTCCTTGGCCAGGCCCGCGGAGACGGAGGCCGTGATGGTCGCGTCATCCACCTTGGCGGCAACGCTCGAGCCCGCGTCCTTGACGGCTTGCGTCGCCTCGGCCGCGCCCTGCTTCATGCTGGAGCCCGCCGAAGCCGCTCCCGCCTCGGTCTTCGCCTTGGCGTCAGCCGCTGCCTCCTTGGTGGTGGTCACGGCCGAGTCGACCTTTTCGCCCAAGCTTGTCTTCGGCGCTTGCTTGTCGCACCCGCCCAGGGCGAGCGCGCACCCGGCGACGAGAAAGGCCAACACGGCGCGCGGCCGTGTTGATTTCTGGTGCAAAACGTTCATGGTGATTCCTCCGGAAATTCCACTGTCAATGCCGGCCGGCCGCGTTGCAATCTGTGCTGCGGCGCGGCTGACGGCGGTGCGTCAGAGCTTGTCTGCGCCCGTCTTGATGGCGTCCTTCACCTTTTCCCTGGCGTCGCCGTAGCTGCTCTGAACCTTGCCGGCGGCCTGGTCCGCGACCCCTTCGGACTTCAGCTTTTCGCTGCCGGTCACCTTGCCCGTCGCTTCCTTGATCTTGCCCTTCGCGTTCTCGACGCGTCCTGCAACCTGGTCCTTGTTCATGGCGTTTCCTTCCAAAGTTTCAAATGATCCATGACCCGGGATGGGCCACGAGTTCAATCTAGGCTTCTGGGACATACGCAGGGGGAGCACATCGCCCGTCCTGCTGTAGGACGGTTCAGGCGCTGACGATCCAGCCTTCCAGCGGATCGGCGCCTGGCGGCAGCCCCCATCCGGGCTGCGTGGACGCCCAGGCCGCCTGCATCAGGCACAGCACGGCGTCGAGCCGGTCACCCTGCGCGTCGGCGAGCAGCCCGGCCCGCTGGGACGCATCCAGCGCCAACCGGAGACCCAGGCGTCGGCTGCCGGCGGTGCAGAGCGCATCGAGCAAGTCCGTCCGCGCGGCGCTGCGTTCCGGCGTCTGCCGGGCCCGGTCGTCGGCCTTGTAGCTGCGCCGCCCGATGAGTTCGCGCGCCAGCAGCCCCGGGTAGGCTTCGAGCGCGACACGCGCAGCCCCGCCATCGATCGAAGCATCGTGGGCCGGCACGCACGCTCCAGCCGCCAGCAAGCGCGGGATGCCCGCATGCAGCATGAAGGCCACTGGCGGATTGACCCATTTCATCGACGGGCTGGAGCCTGCGGGACCATCGGTTGCCCGATGCGCGAACTTGCCGCCGATGGGCCGGGCGGCGCAGAAGGCGGCGAAGTCGGCGCGGATCGCGGCGCGGCTCATGCCCGCGTAGTGCGCCATCGATGCGGCCCACTGCAGGGGCCAGCCCAGTTGCACGACCAGTTCGCGCGGCAGGCCGAACGGAACGTCGAATCCCCCCACCCATGCCGGCGTCCGTGCGAGCCATTCGCCCCATGCGTCGAGCGTGTCGAAGGCGTGCAGTTGCGCAAGGTGCACGACGCTGCCATCGAGCGCGCCCTGCGCGATGACGATGGGCTTGCGCTTCGTCGGCGCACTCGAGAAGTCGCAGCCCAGCAGCAATGCCATCGCACCCTCAGCCGAGCGCCAGGGCGATCACCCCGGCGGCAATGAACGCCGCCCCGGCCAGCCGCAGCAAGCGATCGCCCTCGCGCAGCAGATGCCCGCCGATGAGCGCCGCGAACAGCATCGACACCTCGCGCGCTGGCGCCACATGGGAGATCGGCGCCTGCTGCACCGCATACAGCACCAGCACATAGGACACCGGGCTGATCACCGCCACCAGCAGGGCGTACTTCCATTGCAGTCGCCAGAGCCGGGCCGCCTCCGCCCGATCGCGCAGCGCGGCCGGCAGCAGCAACACCACGCGCACGAAGCCGCCAAAATAGTCGACCAGGATCGGCGACATCGCGAGCACCTTGACCGCGTAGCTGTCCGTCACGGTGTACGCGGCGATGAATGCACCGGTCAGCACGCCATAGCGCAAGCCCTTGTGCACCCGCGCGCGACGCGCCGGATCCTGGGTCGCGCGCCAGAGCTGGGGGCCGCCCGCGACGAGGAACACGCCGAGCACCACGCCCACGATGCCCGCCAGCCCGGTGAGGCTGATGCTTTCGCCGAGGAACAGGATCGCGAACAGCGACGAGAGCAGTGGCCCCGAGCCGCGCGCCAGCGGGTACACCACCGTCAGGTCGCTCTTGCGGTAGCCGCGCAGCAAGGTGACGTAATAGACCACGTGCAAGGCGCCGCTGGCGACGATGAAGCCCCATTCGGTCCAGCCCCACAGGGGCACGACGTTCCAACCCAGCGCGATGCCCAGTGGCGCCCAGACGATCATCAGGAACACGCCGCTCTGCAAGGCAAAGCGCGCATCGCCGTTGGCCTTCTTGGCCGCGATATTCCAGCTGGCGTGGATCACGCCGGCCAGGAGGATCAGGCCGAACGCGGAGAGGGGCAAAGGAGACTCAGGGCCTGCCGACGATGGCAGCCGTGGCCATCAGTTCTTCGAGCAGCGCCATCGAGGCGCTGCCGGGGACGGCATAGGGGTCGAGTTCGGGTTTCTCGAAGTAGCGCAGCAAGGTGGCCTGGTGCACCTTGCTGAGCTGGACCTGCCCCATGGTCCAGCCCCCGAAGCGGCGCTCCTGGATTTCGTCGAAGGCCAGGAGCATCACGTCCTTGTGACGCGGGTCGCGCTGGATGTGGCCGTAAAGCTCGCTGACCTGCATCCGACCGCCCTCGATCGCCTGCAGGAAGGTGCCGGCGCCATAGCAAAGGATGCCGGTGATGCCGCAGGAGGTGTTGTGCACGCGCGATTGCGCGAGGATGGCGTCGACAGCGGGTGCGCTGCTGTCGGCGGCGCGGCTGGCATAGAGGAGACGGACAAGCATGGTCAGGCCTCCCGCCGGGGCAACGAGCACATGAATGGGTGGCGCGCGCGAGTCATGGTCATCCTTTCCGGGGAAGGAGCGAGAGGAATTCGCGCCGCAACGACGCGTCCTTGAGGAACACGCCACGCATGACCGAGTTGATCATCTTGCTGTCCATCTCCTTCACACCACGCCATTGCATGCAGAAGTGCTCGGCCTCCATGACCAGCGCCAGGCCGTCGGGCTGGGTCTTTTCCTGGATCAGGTCGGCCAGTTGCACCACGGCTTCTTCCTGGATCTGCGGCCGGCCCATGGTCCATTCGGCAAGCCGCGCGTACTTGGACAGGCCGATCACGTTGGTGTGCTCGTTGGGCATCACGCCGATCCACAGCTTGCCGATGATCGGGCAGAAGTGATGCGAGCACGCGCTGCGCACCGTGATGGGGCCGACGATCATCAGCTCGTTCAGGTGCTCGGCATTGGGAAACTCGGTCAGCGATGGCGGCGGCACGTAGCGGCCCCTGAACACCTCGTTGACGTACATCTTGGCCACGCGGCGCGCGGTGTTGTCGGTGTTGTGGTCGTTCTCGATGTCGATGACCAGGCTCTCGAGCACCGTCTTCATCTTGACCTCGACCTCGTCGAGCAGCGCCTCGAGATCGCCGGGCTCGATGAACTCGGCGATGTTGTCGTTGGCATGGAAGCGCTTGCGCGCCGCCAGGATCCGCTCGCGGATCTTGACCGAGACCGGCGTCCCTTCGTCCTCGTCTTTCCCGCCTTCGGGGCGCTCTACAGCGTCGATTTTCTTCAGCATCTGCTCATCCTAACCGCGCCGCTTGGATGGCCGGCGCATGCCATCAATTCGCCCATGACAACGAAAAGTCGGTGACCAGCGGCAGGTGGTCCGACATGCGCGCCCAGATCGGCCCGCGCGGCACATGGCAAGCCACCGGCGACAGGTGGCGACCATAGATGAAGTCCAGCTGCGTCACCGGCAGGCGCGACGGATACGTGAGCACGCGCGGCCCGCGCAGGTCGTGCGAATCGCGCATGCCCATCGCGTTCATGGCCGTACGCATGCGCGCGCCCCAGTCGTTGAAGTCGCCGGCGACGATCACCGGCTCGCCGCGCGGCACCTCGCGTGCGATGAATTCATTGAGTTGCGCCACCTGGCGCACCCGGCTGCCCTTGATCAGGCCCAGGTGCACCACGATGGCGTGCACTGGCCTGCCCTCGACATCGATGACCACATGCAGCAAGCCGCGCTGCTCGAAGCGATGGTCGGAAATGTCCTGGTGCGCCTGGCTCAGCACCGGCCAGCGCGTGAGCAATGCATTGCCATGCTCGCCATGCCGGGTGATCGCATTGGTCTCGTAGACCGCCGTGTAGCCTTCGGGCGCGAGGAAGTCGGCTTGCGGCATGGCCGGCCAGCGGGTGAAGCGCGCCGCCGCCTGGTGGTTCATCTTGCGCACTTCCTGCAGGCAGATGATGTCGGCATCGAGCTGCTCGACGGCATGGCCCAGGTTGTGGATTTCCAGCCGCCGCGCGGGTCCGATGCCTTGCACCCCCTTGTGGATGTTGTAGGTCGCGACCCGCAAGTTGATGCTCATGCCGCAAATTGTGGCAGCAACAGGATGGCTTCTGCATTCGACGGCGAAAAGCAGGCGTCGGCGGCTTCGCGGTAGGGCAGCCATCGCCAGGCAGTGTGCTCGTGCGGACTGAGCCGCGGCTCGAGGCGCTCCGGCACGCACAGGCCGAAGAGATGTTCGGTGTTGTGCGTCACCCCGGGGGCATAGCGGGCGCGCCAGCGTGGGTAGATCTCGTAGATGTTGCGCAATTGCCAGTCGACCAGTCGCGGGCCGAGCGCGCTCCCCTTGCCGCAATCGATGCCGGTCTCCTCGGCGACCTCGCGTGCGGCGGTGAGCGCCAGCGCCTCGTCCGCCGTGTCCTTGCTGCCGGTGACCGACTGCCAGAAGTCGTCGGCGTCCGCGCGCTGGATCAGCAGCACGTCGAGCGCCGGCGTGTGGATCACGACCAGGACGGATTCGGGGATCTTGAAGGGGCGCATCGGCAGGACGACGGGTTTCCGACAAAGAAAAAAGGGCGCCCTGAGGCGCCCCTATTCTGCCGCCAGCCTGCCTTAAGCCGGCTGCTGCACGTTCCGCAGCCGGATGTGCAACTCGCGCAACTGCTTCTCGTCGACCGGGCTCGGCGCCTGCGTCAACAGGTCCTGCGCGCGCTGGGTCTTGGGGAAGGCGATCACGTCGCGAATGGATTCGGCGCCGGTCATCAGCATCACCAGGCGATCGAGGCCGATGGCAATTCCGCCGTGCGGCGGCGCACCGTATTGCAGCGCGTCCAGCAGGAAGCCGAACTTGAGCTGCGCGTCCTCGGCGCTGATCTTCAGCGCGCGGAACACCTTGCTCTGCACTTCCTCGCGGTGGATACGCACCGAGCCGCCACCCATCTCGATGCCGTTGAGTACCATGTCGTAGGCCTTGGCGATGCACTTCTCGGGGGCGGTGTCCATGAGGTCTTCATGGCCGTCCTTCGGTGCCGTGAACGGATGGTGCACAGCAGACCAGCGCTGGCCTTCCTCGTCGAACTCGAACATCGGGAAGTCCACCACCCACAGCGGTGCCCAGCGGTCGTCGAACAGGCCGGCCTTCTTGCCGAAGGCGCTGTGGCCGATCTTCACGCGCAGCGCGCCGATCGCGTCGTTGACGACCTTCTCCTTGTCGGCGCCGAAGAACAGGATGTCGCCGTTGCGGGCGCCCGTTCGCGCGATGATCTCGGCCAGCGCGGCATCGTCCAGGTTCTTCACGATCGGGCTTTGCAGGCCTTCGCGGCCTGCTGCCGCGTCGTTGACCTTGATGTAGGCCAGGCCCTTGGCGCCGTAGATCTTCACGAACTCCTGGTACGCATCGATCTCGCCGCGCGACATGCCGCCCTCGGCGCCGCCGCCCGGCACGCGCAGCGCGACCACGCGGCCGCCCTTCATCGTGGCGGCGTTCGAGAACACCTTGAACTCGACGCGCTTCATGATCTCGGTGAGTTCGGTGAACTCCAGCTTCACGCGCAGGTCGGGCTTGTCCGAGCCGTACTTGAACATCGCATCCGAATACGACATGGTCGGGAACACCGGCAGGTCGATGCCGGCCGCGTTGCGGAACATCGTGCGGACCATGCCTTCAAACATCTCGCGAATCTCCTCCTCGGCGAGGAACGAGGTCTCGATGTCGATCTGCGTGAATTCGGGCTGGCGGTCGGCGCGCAGGTCTTCGTCGCGGAAGCACTTCACGATCTGGTAGTAGCGGTCGTAGCCGGCCACCATCAGCAGCTGCTTGAAGAGCTGCGGCGACTGCGGCAGCGCAAAGAAGCTGCCGTCATGCACGCGGCTGGGTACCAGGTAGTCGCGCGCGCCTTCGGGCGTGGACTTGCCGAGCATCGGCGTCTCGATGTCGATGAAGCCGTTGGCATCGAGGAACTTGCGCGTTTCCATCGTGACCTTGTAGCGCAGCATCATGTTGCGCTGCATCACCGGGCGGCGCAGGTCGAGCACGCGGTGCGTGAGGCGCGTGGTTTCGCTGAGGCTGTCGTCGTCCAGCAGGAACGGCGGCGTCACCGAGGGGTTCAGCACCTTGAGTTCGTGGCACAGCACTTCGATCTTGCCGCTCTTGAGGCTTTCGTTGGTGGTGCCTTCGGGGCGCGCGCGTACCAGGCCCTTGATCTGAATGCAGAACTCGTTTCGCAGGCCCTCGGCCACGGCGAAAGTGCTGGCGCGATCCGGGTCGCACACCACCTGCACATAGCCTTCGCGGTCGCGCACGTCGATGAAGATCACGCCGCCGTGGTCGCGGCGACGGTTGACCCATCCGCAGAGGCTGACGGTTTCGCCCATGAGGGCTTCGGTCACGAGACCGCAGTAGTGAGTACGCATGGCCATAAGAATTTTCCGTTGCGCCGTGGCGGCGCATGTTGTTATCGGGTCGTCGGGAGGGCGATGGGGCCGGGAGCGACCACGCCCATCGAGACGATGTACTTGAGCGCCGCGTCGACGCTCATCTGGAGTTCAATGCAGTCGCTGCGCTTGAGCATCACGAAGTAGCCGCCGGTCGGGTTCGGCGTGGTGGGCACGTAGACGCTGAGGTATTCCTCGCCACCAAGATGCCCCATGACCTCGCCGCCCGGCGCGCCGGTGACGAAGGCAATGGTCCAGACGCTTTCACGCGGCCATTGGATGAGAACCGCGGTGCGGAAGGCATTGCCGTTCTCGGAGAACAGGGTGTCCGACACTTGCTTGACGCTCGAATAGATCGAGCGCACCACGGGAATGCGGCGCACCACGGCATCGCCCCAGCCCAGCAGGCGCTTGCCGATGAAATTGCTCGCCACGGCGCCGACCACCAGCAGGATGGCCAGCGTGAGCAGCACGCCCAATCCGCGCACGTTGTTGTCGTAGAGCCATTTCTGCCAGTTGAGCGGCAACACCCACAGCGTCTGGTCCAGCGTGTCGATGATCCACTTGAGTACCGCCAGCGTGATGAACAGCGGCACGATGACCAGCAAGCCGGACAGCAGCCATTTGCGCAAGGCGTGCATCGAACGGGGCCTCAGTCGGTCTTGGTGGCGGCAGCGGGTGCCGGGCTTGAAGCAGGGGCTGCAGGGGCTGGTGTGGCGGCGGGCGCACTGGCTGCGGCAGCAGGCGCTGCCTCAGCGGGCGCTGCGGAGGCAGTGTCGCCCGCAGGCTTGGCTGCATCGCCGGTGGGCGCGGCCTTGCCGTCACCCGGCTTCTTGCCGCCGTCCCGGAAATCGGTCACATACCAGCCCGAGCCCTTGAGCTGGAAACCGGCTGCCGTGAGTTGCTTTTCGAACGCGCTGGCGTTGCAGGTGGGGCACACCGAGAGGGGCGCGTCAGACATTTTCTGCAGCACGTCCTTGGCGAAGCCGCAGGCGCTGCACTTGTAGGCGTAGATGGGCATGGGAGTGGGGGGTCGGATGGAGCGCCAGCGTGGCCGCTCGCAAAGCCTTCGATTATAGAGCCCACCCCCTGCAGGCCACTTTCGCACGCCTTTGCAATCGAGCGCAGAAAGGCCGGGGGCCGCGATAGTTCAAAGCGTGCAATGCATGTTCGTGGGCACCCGCGGAACCGGCTTTGCCGGGCCGCTGGGTGCGCCCCCTTGCGGGGGAGCGCCGCAGGCGCATTCGGGGGGTCCAGTTCAGGCGGAGGCCGTGGCCAGCGGCCGGTGCGGCGTGCGTTGGTTGACCACCCACTGGGGGGCCAGCGAGCCGATCACCATGCCGAGCGCCGAAGCCAGCACGCCGGCCAATTGTCCCGGGAACGCCTCGCCCCAGGGCATGGCCATGAACAGCAGCCAGACGCCGATGCCCAGCACCACGGCCAGCACCGCACCTTGCGTGCTGGCCCGGTTCCAGTACAACCCGGCCACCAGCGGCACGAACGCGCCCACCAGCGGCACCTGGTAGGCGCCGGAGACCAGTTCATAGATCGGCGTGCCCTGCATGCGGATGGCATAGCCCAGCACGGCGGCGCTGAACAGCAGCACCGTGTGCGCATGGTCATCAGGTTCTCGCGGTCGGTGCCGGCGGGCCGGAACTGGCGCCAGATGTTCTCGGTGAAGGTCACGCTCGGGGCGAGCAAGGTCGCGGAAGCGGTCGACTTGATGGCCGACAGAAGCGCACCGAAAAACAGCACCTGCATCACGAAGGGCATCTTCTCCAGCACCAGTGTCGGCAGCACCTTCTGCGGATCTTCCTTGAGCAGCGTGGCTGTCTGCTCCGGCATGATCAGCAGCGCGCTGGCCACGAGGAACATCGGCACGAAGGCGAACAGGATGTATGCGACGCCGCCGATCACCGGCCCGCGGGTGGCCGACTTGACGCTGTTGGCCGACATCACGCGCTGGAACACGTCCTGCTGCGGGATCGAGCCCAGCATCATCGTGATGGCCGCCGCCAGGAAGAAGATCATGTCGTGGAAGCTGGGCTCGGGCCAGAACTTGAACAGGTCCTTGCTGACGGCCAGGTCGATCACCTTGTCGGCGCCGCCAGCCATGTCGCCGGCGAACACCGCGATCACCGCCAGGCCGCACACCAGGATGATCATCTGGATGAAGTCGGTCACCGCCACCGACCACATGCCGCCGAACAGCGTGTAGGCCAGGATCGAGACCACGCCGATGGTCATGCCCATCGGGATGCTGATGGCGCCCGCCGACAGCAGGTTGAACACCAGCCCCAGCGCCGTGACCTGCGCCGACACCCAGCCCAGGTAGCTCAGCATGATGATCAGCGAGCAGGCGACTTCCACCACGCGGCCATAGCGCTCGCGGTAGTAGTCGCTGATGGTCAGCAGCGTCATGCGGTAGAGCTTGCCGGCGAAGAACAGGCCCACCAGGATCAGGCAGGTGCCCGCCCCGAACGGGTCTTCGATCACGCCATTGAGCCCGCCGCCGATGAACTTGGCCGGAATGCCCAGCACCGTCTCCGACCCGAACCAGGTCGCGAAGGTGGTCGTCACGATCATGTAGAGCGGCAGGTGCCGCCCTGCGATGGCGAAGTCGGTGGTGTTCTTGACGCGGCGGGCCGCGATCAGCCCGATGGCGATGGTGATCAGCAGGTAGACGATGACCAGGGTCAGCAACACGGCGGCTCTCCTGAAAGCAAGGAAGGTTGCGGATGAAAACTAGAAAAGGCGGATGCGCAGGATGAACTGGAAAGCAAGCAGACCCAATACAAAACCCATGCCACCGTAGATGATCGCCTGCAGCAGCTTGTTGGTTCGCTTCTGAGCGGCCAGCAGTTCGAGCAGTTCCCGGCGGTGGTCGGCGGGCCGATTCTCCAGGAAATCGTGCAGCAGGCGCGGCAGTTGGGGCAGCAGCTTGGCATAGCGCGGCGCCTCGGCGCGCAATTGCGCCAGGAGCCGCTTCGGGCCGATCTGGTCGACCATCCACTTTTCGAGGAAGGGCTTGGCCGTGGCCCAGAGGTCCAGTTCCGGATCGAGCTGGCGGCCCAGGCCCTCGATGTTGAGCAGGGTCTTCTGCAACAGCACCAGTTGCGGCTGGATCTCGACCTGGAAGCGGCGCGATGTCTGGAACAGGCGCAGCAGCACCATGCCCAGCGAGATTTCCTTCAGTGGCCGGTCGAAGTACGGTTCGCACACGGTACGGATGGCGGCTTCCAGCTCATCGACGCGCGTGGTCACCGGCACCCAGCCGCTTTCCACGTGCAGTTCGGCCACGCGCTTGTAGTCGCGCCGGAAGAATGCCGCGAAGTTCTGCGCCAGGTATTCCTTGTCGACCTCGGTCAGCGTGCCGATGATGCCGAAGTCCAGCGAGATGTAGCGCCCGAAGGTGGCGGCATCCAGGCTGACCTGGATATTGCCGGGGTGCATGTCGGCATGGAAGAAGCCGTCGCGGAACACCTGCGTGAAGAAGATCGTGACGCCGTCGCGCGCGAGCTTCGGCACATCGACGCCGCCGGCGCGCAAGCGCTCGATCTGCGCGATCGGCACGCCCCGCATCCGCTCCATCACCATCACGTCCGGATGGCAGAAGTCCCAGAAGATCTCGGGAATGAGCACCAGGTCCAGCTCGGCCATGTTGCGACGCAACTGGGCCGCGTTGGCGGCCTCGCGCACCAGGTCGAGCTCGTCATGCAGGTACTTGTCGAACTCCCCGACCACCTCGCGCGGCTTCAGGCGCTTGCCGTCCGGAGACAGCTTCTCGATCCAGCCGGCCATCATGGCCATCAGCGCCAGGTCCTTCTCGATCACGCCGCGCATGTTGGGCCGCAGCACCTTCACCGCCACGTCGCGCAACTGGCCGTCGCGGGTGCGCAGGATGGCGAAGTGCACTTGCGCGATGGACGCGCTGGCCACGGGCTCTTCCTCGAACTGCACGAACACCTCGCCGACGGGCCGGCGGAACGCACGCTCGATGGTTGCGATGGCCACGCTCGACGGGAACGGCGGCACCTGGTCCTGCAGGCGCGCGAGCTCGTCGGCGATGTCTGGCGGCAGCAGGTCGCGCCGCGTGGACAGCACCTGGCCGAACTTCACGAAGATGGGCCCCAGGCCCTCCAACGCCTCGCGCAGGCGCTGTCCGCGCGGCGCCTCGAGGTTGCGGCCCACCGCCAGCAGGCGGGCGACCCGGACGAGCCAGGGCTTGTCGAAGCTGGTCAGCACCAGCTCATCCAGGCCGTAGCGAAGCGCGACCCAGACGATGTAGATGCCGCGGTAGAAACGCCTCATTCGCGGCCCGACGATGCCGCGGCGCGACCGGCGCGGTCACCGACGAACTGGCGCAATGCGCCCACCACGCGACGTGCGCCATTGCCGATGGCATGGGCCGGCACGTCGCCGATCAGGCGGGCCAGGTCATCCTCGACATCCCAGCGCACGTGATCGACCAGCCAGTTGACCTCGGCCGCCAACTGTACGTCGCCGACGATCTGCACCTCCGGCTTGTCGCCGCGCAGGCCGCTGCGCACGAGGTCGATCGGGGAATCCTGCATGACGGTGAGCGTGAGGTCGGCTGTCGCGCCCTCGGGGGCGAGGTCGAGCAGTCCGGCTGGCGTGGCCACCAGCTGCATCGTGATGAAGCGCCACTGGAAGCGCACCACGTTGCCCTGCTGGCGGATCAGTCGCTGCTGCGCTTCCGGTTCCTGCTGCAGCACATGGTTGAGGAACAGCACGGCGCGGTGCTGGATTTCGTGAACCACCCACGGCGGCGGCTGCAGACGCTCGCCGACACGGTTGAACAGGTCGCCGAGAAAGGCAAATGGGGACGATGGTGTGGCCATGTCCCCATTATCGGTTGAGCCGGCGTCGAAGCCGGCGGGTCGCGCTGCCGGCGTCGAAGCCGGCGGGTCGCGCTGCCGGCGTCGAAGCCGGCGAGTCGCTCTGCCGGCGTCGAAGCCGGCGGACGCACCCTTATTGCAGCGCCTGCACGCCCGCCACCAGCCAGCCGCCCTGGCCACCCGTGGGCTTGCTCATGTTCCACACTTCGCGGAACGGGCTCGGGCCGGCCGATGCGTCCTCGCGGATCATCCCGGAGAACTCGACGCTGGCGAGGTAGACATCCGGCAATTCCTCGATGCCCAGCAGCTTCGCGTCGAGCATCACCACCTCGGTCTTGTTGGGCTGGCCGCCGGTGTGGCTCTCGCGTTCGGCCAACTGCATGCGGATTTCGCCGAGCATGGTGTCCGTCATCATCGAGCGCAGCATGCCGAGGTCGTTCTTGTCCCAGGCGTCCTGCAGCGTCACGAAGTTGCGCTTGGCCGCGGCCAGGAAGCCTTCGGTGTCGAAGCCCGCCGGAATGCCCCAGCTCTGCGAGCCCGCAAGCGCCGAGCCGATCATGCTGCCGCCGGCCGCGCCTGCTGCGCCGGCCATCGAGGAACCATGCGACGGCGAGGCATCGAAGGTGGCGCCTTGGGGTTGCTCCCAGGGGCGCGCCGAGGCGTCGTTGCCGACATTCGCGGGCTTGTATTGCGCCGGCGCGCCGGCATTGCCGGGACCGCCGGCCCCTTCGAAGGCGAAGCCACCCGGACGCGCAGCAGCCGGTCGCGAGCGTGCCGCGAAGATGCGCCACGCGACGACCGCGGCGAGCACCAGCAGACCGATCAGCAGGATGTTGCCAAAGGCGGCGCCCAGGCCCAGCGAGTTGGCCAGCCATGCGAGGCCGAGGCCGGCAGCCAGGCCGCCCAGCATGCCCATCCACGGACGCTTCGGCGCAGCAGCCGGCGGCGTCGCAGGCGCCGGCGTTGCGGGCTTCGCGGCGGCCGCGTTGTTGGTCGCGTTCTGCGAGGGCGCGGACGGTGCGGCGGCCTCGCGTTGCGTGACGTTGCTCGACTGGCGGCCCATCGACTTGCCGCCGCCCATGCGTGCCGCGTCGGCCTGCACGCTGACCAGGGCCATGGCGCAAACCAGCAAGACCGATCCAATTCTTCTCATGACGTCTCCTCTGTAGTTGCCGTTCAACGGCTGATGCTTCAACACTTGATTCCAACATGCAGGGCAACCACGCCACCCGTCATGTTGTGATAGTCCACATGGCCGAAACCGCCCTCTTTCATGAGGGTCTTGAGCTGCTCCTGACCGGGATGCATGCGGATCGATTCCGCCAGGTAGCGGTAGCTCGCGTCGTCGCCCGCGACCAGCTTGCCGAGCCGCGGAAGCACGCTGAACGAATACCAGTCGTAGGCCTTGGCCAGCGGCTTGGCGACCTTCGAGAACTCCAGCACCAGCAGCTTGCCGCGGGGCTTGAGCACACGATTCATCTCCTTGAGCGCCACGTCCTTGTGCGTCATGTTGCGCAGCCCGAAGGCGACCGTGACCACGTCGAAGTGGTTGTCGGGAAAGGGCAGCTTCTCGGCATCGCAGACCAGCGTGGGCAACGCGACGCCGGCATCGAGCAGGCGGTCGCGGCCGGTGCGCAGCATCGCTTCGTTGATGTCGGTGTGGACCACCTGGCCGCTGGCGCCCACCTTCCTGGCAAATGCCAGCGCGAGGTCGCCTGTGCCGCCGGCGATGTCCAGGACCCGGGAACCTTCGCCCACGTTGGCGACCATGACCGTGTAGGCCTTCCATGCGCGATGCAGGCCGGCGGACATCAGGTCATTCATGACGTCGTAGCGGGACGCGACCGAGTCGAAAACGCCACGAACGCGCGTCGCCTTGTCCTTCTCTTCGACCGACTCGAAGCCGAAATGGGTTGTACTCATGCGCCCGATGTTAGGGCGTAAGTGCCGATATCAAACCGACAACCCGTTGGGCCGGCGGGTATTAGCACCTTCGGCGATGCGTCGGAGGTTCAGTGCGAAGCGCAGCCGTGGCCGCCCTTTTCGACCATCGGGGCATCACGGTCGACGCCGGCCGCCTTGAGGCGTGCTTCGTATTCGACCCACAGCTGGGACTGCTTCGCGCCCAGTTCATAGAGCAGGTCCCAGGAGAAGATGCCGGTGTCGTGGCCATCGCTGAAGACCGGCTTGACCGCGTAGTTGCCGACCGGCTCCAGCTCGACCAGCGTCACGTCGCGCTTGCCGGTCTGCAGCACTTCCTGCCCCGGGCCGTGCCCCTTGACCTCGGCGGACGGCGAGTTGATGCGCATCAGCTCGAAGGGGATGCGAAAGGTCGCGCCGTCGGAGAAGCCGACTTCCAGCACACGCGACGCGCCATGCACGGTGATCGATTGCGGCGTCGGTGCGCCAGATTGCAGGCCTGCCATGGATTGGATCGGTTGTCAGAGTTGGGGAGCCCGCGCAGTATGCCGCGACTGGCTTGCCCAGGTCACCGTCACACCAGCACTCGCTCGATGCCGCCATGGTTGGCGGCTGCAACGTATTCGGGCAGCCAGTCTTCACCCAGGATGCGGTTGGCCATCTCCACCACGATGTAGTCGGCTTCGAGCAAGCCGTTGTTCAGGTCGTTGCCGTAGCGGGAGAGGCCCTGAAGGCAACTCGGGCAACTGGTGAGGATCTTGACGTTGTCCTTGGCGCCGACCTTGCCGGAATCGCGCAGCGCGGCCTCGCCCTTCTTCAGTTCCTCTTCCTTGCGGAAACGGATCTGCGTCGAGATGTCGGGTCGCGTCACGCCCAGCGTGCCGGACTCGCCGCAGCAGCGGTCGTTCTTGAGCACGTTGTCGCCGACCAGCGCCTTGACCGTTTTCATCGGGTCCTGCAGCTTCATCGGGCTGTGGCAAGGGTCGTGGTACAGGTAGCCGGCGCCTTGCGACGTGTCGAGCGTGATGCCCTTCTCGAGCAGGTATTCGTGGATGTCGATGATCCGGCAGCCGGGGAAGATCTTGTCGAACTGGTAGCCCTGCAGCTGGTCGTAGCAGGTGCCGCAGCTCACCACCACCGTCTTGATGTCGAGGTAGTTGAGCGTGTTGGCGACGCGGTGGAAGAGCACGCGGTTGTCGGTGATCATCTTCTCGGCCTTGTCGAACTGGCCGCTGCCGCGCTGCGGATAGCCGCAGCAGAGGTAACCCGGCGGCAGCACCGTCTGCACGCCGGCATGCCAGAGCATCGCCTGCGTGGCCAGGCCGACCTGCGAGAACAGGCGCTCCGAACCGCAGCCGGGGAAATAGAACACGGCTTCCGTCTCCGAGGTCGTGGCCTTCGGGTTGCGGATGATCGGCACGTAGTCCGCGTCCTCGATGTCGAGCAGCGCACGCGCCGTCTTCTTCGGCAGGCCGCCCGGCATCTTCTTGTTGATGAAGTGGATGACCTGTTCCTTCACCGGCGCCGGGCCCAGCGTGGCGGGCGGCGCGGCGGTCTGCTTCTTCGCGAGCCCACGCAGCAGGTCGTTGGCCAGGCGCTGCGCCTTGAAGCCGATGTCGACCATGCCGACGCGCATCGCCTTGATGGTCTGCGGGCTGGTCGCGTTCAGGAACAGCATGGCGGCCGCATTGCCGGGGCGGAAAGACTTCTGCCCCATCTTGCGCAACAGGTTGCGCATGTTCATCGACACGTCGCCGAAGTCGATCTTCACCGGGCACGGCGTCAGGCACTTGTGGCAGACGGTGCAGTGGTCGGCCACGTCCTCGAACTCTTCCCAGTGCTTGATGCTGATGCCGCGCCGCGTCTGCTCTTCGTACAGGAAGGCTTCGACCAGCAGCGAGGTCGCGAGGATCTTGTTGCGCGGCGAATAGAGCAGGTTGGCGCGCGGCACATGCGTGGCGCAGACCGGCTTGCACTTGCCGCAGCGCAGGCAGTCCTTGACGCTGTCGGCGATGGCGCCGATGTCGCTCTGCTGCATGATCAGCGACTCGTGGCCCATGAGGCCGAAGCTCGGGGTATAGGCGTTGGTGAGATCCGCATGGATCAAGCCAACGCCCTCGCCCTTTTCCTCTGCCGCGTGCGGCAGAGGAAGTGACTGACCCCCGCTCGCGGGAGCGGGCCGGGGCGAGGGGCTGCGCAGCAGCTTCCCCTTGTTGAACCGCCCCTCCGGATCCACCCGCGCCTTGTAGTCCATGAACGGCTGCAACTCCTCGTCGCTCAAAAACTCCAGCTTCGTGATCCCGATTCCGTGCTCCCCCGAGATCACCCCATCCAGCGACCGCGCCAGCGCCATGATCCGCACCACCGCCGCATGCGCGGTCTGCAGCATCTCGTAGTTGTCGCTGTTGACCGGAATGTTCGTGTGCACATTGCCGTCGCCCGCATGCATGTGCAGCGCGACCCAGACGCGGCCCTTGAGCACGCGCTGGTGAATGGCATTGCACTCGTCGAGGATCGGCACGAACTCGGCGCCCGAGAAGATTTGCTGCAGCGGCGCGCGCAGCTGCGTCTTCCAGCTGGCACGCAGCGTGTGGTCCTGAAGTTGCGGGAACAGCGCGTCGATGTCCTGCAGCCAGCTCGCCCACAGCGCGCGCACTTCCTGGACCAGCGCAATGGCCTGCCCGACGCGGTCTTCCAGCAGCTCGGCCGAAGGAATGTCATTGGCATCGTCGGTCTTGCCCAGCGGCAGGTTGCCGCGCGAGAAGAAGGCTTCGAGTTCACCGGCAAAGGCCAGCTTGTTCTGCAGGCTCAGCTCGATGTTGATGCGCTCGATGCCGTCGGTGTACTCGGCCATGCGCGGCAGCGGGATCACCACGTCCTCGTTGATCTTGAAGGCGTTGGTGTGCCGGCTGATGGCCGCGGTGCGCTTGCGGTCGAGCCAGAACTTCTTGCGCGCCTCGGGGCTGATCGCGATGAAGCCTTCGCCGCTGCGCGAATTGGCAATGCGCACCACCTCGGAGGTCGCGCGGGCCACGTCGTCGGCATCGTCGCCGGCGATATCGCCGAACAGCACCATCTTCGGCAGGCCGCCGTGCTTCTTCGACTTGGTGGCATAGCCGACCGCCTTGAGGTAGCGGTCGTCCAGGTGCTCCAGGCCGGCCAGCAGCACGCCCGAGCGCTTCTGCTCGGCGAACATGAAGTCCTTGATCTCGACGATGCTCGGGACCGCGTCCTTGGCATTGCCAAAGAACTCGAGGCACACCGTGCGCGTGTGCGCCGGCATGCGGTGCACCACCCAGCGGCAGCTCGTGATGAGGCCGTCGCAGCCTTCCTTCTGGATGCCGGGCAGTCCCGAGAGGAACTTGTCGGTCACGTCCTTGCCGAGGCCTTCCTTGCGGAAGGTCTTGCCGGGAATGTCGAGCCGCTCGGTGCGCAACTTCGTCTTGCCGTCGGCCGCGAAGTACTGCAACTCGAACACGGCGCTTTCGGCGTCATGGATCTTGCCGAGGTTGTGGCCGATGCGCGTGACTTCGAGCCATTCGGCCTGCGGCGTCACCATGCGCCAGGAGGCGAGGTTGTCGAGCGCCGTGCCCCACAGCACGGCCTTCTTGCCGCCGGCGTTCATGGCGACGTTGCCGCCCACGCACGAAGCCTCGGCGGAGGTCGGGTCGACTGCGAAGACATAGCCCGCGCGCTCGGCCGCATCGGCCACACGCTGGGTGACGACGCCGGCTTCGCTCCAGATCGTCGGCACGGGTTGTTCGAGGCCGGGAAGCGAGACCATCTCGACCTCGGTCATCGCCTCCAGCTTCTCGGTGTTGATGACCGCGCTGTTCCAGGTCAGCGGGATCGCGCCGCCGGTGTAGCCGGTGCCGCCGCCGCGCGGGATGATGGTCAGGCCCAGCTCGATGCAGCCCTTGACCAGCAGCGCCATCTCGGCCTCGGTGTCGGGACAGAGCACGACGAAGGGATATTCCACGCGCCAGTCGGTGGCGTCGGTGACGTGCGATACGCGCGACAGGCCGTCGAACTTGACGTTGTCCTTGGCCGTGAGCTTGCGGAAGGCGCGCGTGGCCTTGCGGCGCAACGCGGCCACGTCCCTGAACATGAGGTCGAAAGTGGCGATGGCCTGCGACACCAGGCCGGCCAGTTCGCCGACGAGCGCATCGCGCTGGGCGTCGATATCGGGTGTGCGGCGCTTGCCGACTTCGGTGAGCCGGTGGTTGAGCGCATCGACGAGCTGGCCGCGGCGGCGCGGATTGTCGAGCAGGTCGTCGACGAGATAGGGATTGCGCTGCACGACCCAGATGTCGCCCAGCACCTCATAGAGCATGCGGGCCGAGCGGCCGGTGCGGCGCTCGCTGCGGAGCACTTGCAGCAATTCCCAGCCGCGCGCGCCGAGCAGGCGGATCACGATTTCGCGGTCGGAGAAGCTGGTGTAGTTGTACGGGATCTCGCGGAGTCGCACGGGCTCTTCGGCCTGCGACAACAACGCGGTCAACGCGGTCGGAGCATTCATCGGGGATGGCCTCGGTCGGGCGCAGCGCGCCCACGAACCAGGGGGCCGATGATTTTAGGTCAGGGGACTTGGGCTTATGGATTGGTGGGTTGGTTGGGGGGTGTTCTCCGCTGAGAGCGCCCGGTACGCGGCACGGACCGGCCGACCCTACTGCACCGGCCGCCGCGCGGCTGCCCTGCGCTGCCCGCGTTTCGCGGGGGCTGGCTCGAACTCGCTTCGCTCAGACAATCGCCAGCCCTGATCCGCGAAACGCTGCGCTGCTCGGCGGCGCAGAAGGGTCGGCCAGCCCGTACCGCGTACCAGGCTTGGGGGGTGCGGACGCCCGCGCCCCTATTGGGAGGGGGGTGCTCTCACCCCGGCCCTCTCCCAGAGGGAGAGGGAGGAAGACCAACAGCCTGCCCATGGCGACGAACTGCGTTAGCAAGACCACCGGCGTGCCCACGGCGGCGGGCGGTATGCGGTGCGGGTTGGGCGATCCCTTCTGCGGTGCTGAGGAGCGCAGCTTTGGGCGGATCAGGGCCACATGCTGTTTGAGCGAAGCGAGTTCATGTGGACCCCGCCCAAAGCGAGCAGCGCAAGGGAGCCCCGAAGTGGCCGCCGCAGCAGGGTCGGCCGGCCCGTACCGCGTGCCGACCGCCGCCGCGCCCCCAACGTGTCGAACGGCTACGCAAGCTCAGAACAACACCCGACTCCGAATCGTCCCCGGCACCTGCGCCAGCTTCTCCAGCGCCAGGTCCGACGACTCCGCGTCGATGTCGATCACCACGTACCCCACCTTCTCGTTCGTCTGCAGGTACTGCGACGAGATATTGATCTGGTTGTCCGCGAACACCTGGTTGATCGCCGACAGCACGCCCGGCACGTTGGCGTGGATGTGCAGCAGCCGATGCTTGCCCGGATGCGCCGGCAGCGCCACCTCGGGGAAATTGACCGACGACGTCGAGGTGCCGTTGTCGCTGTACTTCACCAGCTTCTCGGCCACCTCCAGCCCGATGTTGGCCTGCGCCTCCGCCGTCGAGCCGCCGACGTGCGGCGTCAGGATCACGTTGTCCAGACCGCGCAGCGGCGACTGGAACTCCTCGTTGTTGCTGCCCGGCTCCACCGGGAACACATCGATCGCGGCGCCGCGCAGCTTCTTCGCCTTGATCGCTTCCGCCAGCGCCTCGATCACCACCACCGAGCCCCGCGCCGCGTTGATCAGCACGCTCGCCGGCTTCATCGCCGCGATCTCGGCCGCGCCGATCATCCATTTCGTCGACGCAAGCTCCGGCACGTGCAGCGTCACCACGTCGCTCTGGCCCAGCAGGTCATGCAGGTCGGCCACCTGGCGCGCATTGCCCAGCGGCAGCTTGCTCACCACGTCGTAGAACGCCACCTGCATCCCCAGCGCCTCGGCCAGCACCGACAACTGCGTGCCGATCGATCCATAGCCCACGATGCCCAGCGTCTTGCCGCGGATCTCGTTCGAATTGGCAGCCGACTTGAGCCAGCCGCCGCGATGCGAGATCGCGTTCTTCTCCGGAATGCCGCGCATCAGCAGGATCGCCTCGGCCAGCACCAGTTCCGCGACGGAGCGGGTGTTGGAGTAAGGGGCGTTGAAGACGGCAATCCCGCGCTCGCGCGCCGCGTTCAGGTCCACCTGGTTGGTGCCGATGCAGAAGCACCCCACCGCCACCAGCTTCGACGCGCTCGCCAGCACGTCGGCCGTGAGCTGGCTCTGCGAGCGGATGCCCAGGAAATGCACATCGGCGAGCTTCGCCTTCAGCTCTTCGCCTTGAAGCGCCTTCGGCAGCGTCTCGATCTGCGAATAGCCCGCGCCGCGAATCACTTCGAGCGCCGACGGATGCACGCCTTCGAGCAACAGGAACTTGATCTTGCTTTTGTCCAGGGAGGTCTTGGTGGTCATGCCAAAGGCTAGCATGGTGCGTTGCAACATACACCCTGTGCGGCCATGCCCGAAAGGGTTTCCCCGCTTGGACCCGCCGCGTTGCACATGCGACAAACGCGCCTCGGCACTGTCACGCAGCTGCCATAACATCCGCGCCTTCCTCACCTCTCCCTCAGGAGTCTTTTCATGCGATTCAAGACGCTCGCCGTGGCCTCGGCACTGGTTGCCACGCTGGTCGGCACGGCCCAGGCCCAGACCGAGATCCAGTGGTGGCACTCGATGACCGCCGTCAACAACGAATGGGTCAACGACCTGGCCAAGCAGTTCAACGAGAGCCAGAAGGAATACAAGATCGTCCCGACCTTCAAGGGCAGCTACGACGAGTCCATGACTGCCGCGGTCGCCGCCTTCCGCGCCGGCAACGCGCCCGACATCCTGCAGGTGTTCGAGGTCGGCACGGCCACCATGATGGCCAGCAAGGGCGCGATCGTTCCGGTAGGCCAGGTCATGAAGGATGCGGGCGAGAAGTTCGACCCGAGCGCCTACATCTCGGCGGTGGCGGGCTATTACACGGCACCCAACGGCCAGATGCTGAGCTTCCCGTTCAACAGCTCGACCACCATCTTCTATTTCAACAAGGATGCCTTCAAGGCCGCCGGCCTGCCGACCGACAAGGCCCCGACGACCTGGCCCGAGGTCGTCAACGCCGCCGCCAAGCTCAAGGCCTCCGGCCACAAGTGCCCGTTCACCACCGCCTGGCAGGGCTGGACGCAGCTCGAGAGCTTCTCGGCCTGGCACAACGTCGAATTCGCGACCAAGAGCAACGGCCTGGCCGGGCTCGACGCGCGCATGAAAGTCGACTCGCCGCTGCACGTGCGCCACATCGAGAACCTGGCCAACATGGCCAAGCAGGGCCTGTTCGTCTACAAGGGCCGTGGCAACGTGCCTGAAGCCTCGTTCATCTCGGGCGAGTGCGCCATGATCAACACCTCCTCGGGCTTCTACGGCAACGTGGCCAAGAACGCCAAGTTCGCCTACGGCCTGGCGCCCCTGCCCTACTACCAGGACGTGCCCGGCGCACCGCAGAACACCGTGATCGGCGGCGCCAGCCTCTGGGTCATGTCGGGCAAGAAGCCGGCCCAGTACAAGGGCATCGCCAAGTTCTTCAGCTTCATCTCCACGCCTGAAGTGCAGTCCGCCAGCCACAAGCGCACCGGCTACCTGCCAGTCACCACGGCCGCCTACCAGCTCACCGAGAAGTCCGGCTTCTACAAGGAGAACCCCGGCACCGACGTCGCCGTCACGCAGATGATCCGCAAGGTCACCGACAAGAGCCGCGGCATCCGCCTGGGCAACTACGTTCAGGTGCGCGCGATCGAGGACGAAGAGCTCGAACAGGTCTGGAATGGCAAGAAGACCGCGAAGGACGCGCTCGATGAAATCGTGAAGCGGGGCAACGAGCAACTGGAGCGCTTCCAGAAGGCAAACAAGGGTTAACGTCCAAGTAGACTCGCCCAGCCCGCCGAATCGACAGCCGGCGGGCTTTCTCTTTTGAGGCACCATGGAAAAACGCGTCTTCTTTCGTTCCGGCTGGCTGCCCTGGGCGTTGCTCGCGCCGCAGATGCTGGTCATCCTGGTGTTTTTCTTCTGGCCGGCCGGGCAGGCCATCCTGCAATCGATGCAGCAGCAGGACGCGTTCGGCACCTCGGTCGAATTCGTCGGGACGGAGAACTTCAAGCAACTGTTCGAAGACCCGGCGTACATCGAGTCGTTCAAGACCACGGCCTTGTTCTCGTCATTGGTGGCGGGCATCGGCATCAGCCTGTCGCTGGTCCTGGCCGTGTTTGCCGATCGCATCGTGCGCGGCGGCATGTTCTACAAGACGATGCTGATCCTGCCGTATGCGGTCGCGCCCTCGGTGGCTGCGGTGCTGTGGGTCTTCATGTTCTCGCCGTCGCTGGGCGTGGTCGCCTATGCGCTCGGCAAGCTGGGCTTCGACTGGAATCACCTGCTCAACTCGCGCCACGCCATGACGCTGATCGTGCTCGCCGCGGTATGGAAGCAGATCTCCTACAACTTCCTGTTCTTCCTGGCCGGCCTGCAATCGATCCCGAAGTCGCTGATCGAAGCCGCTGCCATCGACGGTGCGCGGCCGTGGCGCCGCTTCTGGACGGTGCAGTTCCCGCTGCTCTCGCCGACCACGTTCTTCCTGCTAGTGATGAACATCGTGTACGCCTTCTTCGACACCTTCGCCATCGTGCACGCGGCGACCAACGGCGGGCCGGGGCAGGACACCTCCATCCTTGTCTACAAGGTCTACCACGACGGCTTTCAGGCGATGGACCTCGGTGGGTCGGCCGCGCAATCGGTGGTGCTGATGGCGGTGGTCATCGTGCTGACGATCGTCCAGTTCCGCTACGTCGAGAAAAAAGTCCAGTACTAGATGAAACACCTCCAACGAATGCGACGTTCGATGCCTGCCGAGGCCCGGCATTTGGGGCATTTGAGGCGTTGGGGGCGGGATCACGCCGACGGCGTACTCTGCTCCGCGAATGTCCCCCGCCGTCAGACTTCGACTGCCAGCTCCTCCTTTATTTCGCTGCGCAGAGCACACCATCGACGCGATCCGGACGCGCCGTCATTGAGCGGCCAGTACGACACAGCGTGTCCTGGGCCAAGGGCGGTGGGTATCCCCCGCAGCGAAATAAAGGAGGAGGCCGAAGGCCGGGGGACATTCGCGGAGGGGGATACCCGCCGCCCTCGGACCGCGCCCCTGCTCTCGCCCGGGTCTTATGCGTCAACGCGGACGCACCACGCCATGGAGCACTGACATGGTCGAAAAACGCGGAACCAAAGGCATCCTCGCCCACGTGGTGATGGTGCTCGGCGTGCTCATCGTCGCCTTTCCGATCTACCTGGCGTTCGTGGCGTCCACGCATACGGCGCAGGAGATCGTGCAGACGCCGATGCCGCTGCTGCCCGGCAACCACATGCTGGAAAGCTACAAGTCGGCGCTGTTCGGGCGCGCGACCAGTGCCGGTTCCAACGCCCCGGTGGCCCACATGCTGTGGGTGAGCCTGGTGACGGCCCTGGTCATCTCCATCGGCAAGATCTCGATCTCGCTGCTGTCGGCCTTCGCCATCGTCTACTTCCGCTTTCCGTTCAAGAAGATCTGCTTCTGGATGATCTTCGTGACGCTGATGCTGCCGGTGGAAGTGCGCATCCTGCCGACCTACAAGGTGCTGTCGGACCTGAACATGCTCAACACCTACGCCGGGCTCACGGTGCCGCTGATTGCTTCGGCCACGGCGACCTTCCTGTTCCGCCAGTTCTTCATGACGGTGCCGGACGAACTCACCGAAGCCTCGCGCATGGATGGCGCCAGCCCGATGCGCTTCTTCCTGGATATCCTGCTGCCACTGTCGAAGACCTCGATCGCGGCGCTGTTCGTGATCCAGTTCATCTACGGCTGGAACCAGTACCTCTGGCCGCTGCTGGCGACCACCGGCGAAGACATGTACCCGATCGTGGTCGGCATCAAGCGCCTGATCGCGGGCGGCGATTCGCAGAACGAATGGAACGTGGTCATGGCCACCGCCATCCTCGCGATGCTGCCGCCGGCGCTGGTCGTGGTGCTCATGCAGAAATGGTTCGTCAAGGGCCTCGTGGACACGGAAAAATAAGAGAACAATGGCAGCCCTCTCCCTTCGCAACGTCATCAAGCGCTACGGCCACGGGCCGAAAGCCAACCAGGTCATCCACGGCGTGAGCGCCGAGATCGCCGACCACGAGTTCATCGTCATCGTCGGGCCCTCGGGCTGCGGCAAGTCCACGCTGCTGCGCATGGTGGCGGGGCTGGAGGACATCTCCAGCGGCGAGATCCGCATCGGCGAGCGCGTGGTGAACGACCTGGAACCCTCGGAGCGCGACATCGCGATGGTGTTCCAGAACTACGCGCTCTATCCGCACATGAGCGTGTTCGACAACATGGCCTACGGGCTCAAGATCGCCAAGGTGCCGGTGCCGGAGATCAAGACGCGCGTCGACAAGGCCGCGAAGATCCTCGAACTCGGCCAGCTGCTCAAGCGCAAGCCGCGCGAGCTCTCCGGCGGCCAGCGCCAGCGCGTGGCGATGGGCCGCGCCATCGTGCGGCAGCCGAAGGTGTTCCTGTTCGACGAGCCGCTGTCCAACCTGGACGCCAAGCTGCGCGCGCAGACCCGCATCGAGATCCAGAAGCTGCACCGCGAACTCGGCATCACCTCGCTTTTCGTGACGCACGACCAGGTCGAGGCCATGACGCTCGCGCAGCGCATCATCGTGATGAATGGCGGCGTGATGGACCAATTCGCTGCGCCCGAGGAGGTCTACAACCGGCCGGCCACCACCTTCGTCGCCAGCTTCATGGGCTCGCCGCCGATGAACCTGCTGCACCATGCGCCCGGCGTACGCCCGGGGCAGATTCTCGGTATCCGCCCGGAGCACCTGTCGCTCGACGAAAGCGGCTGGACGGTGCAGGTGGAATCGGTGGAACTGCTCGGCGCCGAGCGCCTGGTCTACGGCCGCATCGGCGAGGAGCAGATCATCATGCGCACCGACGAAAGCGATCACCCGCCCGTCGCCGGCGACACCGTGAAGATCGCGGCGCGCAAGGACAAGCTGCACTGGTTCGATGCCGGGTCCGGCAAGCGCGCGTCATGAGCATGGGGCCAACGATTTGACGAACTGGCCCTACCCCCGCTGGATCGCGCACCGCGGCGCCGGCAAGCTGGCGCCCGAGAACACGCTGGCCGCATTACGCGTCGGCGCCTCGCATGGCTACCGCATGTTCGAATGCGACGTGAAGCTGAGCGCCGACGACGTGCCCTTCCTCATGCATGACGCGAGCTTGCAGCGCACCACCAGCGGCCACGGCGTCGGCGGCGACAAGGCGTGGGCGGAGCTGTCCATGCTCGATGCCGGCGGCTGGCATTCGCGCGGGTTCGCAGGCGAGCCGCTCCCCACCTTCGAGAGCATCGCGCGCTACTGCCTGCACAACCGCTACATGCTCAACATCGAGATCAAGCCGACGCCTGGCAGCGCCGAGCGCACCGGCAAGGTCGTGGCACGGCGCGCGGCCGAACTCTGGCAGCCAACAGACGTGCCGCCGCTGCTCACCTCCTTCGAGCCCGACGCGCTGGCCGCCGCTCGCGACGCCGCGCCGGACCTGCCGCGCGGCCTGCTGCTCGACACCCCGCATCCCGATTGGCTCGTGACCGCGCAGCGGCTCGGCTGCGTCGCCATCGTCTGCAACCATGCCCTGTGGGACCGCCATACCGTAGCCAGCGCGCAGGCCGCCGGCATGCGCACGCTGAGCTACACCGTCAACGACGAGTGGGCGGCAGAGCGCCTGCTCGCGCTCGGCACCGACGGCATCATCACCGACCGCGTCGACCTGTTCAGCCCGTTGGCGTAGCGCGCCTACGACGGCGCCGGGACGCGCCTCCTATGATGTGGCGATGACCCTGATTTCACGCTGCTGCGCCGCGCTGCTCGCCCTGCTGCTGATGGGGCCGGCTCTGGCACAGGCGCCCGTCGCCAGCGCGCAAGCTGCCGCGGAGTCGACGCAAGAAGCGCCCGACATCAACATCGCCGACTTGCGCGCCCGCTTCTCGAAGTTGCCCGCCAGCGCCGACGACAACGACGGCCTGCGCGCACTGCTGGCGCAGATCAATGCGATCGCGGCGCAGGTCGACGCCTTCATCAACGCACGCACCGCGCCGCTGGCCGATCTCAACGCGCGGCTCGGCGAACTCGGTGCGGCGCCCGCTGCACCCGGCACCGAAGACCCGAGCATCACGCGCCAGCGCGCGGCGCTCACCAAGCAACGCAATGCGCTGGATTCCGACATACGCCTGGCCAAGCTGCTTGCCATCGATGCGCGGCAGCGCGGCACCGACCTGGTGAACCAGCGTCGCAAGCTGTTCGAAGCACAGCTCACCGAGCGCGCATCGTCGCCACTGGGCGGCGCCTTCTGGCTCGACATCCGCGACGCATGGCCCGACGACATTTCGCGGCTGCGCGCGCTGTGGGATGAGATGCGCCGCGGTGCGGCGGTCGCGAGCGAGCCGCAGCACCGTACCAAGGTGCTGCTCACCTTCGTGGCGGCGCTGCTGGTCGCCGTGCTCGGCAACCTGCTGGCCGAGAGCGCGCTGCTGCGGCTGGCCACGCGGCTGCTGCCGCCCGGCCGGCTTCGCCGCTCGCTGCTGGTCATCGCCTTCGTCGGCGCCAACGTGCTGCTGGTCGGTGCTTCCGCGCAATGGCTGGCGTCGGTGCTCGACGACAACGGCGCGCTCGGCGAGCAGACGCGCAAGGTGGCGCAGGCCGTGGTCGCGGCGAGCATCTTCATCTCCTTCGTGGTCGGCCTCGGGCGCGCGCTGCTGTCGGTCAAGCGGCCCTCGTGGCGACTGCCGCCGATGTCGGACGACATGGCGCGACGGCTTGCGCCCTACCCCTGGCTCATCGGGCTCATCGGTGCCATGGTGTGGGCGCCGGCCCAGGTCAACGCGGTGATCGATGCGAGCTTCGCTGCCGTGCTGGCGACGCACGTGATCACCGCGCTGGCGCTCACGGCGCTGATCGCCGCGATCGTGCTGCGGCTGGGGCCGGACGCTGCGCCGCCGCCTGCCCCGCCCGGCGCAACCACGGCCGATGCGCCAGTGCCCGTCGACCGGCCGATCTGGGTCGGCGTGCTGCTGAGCGCGGTGATGGTCGTGATCGTCGTCATCTGGGTGCTGGTGGCCATCGGCTTTGTCGCGCTCGCCAGCTTCCTGGCCGGCCAGCTGACCTGGGGCGGCATCGTCGCGGCTGCGTCGTACGTGATGTTCAAGTTCTCGGACGACCTCTTCACCGCGGTCGTCTCGTCGAAAAGCAGGTTCGGCGTGCGATTGCAGAAGAGCTTCGGCTTCGCGCCGCAAACGCTCGACCAGGCCGCCGTGCTGCTCTCCGGCGTCAGCCGCGTGGCGGTCTTCTTCTACATGCTGATCGCCTTGATGGCGCCCTTGGGCAGCGGACCCGGCGAGGTGTTCCAGCGCAGCGGTAAGTTCGGTTCCGGCTTCAAGGTCGGTGAATTCGAACTGGTGCCCGGCGCCATCTTCAGCGCGCTCGGCGTGGCGGTGGCCGGCTTCATCGCGGTACGCGTGCTCAAGCGCTGGCTCTCGCAACGCTACCTGCCGAGCACCTCGCTCGAGCCCGGCATGCAAAGCTCGATCTCCACGCTGCTCGGCTACGTCGGCAGCGTGCTGGTGGTGGCGTTCGCAATGTCGGCGCTGGGCATCGGCGTCAACCGCATCGCCTGGGTGGCGAGCGCGCTGTCGGTGGGCATCGGCTTCGGCTTGCAGGCGATCGTGCAGAACTTCATCTCGGGGCTGATCCTGCTGGCCGAGCGTCCGGTCAAGGTCGGCGACTGGGTGGTCCTGGGCACGTCGGAGGGCGACGTGCGGCGCATCAACGTGCGCGCCACAGAGATCCAGCTGGGTGACCGCTCGACGCTGATCGTGCCCAACTCGGAGTTCATCACCAAGATCGTGCGCAACATGACCTTGGCCAATGCCGAGGGCCGCGTGCTGATCCGCCTGCCCATGCCGCTGTCGACCGATGCGAAGAAGGTCCGTGCCCTGATGCTGGCCGCCTGCAACACGCATTCCGAGGTGCTGCCGACGCCGTCCCCCTCGGTCACGCTGGAAGGCGTCGAAGGCGGCGCGCTGATCTTCCAGGCGATCGCGTTCGTGGCCAGCCCGCGCCTGGCCGGCGGCGTGCGCAGCGACCTGATGTTCGAGATCCTCGACGCCTTGCGCACCGCCGACCTGCCGCTTTCCGTGCCCACCATGATGGTCGCCTCCGGCGCCGCGACGCCGATGGCCACGCCCGCCGAAGGCCCGCCGCCGCCCGCGCAGACCTGAGCCCCACGGCCGGGCGCGCCCGGCCGGTCCGCCGGTCATACGCCTTTGCAATCAGGCGCAGATCAAGGCGGAGCGCCGCAGACAGTGCAGTAGCAAGGCAAGGCAATCCAACGCAGTCATGCGATTGATTGCGAAGTCGCATCAGCGCCGCCACCCCTGCGCCAGCAACCACTGGCCGGTGCCGCAAACGACCACCAGTGCGGCATAGGTCGCGATCATGCCGTCGTGCCCGAAGAAGGCGAGCCCGCCTGCCAGAACGGCAACACCCGCTATGAGATTGATAGCAAACTGCACCCATCGGGCGGGCGCTTGCGGCCGTGCGGGCATCAGGAAGCCGGCCAGCAGGGCCAGCACAGCCGTGACGAAGAACGCCGGCGCGACAAAGTTCAGGAGGTGGTTCAGCAGGTCGAGCGCGGACATCGGAAGGGGCTGGAAAAAGATTTCTACGCCGACGATTGGGGGGCATCGCGGATGTGGCGCCCCGGGGGTCGCGCCAAAATTTTATAATCGGGGGATGTCTGTCTGGGCCCTTGGGTTGAACCACACGACCGCGCCACTCGACCTGCGCGGTCGTTTCGCGTTCGCGCTCGACCAGATCGCCCCCACCCTGCACAGCCTGCGCAGTTCCTTCGGCAGCCACCGGCATCCCCAGGTCGAGGCGGCCATCATCTCCACCTGCAACCGCACCGAGATCTATTGCGCCTCCGAGCACATGGCGCTGGACCACACGGTCGGCTGGCTGGCCGAAAGTGGCGGCGTCGCCCCCGCGCTGCTGCGTTCGCATGCCTACACCCTGCACGACGACGAGGCCGCGCGCCATGCTTTCCGCGTGGCCAGCGGGCTCGATTCGATGGTGCTCGGCGAGCCGCAGATCCTGGGCCAGATGAAGGACGCCGTGCGCGCCGCCGAGACCGCGGGCGCCCTCGGCAGCACCCTCAACCAGTTGTTCCAGCGCTCCTTCGCCGTGGCCAAGGAGGTGCGCACCGCGACCGAGATCGGCGCCCATTCGATCAGCATGGCGGCGGCGTCGGTCCGGCTCGCCTCGCAGTTGTTCGAGGACCTCGCCAAGACCCGCGTTCTTTTCGTCGGCGCCGGTGAAATGATCGACTTGGCCGCCACGCACTTCGCGGCGCGCCGGCCTCGATCCATCGTGGTTGCCAACCGCACCCTGGAACGCGGCGAGAAGCTCGCCACCCGCTTCGGCGGCGAAGCGATGCGGCTGGCCGAACTGCCGGGCCGACTGGCGGAATTCGACATCGTCGTCAGTTGCACGGCGAGCACGCTGCCCCTGATCGGCCTCGGCGCCGTGGAGCGCGCGCTCAAGCAACGCAAGCACCGGCCGATATTCATGGTCGACCTGGCCGTGCCGCGCGACATCGAGCCCGAAGTCAAGAAGCTTGAAGACGTCTACCTCTACACCGTGGACGACCTCGCGCAGGTCGTGCAGCAAGGCCAGGCCAGCCGGCAGGCCGCCGTCGCCGAGGCCGAAGTCATCATCGACGCGGGCGTTCAGAGCTTCATGCACTGGCTTGCCCAGCGCGGCACGGTACCGCTGATCCGGCAACTCAATGCCCAGGCCGACGAATGGCGCACGCTCGAACTGGCGCGCGCCCGCAAGCTGCTGGCCAAGGGCGAGGACGTCGAGACGGTGCTGGAAGCCTTGTCGCGCGGTCTCACGCAGAAGATGCTGCACGGCGCCATGGCCGAATTGCATGCCGGCGACAGCGCCGCACGCGAGCAGACGGCGCAGACCCTGTCGCGCCTGTTCCTGCGCAAAGAGCGTTAGCGACGCTCTCACGCCCCGCGCGTCCGCTGCCGAATGCGGACAGCCGAACGCAGAAGGCGCAAGGATTCGTGGGGGTCGTAAAAGGACCTCCAGAAATCTCCCGGCATTCCTTTGCGAAACCTTCGTGACTTCTGCGTCCGGTTCCCGCTCCCGCTCCTGACCCCGTCCCCATGAAAACCTTCCTCCGCCAGCAACTCGACCGTTACGCCCAGCGCCTCGAAGAACTCGACTTCCTGCTCTCGCGCGAAGACATCATGGCCGACATGGCCCAGTACCGGGTCTTGTCGAAGGAACATGCCCAGGTCACGCAGATCGCCGGGCGCTACCTGCGTTTCAAGCAGCGTGAGACCGACCTGGCCGGCGCGCGCGAAATGCTCGACGACCCCGACATGGCCGAGATGGCGCAGGAAGAAATCGCCTCCGCCGAAGACGAGTTGCAAAAGCTCGAAGACGAGTTGCAACGCCTGCTGCTGCCCAAGGACCCCGACGACACCCGCAATGCCTTCGTCGAAATCCGCGCCGGCACCGGCGGCGACGAGTCGGCCCTGTTCGCGGGCGACCTGCTGCGCATGTACACGCGCTACTGCGAGCGCGCGGGCTGGCGCTGCGAGATCGTCAGCGAATCGCCCAGCGAACTCGGCGGCTTCAAGGAAGTCGTGATCCGCGTTGTCGGCGACGACGTGTTCGGCAAGCTGCGCTTCGAGTCGGGCGGCCACCGCGTACAGCGCGTGCCGGCCACCGAGACCCAGGGGCGCATCCACACCAGCGCCTGCACCGTCGCCGTGCTGGCCGAGCCCGACGAGGCGGTCGCCGTGCAGATCAACCCGGCCGACCTGCGCATCGACACCTATCGTGCGAGCGGCGCCGGCGGCCAGCACATCAACAAGACCGACTCGGCCGTGCGCATCACGCACATCCCGACCGGCATCGTGGCCGAGTGCCAGGACGACCGCTCGCAGCACCGCAACAAGGCCAAGGCGCTGCAGGTGCTCTCCGCCCGCATCCAGGAGAAGGACCGCAGCGAACGCGCCGCCAAGGACGCTGCCGAGCGCAAGGGCCTGATCGGCACCGGCGACCGCTCCGACCGCATCCGCACCTACAACTTCCCGCAGGGCCGGCTCACCGACCACCGCATCAACCTCACGCTCTACAAGCTGCTGGCGATCATGGAGGGCGACCTCGGCGAGGTGCTGGCCGCGCTGCAGGCGGCGCGCGAGGCCGAGCAGTTGGCGGAACTGGAATCCTCCGTCCTGCCCGCCTGATGGCGATGACGATCCTGCAGGCGCTGCGTGCCGCAGCAACGCTCGGCGTCGACCGGCTCGATGCGCAGTTGCTGTTGCTGCATGCCCTGGGCCGGCCAGTGCACGAGCGCGCGTGGTTGCTCTCGCATGACACCGACGAACTGCCGCCAGCGGCACGGAATTCATTTGAGGCGCTCTGCACGCGTCGAGCTGCCGGCGAGCCTGCCGCCTACCTGCTCGGCGAAAAGGAATTCCACGGCCTCGCACTGCAAGTCGATGGGCGCGTGCTGGTCCCTCGGCCGGACACGGAAACCCTGGTCGACTGGGCTCTCACGCTCATGTCGGCCACCGCCGCATCGCGCGTGCTGGACCTCGGCACGGGCAGCGGCGCGATCGCCCTGGCGCTCCAGCACGCCCGCCCCGACTCGAAAGTCGATGCGGTCGACGCCAGCGCGGCCGCGCTGGAAGTCGCACGCGCCAATGCCAAGCGCCTTCGACTTCCGGTGCGATTCACCCAGGCCGACTGGCTGGCCGGCGCGGACGCCGGCTACGACCTCATCGTCTCCAACCCGCCCTACATCGCCGCTGACGACGCCCACCTCGCCGCCCTGCGCCACGAACCCTTGAGCGCGCTCGCCTCCGGCCCGGATGGCCTCGACGACATCCGCCAGATCATCCGGCAAGCCCCCGCCCACCTTGCCGACGGCGGCTGGCTGCTGCTCGAACACGGCTTCGACCAGGCCCCTGCCGTCCGCGCCCTTCTCACCGAACGGGGTTTCGCCGACGCACAAAGCCGCGACGACCTTGCCGGCATCGCCCGCTGCTCCGGCGCGATCTGGCGCACGGTGAAATAATCCGCCCCAACCCACCTACCCAAGGAGCCTGCCCATGAGCGACGCCCAGCAACGCATCGACGAACTCGTCAAGTCCAACGACATCCTGCTCTTCATGAAGGGCAATGCCAGCTTCCCCATGTGCGGCTTCTCTGGCCGCGCCATCCAGATCCTCAAGGCCGTCGGCGTCGACACCCGGTCGCTCAAGACGGTCAACGTGCTGGAAGACGACGGCATCCGCCAAGGCATCAAGGAATACAGCCAGTGGCCGACGATTCCGCAGCTCTACGTCAAGGGCGAGTTCATCGGCGGCTCGGACATCATGATGGAGATGTACGAGTCCGGCGAGCTGCAACAGGTCATCAGCGCCAACGCCTGACCCCGAAGCCCGAATGATCCGACCCCGGCAAGCGCGTGCCCCCGCGGGCGCCAGCAAGCAGGTGAAGCGCCGGGCATGGAGCCTGCCATGAGCCACGACCACGCCGACCACGGCCATCCGCACGCCGAACCCGCCTGGAAGCACGACGGCGTGCGCGTCATCCCCGGCAACCAGCTCGACGGCAACACCGCGCAAACGCCGGGCATGGACCGAAAGGCCGCCGTCAACTTTGCTCGCGTCGGCGCGCAGAAGCTCTGGGCCGGCACCGTGACCATCCATGCCAATGCCAAGACTGGCGCCCACCACCACGGCCACCTGGAATCGGTGATCTACGTGGTCAGCGGCAGGGCCCGCATGCGCTGGGGCGAGCAGCTCGAATTCACCGCGGAAGCCGGTCCCGGCGATTTCATCTACGTGCCGCCCTACGTGCCGCACCAGGAAATCAACGCGAGCGAGACAGAGGCCCTGCACTGCGTGCTGTGCCGCAGCGACGGCCAGGCCGTGGCCATCAACCTCGACATCGAGCCCGTCGAAAAGCCGGACACCGTGCTCTGGGTCGACCCCACGCACCCGCACGGCGGCGTGTAGGCGAGCGACGCGACTTGCGGTGCGCCTGTCGCAAAAAGCCAAAAACGAGAAAACTTAGACAGACACCGGCTTCGGGCACGGCTTATGCTGCTGTATCGAAGTGTTCGAAACCGGAGGTGTCTCATGGATTCCCGCAGTCTCGTCCCCGCTTCCCACGCATTCCAGCTGCCGGTGGCCAACCTGCGCAGCGTGTTCCAGACGCACGACGTTGAGCGCAAGCTCGCCAAGCTGCCCGACCGGGACCACGAAAACCTCCGCACCACCTACGAACGCATGCTCGAGCGCGGTCCGGAGCGCTTCCAGGTCAAGCCCAGCGGTGTGCCGCAGATGGCGGCCCTCTACGCCCAGTTGCCCAACTTCACCGAAGTCCTCGACGACGTGCGCCGCCACGTGGCGCTCGCGCAGGACAGCCGCGACGGCCTCGAAGTCACGCCCATGCTCCTGCTCGGGCCGCCCGGCATCGGCAAGACGCACTTCGCAAAGAAACTGGCCGAATTGCTCGGCACCGGCATGTCCCTCGTGCCGATGAACTCGATGACCGCGGGCTGGCTGCTCTCGGGCTCATCCTCGCAATGGAAGGGCGCCAAGCCGGGCAAGGTGTTCGAGACGCTGGTCGACGGCCAATACGCCAACCCGGTCATGGTGGTCGACGAGATCGACAAGGCCGGCGCCGATGCCCAGTACGACCCGCTCGGCGCGCTCTACAACCTGCTCGAGCACGACACCGCCCACAACTTCATCGACGAGTTCGCGGAGATTCCCATCGATGCCAGCCAGGTCATCTGGATCACCACGGCCAATGACGAGCGCAGCATCCCGGAGCCGATCCTCAACCGCATGAACGTGTTCGAGATCGAGGTGCCGACCCCAGAGGCCTCGCGCCAGATCGCGCGCAGCCTCTATGCATCGATCCGCGGCGAACACGACTGGGGCCGCCTGCTCAATCCGGAACCCTCGGACGACGTCATCGACCAACTGGCCACGCTGGCGCCACGCGAGATGCGCCGCGCGCTGATGACCGGCTTCGGCAACGCGCGCCTTGCGCACCGCGACGAAGTGCGCGTCGACGACCTGCCACGCGCCAGCGCGAACAAGAGCCGCATGGGATTCGTGCAATAGCTCGATGGCCGGGAAGACTGCTTCGGACAAGTCCGGCGCAGGACTTGTCCGGGGCCCCGTCCAGGTCATGGCACCATCAGGGTCTGTAGAGATCGTGCCATGTCCCTGACCCAAAGCCTCTTCCTCATCGCCCTCCTCATCGCGGCGAGTGCTTTCTTCTCGCTTGCCGAGATCTCGCTCGCCGCGTCGCGCCGCCTGCGCCTGCGCCAGATGGCGGACGAGGGCGACCCGCGCGCCGATCGCGTGCTGCGTGTGCAGGAGCAGCCCGGCCATTACTTCACCGTCGTGCAGATCGGCCTCAACGCAGTCGCGATCCTCGGTGGCGTGGTGGGCGAAGGCGCCTTTTCCCCCTGGTTCTCGCAAGTCTTCGAGCAATGGACCAGCCCGGAAGCGGCCGCGCGCTGGGCATTCGCCTGTTCCTTCGTCGTGGTGATCTCGCTGTTCCTCGTGTTCGCCGACCTGTTCCCCAAGCGCCTGGGCATGTCCGACCCGGAGCGCCTGGCCGTGCGCATGGTCGGGCCGATGAACGTCCTCATCACCACCTTCAAGCCGCTGGTGTGGCTGTTCACGCGCAGCACCGATGGCCTGTTCAAGCTGCTCGGCATGCCGCTGCAGCGCGACGAGAAGATCACCTCCGCAGACATCCTCGCCATGACCGAGGCCGGCGCCCGTGCCGGCGTGCTGGCCGTGCGGGAGCAGCAGGTGATTGCCAACGTGTTCGAACTCGACACCCGCCTCGTCAGCAGCGTCATGACATCGCGCGACCGCATCGCATGGTTCCAGAAGGACGACCCCGAGTCCGTGCTGCGCGCCCGCATCGTGGCCGAGCCCTTCTCGGCCTATCCGGTCTGCGATGGCGACATCGACCATGTGCTCGGCTACGTCGACGCGAAGGACATGTTCCAGCGCGTGCTGAGCGGCCAGCCGCTCGCGCTCGACCAGGGCGTGCCGCTGCACAAGGCGCTCGTGGTGCCCGACCGGCTCTCGCTCACCGAGGTGCTCGAGCAGTTCCAGCAGGCGCACGAGGACTTCGCGATCATCGTCAACGAATACAGCCTCGTCGTCGGCGTGATCACGCTCAACGACGTGATGAGCACGGTGATGGGCGACCTGGTCAGCGGCCTCGACGAGGAACCGCAGATCATCCGCCGCGACGACAATTCCTGGCTGATCGATGGCGTGACCCCGATCCAGGACGTGCTGCGCGCACTCGACATCGAAGCCCTCCCCCATCCCGACGAATACGAGACGATGGCCGGCTTCCTGATGGTCATGCTGCGCCGCGTGCCACGCCGCACCGACCGCGTCGTCGCGGGCGGCCATACCTTCGAGGTGATGGACGTGGACAGCTACCGGATCGACCAGGTGATGGTGACGCGCGGCACCGGTTCAATCGGCTGAGGGACGATCCACGTATTTCCAGTTGCGCTGGTTGGCGAACACCGCATCCGGATACGGCGACTTGCCCCGGCTGCCGTTGTAGCGGCCCAGCGCCAGGAACAGGTCGCCGTTTTCCAGTCCCAGGTAGTGGCGCAGGATGACGCAGCCGAAGCGCAGGTTGGTCTGCATGCGGAACAACTGCGCCGCGTCACCATCGCCGATCACGCGCGTCCAGAACGGCATCACCTGCATCAGGCCGCGCGCGCCGGCGCTGGACACTGCGAATTTGCGGAAGTTGCTCTCCACCTGGACCAGCCCCAGCACTAGGCTTACTTCCAGCGCCGAGCGACGGGTCTCGTACCAGACCGTCTGCAGGAACTCGATGCGCGCCTGCGGCTCCGGCAGCTTCTTCTTCAGGCGCTCGCTCATCTCGCCGAGCCATCGCAGGTAGGCCAGCCTCGACGCGGTGTCATTGAACTCCGGGATGGGCGGCGCGCTGCTGTGTATCGAGGCCGTCAGCGCATTGCGCACCGCGTCGATCATCGGCTCCTCCAGTTGCGCCCCGGCCAGCGCCACACGCGGCAACGCCATCGACAGCGCACCGGCTGCCGCGGCGCCCAGGCATGAACGCCGCGAAAGACTCACCTGCGGCCCTCCGGCAAGCCGATCACCGGGCAACCTCCGCACTGCGCGCTGCGGCGCGAGCGCCTTCGGAGCGGCCGGGCGGCGTTCATGCCGCGAGCTTGGCCCGGATGTGGGCCGCAGCCTCGGCCGCCGGCACCTTGGTCGCCGCCGTATCGCGGCGATGCTGGTACTCGTACTGGCCTTCCTTGATGCCGCGGTCGGACACCACGATCCGGTGCGGCACACCGATCAGCTCCCAGTCGGCAAACATCGCACCGGGGCGCTCGCCGCGATCATCCAGCAGCACGTCGACGCCCGCGCCGCGAAGCTCTTCGTACAGCGCCTCCGCGGCGGCCTTGACGTCCGCGCTGCGATCCATGCCGATCGGGCAGACCACCACGGTGAACGGCGCGATCGCGTCCGGCCAGATGATGCCGCGCTCGTCATGGTTCTGCTCGATCGCCGCTGCCGGCAACCGCGTGATGCCGATGCCGTAGCAACCCATCTCCAGGAACTGCGGCTTGCCGCCTTCGTCGAGGAAGGTGGCGTTCATGTCCCGGCTGTATTTGGTGCCCAGCACGAACACATGGCCGACCTCGATGCCGCGCTCGATCGCCAGTGGGCCCTTGCCGTCGGGCGACGGGTCGCCCGCGACCACATTGCGCAGATCGGCGACCAGGTCCGGCTCGGGCAGGTCACGGCCCCAGTTCACGCCGGTCATGTGGAAGTCGACTTCGTTGGCGCCCGTGATCCAGTCGGCCATCACGGCCACTTCACGGTCGGCGATCAGCTTGACCGGCTTCTTCATGTTCAGCGGTCCGAGGTAGCCAGGCTTGCAGCCGAAATGCTCCTCGATCTCGCCGAGAGACGCAAAGCGGAAGCCCGCATCCAGGCCCGGCACCTTGCTGACCTTGATCTCGTTCATGTCATGGTCACCGCGCAGCAGCAGCAACCAGACCTGCGCACCGACGATGTTGCCCTTCGCATCGAGGGTGTCGGTCGCGAGCACCAGCGACTTGACGGTGGTGGCCAGGGGCACGCCGAGCAGCACGGCGACGTCTTCGCAGGTGGACTTGCCTGGCGTCGGCGTCTTCGCGAGCACGTTGGAAGCCGCGGGGCGCGGGCCGGCTGGCGCCATCGCCTCGGCCTTCTCCATGTTGGCCGCGTAGTCGCTGTCGGGGCAATAAACGATGGCGTCCTCGCCGGTCGCGGCGATCACCTGGAACTCTTCGCTCATGTCGCCGCCGATGGCGCCGCTGTCGGCCGCCACCGCGCGGTAGGTCAGCCCGAAGCGGTCGAAGATGCGGCGATAAGCCTGCGCCATGTTCTGGTAGCTGGCCTTGGCGGCGGTCAGGTCGCGGTCGAAGCTGTAGGCGTCCTTCATCGTGAACTCGCGGCCTCGCATCAGGCCGAAGCGCGGGCGGCGCTCATCGCGGAACTTGGTCTGGATCTGGTAGAAGTTGCGCGGCAGTTGCTTGTAGCTGCGGATCTCCTGGCGGGCGATGTCGGTCACGACCTCTTCGCTGGTCGGCTGCACCACGTAGTCGCGCTCATGCCGGTCCTTGATGCGCAGCAGCTCGGGGCCCATCTTGTCGAAGCGGCCACTCTCCTGCCAAAGCTCCGCAGGCTGGACCACGGGCATGGTCAGCTCGACGGCCCCGGCGCGGTCCATCTCCTCGCGCACGATCGCCTCGACCTTGCGGATCACCCGCAAGCCCATCGGCATGTAGGTGTAGATGCCCGCGCCGAGCTTCTTGATCATGCCGGCGCGCATCATGAGGCGATGGCTCGCCACTTCAGCGTCGGTCGGTGCTTCCTTGAGGGTGGAGACAAAAAAACGGGATGCTTTCATCTTGCGCGGCTGGATCAGTGTGGAGGTGTGCGGGCCCGGGGGCCTTCGAACCGGTCGCTTGCCGTGCGTAACACGGCGTGCATAATCGACTCAGTTCATAGAAATTTGGGGTTTGATTATGCTCGACCGGGACGGCTTCAGGCCCAACGTCGGCATCATCCTGCTCAACCAGAGAAACCAGGTTTTTTGGGGCAAGCGCATACGCACCCACTCCTGGCAGTTCCCGCAGGGTGGCATTGATCGCGGCGAAAGCCCCGAACAAGCCATGTTCCGCGAGCTGCATGAGGAAGTGGGCCTGCAACCGGAGCATGTGCGCATCGTGGCCCGTACCCGCGACTGGTTGCGCTACGAGGTGCCGGATCGGTTCATCCGCCGTGACGCACGCGGTCACTACAAGGGCCAGAAGCAGATCTGGTACTTGCTGCAATTGACGGGGCACGACTGGGATCTCAACCTTCGGGCGACGGATCATCCGGAGTTCGACGCCTGGCGCTGGCACGACTACTGGGTGCCGCTCGATGTCGTCGTCGAGTTCAAGCGCGGTGTCTATGAAATGGCCCTCACAGAACTGGCGCGCTACCTGCCGCGCCAGGATTTCCGCAACCGCTTCTTGCGCAGCAACGTGCGAGGGCGGGAATTCGATCGTCATCCGTTCGATGCCGGCGCACCCGTTGGCATGGATCTGCCGCCGGGCGGCACCTTCGATCCGAACCCCAATCTTTCTTCCGCGAGCGATGAGTCCTCTCCCCACAACGCGCCTTTCCTGCCGACGCAGCGCTGAGCTTGCGCTCGCCCTTTCCGCCTGCTGTTTCCTCGCCGCATGCGCGTCCTCGAGCGGGCGCAGCACAGACAATCCGGACTGGGCCCAGGCCGGCTCGCCTCCGCTCGCGACGGTGACCGCCAGCGACGTCGAGTGGAAGGAAACCGACGTGCCGCCACCGCCGGCATTTGCCGAGAGCCGGGCGATCCCCATCGACATGCAGGGGCGCACGGAACTCAAGTTCGGCGTCGACCCAACGACCATCGCCATCACCAAGGACGGCGTGGTCCGGTACGTGGTGGTCGCGAGCAGCCGCCAAGGCGGCGCCACCAACGCATATTACGAAGGCGTTCGCTGCTCCACGGAGGAGGTCAGGACCTATGCGCGCTTCAATGACGGCAAGTGGGACGAAACCGCGAACGCCGAATGGAAGCCCTACCGGGGGATCAAGTCTGGCTACGTGAGGCAGTTGACCTACCAGGGTCTCTGCCGCGGCCATGGGACGCAGGTGTCGGTCCAGGAGACCGTGCAGATGCTGCGCAAGCCCGTGCGGGAAGTCGAGTAGGCACGTTTCCGACCTTTTCAGGTCGGTGCGGCTTGCCATCCAGACTTGATCTCCGGAGGGCGCAGAAGGATTCAAGACTCCGTAACGAGGGCGCCGAGTTCGGGCCGAGCAGCAGCACCGCACGCTCGCGCGATGACCGCCACAGGCCCGAGATCGGCGTTCCCGGCGGGAAAATTCATGCCTTCTGCATCAGGACCATGTTGTCCCGGTGCACCATCTCCGGCTCGGCCACATAGCCGAGCAGGCTTTCGATCTGGCCGGACGGCTTGCGGCACAGCAGCCGCGCTTCGGCGCTCGAATAGTTGGCCAGCCCCCGCGCCAGTTCAGCGCCTGCGGGGTCACGCACCGCGATCACGTCCCCGCGCGAGAAATCACCCTCCACCGCCGTCATGCCGATCGGCAACAGGCTCTTGCCCTCGGCGCGGACCTTGGCGGCCGCACCGTTGTCCACCGTCACTGCGCCGCGCATCTGCAGGTGATCGGCCATCCAGCGCTTGCGCGCCTGGTGCTTGGCGTCCTGCGCGACCAGCAAGGTGCCGATGGCTTCGCCCGCCGCCAGCCGCAGCAGGGCGTCCTGCTCGCGGCCCCAGGCAATCACTGTCGAGGCGCCGGAAGCGGCGGCGCGCTTGGCCGCGAGGATCTTGGTGATCATGCCGCCGCGCCCCAGGCTGGAACCGGCGCCGCCCGCCATCGCTTCCAGCGCCGGGTCGCCGGCGACGGCCTCGTGCACGAAGGTGGCAGAGGCATCCTTGCGCGGGTCCGCCGTGTACAAGCCCTTCTGGTCGGTCAGGATGACGAGCGCATCCGCTTCGACGAGGTTCGCCACCAGCGCACCCAAGGTGTCGTTGTCGCCGAATTTGATCTCGTCGTTGACCACGGTGTCGTTCTCGTTGATGACCGGCACCACCCCGTGCGCGAGCAAGGTCACCAGGGTCGAGCGCGCATTGAGGTAGCGCTCGCGGTCCGCCAGGTCGGCATGGGTCAGCAAGACTTGCGCGCTGCCCAGGTTGTTCTGGCGCAGCTTGGTCTCGTACATCTGGGCGAGCCCCATCTGCCCGACGGCCGCCGCCGCCTGCAGTTCATGCACCTCATGCGGCCGAGTGCGCCAGCCGAGGCGCTTCATCCCCTCGGCGATCGCGCCGCTCGACACCATCACGACTTCGCGACCGTCGCGCACCAAGGCCGCGAGTTGCCGACACCACTCGCCGATCGCGCCTTCATCGAGGCCACGGCCTTCGTTGGTGACCAGGCTGGAGCCAACCTTGACCACGATGCGGCGCGCATCACGCAGGACGGTGGAACGGGGACGTTGGGTCATGTCAGCGAGAGCGATCTGGGATTGGAATCGAAGGAAGCCACCTTCTCGATGGCTGCAAAGGCGCGGGAAGCTCAGGCGGAATCTGGCGGCGGCTCTGAAATCGACGCGGCCTTCCCGACCCGACCCGATCCCCCCTGCGGGGCGGGCCCCGCGGGACCGGGATCCGGCGACTCCGACGCAAAGCGCGGATCGACTTCCGCCGGCGCCTGCTCGGCAACCTGCTCGGCCTTCACATGCTGGTAGATCGCCTTGACCAGGGGCTCGCAGCCTTCTCGCGTCAGTGCCGAGATCTCGAACACCGGTCCCTTGAAGCGCAGCCGCTTGACGAAGTCCTTCACGAGCGCGGCACGCTCATCGGCCGGCACCATGTCGAGCTTGTTGAGCACCAGCCAACGCGGCTTCTGATACAGCGCCGCGTCGTACTTCTTCAATTCCCCGACGATCGCCTTGGCCTGCGCCACGGGGTCGATGCTGTCGTCGAAGGGGGCCATGTCGATCACGTGCAGCAGCAGGCGGGTGCGTTGCAAGTGCCGAAGGAACAAGTGGCCCAGGCCCGCGCCCTCGGAGGCTCCTTCGATCAGGCCGGGCAGGTCCGCCACCACGAAGCTTTGCTCCGGCCCCACACGGACCACGCCCAGGTTCGGATGCAAGGTCGTGAACGGGTAGTCGGCGATGCGCGGCCGCGCATTCGAGATGGCGCTGATCAGGGTCGACTTGCCGGCGTTGGGCATGCCGAGCAAACCGACATCGGCAAGCACCTTGAGTTCGAGCTTCAGGCTTTTCTTCTCGCCAGGCCACCCCGGCGTCTTCTGCCGCGGCGCGCGATTGATCGCGCTCTTGAAGCGCATGTTGCCGAAGCCGCCGTCGCCGCCCTTGGCAATGGTGATGACCTCGCCCGGCACCAGCAATTCGTAGAGCACCTCGCCGGTTTCGGCGTCGGTAATGATGGTGCCGACTGGCATTTTGAGCGTGACGTCGTCGCCCGCGGCGCCGAACATGTCGGAACCCATGCCGTGCTGGCCACGCTTGGCATCGTGGCGCCGCGAATAGCGGAAGTCGACAAGCGTGTTCAGATTGGAATCTGCCACGGCGAACACATGGCCGCCGCGACCGCCGTCGCCGCCGTTGGGGCCGCCGAACTCCTTGTACTTCTCATGGCGGAACGACACGCAGCCGTTGCCGCCATCGCCGGCGGCGATGTCGATGAAGGCTTCGTCAACGAACTTCATGGGATGTGCAGTCTACAGAGTGAGGGCCCCGCAACCGGGGCAAAAACAAAAAAGCCCCGACGAGCGGGGCTTCGAAGCGGATCGAAGTGACCTGGGCTCAAGCCGCAGGGGTCACGTTGACCGTGTGCTTGTTCAAAGCACCCTTGTGGCCGAACGACACGTGGCCGTCGACCAGGGCGAACAGGGTGTGGTCCTTGCCCAAACCGACGTTCACGCCGGGGTGGAACTGGGTGCCACGCTGGCGCACGATGATCGAGCCCGCGCTGATCAGTTCGCCGCCGAACGCCTTCACGCCGAGCATCTTGGGCTTGGAATCGCGCCCGTTTCGCGTTGAGCCGCCGCCTTTTTTCTGTGCCATTTCAGCTCCTTAACCGGCGATCGCGCCGATTTGCAGTTCGGTGAACTGCTGGCGATGGCCTTGACGTTTCTGATAGTGCTTGCGACGGCGCATCTTGAAGATGTGCACCTTGTCGTGCTTGCCGTGCGACAGCACCGTGGCTGTCACCGTTGCGCCGGACACCAGGGGCGCGCCGATCTTGATGTCCGAGCCGTTGCCGACTGCGAGAACCTGATCGATCACGATTTCCTGGCCTACGTCCGCAGCAATCTGTTCTACTTTAATTTTTTCGCCGGAAGCAACGCGATACTGCTTGCCGCCGGTTTTTATGACCGCGTACATGTAATGACCTCTTTGTCCCTGTGAAGGGGTGATGGCTCCACGGACGAATTTCCGCAGAGCCCAAGATTATAGCCCGGAATTGTCAGCCAACGCTAACTGGCATTTAGCGCTCACGGGAGGCGGGTGGGGCGCTCCCTATAATCCCCGGCCAACCCGGCCCCCGCAGGCCGACTTCAGATACCACCCCTCTCCGGCGCCTGGCGCATTCGCTTTGTCAGTCACCCCTGCTGCTTCTTCCACCAACGCCGTACTTGACCTGATCGCCGAAGACATGGGCGAGGTCGACCGCGTGATTGCCACGCGACTCGACACCGGCGTTCCACTGGTCAGCGAGGTTTCACGCTACATCATCTCGGCGGGCGGCAAGCGCTTGCGCCCGGCGCTGCTTCTATTGATGAGCGGCGCGCTCGGCTATCGCGGTGCGCAGCGCTTCAATTTGGCGGCCGTGGTCGAGTTCATCCACACCGCCACGCTGCTGCACGACGACGTGGTCGACGAGTCGACGCTGCGCCGCGGTCGCGCGACGGCCAACGAATCATTCGGCAACCCGGCCAGCGTGCTTGTTGGCGACTTCCTCTACTCGCGCGCGTTCCAGATGATGCTGGACGCCGACAACATGCGAGTGATGCAGATCCTGGCCGAAGCGACCAACGTGATCGCCGAAGGCGAGGTCCTGCAATTGATGAACATGCACGACGCCACGCTCGACGAGGCGGCGTATTTGCGCGTGATCCGCTCGAAGACGGCCAAACTGTTCGAGGCCAGCACCCGCCTGGCGGCCGTTCTCGCGGGCAGCACGCCCGCCGTGGAGGAAGCCTGCGCCACCTTCGGGCAGGCGCTGGGCACCGCATTCCAGGTGATCGACGACGTGCTCGACTACGCCGGCGACGCCAGCGAAACCGGCAAGAACCTCGGCGACGACCTGCGCGAAGGCAAGGCCACGCTGCCGCTGATCCTGGCCATGCAACGCGCGACGCCGGAAGGCAGCACGCTCATTCGCAACGCCATCGAAGCCGGCGACACCGAGAAGCTACCCGCCATCGTGGCAATCGTGCGCGCCACGGGCGCCCTGGACGCCACCCGCGCAGCAGCAGCAGCAGAGGCACAACGCGCCATCGATGCCTTGCGAGGCCTGCCTTCGAATTCGTACTCGCAAGGTTTGCTACAATTGGCGGCTCAGTTGCTTGAGCGTCGCACCTAAGTTACCTAAAGTCTTACGCGGGTCGTTTCTCTGTTTTTCGCAACAATCGGGGTGTAGCTTAGCCTGGTAGAGCGCTACGTTCGGGACGTAGAGGCCGGAGGTTCGAATCCTCTCACCCCGACCAGCCACATGTGGCTGTGAATTGCCAAATGCTTCTCAGACTGTTGCCACTGTTGCACGGCTGCGATTTACAGCATAGGGTCGATCAGCGATGATCGTGAATCAATTTTTCACGTTTTTTACAATCGTTGAATGGCCGCAGCCGATCCCCTTGCCAAAGAAAACCCGCCCATCGCGCTGCCAGGGCTGGCCCGCGCGCTGATATCGGCTGGCAAGCTGGCGGCAAGGACGGCTGAAGAGATCTACCAGAAGTCGCAATCGAGCCGAACGAGCTTCATTGCGGAACTCACGGGCACCGGTGCCGTGTCTGCGGCGGACTTGGCCCACACGCTGTCCAACGCGTTCGGCGCGCCCTTGCTGGACCTCGACGCGATCGACCAGCAGCGCCTGCCAAAGGACCTGCTCGACCCCAAGCTTTGCCAGGCCTACCGCATCGTGGTGCTGAGCAAGCGGAGCAATCGTCTCATCGTCGCCACGGCCGATCCATCCGACCAGCAAGCCGCGGAAAAGATCAAGTTCGCCTCGCAGATGGGCGTCGACTGGGTCATTGCCGAGTACGACAAGCTCTCGCGCATGGTCGAGGCCGCCGCGGTCAGCGCTGCGGAAACCATCGACAACATCGTCGGCGCCGAGTTCGAATTCGACGATGCGGCCACCGAGGCCGCCGACACCGAGCAGGCGGTCGCGGAAGTCGAAGACGCGCCGGTGGTGCGCTTCCTGCACAAGATGCTGATCGATGCGTTCAGCATGCGCGCATCGGACATCCACTTCGAGCCCTACGAGACCCAGTACCGCGTGCGCTTCCGGGTCGACGGCGAATTGCGCGAGATCGCCACGCCGCCCATCGTCATCAAGGACAAGCTGGCCTCGCGCATCAAGGTGATCTCGCGGCTGGACATCTCCGAGAAGCGTATTCCGCAAGACGGCCGGATGAAGCTCAAGATCGGCCCGGACCGCGTGATCGACTTCCGGGTCAGCACCTTGCCGACGCTGTTCGGCGAGAAGATCGTGATCCGGATTCTGGACCCGAGCAGCGCCCGCCTCGGCATCGACGCGCTCGGCTACGACGCCGACGAGAAGGAACGCCTGCTCTCGGCCATCGCCCGCCCCTACGGCATGGTGCTGGTGACCGGCCCGACGGGCTCCGGCAAGACCGTTTCGCTCTACACCTGCCTGAACCTGCTGAACAAGCCGGGCGTGAACATCGCGACCGCGGAAGATCCGTCGGAAATCAACCTGCCCGGCGTCAACCAGGTCAATGTGAACGAGAAGGCGGGGCTGACCTTTGCCACGGCCCTGCGCGCCTTCCTGCGCCAAGATCCGGACATCATCATGGTCGGCGAAATCCGCGACCTGGAAACCGCCGACATCTCGATCAAGGCCGCGCAAACCGGCCATCTGGTGTTGTCCACGCTGCATACCAACGACGCTCCGACGACGCTGACGCGGATGCGCAACATGGGCATCGCGCCGTTCAACATCGCGTCCAGCGTGATCCTGATCACCGCGCAACGCCTGGCCCGCCGCCTGTGCACCGTGTGCCGCGAGGCGCACGAGGTGCCACGCAAGGCGCTGATCGATGCCGGCTTCAAGGATCGCGACGTCGACGGCACCTGGAAGCCATACCGCCCGGTCGGCTGCAGCGCCTGCAATGGTGGCTACAAGGGCCGCGTCGGTATCTACCAGGTGATGCCGATCAGCGAAAAGATCCAGGAAATCATCCTGCGCGACGGCAGTGCCCTGGACATTGCCAGGCAGGCCGAGGCCGAGGGTGTGCGCTCATTGCGCCAGTCCGGTCTGAAAAAGGTCATGCAGGGGCTGACATCACTTGAAGAAGTGGTGGCGGTCACCAACGAGTAACACGGCGCACGAGGACTGAATGGCAACTGCAACATCCGTCAGGAACATCAAGGAAACGATCTTCGAATGGGAAGGTCGGGACCGCAATGGCAAGCAGGTGCGCGGCGAGATGCGCGCATCGGGCGAGAACCAGGTGCAGGCCTCGTTGCGGCGCCAGGGTGTACTGGCCACCAAGATCAAGAAGCGCAAGATGCGCTCGGGCAAGTCCATCAAGCCGAAGGACATTGCGATCTTCACGCGCCAGCTTGCGACCATGATGAAGGCCGGCGTGCCGCTGCTGCAGGCCTTCGACATCGTCGGCCGGGGCAATGCAAATCCGAGCGTGGCCAAGCTGCTCAACGACGTCCGCGGCGACGTGGAGACGGGCACCTCGCTGTCGGCTGCGTTCCGCAAGTTCCCGAAGTACTTCGACAACCTGTACTGCAACCTGGTCGAAGCGGGTGAGGCGGCCGGTATCCTGGAAGAGTTGCTGGACCGCCTGGCCACCTACATGGAAAAGACCGAGGCGATCAAGTCCAAGATCAAGTCGGCGCTGATGTATCCGACCTCGGTGATCGTGGTGGCCTTCGTGGTGGTCGCGGTGATCATGATCTTCGTGATCCCGGCCTTCAAGCAGGTGTTCAGCTCCTTCGGCGCCGACCTGCCTGCGCCCACGTTGATCGTGATGGCGATCAGCGAATTCTTCGTGTCCTACTGGTGGCTGATCTTCGGCGTGATCGGCGGCGGCCTCTATTTCTTCATGCAGGCCTGGAAGCGCAACGAGCGCGTGCAGAAGTTCATGGACCGCTTGCTGCTCAAGCTGCCGATCTTCGGCACGCTGATCGACAAGTCCTGCATCGCGCGCTGGACGCGCACGCTCGCGACCATGTTCGCAGCCGGCGTGCCGCTGGTCGAGGCGCTCGACTCGGTCGGTGGTGCGTCGGGCAACTCGGTGTATGCCGATGCCACGGTGAAGATCCAGCAGGAAGTCTCGACCGGCACCAGCCTGACTGCGGCAATGACCAATGCCAACATCTTCCCGTCGATGGTGCTGCAGATGACCGCCATCGGCGAGGAATCCGGCTCGATCGACCACATGCTCGGCAAGGCCGCCGACTTCTACGAATCGGAAGTGGACGACATGGTGGCCGGGCTTTCGAGCCTGATGGAGCCCATCATCATCGTGATCCTCGGCGTCATCATCGGTGGCATCGTGGTGTCGATGTACCTGCCCATCTTCAAGCTCGGCCAGGTCGTCTGATGTGGTTGTCGGCAGGGGCTGAGGCCGCGGTGGCGGCCGGCCTGCTCGGGTTGTTGATCGGCAGCTTTCTCAATGTCGTGGTCTACCGCAAGCCGGCGATGATGTATCGCGACTGGCTGACGGATTCGGTGGCCGCGCTGACGCCGTCGCCAGAGCAGCCGAGCTTGTGGACGCTGGTGTTCGGCGACAAGTCGGCCACGCCGCCCGCGCTGGAAGCCGCCGCGACGCCGGCGCTGGCGCAGATCGAGGCGCTGCCGCCGCTGAGCCTGTCGGCGCCGCGCTCGCGCTGCGGCGCCTGCGGACACACGATTCGCTGGTACGAGAACATTCCGGTGCTGAGCTACCTGCTGTTGCGCGGCAAGTGCTCCGCCTGCAAGGCCGGCATCAGCATCCGCTATCCATTGGTCGAGCTGTCCGTCGCGGCCTTGTTCGCGCTGGTGGGATGGCGCTTCGGCCTCAGCCCCGTGGGCGGGCTCTGGGCCGCCTTCAACGCGCTGCTGGTCTGCCAGTTCCTGATCGACCTCGACACGCAACTGTTGCCGGACGAATACACCTACGCCCTGTTGTGGCTGGGGCTGGTCGGCGCGGCGCTCGGATGGACCGGGGTGACGTTGAACTCGGCCGTCTGGGCCGCCTTCACGGGCTACATGTTCTTCTGGGTGGTTGCCACGCTGTTCCAGAAGGTCCGCGGCAAGGAAGGCATGGGACACGGCGACTTCAAGTTGCTGGCGGCGCTCGGTGCATGGCTGGGGGCCGACTACCTGCTGGCGATCGTGCTGGTGTCGTCCATCGTGGGCGTCATTCTCTGGGTCGTGCTGCGGATCGTCGGCAAGGTGGCGCACAAGGACATTCCAATTTCCTTCGGCCCCTGCCTGGCCGGCACGGGGATCGTGTGTTTCGTGCTCGGGCCGCACGCGGTGCGCCTGCTGGCGCCGTTCGCGTTTCCCCTTCCGCAGTTCTGAGCACCCCGGGAAATGCCTTCACCTTTGCGCGAGAGAGCCCGCGGCATGCGTCGCATCGGCCTGACCGGCGGGATCGGCAGCGGCAAGAGCACGGTCGCAGGCATGCTGGTGCAGCGCGGCGCCGCGCTGATCGACACGGATGCGATCGCCCGCTCGCTCACCTTGCCGGGTGGGCAGGCGATGGCGCCCATCGCGGCGCAGTTCGGCCAGGACGTGGTCCAGGACGACGGCGCCCTGGACCGGGACCGCATGCGCCAGATCGTGTTCCAGGACGCGTCCGCCAAGCGCCGGCTGGAAGCCATCCTGCACCCGCTGATCGGCACGGCCTGCGACCAGCAGGCGGCGCAGGCGCAAGGCCATGACATCGTCGTGTTCGATGTGCCGCTGCTGGTCGAGTCGGGCCGCTGGCGCGCGCGCGTGGATCGGGTGCTGGTGGTCGATGCCACCGAGGCCACGCAGATGGGCCGCGTGATGGCGCGCTCCGGCTGGTCGGAGGAAGCGGTGCGCTCGGTAATCGCGCAGCAGGCCAGCCGCGAGGCCAGGCGCGCCGCAGCCGATGCAGTGATCTTCAACGAGGGCCTGAGCCTCGCGCAGCTCGATGCCGAGGTCGAGGCGCTCTGGCTGCGGTGGATGGGCAGCGGCGCGCCATAATTGCGCTCTCGCCGGCGTCGCACCGGCAAGCAGTTGCACCCACAAGACGCGCCTCCGGATTGACCGGGCAACGCCACACGATTCGATGCTTTTCAACTCCTACGCGTTCATCTTTGCCTTCTTCCCGGTCGTGCTGATCGGGTTCTTCCTCATCGGCAAGCACAACATCCGGGCCGCAGCCGGCTTCCTGGCCCTGGCGTCGTTGTTCTTCTACGGGTGGTGGAGCGTGAAGGCGATGCCTTTGCTGGTGCTGTCGATCTGCTTCAACTACTGGTCGGCCCAGCGACTCACGCCTCAGCCCGGCCGCTCCGACAAGAAGCGCAAGCGCATGCTGGTGCTGGCGTTGACGGCCAATCTCGTGGTGCTGGGCATCTTCAAGTACGCGAACTTCTTCATCGCGAACGTGAACGACGCGTTGACGGCAGCCGGCACCTCGCCCATCGAAATGCTGCACATCGCATTGCCGATCGGTATTTCGTTCTACACCTTCACGCAGATCGCCTTCCTGGTCGACTGCTGGCAGGGCAAGGTGCATGAGCGCAGCTTCGTGCACTACGCGCTCTTCGTGACCTACTTTCCGCACCTGATCGCGGGGCCGGTGCTGCATCACGCGCAGATGATGCCGCAATTCGCCAACCCCTCGACCTACCGCGTCGACCCGAACAAGGTCGCGCTGGGGCTGGCGATCTTCACTTTCGGCCTGGCCAAGAAGCTGCTCATCGGCGACAAGATGGGCCAGTACGCCGACATGGTGTTCAACGGCGTGCACGGCGGCGTCATGCCTTCGCTCTACACGGCGTGGTTTGGCGTGCTCGCGTACACGATGCAGATCTACTTCGATTTCTCGGGCTACTCCGACATGGCGGTGGGCCTGTCGTTGTGCCTTGGCGTCCGGCTGCCGCTCAACTTCAACTCGCCCTACAAGTCGACCAACATCATCGAGTTCTGGCGCCGCTGGCACATCTCACTGTCGACCTTCCTGCGCGATTACCTCTACGTGCCGCTGGGCGGCAACCGCAAGGGGCAGACGCGGCGCTACATCAACCTGTTCCTGACCATGCTGCTGGGCGGCTTGTGGCACGGTGCGGCCTGGACCTTCGTGATCTGGGGCGCGCTGCACGGGGGCTACCTCATGGTCAACCACCTGTGGAATGCCAAGGTGCGGCGCAACGTGCCACCGGGTCGTATTGCCAAGGTGCTGGGCTGGCTGCTCACTTTTCTCTGCGTGATGATCGCCTGGGTGGTGTTCCGCGCGGAAAGCATGACCGCGGCGGTCGAGATCTACAAGGGCATGCTCGGCTTGCACGGCGTTCCGGACGGCGCCTTCGGCGAATTCATCGTCCCCTACCGCAAGCCGGAGTTCTTCCAGACGCTGCTGGTCGCGCTGGTGGTCTGCCTGGCACTGCCGCCGACGATCACGCTGGAGCGCTGGGTGCCTCAGCCGATTTTCCTGGCCACGCGTCCGCGCGCAGGCTCGATCGCGACCGTCGTGATGGCGCTGCTGACCGTGACGATGCTGGCCTTCTGCGTGTCGCAACTCGGCTCCTACAGCCCGTTCCTCTATTTCCAGTTCTAGGAATGACCGCCATCTGGATCGCGCCGGCGGCGCGCACCGTATTCGGGCCGTGCAGATGAGTCCGGCGAAGCTTTGGCTGCGTATGTTTTTCGCCGGCTTTGCCGTCATCGTTGCGATGCTGCTCCTGACGCTTTTCACCACGGTGCCCTATGGCGACCTGTCGCGCCTGTCCCGCCTGTCCGACGCCGAATTCGGCTGGCAGCAACGCCCACCGACATTGCCGGAGAAGCCCTTCATGGTCGCGGTGCCGCTGGCCGAGGCCGACATCGTGGTCATCGGGGACAGCTTTTCCATGACGCATGTCTGGCAGGCCGAACTGGTGCGCGCCGGCTACAAGGTCACGACGATCTATTGGGGCTCCTATCACGAGACGATGTGCGCCGACGTGCAGCAGTGGCTGATCGACGCCGGCTTCCGCGGCAAGCTGGTGATCTTCGAATCCGTGGAACGCCTGCTGAAGGAGCGGATGAGGCTCAGCACCCAGTGCGCGCACATGACCGCGCCGTTCATTCCGCGGCTCAATCCCCCTGTGGTGGCGCTGGCCGAGAAGCCGGGCTTCGCTCTCAATTCGACAGCGACGCTGGCCACCGGCATCATCACCTGGGACCGCACGCGGCGCGCGCGCGCGGCGCCGGGCGACATCAGCTTCGACGAAACCCAGGTCCGCGTGGTGCCGGATGGCTGCGCGCTGTTCAGCAACCCCTTGTGCCCCAAGGTGCTCTTCTTCAAGCAGGACCAGAAGGCCGGCGAGCTGGATGCCGGCGACTTCGAGCGCATGAAGGAATTCAACGCAAGGCAGACACGGATTCCCTATGTCTGGATGGTGATTCCCGACAAGACCACCACCTACTTCAACCAGAACCATTCGAAGGCCTTCCGCAACGTCTACCTGCCGGCGAAGCTCGGGCCGGATTTCTTCACGATGGCCGCCGAGAACCGCGACAAGATCAAGGATTTCTACTTTCCGAACGACACGCACATGTCGACCTACGGACAGGGCATCCTCGGAACGATGATGTTGCAGGCCGTGCGCGAGGTGCTGGCGCGGCCCGGCGCCGCGCCGCAATAGCGCGGTGACTTCGACATGAGCCCCGCCAAGCTCTGGCTCCGCGTTTTCTTCGCCGGCTTCGTCGTCATCACGGCGCTGCTGGTCGTCACGCTGCTGACACCCGTCCCTTACGGCGACCTGTCGCGCATCGGGCGCGTGTCCGATCATGAATTCGGCTGGAAGCTTCAGCCGCCTCCCGTGGTCGAGCAGGACCTGATCGAGTCGCCCGTCAGCCAGGCCGATATTTTGATCGTGGGCGACAGCTTCTCGATGACGCACCAATGGCAAGCCGTCCTGGTGCATGCCGGCTACCGCGTGACCACCACCTACTGGGCCACCTACAGCGAGGCGCTCTGCGGCGACGTGGACGCGTGGCTCGCCGAGGCAGGCTTCCACGGCAAGCTCGTCATCTTCCAGAGCGTGGAACGCCTGCTCGACGAGCGCATGCAGAAGTCGGAAGCCTGCGTGAACGGCCGCATGAGCCGCAAGTTCACCGCCAAGCCGGAGCCCTTCATCCATCCGTTCACGGCCGTGCCCGGCTTCGAGCTCAACTGGACGGCAAGGCTCACCAGCGGCCTCGTGACCTACCGCAACACCCGGCGCGCCAAGGAAACCAGGTCGGACGTCCTCATCAGCCGGGCAACCATGGTGCGTCTCGTGCCCGATGGCTGCGATCGCTTCAGCCACCGCCTCTGCGACCGCGCCCTCTTCTACGCCGACGACGTCGACAATGGCCCGCTGACGCTCAAGACCCTGGAGCGCTTCAAGGCCTTCACCGCAGCGCGCAAAGCCACGCCCCTGTTGTGGATGGTGATTCCCAACAAGACGACGACCTACCTCAAGCCCGACTATTCCAGGGAATTCGTCGACGGGTTCAACAAGCTGGGCGTGGGACCGGACTTGTTCAGCCTGATGCGCGAGCAGCGCCTCACGATGCGCGACCTGTACTTCCCGAACGACACGCACCTTTCGACGCACGGCCAGGTGTTCCTGGGGCAATTCATGCTGCAGGAGGTGCGCAAGATCCTCCCTCCGCCAGCAAGTACGCCGCCTTAACATTCTGTTGAAGCTATGATCCCCGCAACAGCCCTCCGACACGCGTGATCCTCTACGAGTACCCCTTCAACGAGCGCATCCGGACCTACCTGCGCCTCGAACATCTTTTTCGCCGACTCGGCGAACTGGTACCGGCCGATTCGGCGCTGTCGCACCACTACGCGCTCGTCACGATCTTCGAGATCATGGACGTGGCGGCCCGCGCCGACCTCAAGGCCGACGTGATGCGCGACCTCGAGAAGCACAAGCACGTCTTCAACAGCTATCGCGGCAATCCGGCGATTTCCGAAACAGTGCTCGACCAGGTGATCGCCCAGCTCGAGCGCCACTTCAACACGCTCAACACGGTGCCCGGCAAGGCTGGCCAATCGCTGACCGAAAACGAATGGCTCATGAGCATTCGCAGCCGCGCCGGCATCCCGGGCGGCACCTGCGAGTTCGACCTGCCGGCCTACTACGCGTGGCAGCATCACAAGGCCTCGGCGCGACGCACGGACCTGGAACGCTGGTCCGCCACGCTGTCTCCGCTGGCCGAATCGATCTACCTGCTGCTCAAGCTCCTGCGCGACGCCGACGTGCCCTACAAGGTGATCGCGGCCAACGGGCAGTTCCAGCAGACCCTGCCGCAAGGCCGGACCTTCCAGTTGCTGCGCATGCGCATCGACCAGACCCTGGGCCTCGTCCCGGAAATCAGCGGCAATCGCCTGATGGTGTCGGTGCGCCTCATGAAGCTCGGCGAGGACGATCGCCTGCACCAGAGCAGCGAGAACGCCCCCTTCGAACTCACGCTTTGCGCATGACCGACCCGGTGAAATTCAGCGAACGCATCGTTCGCTGCCCCGGCTGTGGCGAGGACACCTACTACGCGCCTCGCAACCCCTATCGTCCGTTCTGCAGCGCGCGCTGCAAGGGGCTCGACCTGGGCGCCTGGGCCAGCGAATCGTTCCGGGTGGCGGCCGATGCGCCGCCCGACGACGAGCCCTTCGGCGACCCCAGGCTTCAATAGGCGTCGTGGGGCAAAAGCCGTATCAGGCCGACGGCGTCGGCAGGCCGCGCTCTTGCGCAAGCCAGGCCAGCACCGGCATCGCCCCTGGCAAGACCGGTGTGACCTCCAACGGCAACTGTTGCCAGCACATCCGCTGGCCTTCGCGCATCTCGAATTCGCCGCTCCAGGCGTGCACCTTGCACCAGTGCAGGCGCACGAGGGCATGGGGATAGTCGTGTTCCGTGATCTTCCAGGCCTGGGCTTGCGCGATCGTGATGCCCAGTTCCTCGTGCAGTTCGCGCCGCAGCGCCTGCTCCACCGTCTCGCCGGCCTCGATCTTGCCGCCCGGGAACTCCCAGTAGCCTGCATAGGCCTTGCCTTCCGGGCGCGTCGACAGGAGCAATGCGCCATCGCCGCGGATCAGGATGCCGACTGCCACTTCGGTGTGCTTGCGCGCTTCGGTCACGCCGCGGCCCTCCCCGCATAGTCGCGCGCGAACTGCCAAGCCACGCGCCCGCTGCGCGAGCCCCGCTCCAACGCCCAGACCAGCGCGTCCGCGCGCGCCGCCTCGATCGCGGCCGGCGCCACGCCGAAGGACGAAAGCCACTGCGCGACGATCGCCAGGTACTCGTTCTGGCTGAAAGGGTAGAAGCTGACCCACAGGCCGAAGCGCTCCGACAGGGAGATCTTCTCCTCGATGACCTCGCCCGGATGCACCTCGCCGTCCTCGGTGTGGGTGTAGCTGAGGTTGTCCTTCATGTATTCCGGCAACAGGTGGCGTCGGTTGCTGGTCGCATAGATCAGCACGTTGGCCGTCGACGCGGCGATGGAGCCATCGAGGATCGACTTGAGCGCCTTGTAGCCCGGCTCGCCCTCGTCGAAGCTGAGGTCGTCGCTGAACACGATGAACTTCTCGGGCCGGTTCGCGACCACCTCGACGATGTCGGGCAAGTCGGTGAGCTCGGCCTTGTCGACCTCGATCAGGCGCAAGCCCTGCGGTGCATAGGCCTGCAGGCAGGCGCGGATCAGCGAGGACTTGCCGGTGCCGCGTGCGCCGGTGAGCAGCACGTTGTTGGCCGGCTTGCCCTCGACGAACTGGCGCGTGTTGCGCTCGATCTTTTCCTTCTGGACGTCGATTTCCTTCAGGTTGTCGAGTGCCATCGCGGCCACGTGGTGGACCGGCTCCAGCACGCCATGGCCGGTACTGCGCCGGCGGTAGCGCCAGGCGATCGAGGCATTCCAGTCCGCGGGCGCGGACAGGGGTTGCGGCAACACCGATTCGATTCGGGTGATGAGCTGTTCGGCGCGCTCGATCAGGCGCTGGAAGGCTTCATTCATCGAACGCCTTCCGCATCAGGACCTGTAGTCGGCGTTGATGGAAACGTAGTCGTGGCTCAGGTCGCAGGTCCAGACCGTGTCACTCGCGTCGCCACGGCCGAGGCCGATGCGCACGGTGATCTCGCTCTGCTTCATCACGCGTTGGCCGTCTTCCTCGCGGTAGGACGGGTTGCGACCGCCCTTCACAGCCACGTGGACGTCGTCGAGGTGCAGGTCGATGCCGGTCTGGTCCAGATCGTCGATACCTGCGTAGCCCACCGCCGCCAGGATACGCCCGAGATTCGGATCGCTGGCGAAGAACGCCGTCTTGACCAGCGGCGAATGCGCGACCGCGTAGGCCACCTGGCGGCACTCCGCGGCATTCCGGCCGCCCTCCACCCGGATCGTGATGAACTTGGTCGCGCCCTCGCCATCGCGCACGATGGCCTGCGCCAGCAGGCGCGCGACGTCGCGCATGGCCTCGAGCAAGGCGCGGCCGTCCGCCGACTCCAGTGAGGTGATGGTGGCGTGCGCGGCCTTCTGCGTGGCGATGACCACGAACGAATCGTTGGTCGACGTGTCACCATCGATGGTCACGCGGTTGAATGACGAATCGGCCAGTGCCTTGGCCAGCGGCTGGATCAGGGCGGGGTCGATCTTCGCGTCGGTGGCCATGAAGCCCAGCATGGTCGCCATGTTCGGCCGGATCATGCCCGCGCCCTTGCTGATGCCGGTGATCGTGACAGTCGCGCCACCGATCTGCACGCGCTGGCTGAAGGCCTTGGGCACCGTGTCGGTGGTCATGATGCCTTCGGCGGCGCGGGCCCAATGGTCCGGCGAGGCATCGTCCAGCGCGGCCGGCAGGCCCGCCTCGATGCGGTCGATCGGCAGCGGCTCCATGATCACGCCGGTCGAGAACGGCAGGATTTCTTCAGGAGCGATGTCCAGGTGGCGCGCTAATGCGATGCAGGTGGCGCGCGTGCGGGCGAGCCCATCCTCGCCCGTCCCCGCATTGGCATTGCCGGTATTGATCAGCATCGCGCGGATGCCGAAGTTCTGCGCCAGGTGCTCGCGGCACACTTGCACCGGTGCCGCGCAGAAGCGGTTCTGGGTGAAGACGCCGCCAACCGCCGCGCCCTCGTCGATGAGCACGACGGTCAGGTCCTTGCGATTGGCTTTGCGCACGCCGGCTTCGGCAACGCCGATGCGGATGCCGGGCACCGCGAACAAGGCGGCAGGATCAGGGGCGGTCAGGTTCACGGGCATGAAAGTTATCTCCAGAAACGCGCTTGTTCAATTCCAGAATCACCGCGGACCGGCAACGCCGGGCCACCGGTGCATTGGCCAAGCGCAGCAAAGGCGGGGAGTCCAAGGTGTGCGTAGAAGGCGTGAAGATTCCGTAGCGAGGGCGCCAAGGTCGGGTCGAGGAGCGGAACCGCACTCTTGTGCGATGAGCACCGCAGCTCCGGGATTGGCGTCCGTAACAGGAATATTCACACCTTCTCAAGTCAGCTTGCCGTGGCACGCCTTGTACTTCTTGCCACTGCCGCAAGGGCACGGGTCGTTGCGACCGACGCGCGCAAAGGCCGCAGCGCCCGCACTGAGCCCGCCGCCAAGTGCCGCACGGCGAATGCTTTCCTCGTCGACGCGCACCTCGGCCTCGCCGGTTTCGGTAGGCGCCGTGTAGGTGATGTTCGAAATCGCCTCGGCACGGCTCTCCATCGCTTCGGCGGCCTCGTCGAGTTGCTCACTCGACTGCACGCGCACCGTCATCAACTGGCGCGTGACTTCGTTCTTGACCGAATCGAGCAACTGGCCGAACAGCTCGAAGGCCTCGCGCTTGTACTCCTGCTTGGGCTGCTTCTGCGCATAGCCGCGCAGGTGAATCCCCTGGCGCAGGTAGTCGAGCGAGGCCAGGTGCTCGCGCCAATGCGTGTCGATGCTCTGCAGCAGCACCATGCGTTCGAACTGGGTGAAGTTGTGCGCGCCGATCAACTCCACCTTGGCGGCGAAGGCGGCGTTGGCAGCGGCGACCACCTTCTCGACGACATCCTCGTCGGAGATTGCGGTCGCGGCTTCGACGTCCTTCACCAGCGACAGCTCCAGGCCCCACTCGGTGGAGAGCACCTTCTCGAGCCCGGGCAGGTCCCACTGCTCTTCGACGGATTCGGCCGGCACGTACTGGCGCGCCAGGTCGGTGAAACAGCCTTCGCGCAAGGCCGCGATCTGGGCCGTGAGGTCGGCTGCGTCGAGGATGTCGTTGCGCTGCTGGTAGATCACCTTGCGCTGGTCGTTGCTCACGTCGTCGTATTCGAGCAATTGCTTGCGCACGTCGAAGTTGCGTGCCTCGACCTTGCGCTGCGCACTCTCGATGCTGCGCGTCACGATGCCCGCCTCGATGGCCTCGCCGTCCGGCATCTTGAGCCGGTCCATGATGGCCTTGACGCGGTCGCCCGCGAAGATGCGCATCAACGGATCGTCCAGGCTCAGGTAGAAGCGCGAAGAGCCGTTGTCACCCTGCCGACCTGACCGGCCACGCAACTGGTTGTCGATGCGGCGCGATTCGTGGCGTTCGGTCGCGATAATGCGCAGGCCGCCCTGCGAGGTCACGAACTCGTGCTCCTTGCTCCATTCGCTGCGCAGCTTCTCGGCCTCGGCCTCGCGGGCGGCCTCATCGAACTCAGGGTTCTGCTCGAGCGTCTCGATCATCTTCTCGACATTGCCGCCGAGCACGATGTCGGTGCCGCGGCCGGCCATGTTGGTCGCGATCGTGATCATCTTCGGACGACCGGCCTGCGCAATGATGTCGGCCTCGCGTGCGTGCTGCTTGGCGTTGAGCACCTGGTGCGGCAGGCCCACTTCGTTCAGCAGCCCGTCGATGATTTCCGAGTTCTCGATCGACGAGGTACCCACCAGCACCGGCTGGCCACGGTCATAGCACTCGCGGATGTCCTCGATGGCCGCCTGGTACTTCTCGCGCGTGGTTTTGTAGACGCGATCGAGCTGGTCATCCCGCTTGCTCACGCGGTTGGGCGGAATGAGGACGGTCTCGAGCCCGTAGATCTCCTGGAACTCGTACGCTTCCGTGTCGGCCGTGCCGGTCATGCCGGCCAGCTTGGCGTAGAGCCGGAAGTAGTTCTGGAAGGTGATCGAGGCGAGCGTCTGGTTCTCGGCCTGGATCTCGACACCTTCCTTCGCCTCGACGGCCTGGTGCAGGCCATCGCTCCAGCGGCGGCCGGTCATCAGCCGGCCGGTGAACTCGTCGACGATGATGACCTCGCCCTGCTGCACAACATAGTGCTGGTCGCGATGGTAGAGATGCCGCGCGCGCAGCGCCGCGTTCAGGTGATGCATCAACGTGATGTTGGCCGGGTCGTACAACGACGCGCCTTCCGGCAGCAGCTTGAATTCCGACAGGAGCTGCTCGGCCTTCTCATGGCCGTCCTCGGTCAGGAACACCTGGTGAGTCTTCTCGTCGACGGTGAAGTCGCCGGGCGTGATGACGCCCTCGCCCGTGCGTGGATCGGCCTCGCCCTCCTGCTTCTTCAGCAGCGGCACGACCTTGTTGATGGCCAGGTACAGGTCCGTGTGATCCTCGGCCTGGCCGCTGATGATCAGCGGCGTGCGCGCCTCGTCGATCAGGATCGAGTCGACCTCGTCCACGATGGCGTAGTTCAGGCCGCGCGCGACGCGATCCGCCACTTCGTAGACCATGTTGTCGCGCAGGTAGTCGAAGCCGTATTCGTTGTTGGTGCCGTAGGTGATGTCGCAGCGATACGCTTCCTGCTTGGCCTCGCGCGGCATGTTCGGCAGGTTGATGCCGGTGGTCAGGCCGAGGTAGCCGTAGAGCCGTCCCATCCACTGCGCGTCCCGGCTCGCGAGGTAGTCGTTCACCGTGACGACGTGCACGCCCTTGCCTGAGAGCGCGTTCAGGTAGACCGGCAAGGTGGCTGTCAGCGTCTTGCCCTCGCCCGTGCGCATCTCGGAGATCTTGCCGTTGTGCAGGGCCATGCCGCCCAGCAGCTGCACATCGAAATGGCGCATCTTCATGATGCGCTTGGAAGCCTCGCGCACGGTGGCAAAGGCTTCGGGCAGCAGGTCGTCGAGCGTCTCGCCCTTGGCGAGCCGATCCTTGAATTCTTGCGTCTTGGCCTTCAGCGCGTCTTCGCTGAGCTTTTCGAATGCAGGCTCCAGGGCGTTGATGCGGTCGACCGTCTTGCGATACTGCTTGAGTAGACGGTCATTGCGACTGCCGAAAAGTTGGGTCAGGAAGTTGGTGGCCATGAGTGGAGGATGGACGGGCGCCCGACAGCGTCAGGCACTGCGGCCGAAATCCCTAAGATATGGTGGATGCAAGTGGGCGCGCTTTGCGCAATTGCAAGAATGCAAGCTCGCCCGGCCAGCGCGAACGCCGGCCAACCGCAGATTTTAGCCCGCTTGCCGCATCCCTATCACCACGCCCATGAGCACCCGATTCAACGCCGTCACCCTGCAGCAGGCCACCGAAGCCTCGCCCGCGCTTGCGAGCCTGGCCGCCCGTGTCCGCGACACGAACGAGCGCCTGCGCGCGGTGCTCGACCTGATCCCGCTGGAGATGCGCCCCGCCCTCCAGGCCGGGCCGGTGGAGGACGGGGTGTGGTGCGTGCTCGTGCGGGGCAGTGCCGCGGCGGCCAAGCTGCGGCAGCTGGTGCCGATGCTGCAGGCGCGACTGCGAGCCAAGGGATGGGATGACGCCACGATCCGCATCAAGGTGCAGACCAAGCGGTGAGGCGGGCGGGGTCGCGGCCTGCAGACGGTGCAAATGAAAAGCCCGGATGCATTGGACGCTACCGGGCCTGGATTTGGTGCCGCTTGTCGGAATCGAACTGACGACCTTCCGCTTACAAGGCGGGTGCTCTACCAACTGAGCTAAAGCGGCGTAACTGCGAATTTTAGCGACCAGTGCGCTGGCGCCTGGCCGGGTTGCCCTACTTGATGCGTTTGAGCGACGGGCGGGCGCCGCCGCCAGCCGGTGGACGCGGAGGCTCGTCCAGGTCCGCATGCCCGCTGGCCGTGCCGGCGCCATCTTCAGGCACGAGGTGCACGACCTTGCTTGCATCGCCCTCGCCGCCGCGCGCGGTGTCGCGCAACGGCGTGCGCGAAGCGGGATTCGGGACGGGCAATGCCGGCATGGAAGGCATCGCCGGAGCAGGCTCTGCAGGCGCTGGCGCAGGAAACGCCATGCCCTGTCCGTTCTCGCGGGCGTAGATCGCGATCACCCGGCCCACGGGCACGCTGATTTCCCGCGCCGTGCCGGCAAAGCGCGCCTTGAACTCGATGAAATCGTTCCCAAGCTTGAGCGAGCTGGTCGCGTCGAAGCTGATGTTCAGGACGATCTCGCCGTTCTTCACGTACTCGCGCGGCACCTGGACCGAATCGTCGACCTGCACCGCGACATAGGGCGTGTACCCATTGTCGGTGCACCACTCATAGAGGGCCCGGATCAGATAGGGACGGGTGGAAGTCGATTCGAGGGCGTTGATCATTTAAAGCGTAGTTTGCCTAGTTTTGCAAACTCTACTTGCGCATCACCTTTTCGGACGGCGTCAGCGCTTCGATATAGGCCGGGCGCGAGAAGATGCGTTCGGCGTACTTGAGCAGCGGCGCCGCATTCTTGCTGAGATCGATGCCGTAGTAATCCAGGCGCCACAGCAGGGGTGCAATCGCGACGTCGAGCATCGAGAAATTGTCGCCCAGCATGTACTTGTTCTTCAAGAACACAGGCGCGAGCTGCGTCAGGCGGTCGCGGATGTGCGAGCGGGCCTTTTCCAGCGCCTTCTCGTTGCCCTTGGCCGTGCGGTTCTCGAGCGTCGAGACGTGCACGAACAGTTCCTTCTCGAAGTTGAGCAGGAACAGGCGCACGCGGGCGCGGTCGACCGGGTCGCCGGGCATCAGCTGCGGATGCGGGAAGCGCTCGTCGATGTACTCGTTGATGATGTTCGACTCGTACAGGATCAGGTCACGCTCGACCAGGATCGGCACCTGGCCGTACGGGTTCATCACGCTGATGTCTTCGGGCTTGTTGTAGAGATCGACGTCACGGATTTCGAAGTCCATGCCTTTTTCGAACAGCACGAAGCGGCAACGATGGGAGAAAGGGCAGGTCGTTCCTGAATACAAAACCATCATGGCGAAAGGCCTCCTAAAAATCAAAAAGAGTGGGTCGCGTTGGCAACCCACTCTGCGGGACCGGGCGCGCAGCGCGCCCGATCGGCGTTGGACTACTTGACGTCTTTCCAGTACGACGCATTGAGGCGCCAGGTAAAGACCACGGCCATCAACAGGAACAGCAGCACCCAGACGCCGACGCGCACGCGCGTGTTCTGCGCGGGTTCAGCCATCCATTGCAGGTAGTTCACGAGGTCACCCACGGCCTGGTCGTATTGCAACGGCGTCATCTTGCCGGGCGTCAGTTGCTCCCAGCCCTTGAACACTTCCGTCTCGTGGCCGTGCGCCTCGATCTTGTCGTAGACAGGGCGGCGGTCGCCTTGCAGCTCCCACATCACGTGCGGCATTGCGACGCTCGGAAATGCGAGGTTGTTCCAGCCGGTGGCCTTGGTGTCGTCGCGATAGAACGTGCGCAGATAGGTGTAGAGGTAGTCGGCGCCGGTGCCGCCATGGCCCGCGCGCGAACGGGCCACCAGGGTCAGGTCGGGCGGATTCACACCGAACCATTCCTTGGCCTGGCGCGGATCGATGTTCGCCTTCATCGTCTCACCGACCTTCTCGGTCGTGAACAGCAGGTTGTCCTTGATCTGTTGCTCGGTGATGCCGATGTCCTGCAAGCGGTTGTAGCGCATGAAGGCCGCGGAATGGCAGCTGAGGCAGTAGTTGACGAACAGCTTGGCGCCGTTCTGCAGCGATGCGACGTCGTTGGTCTTGTTGGGCGCCTTGTCCCAGGCAAGGCCTTCTTCGTTGGCATGTGCGCCACCCATCAGGGCAAACGCGGCCACAAGCGTGAGGATCAGTTTCTTCATTGTCTTGAGCTCCTGCCTCAGTGCGCGGCAAAGACCACGCGGTCGGGGACAGGCTTGAATTCACCCAGGCGGCTCCACACCGGCATCAGCAGGAAGAAGCCAAAGTACAGGAGCGTGCCAATCTGCGAAATGGTCTGCGCGATGTCGAGCGCGAACGAACCGATCACCAGGTTGCCCCACACGCCCGGGGGCTGGATGCCCAGGTAGCCAAGGATCAGGAAGAAGAAGACGAACACGCCGTAGACATACTTGTGCCAGCTCGGACGGTAGCGGATCGACTTGACCGCGCTCTTGTCCAGCCACGGCAGGAAGAACAGGATGATGACGGAGCCGCCCATCACCACCACGCCCCAGAACTTGGCATCGAAGACATTGAGCAGGTAGATGGCGATGACCGCGACCACGGCAATCGCGATCTTGAGGCCCATGCCCATCTTGCCCTTGACGAACGCATAGACCGCGCCGAGCGCCACGATCAGCGAGAACACCTTGATCATGTCGTCGGTGGTGGCGCGCAGCATCGAATAGAAGGGCGTGAAGTACCAGACCGGCGCGATGTGGTTGGGCGTCTTCAACGAGTCGGCTGGGATGAAGTTGTTGTACTCCAGGAAGTAGCCGCCGGCCTCGGGCGCGAAGAAGATCACTGCCGAGAACACCGTCAGGAACACCACCACGCCGAAGATGTCGTGCACCGTGTAGTACGGATGGAATGGAATGCCGTCGAGCGGATGGCCATCGGCGCCGCGCTTGGCCTTGATCTCGACGCCGTCGGGATTGTTCGAGCCCACTTCGTGCAGGGCGATCAAGTGCGCGACCACCAGGCCCAGCAGCACCAGCGGCACGGCGATGACGTGGAAGCTGAAAAAGCGGTTCAGCGTGGCGTCGCTCACCACGTAGTCGCCGCGGATCAGCAGGGCCAGGTCAGGACCGACGAAGGGGACCGCGGCGAACAGGTTCACGATCACCTGCGCACCCCAGTAGCTCATCTGGCCCCAGGGGAGCAGGTAGCCCATGAAGGCCTCGGCCATCAGGCACAGGAAGATCGCGCAGCCGAACACCCAGATCAACTCGCGCGGCTTGCGATAGCTGCCGTAGATGAGCCCGCGGAACATGTGCAGGTACACGACGATGAAGAAGGCCGATGCACCCGTCGAATGGATGTAGCGGATCAGCCAGCCCCATGGCACGTCGCGCATGATGTACTCGACCGAAGCGAAGGCCTGCGTGGCGTCCGGCTTGTAGTGCATCACAAGGAAGATGCCGGTCACGATCTGGATCACGAGGACCAGCATCGCGAGCGAGCCGAAGATGTACCAGAAGTTGAAGTTCTTGGGCGCGAAGTACTCGCCCATGTGCTCGTTGTAGAGCTTCGACAGCGGGAACCGGTTGTCGACCCAGTTCAGCAACTTGGCACCGGCGGGTGCATTGGGAGAGATTTCCTTGAATTCAGCCATGTTCTTCCTGTGCCTCAGGCTTTCTTGTCTTCGCCGATCAGCAGGCGCGTGTCCGAGAGATACATGTGCGGCGGCACCGGCAGGTTGTCGGGCGCGGGCTTGTTCTTGAACACACGGCCTGCAAGGTCGAAGGTCGAGCCATGGCAGGGGCACAGGAAGCCGCCTTCCCAGTCATTGGGCAGCGAGGGCTGCGGGCCGGCCTGGAAGCGGTCGGTCGGGGAGCAGCCGAGATGGGTGCAGATACCGACCACGACCAGCACTTCAGGCTTGATCGAGCGATGCTCGTTCTGCGCGTACTTGGGCGTGAATTCATCGGGATGACGCTTGGACTGCGGATCCGCCAGTTGCCCATCGAGCTTGGCCAGCTCGGAGACCTGGGCGGGCGTGCGCTTGAGGATCCAGACGGGCTTGCCCCGCCATTCGACGGTCATCTTCTCGCCGACCTTCAGGGCACCAATATCGACTTCGACCGGAGCACCAGCGGCCTTGGCCTTTTCCGAGGGTTCAAAGGTGCTGACGAACGGAATTGCAGTGGCCACGCCGCCCACGGCGCCTGCGCAGCCGGATGCGATCAACCATGTCCGCTTGCTGGTGTCGACCCTGGGGCTGCCGACGGGGATGTCACTCATGGGGGTCCTCAAAATCTTCGCGGGATGCTTCGGTCAACCCGAGATTGTAGCGGAGCGTTAGACGCCGATTCAACGATGCAAATGCGTTGAATGGGTGGTGCGCGCCCCGCATAACGCCTAGTATTCGGCGAGTTTCAATAACCAGTAGAGAGGACAGTCCACATGAGCGTTTTGAAGGAATTCCGCGAGTTCGCGGTGAAGGGAAATGTCATTGATCTTGCCGTCGGCGTGATCATTGGCGGGGCCTTCGGAAAGATCGTCGACTCGCTTGTGGCAGACATCATCATGCCGTTGGTGGGCATGGTCTTCGGCAAGCTGGACTTCTCGAATCTCTATGTGGTTCTCGGCACGCCGCCCGCGGGCGTGGCCAACACGCTGGCCGACCTGAAAAAAGCCGGCGTGCCGGTGCTGGCCTATGGCAACTTCATCACCATCGCGGTGAACTTCGTCATCCTGGCCTTCATCATCTTCATGATGGTCAAGCAGATCAACCGGCTGCGCAACATCGAACCACCCGCGCCCGCAGCCCCGCCGGCGACACCCGAGGACGTCGTGTTGCTGCGCGAAATCCGCGACAGCCTCAACCGCCGCTGACCGGGGTGCATGCCAGCGCTCGCGCCATGTGAATGGCCGCGAGCAGGCTGGCGGGGTCGGCAATGCCGGTGCCGGCAATATCGAAGGCGGTACCGTGATCGGGGCTGGTGCGCACCAGCGGCAGTCCCAGCGTCACATTCACTCCCTGTTCCACGCCCAGGTACTTGACCGGGATCAGACCTTGGTCGTGGTACATCGCGACCACGACGTCGAACTCGCCGGTGCGCGCACGCATGAACACGGTGTCGGGCGCGTAGGGTCCATGGGCATCGATGCCCTCCGCGCAAGCCGCCGCGATGGCGGGCCCGATGATCTCCCGCTCCTCGGACCCGAACAGTCCACCTTCCCCCGCATGCGGATTGAGGCCGGCCACCGCGATCCTGGGAGCCTTTCCCAACGCAGCGCCGAGCGCCGCGTGCGTGATGCGCAGGGTCTGGAGCACGCCGTCGAAGTGCACTGCCTCGATCGCATGGCGCAGCGACATGTGGATGCTGACCAGCACGGTGCGCAATTCGTCATTGGCCAGCATCATGCGCACGGGCACATCTGCCACCGGGCGGTTCAGCCACGCGGCGGCCTCGGCCTGAAGCAATTCGGTGTGGCCGGGAAAGGCGAAGCCGGCCGCGTGAAGCGATTCCTTGTGGAGCGGCGCCGTGACGATTGCGGCAATGTCGCCGCGCAGTGCCGCACGCGCGGCCCACACGACCGCATCCCCGGCCGCACGACCCGCAGCGGCGCCAACCTGACCCACTACCACGCCCAAGGGCGGTGCAATGGCCTGCAGCACCGGGATGCAATGCGGGGGGACGCTGCCCGCCTGTTCGACGGATTCGATGAGGGCCACCGGAGCGGAGGGGCGACCGAATGCCGCGAGTGACTGGCTGGCCTGCCGCATCGTGGCGAGGTCGCCCACCACGAAGCAGGCGCGTGTCAGTTCGCTCTCGTCGCGAAATGCCTTGGCAATGATCTCCGGCCCGATGCCTGCCGGGTCGCCCTGGGTGATGGCGATGGGCTTCACGCGGGGTTGTCGATGTCGATGAACTCGTGTTTCAGGCCAAGCGTGGCGGCCACGTGCGCGGCGACCGCTGGCGCGCCGAAGCGCTCGGTCGCGTGGTGTCCACAGGCCAGGAAGGCGACGCCCATCTCGCGCGCGTAGTGCGCCTGCGGCTCCGAGATTTCGCCGGTGATGAAGGCATCGGCGCCAGCGGCGATGGCAGCTTCGAAGTAGCTCTGCGCGCCACCGGTGCACCAGGCGATCTTCTTGATCGGGCGGTGCGTCGGGTCGACCAGCGCCACCGGTCGCTTGAGCACTTTCTCGATATGCAGCGACAAGGCCGTCGCGCTTGAGAAGCCCTCGCCGTCGATGCGCCCGCCAAAGAATCCGAGATCCTGCTCGCCGAAGCGCCCCGCCGACCCCGGCTGCGCGATCAATCCAAGCTGCAGGCCGAGTTGCGCGTTGTTGCCCAACTCCGGATGCGCGTCGAGCGGCAGGTGGTAGGCGAACAGGTTGACGTCGTCGCCCAGCAGCAGACCGAGCCGCTGCCGCATCCAGCCGGTCACGCGGCCGTCCTGGCCGCGCCAGAACAGGCCGTGGTGCACGAAGATGGCGTCGGCGTCCGCATGGATGGCCGCCTCGATCAACGCGCGACTCGCGGTGACGCCGGAGACGATCTTGCGTACGGTGGTGCGTCCTTCCACCTGCAGGCCGTTCGGCGCGTAGTCCTTGAATCGGCCAGGCGCCAGCAGGACATCCAGCGCGTGCAGCAGTTCGTGGCGAGTGGTGCTCATGCCGCGATTGTGGCTCCGTCTTGCCCCCAAGTGCCACATGCCGCCGGTCATCGCAGGGAGGCCGTTGGGGGACAATGCCGAATCCGTGTACCGGCGCCGCTGCCGGCCATCTCCGTGCAATCCTCATCGTCGTCGCCTTTCAATGAAACGCACCTGGCTGCTCTTTGCCCAAACCGTGACCGTCCTGCTGGCGGCCTATTTCGTCGTCGCCACGCTCAAGCCTGATTGGCTGAACCGCCGCGGCTCGCTGGGCGGGCAGGTCTCCGTGATCGAGGCGCCGGCCGGGCTCGCACAAGCGGTGGCGCCCGGCAGCCTGAGCGCCGCCGCGAAGAAGGCATCGCCGGCGGTGGTGAGCATCAACACCAGCAAGGCGGCGCAGCGCAATCCGCGCAACAGCGATCCGTGGTTTCGCTTCTTCTTTGGCGACCAGGGCGACGAGCAACCGCAGGTCGGACTCGGCAGCGGGGTGATCGTCAGCGGCGACGGCTACATCCTCACCAACAACCACGTCGTCGAGGGCGCCGACGAAATCGAAGTCACCCTCAATGACAGCCGCCATGTTGCCGCCAAGGTGGTCGGCACCGATCCCGATACCGACCTGGCCGTGCTGAAGATCGATCTCGACAAGCTGCCCGTGATCGTCCTCGGCAACTCCGACTCGCTCCAGGTCGGCGACCAGGTGCTGGCGATCGGCAACCCCTTCGGCGTCGGCCAGACCGTGACCAGCGGCATCGTGTCGGCGCTGGGTCGCAATCAGCTGGGCATCAACACCTTCGAGAACTTCATCCAGACCGATGCGGCCATCAATCCCGGCAATTCGGGCGGCGCGCTGGTGGATGTGGTGGGCAACCTGGAAGGCATCAACACGGCGATCTATTCGCGCTCCGGCGGCAGCATGGGCATCGGCTTTGCCATTCCGGTCTCGACCGCCAAGCTGGTGCTGGAAGACATCGTGCGCGACGGCAAGGTCACGCGCGGCTGGATCGGCGTGGAGCCGAACGAACTCTCGCCCGAACTGGCGGAAACCTTCGGCGTGAAGGCCACCAAGGGCGTGATCATCACCGGCGTGCTGCAGGCCGGCCCTGCCGCCAAGGCCGGTATCCGGCCCGGCGACGTGATCACCGGCGTGGGCGAGAAGAAGGTCGACAACGTGCAGGAACTGCTGACCGCCGTGGCCGGCCTCAAGCCCGGCACCGCCGCGCGCTTTGCGCTGCAACGCGGCAGCGACAAGCTGGACCTGGACGTGACTTCCGGCCAGCGGCCGAAGACCTCGCCGCGCCGCGCTCCTCAGCGCGAACAGGAGTAGCAGAGCGCCGGATCAAGCCCTCCGCCGCCCGCGCATCCTCGGCCGGGACAGCGGCCTTGATCAAGATCGCCCAATCCGGTTCCGATCAGGGCGCCGGTGAATCGGCGCTCTCATCGGGCGCCCTGGAGTGCCGCACGAAGTGCTTGGCGCCGATGATGCCGATTTCGTAGAGCAGGCACATCGGTATGGCAAGCGCCAGTTGCGACACCACATCAGGTGGCGTCAGCACGGCCGCCACGACAAACGCGACGACGATGAAGTAGCCGCGAAACGAGCGCAACTTCTCGACCGTGACCATCTCGAAGCGCACCAGCAGCATCACCACGATCGGGACCTGGAAGGCCACGCCGAAGGCGATGTAGAGCGACAGGATGGCCTCGACGTAGGACGCGATGTCGGGCGTCGCCTGCACGGATGGCGGGGCGAAGCGCTGTATGAAGGTGAACATCTTGTCCAGCACGAAGAACTGCACGAACGCGATGCCGCCATAGGCCAGCAGGCTGCCGAAGAAGATCAGCGGCAGGGCAAAACGCTTTTCATGGCTGTAGAGGCCGGGCGCCACGAACATCCAGATCTGGTACATGAGCCACGGCAGCGCCAGCAGCACCGCCGTCATGCCCAGCACCTTGAGCGGCACGAAGAAGGGGGAGAACACGCCGATGGCAATGAGCTTCGCCCCTTCGGGCATGTGGGCCCGGATCGGTATCGCGATGAAATCGATCAGCCCGCTCGGGCCGGGCCAGACGGCGAGCAATGCTGCTGCCACGGCCAGGCCATAGCAGCAATAGAGGAGGCGGTCGCGAAGCTCGACCAGGTGCTGCACGAACGGCTGTTCGGTGCCTGCGAGTTCGTCTTCTTTGTTGTTGGTGGGTTCGGCCATTGGGAAAGGTGCATTGACCGGTGCGAAATCCGGCGCGCGCGGGCGCAGGGTGGACTCAGTTGATCTTGTGCGGACGGAAACGCGCCACGCGCGCCGCGCCGGAAAGCGCCTTGGTGCGCACGCCGTTGCGCGACTTGTACCACTGCGGCGTGGCGCCCTGCTTCAGGCGCCAGTTCTTGCGGGGATGCTTGTACTCGGGGAACACCTGCGCGACCTCGGAGGAGGAGGCGGAGCTGTCGTCGATTTCCTTGAAGCTCTTCTCGATCGCGTTCGCCTCGCTGTGGATGCTCTGCTCCACATCGCGCGCCGCGTCTTCGACGGTGCTTTTCATCTTGCGGAGCTCGTCGAGCTCCATCGAGCGGTTGACCTCCTGCTTGACGTCATTGACATACCGCTGCGCCTTGCCGAGCAAGGTGCCGACGGTGCGCGCCACGCGCGGGAGCTTTTCAGGCCCGATGACGATCAGCGCCACCACGCCGATCAGCGCCATCTTTTCGATGCCGAGGTCGAGCACGCGGGATCAGGACTTTTGACGGGCTTCGACGTCGATCGTCGGCTTGTCGGCAGCGGCGGCGTTGGCCGTCACTTGCGCGGCGGGCGCGTTGCCGGCGGCGTCAGCGGCGGAGCCGTCCTTCATGCCGTCCTTGAACCCCTTGACAGCGCCCCCGAGGTCGCTGCCCATGTTGCGCAGCTTCTTGGTGCCGAACACCATCACCACGATCAGCAGCACGATCAGCCAGTGCCAGATTGAAAAAGAACCCATGGATGACTCCTGAAAAATTGTGACTAATTTTATGCGGGCCGCCGGTTCAGCCCCTGAGCCACGGGCGCGGGCCGCCCATGACGTGAACATGGAGATGATGAACCTCCTGCCCGCCCTCCGCACCGGTGTTGACCACCACGCGGAAACCGCCCTTCGGATACGGATTGCATCCCGCCTCGACCGCGAGCTTGGGCGCGAGCGTCATGATCTTGCCCATCAGCGCAGAATCTTCCGGCGTGAGTTGCGCCATCGAGGGGATATGGCGCTTCGGCACCAGCATGAAATGGACCGGCGCCCACGGCGCGATGTCATGGAAGCCGAACAGGTCGTCGTCTTCGTACATCTTTCGCGACGGGATCTTGCCTTCGATGATTTTGCAGAAGATGCAATTGGGATCAGACGACACTCGTTGTCTCCATAGGTTGGCCGGCATTCATGCGCACCATGCCCTTGATGATGCGGTACAGGAACCATAGCGAAATCAGTGCCCACGCGATCCAGCCGGGCAGGAACAGCAGCAGCCAGAGCGGCGACGTCACCACGTAGAGCAGGCCGGCCCACAGCACCGAGCGGATGCGCCAGGAGAAGTGGGATTCCTGCCAGGTGCCCACCGCTTCGTCGCGCTTGACCAGGTCGATGACCAGCGCGATCAGCAGCAGCGCGATGGATGCCTGCGCCCCCGGCAGGACAGCACCGACCGCGACGATCAAATGCATGAAATAACTGATCCAGCCGATCGTCTTGAGCGAATCGTTGGCGGGGACTGGCACGATGTCGTTCGTCATGGCGTGTCCTTAGTTCAATCGTTGGACGCTTCCCGATCCTGCGCCTTGCGCAGGGCCTTTTCCTCGATGCCGCTGGTGCCTTCGCGGCGCATCAGTTCGGCAACGACATCACGTGGCGACAGGCCGTAGTGCGCCAGCGCCACCATGCTGTGGAACCACAAATCAGCCACTTCGTTCACTATTTTTGCGCGGTCTCCGCCGTGGTCGGCATCCTTGGCCGCCATGACGACTTCGGTGGCCTCCTCGCCGATCTTCTTCAGGAAGGCGTCGGGACCCCGGTGCAAGAGGCGGGCCACGTAGCTCTTGTCCGGATCGCCGCCGCGCGCGGGCAGGCGGCTTTCAATGACGGCGGCGAGGCGGTCCAGGCTGTCGATGTTCATGCTGTTCATCACTTGTAGATCGACTCGGGGTCTTTCAAGACAGGCTCCACTGCCGTCCATTGGCCATTTTCGAGTTTGCTGAAGAAGCAGCTGTGGCGGCCGGTATGGCACGCGATGCCGGGTTCATGACCGAGCTGGGTGACCTTCAGCAGCACCACGTCGTTGTCGCAGTCGACGCGGATCTCGTGCACGGTCTGCACATGGCCGGACTCTTCCCCCTTGAACCAGAGCTTGTTGCGGGAGCGGCTGAAATACACGGCGCGGCCGAGCTCGGCCGTCTTGCCGAGCGCCTCGCGATTCATCCAGGCGAACATCAATACGTCGTTGCTGCCCTGCTCCTGCGCGATCACCGGCACGAGTCCGTTCGCATCCCATTTCACTTGATCAAGCCAATTCATCAGCGCATTGTCGGTGATTGGCAAAGGCAGTTTTCCCCGGCGGGATGTGGATACGCCACGCCGGACCGGCGGACCGGCGTGCGGTCAGATCCGCACGGGAATCCCGCGCGCGGCCATGCGCTGCTTGGCCTCGCCGACGGTGTGCTCGCCATAGTGGAAGATGCTGGCCGCCAGGACCGCATCGGCGCCGCCCTGTTGCACGCCGTCGGCCAAGTGATCAAGGGTGCCGACGCCACCGGACGCGATCACGGGCACGCCGACCGCGTCGCTCACCGCGCGGGTCAGGGCGAGGTCGAAGCCGCTCTTGGTGCCGTCGCGGTCCATGCTGGTCAGCAGGATCTCGCCGGCGCCACGGCGCGCCATCTCGGCGGCCCATCGAACGGCATCCAGGCCGGTATTCTTGCGGCCGCCGTGGCTGTAGACATCCCAGCCTGGCCCGGCCGCCTTGCCGTCGGCGCCGATGCGCGCTTCTTCCCCGGCGGTGCGGCGCTTGGCGTCGATCGCCACCACGATGCACTGGGCGCCGTATTTGTGCGATGCGGCGTCGATGACGGAGGGGTCGGCGATGGCGGCCGAGTTGAAGCTGGTCTTGTCGGCGCCCGCATTGAGCAGGCGGCGCACGTCGGCCACGGTGCGGACGCCGCCGCCCACGGTCAGCGGGATGAACACCTGCGACGCGACGGCCTCGATGATCGGCAGGATCAGGTCGCGGCCGTCGCTGGTGGCCGTGATGTCGAGGAAAGTCAGTTCGTCGGCGCCCTGCGCGTTGTAGCGGGCCGCGATCTCGACCGGGTCGCCGGCATCGCGCAGTTCAAGAAAGTTGACGCCCTTCACGACGCGGCCACCGGTCACGTCGAGGCAGGGAATGATGCGTTTGGCAAGCATGGTTCGGGGATTCAGAGGACGGTGAGTTCCTGCCACGCCTGCCATTGGGCGCCGGGTGGAAGGATGATGTTTTCGTCGATGCGGGCCGCCTCCACGCACAGCATCTGGCGGTAGCCGTCGTCGGGCATGTCCGCGAGCTTGGCGCTGAGGATGGGACCGGGGTTCCAGACCACGGTTTCGGTGCAGGTGGCGTTCTGGGCGATCTGCAGGGTGCCCGATGGCTGGACGAGTTTCAGCGGTGCAGGCGGGGCGCCGTAGACGCTGTCGAATTCGGCAGTGAAGCGCAGGGCTTGCGCCGATTCGACGTCGCGAAGGTCGCGCAACGAGTCCCAGCACGGGGCACCCTGCAATCCCTCGAGCCGGGCATCCGCGATGTCGTCGACCTGCAGGTAGCTGTGCAACGCCAGCGCGAAGCTGAACGGCGTCGCACCGGAGTTGGCTACATCAAGCGTGACGCGCAGTTGCCGCGGCGCGAGGGTGACGGTGAGCCGGAGGCTGAAGGCATGCGGCCAGAGGGTGCGCGTGGCTTCGTCGTCGCGCAGCGCCATCACCAGTTGCCCGTCGGCGGACGGCATCGCCTGCCAGGGCAGGTTGCGTGCAAAGCCGTGCTTGGGCAGCGTGCCGCGCACGTTGAACTGGGGCCAGCAGACCGGGATGCCGCCACGGATGGCGCTGCTGCCGTCAAACAGCGCTTCGGGACTCAGGTAGATGCGCTCGACACCGTCGGCGGTGGTCCAGGAGAGCAGGTGCGCGCCATGCATCGCGACGATGGCGCGATCGCCGGCAGGCAGGTCGAGCGCCAACGCGGGCTGGCCACGGAACTGGAGGGATTGGATCGGCATGCTTCCGATTCTAGGGACGCTCCGGACAAAGTCTCCCGAGGGCGCACGGAGCTTGCGCACACCGCGCAGCGCACGTACAGCGCTTCCAACAGTGGCACTCGCCGGCCGTTCAGTGCAGACTGCGTGCTTCAGGGCGGAAATGAATGCCACGCAGTGGGCGCCGGCCCGGATTCGACTGAACCGCCGCCGGACGCCCCTCCCGGATATCTATCTCGACGAAGGGGTTCGCAGCATGAAAAAGAAGTTCCCGCCGGCCTTGTCGATCCTGATCGCGATGGTGGTCGGCATCCTGGTCGGCTACATGATCTTCAAGAGCTTCCCGGACAAGAAGACCGCCGCGGAGATCGCGGGCTATGTGTCGATCATGTCGGATGTGTTCCTGCGACTCATCAAGATGCTGATCGGCCCGCTGGTGTTCTCGACGCTGGTCGTGGGCATTGCGCACATGGGAGACGCGGCCTCGGTCGGGCGGGTGTTCGGCAAGGCGCTGGGCTGGTTCGTGACCGCCTCGCTGATCTCGCTGATCATCGGGCTGATCATGGCCAACCTGCTTCAGCCGGGCCACAACCTGGGGCTGCCGCTGCCGGACATCGGCGCCTCGGCCAACCTCGCCACTTCCAAGTTCACGGTGAAGGACTTCGTGAGCCACCTCGTGCCGAAGTCGTTCGCCGAGGCCATGGCCAACAACGAGATCCTGCAGATCGTCGTGTTCTCGATGTTCTTCGGCGTGGCGCTGGCGTCACTGGGCGACAAGGCCAAGACGCTGGTGAACGCCATCGACGAACTCGCCCATGCGATGCTGAAGATCACTGGCTACGTGATGAAGCTGGCCCCGCTGGCGGTGCTGGCCGCGATGGCTGCCACGGTGGCCGTGAACGGGCTGGAGATCCTGCTGAAGTTCGCGGTCTTCATGGGCGATTTCTACCTCGGCCTCTTCGTACTGTGGGGCGTCCTGATCGGCGCCGGCTTCCTGTTCCTGGGCCCGCGCGTGTTCAAGCTGCTGGTGCTGATCAAGGAGGCCTTCCTGCTGTCCTTTGCCACCGCGAGTTCCGAGGCGGCGTATCCGAAGATCCTGGACGCGCTCGACCGCTTCGGCGTCAAGCGCAAGATCTCCAGCTTCGTGATGCCGATGGGCTACTCGTTCAATCTCGATGGCTCGATGATGTATTGCACCTTCGCCGTGTTGTTCATCGCCCAGGCCTACAACATCACCTTGCCGCTGGGCACGCAGATCACGATGCTGCTGATCCTGATGCTCACGTCGAAAGGGATGGCCGGCGTGCCGCGCGCCTCGCTGGTGGTGATCGCGGCCACGCTGAACCAGTTCAACATCCCCGAGGCCGGCCTGCTGCTGATCCTGGGCGTGGACACCTTCCTCGACATGGGTCGCTCGGCCACCAATGCGGTCGGCAACTCGATTGCCACCGCCGTGGTCGCCAAGTGGGAACGCGAACTGCTGCCCGAGACGGAGGCCGAGGCCAACGCGCGCAAGCTCGACGTCGAGAGCGCCGCGACGCTGGCGCATCCGGTGCACGCCTGAAGAACGTGAGACAAGCCATGAACACCGCATGCATGCGGCTGGCCGCCGCGACCTTGATGGCCTGGGGGCTTGGAATGGCAAGCGCCCAGGCCCAGAGCGACGCGGAGTTGACCGGCACGCTGGCCAAGGTGCGCAACGCGGGCGCCGTGACCATCGGCTTTCGCGAATCGTCGATCCCGTTTTCCTATCTCAATGCCCGCAAGGAACCCATCGGCTACTCGGTCGAACTGTGCAAGCAACTGGTCGACATGGTCGGCGATGCCGTCCACAAGACGCTGGCGATCAAGTGGGTTCCGGTGACCGCGGCCTCGCGCATCGATGCAGTGGCAAACGGGCAGGTCGACCTCGAATGCGGCTCGACCACGAGCAACCTCGAACGCCAGAAGCGCGTGGCCTTCTCGCCGACCATCTTCGTCTCCGGCACCAAGCTGCTGGTGAAGAAGGGTTCGCCGGTGAAGGAATATCGCGACTTGGCCGGCAAGACCGTGGCGGTGACTTCGGGCACCACCAACGAGAAGACGATGAGGGAGTTGTCGGAGCGTTTTAAGCTCAACCTCAACATCGTGGTGTCGACCGACCATGCCGAGTCCTTCGGCCTGGTGAAAGCCGGCAAGGCCGATGCCTTCGCCACCGACGACGTGCTGCTCTACGGCTTCATCGCGGAGGACAAGGCCGCCACCAAGGGTGCGGGCGACTACCAGGTGGTGGGCGACTTCCTCTCGTACGACCCCTATGGCGTCATGTATCGCAAGGACGATCCACAAATGGCGCGGCTGGTCAACGACTCGTTCCAGGTGCTGGCGCAGGACGGCGAGATCGAGCGCCAGTACAAGCGCTGGTTCTTGCGCAAGCTGCCCTCGGGCATCAGCCTGGACCTCGCCATGAGCCCGCAGCTCGAAACCATCCTCCAGACCATGGCGGTGAAGTCGGAATAGCTGCACGGCGCCCTCCCGCCTCGCGCCTCCCGCCCTTGCCGGCGCGTTTGCAGTTTTGCCTGATTGTTTCCGCGTTGCAATCGGCGCGAAACACGCGTTGTCGTTTACCCGAACCCCTTGGCGCCAAGCCCCACATATGGCCGCCGCCTGCATAACCACAGGCATGATTTGCATGACTGGCTGTTGGCGATGGCACGGTTTTGACATGAAATCGCTGCCGGACTGCAAGTCCAGTTTCACTACAAAGCAAAACAGAGGGGGGAAGAATGAAGAAAAAAATACCTGCGGCCGTATGGATCCTGATCGCGATGGTGATCGGGATCGTGCTGGGCTACATGGTTTTCAAGAGCTTTCCGGACAAGAAGGCTGCCGCTGAAATCGCGGGCTATATCTCGATCATGTCGGATGTGTTCCTGCGCTTGATCAAGATGCTGATCGGCCCGCTGGTGTTCTCGACGCTGGTCGTGGGCATCGCGCATATGGGAGACGCTGCCTCGGTCGGGCGCGTGTTCGGCAAGGCGCTGGGGTGGTTCGTGACCGCCTCGCTGGTCTCGCTCATTCTCGGCCTCATCATGGCCAACCTGCTGCAGCCGGGCCACAACCTGGGGCTGCCGCTGCCGGACATCGGCGCCTCGGCCAACCTGGCCACCTCCAAGTTCACGCTGAAGGACTTCGTGAGCCACCTCGTGCCCAAGTCGTTCGCCGAGGCCATGGCCAACAACGAGATCCTGCAGATCGTCGTGTTCTCGATGTTCTTCGGCGTGGCGCTGGCGTCGCTGGGTGAAAAGGCCAAGACACTCGTGAATGCGATCGACGAGCTCTCGCACGCGATGCTCAAGATCACCGGCTACGTGATGAAGCTGGCGCCGCTGGCCGTGATGGCCGCGATGGCGGCCACCGTGTCCGTCAACGGCCTGGAGATCCTGCTGAAGTTCGCGGTCTTCATGGGCGATTTCTACCTCGGCCTCTTCGTACTGTGGGGCGTCCTGATCGGCGCCGGCTTCCTGTTCCTGGGCCCGCGCGTGTTCAAGCTGCTGGTGCTGATCAAGGAGGCTTTCCTGCTGTCCTTTGCCACCGCGAGTTCCGAGGCGGCCTATCCGAAGATCCTGGACGCACTCGACCGCTTCGGCGTCAAGCGCAAGATCTCCAGCTTCGTGATGCCGATGGGCTACTCGTTCAATCTCGACGGCTCGATGATGTACTGCACCTTCGCCGTGCTGTTCATCGCGCAGGCCTACAACATCCCGCTGTCGATCGGCACGCAGATCACGATGCTGCTGATCCTGATGCTCACGTCGAAAGGGATGGCCGGCGTGCCGCGCGCCTCGCTGGTGGTGATCGCGGCGACGCTGAACCAGTTCAACATCCCCGAGGCTGGCCTGCTGCTGATCCTGGGCGTGGACACCTTCCTCGACATGGGTCGCTCGGCCACCAACGCGGTCGGCAACTCGCTCGCCACGGCCGTGGTCGCCAAGTGGGAGGGCGAACTGCTGCCGGAAGCACAGGCTGCCGCGAATGCGAAGCTGCTCGACGCCGAAGCCGCGACCAGCGCGGCCACCACGGCCCAGCCGGCGCACGCCTGAGCATGACCATGAACTTCGCATGCTCGGCATGGAGGCTGGCGAAGGGAATGACGGCTGCGGGGCTTCTTGCAGCCACGGCCCTGGCCGCCAGCATGGTCAGCGCCCAGGCGCAGGCCGATTCGGCTCTCAGCGGCACGCTGGCCAAGGTCCGCAGCGCCGGTGCGGTGACTGTCGGCTACCGCGAGTCGTCGGTCCCGTTCTCGTACCTCAACAGCCGCAAGGAGCCCATCGGCTATTCGATCGAGTTGTGCAGGCAGCTTGTCGACGCCATGGGCGATGCGGTCCACAAGACGCTCGCGATCAGGTGGGTGCCGGTGACGTCGGCCTCACGCATCGACGCGGTCGCCAAAGGGCAGGTGGACATGGAGTGCGGCTCGACCACGAACAACCTGGAACGGCAGAAGCGGGTCGCCTTCTCGCCGACGATGTTTGTCTCGGGCACCAAGTTGCTGGTCAGGAAGGGTTCGCCCGTCAAGGGCTATCGCGACCTGGCCGGCAAGACCGTGGCGGTGACCTCGGGCACCACCAACGAGAAGACCATGAAGGACTTGTCGGAACGCTTCAAGCTCAACCTGAACATCGTGGTGTCGGCCGACCATGCCGAATCGTTCAGCCTCGTGAAGGCAGGCAAGGCCGACGCCTTTGCGACCGACGACGTGCTGCTCTACGGCTTCATCGCCGAGGACAAGGCCGCATCCAGGGGCCAGAGCGACTACGAGGTGGTCGGCGACTTCCTCTCGTACGACCCCTACGGCGTGATGTTCCGGAAGGACGATCCACAGATGTCCAAGCTCATCAATGAATCGTTCCAGATGCTCGCGCAAGAGGGAGAGATCGAGCGCCAGTACAAGCGCTGGTTCCTGCGCAAGCTGCCATCGGGCACCAGCCTCGACCTGCCGATGAGCCCGCAGCTCGAAACGATCCTCCAGACCATGTCGGTCAAGTCGGAATAAAAGAAGAAGCCGCCGAAGTCACACGCGGCCCGCACCGGCAACGGTTGCGGGCCTCTTTTGTGCTGCGTGGAACGCGACCGCGTTCAGGCAGCGTCGGCCAGCTCGTCGGCGCGTGCCTGGGCGGCGGCGAAGTCGAGGTCACCCGAATAGATCGCGCGGCCGCAGATCACGCCTTCGACGCCATCAGGCTCGACGGCGCACAGCTTCTCGATGTCGGCCATGTTCGACAGCCCGCCCGATGCGATCACCGGGATCGACAGCGCCTGCGCCAGGCGCACCGTGGCCTCGATGTTGATGCCCGACAACATGCCGTCGCGGCCGATGTCGGTGTAGATGATCGACTCGACGCCATAGTCCTCGAACTTCTTGCCGAGGTCGGAGACTTCGTGGCCGGTCAGCTTGCTCCAGCCATCGGTGGCAACCTTGCCGTCCTTCGCGTCGAGTCCGACGATGATGTGCCCGCCGAAGGCACTGCAGGCGTCCTTCAGGAAACCCGGGTTCTTGACCGCGGCAGTGCCGATGATCACGTAGCGCAGGCCGTCGTCGATGTAGCGCTCGATGGTGTCGAGGTCGCGGATACCGCCGCCGAGCTGCACCGGGATTTCGTCGCCCACGGCACGCAGGATCGCGCGGATGGCGGCATGGTTCTGCGGCTTGCCGGCGAAGGCGCCATTCAGGTCGACCAAGTGCAGGCGGCGTGCGCCGGCGTCGAGCCACTTGCGCGCCATCGCGGCCGGGTCTTCACTGAAGATGGTGGACTGGTCCATGTCGCCCTGTTTGAGGCGAACACAGTGACCGTCCTTGAGATCGATGGCGGGAATCAGCAGCATGGCAAGGCAACCCGGAGGGAGGCTTTAAGGGTTCCAGTGGAGGAAGTTGCGGTAGAGCTGCAACCCGTGGTCCGCACTCTTTTCAGGGTGGAACTGGGTCGCAAAAATATTATCGCGTGCGATGGCCGCCGTAAAGCGCGAACCGTAGTCGGCTTCGCCCACGCTGTGCTTCACGTCGGCGGGGCGTGCGTAGAAACTGTGCACGAAATAGAAGTAGCTGTTGTCGGGTACACCCGCCCACACGGGGTGCGGCTGCGCCTGCGTGACCTGGTTCCAACCCATCTGGGGCACCTTGAAGCGGCTGCCGTCGGGCTGGGTGCGGCCAGCGAGATCGAACTTGACGACGCGCCCCGGAATCAACCCGAGGCCATCGGTCGGCCCCTCGTCGCTGGACGACAGCAGCATCTGCATGCCGACACACACGCCGAACAGGGGCTTGCTGGCGGCCGCCTCGAGCACCGACTCCTGCAGGCCCGAATCGCGCAATTCGCGCATGCAGTCGGGCATGGCGCCCTGCCCCGGCAGCACCACGCGGGTGGCCTTGCGCACCACTTCCGGGTCGGACGTGACGAAGACCTGCACGCCGACCTGGTCGGCCGCATGCTGCACGGCCTGCGAAACCGAGCGCAGATTGCCCATGCCGTAGTCCACCACCGCGACGGTGTTCGCTGTTGAATTCATGGCAGGGCGCGCGGGCAGGAGGGTCGCCGCAATCCGGACAAGCTGGAAATTTTCAGAGGGAGCCCTTGGTCGAGGGAATGACGCCGGCAGAACGCGGATCGAGTTCGAGCGCGCCGCGCAAGGCGCGCGCAAAGGCCTTGAACACGGTTTCGCACTGGTGGTGCGCATTCACGCCCTTGAGGTTGTCGATGTGCAGCGTGACCAGGGCATGGTTGGCAAAGCCCTGGAAGAACTCGTAGGTGAGCTGGCTGTCGAAGGTGCCGATCATGCCGCTGGTGAAGGGCACGTGCATTTCCAGCCCCGGCCGGCCGGAGAAATCGATGACCACGCGGCTGAGCGCCTCGTCGAGCGGCACGTAGGCATGGCCGTAGCGGCGGATGCCCTTCTTGTCGCCGACCGCCTTGAAGACGGCCTGGCCCAGCGTGATGCCGACGTCCTCGACCGTGTGATGGCCGTCGATGTGCAGGTCGCCCTTGCAGTCGATGTCGAGGTCGATCAGGCCGTGCCGGGCGATCTGGTCGAGCATGTGGTCGAAGAAGCCGATGCCGGTCGAGAGCCTGGCCTTGCCGCTGCCGTCCAGATTGACGCTGACGGTGATTTTTGTCTCGGCGGTGTTGCGGGTGACGGTCGCGGTGCGTGCGCCGGCCGCGACGACTGCCTCGGGTGCCGTGGGGGTGTTCATAAGGATGCTTCGAGTGCTGCCAGCATCTGCGCATTTTCGCCGGAAGTCCCGACCGTGAGGCGCAGGCAGTTGGCCAGCAAGGGGTGCATTCTAGAAACGTTCTTGATGAGCACCCCGCGAGCCTTCAGTCCTTCGAAGGTCTTTGTCGCATCGGGTACACGGATCAGCACCATGTTGGCGTCGCTCGGCCAGCTCTTCACGGCGGTCAGCCGGCCCAGCGCCAGGAGGATGCGCGCACGCTCGGCGCGGATCTGCGCGGCCTGCGCATCGAACACGTCCGCATGCTCCAGCGCGAACAGCGCGCACTCGCAGTTGAGCACGCTGATGTTGTAGGGCGGGCGCACCTTGTCGATCTCGGCGATGAGCGCGGCCGGCCCCATGAGGTAGCCGAGCCGCACGCCCGCCAGGCCGAATTTGCTCAGCGTGCGCATCAGCAGCACATGGCTGTGCTGTGCAGCCTTGCCGATGTAGCTCTTGCCGGCGAAGGGCTGGTAGGCCTCGTCGATGACGACCAGGCCGCCCTGCTCGCCCTGCGCCGCGATGATGCGGTCGATGACGGCTTCATCCCAGAGGTTCGCGGTCGGATTGTTGGGGTAGGCGAGGTAGACGATCGCCGGCTTTTCCTGCGCGATGGCGGCCAGCATGGCTTCCTGGTCGAGTTCGAAATCGGCCGTGAGCGGCACGCCGACGAACTTCAGGCCCTGCAGTTGCGCGCTCATCGCGTACATCACGAAGCCGGGCAGCGGCGCCAAGACGGTGGCGCCCGGCAGGTCGCAGGCGATGGCCAGCAGGGAGATCAATTCATCCGAGCCGTTGCCCAGCATCAGGTCGAATCCCGCAGGCATGCCGGCGTGGGCGGCGAGCGCCCGCTTGAGGTCGTTGCCGCGATCGCCGGGGTAGCGGTTCAGCGCGAGTGCGCCCAGGCGCTGGCCCAGCGCGGCCTGCAGCGCAGGCGGCAGGCCGAAGGGGTTTTCCATCGCGTCGAGCTTGAGCAGCCCGCGCGCGTCCTGCACCGCATAGGCGTGCATGGATTGGACGTCGGCGCGGATGCGGCCGAGCGCGCCGGCCTGGGTCTGTGGAGCGTTCATTTCAGTGTTCATTGGGTGCAGCGGTAGCTGCTTTGCAATGCATTCGACATGACCAGTTGCACCGGCATGTCGGCTTCGTAGCTGTCGGCGTTGCGGGCGAGTTCACCTTGGTAGAGGGAACGGGCCATGGCCGGCTCAAGGCGCCGGTCGCCGACGCAGAACAGGGGCTTTCGGCCGGCGCGCCGCTCGGCATCGCTGGCCTCGCGCAGCCCTTCGAGGACGCCGACGAGGTAGTAGCCCGCGTAGGCCTTGCCGTCCTTCTCGGTGGCTTCGAGCGTGCGCATTTCACGGATCGACATGGCGTGCGCCATGGCGCCGCATGTCAGCAGCGCCAGCAGGACGGCGGCGCGAACTGTCGGACGGCAACGTGCGACTGAGACGGGGGCGAGGGTGCTCATGAAGGATCGGTGGGTTCTTGCCAGGCGGCGACTCAGTTTCGCTGGCGAGGCGGCGATGCGCTGCCGGAGCGCACGCCGATCGGGAACAGGTCGATCTGCTGCCCTTGAAGCGCGGCGGTGCGTTGCGATGCGGGTGCGTCGACTTCACCGAGCCGGAAGACCGACACATCCAGCACGCCGACGCCGCCGCCATCGCCGACCTCGGTCTTGCCAGCATGCGCGCGGCGGGGCGCGGCGAAACGGAACGGCTCCACGGCGTCGCTGCTCTTGCGGAATCCCTTGATGACCAGTTCGTCATGGGCGGCCAGCAGGTAGCCCCGGTGGGTGGCGCTGCCCGTCTTGCCGCCCAGCACGTCCAGGCCGTCGACCGTGGCGACGACTTCATAGTTGCGCTCGCCCAGGTTGCGGAACACCAGGCAGAAAGGCGCCCCTTCAGTCACGCCCAACTGGAATGCGCCGTCACCACGGCGCGAACGCAGCAGCGGCAACGGCCGCTTGTAGTCGTCCACCACCGACCATTCGATGTTGCCTTGCGCGAGCTCCAGGTTCATCCGCCGATCAACGGTTTTGCCGAGGGAACGACGCAGCACGGCCGCGTCGCTGTAGGCGATCGAGGCCAGTTGATCCGGCTGCGTCGGCGTGAGGCGCGCAACCAGGAGCGGTCTGGTGGGCGACACGATGCCCGCGCCCGGGGAGGCGCTGGCGCCTGCCGCCGGCGCAAGCGCGGGGATGCCCGCGGTCACCTGCGAATTCGGATCCTGCGCGCGCGGGGCCTGCGGCAGTTGCGCGCACGCGGCGAGCAGCCCGGCGATGCCAATGGCCATCAGGCGCCGAGGCCACCCGGCTTTCGTCCTTGATCGGATCATTTGTCTCTCCCGGGAAGCTCTTATTCTTTGGCTGACGACGGCACCGGCTCCAGTCGCATTTCCGCCGCGCGCGCGTGGGCCTGCAGGCCTTCGCCATAGGCCAGTTCCGCCGCAATCGGGCCCAGCACCCGGGCGCCCTGCGCGCTGACCTCGATCAGGCTGGAGCGCTTCTGGAAATCGTAGACGCCCAGCGGCGACGAAAAGCGCGCCGTGCCGGAGGTCGGAAGCACATGGTTCGGCCCTGCGCAGTAATCGCCCAGGCTCTCGCTCGTGAAGGCGCCAAGGAAGATCGCGCCGGCATGCTTGAGCAGCGGCTCCCAGCGATGCGGCTCCTGGCTGCTGACTTCCAGGTGCTCGGGCGCGATGCGGTTGCTGATGTCGCAGGCTTCTTCCATGTTGCGCGTCTGGATCAGCGCGCCACGGCCGTTGAGCGAGGCGGCGATGATCTCCGCGCGCGGCATCTGCGGCAGCAGCTTGTCGATGGAGGCCTGCACCGCGTCGATGTAGGCCGCATCGGGGCACAGCAGGATGCTCTGCGCCAGCTCGTCGTGCTCGGCCTGGCTGAACAGGTCCATGGCGACCCAATCGGGCGGCGTTGAGCCATCGGCCAGGACCAGGATCTCGCTCGGACCGGCGATCATGTCGATGCCCACGGTGCCGAACACGCGGCGCTTGGCCGCGGCCACGTAGGCATTGCCCGGTCCGGTGATCTTGTCGACGGCCGGAATGGTTTCGGTGCCGTAGGCCAGCGCTGCGACGGCCTGCGCGCCGCCGATGGTGAATGCGCGCGTGACGCCGGCCACATAGGCGGCGGCGAGCACCAGCACGCTGCGCTCGCCCTTCGACGAGCCGGAGTCCCCTGACCCGCCAGTCGCCACGCTGCCCTTCGCGGGCGTGGGCACGACCATGATGATCTCGCCCACGCCGGCCACGTTCGCCGGAATCGCATTCATCAGCAGGCTCGACGGATAGGCCGCCTTGCCGCCCGGCACGTAGATGCCGACGCGATCCAGCGGCGTCACCTTCTGTCCGAGCAAGGTGCCGTCGGCGTCGCGGTAGGTCCAGCTTTCGCCGCTCGCCTTCTTCTGGGCCTCGTGATAGCTGCGCACGCGCGCCGCTGCCGCCTGCAAGGCGTCGCGCTGCGCGAGCGGCAGAGAATCGAAGGCCTCCTTGAAATCGGCCTGCGTCAGTTCCAGTTCGTGCATCGACGCCGCTTCGAGGCCGTCGAAGCGGCGCGTGTATTCCAGCACCGCGGCGTCACCGCGCTGGCGCACATCGGCCAGCACGTCGGCCACCACTTTCTCGATGGCCGCATCGGCATCCGCGGACCAATGCAGCCGCGCCTTGAATTCAGCCTCGAAGGCGGCGGAAGTCGTGGAAAGACGGAGAGGAGCGGCTGTCAGGGTCATGGCGTCAGGAAGGCTGGATGGCGGACGCGAAGGCGTCGATGATGCGGCGGATGGGTTCGCGCTTGAGCTTGAGCGCGGCCTGGTTGACGACCAGGCGGGCGCTGATGTCCATGATGCGCTCGACCTCGACCAGGTGGTTGGCCCGCAGCGTGTTGCCGGTCGAGACGATGTCGACGATGGCATCGGCCAGCCCGGTGAGCGGCGCGAGTTCCATGCTGCCGTAGAGCTTGATCAGGTCGACGTGCACGCCTTTGGTGGCGAAATGGTCGCGCGCGATGGCGACGAACTTGGTCGCGATCTTGAGGCGCGCACCTTGGCGCACCGCGTGGGCATAGTCGAAATCTTCCCGCGCGGCGACGCTCATGCGGCAGGCGGCGATCTTGAGGTCCAGCGGCAGGTAGAGGCCGGCCGTGCCGTGCTCGATCATGGTGTCGAGGCCGGTCACGCCGAGGTCTGCGCCGCCCCACTGCACGTAGGTCGGCACGTCGGAAGCGCGCACCAGCAGCACGCGGACGTCCGGCTGCGAGGTCGGCAGGATCAGCTTGCGCGACTTCTCGGGGTCTTCGGTGACCTCGATGCCGGCAGCCGCCAGCAATGGCAGCGTCTCGTCGAAGATGCGGCCCTTGGACAGGGCGATCGTGATCGTCATGCGGTGACTCTTTCGCTGATGCGCTCGATGTCCGCGCCGATGCCGCGCAGCTTGGCTTCCATGCGGTCGTAGCCGCGGTCGAGGTGGTAGATGCGGTCGACCAGCGTCTCGCCATCGGCCACCAGGCCGGCGATGACCAGGCTGGCCGAGGCGCGCAGGTCGGTCGCCATCACCGTCGCACCCGACAACTGTTCCACGCCCTCGACGACGGCCACCTTGCCGTCGTGCTGGATGTGGGCGCCGAGTCGCAGCAATTCGTCGACGTGCATGAATCGGTTCTCGAAGATGGTCTCGGTCACCGTCGAGGTGCCGGTCGAGATCGCATTGAGCGCCATGAACTGCGCCTGCATGTCGGTGGGAAAGCCCGGGTATTCGGTGGTGCGGAAGCTTTGCGCCCTGAGGCGGCCTGCGGCCTGCACGTGCACGCCGCCTTGCACCGCCGTCACCGTCGCGCCGGCCTCGATCAGCTTTTCGACCACCGCCTCCATGTGCTCGGCGCGCGCATGGCGCAGCAGCACGTCGCCGCCGGCCGCGGCCACCGCGCAGAGGAAGGTGCCGGCCTCGATGCGGTCGGCCACCACGCGGTGCGTGCAGCCGTGCAAGCGCTCCACGCCCTGGATGTGGATGCGGCTCGTGCCATGGCCTTCGATCCTGGCGCCCATCGCGATCAGCATCTCGGCCAGGTCGGGGATCTCCGGCTCCTGGGCCGCGTTCTCGAGCACCGTCTCGCCCTCGGCCAGCGCGGCGGCCATGAGGAAGTTCTCGGTGCCGGTGACGGTGACCATGTCGGTCGTGATGCGTGCGCCATGCAGGCGCCGCCCGCCGCCGCGCACGCCCGCCACCATGTAGCCGTGCTCGACCGTGATGTCCGCGCCCATGGCCTGCAGGCCCTTGATGTGCTGGTCCACCGGGCGCGAGCCGATCGCGCAGCCGCCGGGCAACGAGACCCGTGCCTTGCCGAAACGCGCCAGCAGCGGGCCCAGCGCGAGCACGGAGGCGCGCATGGTCTTGACCAGTTCGTACGGCGCTTCGGCGTTGTGCAGCGGGCCGGCATCGATGCGGACGGTGCCGTTGTCGTCGCGCTCGGCCGTCACGCCCATGTTGCGCAGCAGCTTCAGCATGGTCGTCACGTCCTGCAGGCGGGGCACGTTATGCAGCGTGACCGGTTCGTCGGTCAGCAGCGCGGCGCACAACTCGGGCAAGGCGGCGTTCTTGGCGCCAGAAATCAGTACCTCGCCGCTGAGCTTGCGCCCGCCGCGAATCAACAATTTGTCCATCAGGAATCCAGGGAGTGGCCGAAAGGGCCCGGTTCTATTTCTGCGCCGCCCATTCGGCCGGCGTATAGGTCTTCATCGAGAGCGCATGCACCTCGTCGGTGTGCATTTTCGCACCGAGGGTGGCGTAGACCTTCTGGTGCCGCTTGATCGCGCGCTGCCCTTCGAACTCCGCCGACACGATGGTGGCGAACCAATGGCGGCCGTCGCCTTCGAGCGAAAGGTGTTCGCACGGCAGCCCGGCGGCGATGATGGCCTTGAGTTCGTCAGCGGTCATGTGAAACGCATCCATTCGGGAAACACCACAGAACCGGCTTTGCCGGGCTGTCGGTGTTGCCCCCGGTGAGGGGGTGAGAGTCGCGCACGAAGTGCGCAGCGACCTGGGGGAGAGCCATGTTCTATCCGCGAATCTTGTAGCCAATGCGCAGCAGGTGAACGGCCACGGCGCTGACGAACAACCAGGCCGTGCCGACGATGCCGAAGCTCAGCCAGGGCGACGCATCGCTCACGCCGAAGAAGCCGTAGCGGAAACCGTCGATCATGTAGAAGAACGGATTCAGGTGGCTGACCTTTTGCCAGAACGGCGGCAGCGACCCGATCGAATAGAACACGCCGGAGAGAAAAGTCATCGGCATGATCAGGAAGTTCTGGAACACCGCCATCTGGTCGAACTTCTCGGCCCAGAGCCCCGCGATGAGCCCCAGCGTGCCGAGCATTGCGGCGCCCAGGAACGCGAAGACGATGATCCAGAGCGGCGCGACGAAATCCGGCATCGCGAAGAACATGGTCACGGCGAACACGCCGATGCCGACCGCCAGTCCGCGGATGATCGACGACCCGACATAGGCCAGGAACCAGCCCCAGTGCGACAGCGGCGTGAGCAGCACGAAGACCAGGTTGCCCATGATCTTGCTCTGGATGATGGAGGACGAGCTGTTGGCGAAGGCGTTCTGCAAGACGCTCATCATCACCAGGCCCGGCACCAGGAACGCGGTGTAGCCGACCGTGCCGTACACCGTCACGCGGCCTTCGAGCACATGGCCGAACACCATCAGGTACAGCAGCGCCGTCAGCACCGGCGCGCCGACCGTCTGAAAGCCGACCTTCCAGAAGCGCAGCGTCTCCTTGTAGAGCAGCGCGCGCCAACCGGTGACGGCCATCATGGGCAACCTCCCGGGCTCGGTACTTGGGCTGGCACCCGTTCGATGCCAGCGAGCGGAATCGGTCTCATCGCGCCACCTCCAGCGGCGTCTGCTCGCCCGCCATCAGGTCGATGAACACGTCTTCCAGGTCGGCCTTGCGCATCTCGACGTCTTCCACCGCCACGCCGGCCTCGCGGATGGAGGCCAGCAACTGCTCCACCTCGAGCGCATTGCGCGCCGGTAGTTGCACGATGCGTCCCGTGATGCGGGCATGCTGCGCGATGGCCCAGGGCAGATCGGCATCGGTCTTGAAGCGCAGCACGTTGCTGTGGGAGGCACTCAGCAAGGCGCTGGTGCTGTCGAGCGCGATCACGCGGCCGAGTTTCAGCATGGCGATCCGGTTGCACAGCGCCTCGGCTTCTTCCAGGTAGTGGGTGGTCAGCAGGACCGTGCTGCCCTGCTTGTTGAGCTTGGCGACGAACTGCCAGAGCGTTTGCCGCAGTTCGACATCGACGCCGGCGGTAGGCTCGTCCAGCACGATGACGGGCGGCTTGTGCACCAGTGCCTGCGCCACCAGCACGCGCCGCTTCATGCCGCCGGAGAGTTGGCGCATGTTGGCCGAGGCCTTGTCGGTCAGCCCGAGGCTATGCAGCAACTCGTCGATCCAGCCTTCGTTGTTCTTGATGCCGAAGTAGCCCGACTGGATGCGCAGCGACTCGCGCACATTGAAGAAGGGGTCGAACACCAGCTCCTGCGGCACGATGCCGAGTTGGCGCCGCGCCTGCGCATAGTCGCGCTGGACATCGAATCCGTGCACGCTGATGCTGCCCGCCGTGGGACGGGAAAGCCCGGCGAGCATGCTGATGAGGGTGGTCTTGCCGGCGCCATTGGGACCGAGCAAGCCGAAGAATTCGCCCTCTTCGATCTGGAAGGAAACCTCATCGACCGCGCGCAGGCCCGATTTGCCTTGGGCCCGTTGCTGACGTGAGGGAGGATAGGTCTTGGAGACCGATTGGAACGTGATCGCGGGCATGGGAGCCCACGATTTTATGCTGCGCCCGGATTTCTCAGGGTGCGGCCGGCAAAAGGCCCGCCACGCCATACAGCGCGGCCAGTTCGCGCAGCCGGGGCGGCAAGCCCTTGACCGCGAACCCGCGCCCGCAGGCGCTCGCCTCGCGGCGGCATTCGAGCAGCACCGCGATGGCCGAGGAATCGAAATGCGTCAACGCGCTGGCGTCCACCACCGTCACCGACTCCTGCGTGGCCGCCTGCCCCTGCTGCAGCATGCGCAGGCAAGCCGGGGCGTCGTCATGCAGCAGGCGGGTTGGCAACACCAGCATGGTCATCAGCTCTTGGTGCTGTTGCCCTTGTTGCGCGCGGCCAGCACGGCGATCAGGCCGTCGATGCCCTTGCTGTTGATCTCCTGCGCAAACTGGGTGCGGTAGGTATCGACCAGCCAGATGCCCATCACGTTCAGGTTGTAGATCTTCCAGCCGCTGCCTTCGCCAGGCGTCTTCTCGAGCCGGTAGTCGAGCTGGATCGGCTCGCCGCCGCTGGCGCCCCGGACCTCGGTGCGCACCAGCACGTCCTTGTCGTCAGGCGAGCCGCGGAACGGCTTCACGCTCACGGTCTGGTCGGTCACCTGGTCGAGCGCGCCGGCATAGGTGCGCACAAGCAGGAGCTTGAACTCTTCCTGCAGCCGCTTCTGTTGCTCGGGGGTGGCCGAGCGCCATGCCTGGCCTACGGCCGAGGCAGTCATGCGCTGGAAATTCAGGTTCGGCATGACCTTGGTGTCGACCAGCGCCATGATCTTGTTGATGTCACCGGCCTTGATCGACTTGTCGTTGCGGATCATGTCGAGCACTTCGGTGGTCAGGCGCTTGACCAGCGCGTCGGGCGCCTCGTCGGCGGCACTGGCGGGGCGCATGTAAACGGCCGCCCCACTGAACAACAGCGCACTCGCCATCGCAAGACGGCCGAATGCGCGGCGTTTCAGAATCTGGTTCATCGGGTTTAGTCCTTATTGTCAAAACGGGCCTCAAGGGGCCCTAACGCGTCAGAGCTTCGCGCGGCGGACACGGTTCCCGAAGCCAGTGGCGCGCCCGCTACGAAATGCAAGCAAAGCGTGATCAACGGCCGCCGCCGTCGTCGTCGGCACCTGGTGGTTTGCCGTCGTCCACGTCTGCCTGGCGGCGCTGGAGCCAGATGTCGCGTACGAACGAATATTTGTCGAGCGCGGCATCGCCCAGGAACTGGCTGGCGCGCAGGTATTTCGCACGCTCCTCCACCACGCGCAGGACGTAGCTCACATCGCGCGCCGCCACGGGCCGGATCGCGGCCACGCCGTCGCCATTGAGGTCCACCAGCAGCGCCGCGGTATCGCGCACCGTCGACGGCCCGAGCACCGGCAGCATGACGAAGGGGCCGGGCGGTACGCCCCAGCGACCCAGCGTCTGGCCAAAGTCCTCCCGGTGCCGCTCGATGCCGAGTTCGGTGGCCACGTCGAGGATCCCGCCCAGGCCGAACACGGTGTTGACGTTCAGGCGCATGAAGGTCTGTGCGCTGTTCTGCGCCCGCAACTGCATCACGCTGTTGGCAAAGTTCCAGACGTCCCCGATGTTGTTGAAGAAGTTGCTCACCCCGGTGCGCACCGGCTGCGGCAAGACGGCGCGGTAGGCCTTGGCCGTGGGCACGAGCACGGCTTCGTCGACCGCATCGTTGAAGCGGAAGATGCTCCGGTTGAAAGGTTCGAACGGGTCGGCAGGGTTGGCTGCCTGCGCGCTGGCATGGCCGGCGATCAGGGTGAGGCCGAGCGCGGCGCCCGCGAGGCAAATACGCCTGGCCATCTTCCGGATGGCATTGCGTGGAAAGGGACTGCGTTTCATTTCTTGCTGTTGTTCTGCTGCGAACCGCCCTCGGCGGCCTTGCTGTAGAGGAACTGGCTGATCAGGTTCTCCAGCACCACCGCCGACTGGGTGGCCGTGATCGTGTCGCCCCCCTGCAGCGTCTTTTCTTCGGCGCCCGCCTCGATCCCGATGTACTGCTCGCCGAGCAAGCCGCTGGTCAGGATCTTGAGCGAACTGTCCTTGGGGAAACTGTAGCGAGTTTGCAGGGCCAAAGTGACGGTGGCCTGGTAATTCTTGTCATCGAAGGCGATGGATTCGACCCGTCCCACCACGACGCCCGCGCTCTTGACCGCGGTCTGGGGCTTCAGGCCGCCAATGTTGTCGAAGCGCGCCTTGACGGCATAGGTCTTCTGGAAATTGAGGCTCAGCAGGTTGGCCGATTGCAGTGCGAGGAACAGCAGGGCCGCCGCGCCGATCAGCACGAACAAGCCGACCCAGATGTCTTTGTTGGAGCGTTGCATGTGTCTACGTCCCCTTTTTTAAATGTTGAACATCATCGCCGTCAGCAGGAAATCCAGGCCCAGCACGGTGAGGGAGGCCATCACCACCGTGCGCGTGGTGGCGCGGGAGACACCCTCGGGCGTCGGCTGCGCTTCGTAGCCTTGCAGCAATGCGATGAACGTGACGGTGAAGCCGAACACGACGCTCTTGATCACGCCGTTGCCGACGTCGCGCCACACGTCCACGCCGCCCTGCATCTGGCCCCAGAACGAGCCGGCGTCGACGCCGAGCATGACCACGCCGACGACATAGCCGCCGATCACACCGACCGCGCTGAACACAGCCGCCAGCAGTGGCATGGTGATGACGCCCGCCCAGAAGCGCGGCGCCAGGATGCGCACCACGGGGTCGACGGCCATCATCTCCATCGCGCTGAGTTGTTCGCCCGCCCGCATGAGGCCGATTTCCGCCGTGAGCGAGGTTCCCGCGCGGCCCGCGAACAGCAGCGCGGCCACGACCGGGCCGAGCTCGCGCACCAGTCCCAGCGCCACCAGCAGGCCCAGGGCTTCGGCCGATCCGTAGCGCTGCAAGGTGTAGTAGCCCTGCAGGCCCAGCACGAAACCGACAAAAAGCCCCGACACGGCAATGATGGCGAGCGAATAGTTGCCGAGAAAATGAATCTGGTCCCGCACGAGGCCGAAGCGGCGGAAGGTCGTGGCGCCGGGGCCGAGCAGCCGCACGAACAACCCGGCCGCATGGCCGATGTTCGCGAGCTTGCTTCGCACGGCGAAACCGATGTCCGAAGGCCGCCACCAACTCATCGCAGGCCCCGCGACTGGCGTCTTGCCGCGTTCATCGGGTCAACTCCGCGCTGCGCGCTGCGGTGCGAGCGCCTTCGGGCGGCCGGGCGGCGCTCATTGGGCAACCTCCGCGCTGCGCGCTGCGGTGCGAGCGCCTTCGGGCGGCCGGGCGGCGCTCATTGGGCAACCTCCGCGCTGCGCGCTGCGGTGCGAGCGCCTTCGGGCGGCCGGGCGGCGCTCATGCCCGCCCCCCGTGCGAGTTGCCGAAGTCGTCCGCCACGCTCACGCCCGGATAGTGAAAACGCACCGGCCCATCGGGCAGCGCATTCACGAACTGGTGCACCAGCGGATCGGTGCTTTGGCGCACCTCGTCGGGCCGGCCCTGCGCGGCGATGACGCCGTTGGCCAGCACGATCACGTGGTCGGCAATGCGAAAGGTTTCCTCGAGATCGTGCGAGACGATGATGCTGGTCAGGCCAAGCGTGTCATTCAGTTGCCGGATCAGCCGCGCTGCAGTGCCGAGGGAGATCGGGTCGAGGCCGGCGAAAGGCTCGTCGTACATGACGAGATCGGGGTCGAGCGCGATGGCGCGGGCCAGTGCCACCCGACGCGCCATGCCGCCCGACACTTCGCTCGGCATCAGGTCACGCGCGCCACGCAGGCCGACCGCGTCGAGTTTCATCAGCACGATGTCGCGCACCAGGGCCTCGGGCAGCCTGGTGTGTTCGCGCAAGGGAAAGGCGACGTTGTCCAGCACGCTCATGTCGGTGAACAGCGCGCCGAACTGGAACAGCATGCCCATGCGACGTCGTGCCGCATAGAGGGCGGCCGGGGCCATCTTGCCCACGTCCTGTCCGTCGAAGAGCACCTGGCCGGACTGGGCGCGCTGCTGGCCGCCGACGAGGCGCAACACTGTCGTCTTGCCGCCGCCGGACGCGCCCATGAGCGCAGTCACCTTGCCACGCGGCACGCTGAAGGACACCTCGTTCAGGATGACGCGCGCGCCGTAGCCGAACGTGACGTCCTTGAATTCGACCAGTGGAGGGAATGGAGTGCTCATGAAACAGAAAAGCCGGGAACCTCTTCAGGCGTCCCGGCTCAGCGGTCCCCTATGATAAATGAACCATGGGGTGCCCTCCTGCAGCGGTCAGCGCGGCAGGTCGCTGTACCCCATGAGGAACTCGTCCACCGCACGCGCGCCCTGGCGGCCTTCGCGAATGGCCCAGACCACCAGCGACTGGCCGCGGCGGATATCGCCTGCGGCAAACACCTTCGGCACGTTGGTCGCGTAGCCGCCGGTAAATTCCACCGTCGCCTTGGCATTGCCGCGCGCATCCTTCTCGACGCCGAAGGCATCCAGCACGCCAGCGACCGGGCTCACGAAGCCCATGGCCAGCAGCACCAGGTCGGCCTTGAGAATCTTCTCGCTGCCGGCGACCTCGACCATCTTGCCGTCCTTCCATTCGACGCGAACGGTCTTCAGGCCGGTGACCTTGCCCTTGTCGCCGATGAATTCCTTGGTCGAGATGGCGAACTCGCGCTCGCAGCCTTCCTCATGGCTGGAGCTGGTGCGCAGCTTGATCGGCCAGTAGGGCCAGGTCATCGGACGGTTTTCTTCCTCGGGCGGCTGCGGCATGACCTCGAACTGCGTCACGCTAACGGCGCCATGGCGGTTGCTGGTGCCGACGCAGTCGGAGCCGGTGTCGCCACCGCCGATCACGATGACGTGCTTGCCGTCGGCGCGGATCTGGCCCTTGACCTTGTCGCCCGCGTTGACCTTGTTCTGCAACGGCAGGAATTCCATCGCGAAATGGATGCCATCCAGATCGCGGCCAGGCACGGGCAGATCGCGCGACTGCTCGGCGCCGCCAGTCAGCAGCACGGCGTCGAATTCCTTGTCAAGCTGCTCGGGCGTGATCGTTTCCTTGGCCCAGTTGATGACCTTGGAGCCCTTGCCGAGCGGATCCTTGGCGGCACCGATCATTACGCCAAGACGGAAGGTCACGCCCTCGGCCTTCATCTGCTCGACGCGGCGGTCGATGTGGGTCTTCTCCATCTTGAAGTCGGGGATGCCGTAGCGCAGCAGGCCGCCGACACGGTCGTTCTTCTCGAACAGCGTGACGTCATGGCCGACGCGCGCGAGCTGTTGCGCCGCCGCCATGCCGGCCGGGCCGGAGCCGACCACCGCGACCTTCTTGCCGGTCTTGTGCTTGGCAGGTCGCGCGTCGACCCAGCCTTCGTCCCAGGCGCGGTCGATGATCGCGTGCTCGATCGACTTGATGCCGATCGGATCGTCATTCACGTTCAGCACGCAGGCTGCTTCGCACGGTGCGGGACAGATGCGGCCGGTGAACTCCGGGAAGTTGTTGGTCGAGTCCAGCACCGCGAAGGCGTTCTGCCAGTCGTCGCGGTAGACCAGGTCGTTGAAGTCGGGGATGACGTTGTTGACCGGGCAGCCGCTGTTGCAGAACGGCGTGCCGCAGTCCATGCAGCGCGCGCCCTGCACCTTGGCTTGCGCAGGCGTCAGGCCGACGACGAATTCCTTGTAGTGCTTGACGCGCTCGTCGATGGGCTTGTAGCCCTCCTCGATGCGCTCATGCTCCATGAAGCCCGTGATTTTTCCCATCGTGATGTCCTCTGTTCTTTCTTGTGCTTCGCGTCAGACCTTGGCCGGCTTGCGCATCGCGTGCGGCTCCAGGCCGGCATGCGCATCGTTGCCGCTGCTGGCGAGCTCGACCTGCCGGTCGTGGATCTCGGCGAGGGCGCGCTTGTATTCGTTCGGGAACACCTTCACGAACTTCGTGCGGGCCGTCGGCCAGTCGTCGAGCAACTCGCGTGCGCGCTTGCTGCCGGTCCAGCGATGGTGATCCTCGAGCAGCTTCCTGAGCTGCACCTCGTCGGTCTGGCCGGTGTGCCAGATCTTTTTGTGCATGCTCGCGGTCTGCTCGGCGCTGGTGAGCACCTTGTCAAGCGAGACCATCGACAGGTTGCAGCGCGATGCGAACTGCCCATCCTCGTCGTAGACGAAGGCCACGCCGCCGCTCATGCCGGCCGCGAAATTGCGACCGGTCTTGCCCAGCACCGCCACGGTCCCGCCCGTCATGTATTCGCAACCGTGGTCGCCCGTGCCTTCGACGACCGCCGTGGCACCCGACAGGCGTACCGCGAAACGCTCGCCCGCCACGCCGCAGAAGTACGCTTCGCCGGTCGTGGCGCCATACATCACGGTGTTGCCCACGATGGTGTTGCGCACCGCTTCGCCGCGGAAGTCGAGGCTGGGCCGGACCACGATGCGCCCACCCGACAAGCCCTTGCCCGTGTAGTCGTTGGCGTCGCCGATCAGGTACAACGTGATGCCACGCGCGAGGAAAGCACCGAAGGACTGGCCGCCCGTGCCTTCCAGCTGGATGCGGATCGAATCGTCCGGCAGGCCCTCGGGATGCACGCGGGTCAGCGCACCCGACAGCTTGGCGCCGACGGTACGGTTGACGTTGCGCGCCACTTCGATGAACTGCACCTTCTCGCCCTTGTCGATGGCCGCGCGCGACTTCTCGATGAGCTTGGTGTCGAGGTTGTGCTCGAGGCCATGGTCCTGGTCCTGCACGTGGAAGCGCGGCACGTCGGCCGGCACCTCGGGCAGCGCGAACAGGCGGCTGAAGTCCAGGCCGCTGGCCTTCCAGTGCTGGATGCCCTTCTTCATGTCGAGCAGGTCGGCGCGGCCGATCATCTCGTTGAAGGTGCGGATGCCCAGCTGCGCCATGATCTGGCGCACTTCTTCCGCGATGAAGAAGAAGTAGTTGACGACGTGCTCGGGCTTGCCGGAGAACTTCTTGCGCAGGATCGGGTCCTGCGTGGCCACGCCCACCGGGCAGGTGTTCAGGTGGCACTTGCGCATCATGATGCAGCCTTCGACGATCAGCGGCGCGGTGGCGAAGCCGAACTCGTCCGCACCCAGCAGCGCGCCGATGGCGACGTCGCGGCCGGTCTTCATCTGGCCATCGGCCTGCACACGCACGCGACCGCGCAGGCGGTTCAGCACCAGCGTCTGTTGCGTCTCGGCCAGGCCGATTTCCCACGGACCGCCCGCGTGCTTGATGGACGACCAGGGCGATGCGCCCGTGCCGCCGTCATGGCCCGCGATCACGATGTGGTCGCTCTTGCACTTGGTCACGCCCGCGGCCACCGTGCCCACGCCCACTTCGCTGACCAGCTTGGTGCTGATGCTGGCATGCGGCGCGACGTTCTTCAGGTCGTGGATAAGCTGCGCCAGATCCTCGATCGAATAGATGTCATGGTGCGGCGGCGGGCTGATGAGGCCCACGCCCGGCACCGAGTAGCGCAGCGCGCCGATGTAGTTCGACACCTTGCCGCCCGGCAATTGCCCGCCTTCGCCGGGCTTCGCGCCCTGCGCCATCTTGATCTGGATCTGGTCGGCCGAGGTCAGGTACTCGGCGGTGACGCCGAAGCGGCCCGACGCGACCTGCTTGATCTTCGAGCGCAGCGAGTCGCCGGCCTTCAACGGCAAATCGACTTCGACGTTGGCCTCGCCCACGACGCTCTTGAGCGTGTCGCCGACCTTCACCGGGATGCCCTTGAGTTCGTTGCGGTAGCGCGAAGGGTCTTCGCCGCCCTCGCCGGTGTTGCTCTTGCCGCCGATGCGGTTCATGGCCACGGCGAGCGTGGCATGCGCTTCGGTCGAGATCGAACCGAGCGACATCGCACCCGTGGCGAAGCGCTTGACGATATCTGCCGCCGACTCGACTTCCTCCACCGGAATCGCCTTCGCAGGATCGATCTTGAACTCGAACAGACCGCGCAGCGTCATGTGGCGGCGGCTCTGGTCGTTGATGATCTGCGCGTATTCCTTGTAGGTGCTCCAGTTGTTGGCGCGCGTGCTGTGCTGCAGCTTGGCGATCGCGTCGGGCGTCCACATGTGGTCTTCGCCGCGCGTGCGCCAGGCGTATTCGCCGCCGGCGTCGAGCATGTTTGCCAGGACCGGGTCGTCGCTGAAGGCGGCCGCGTGGGTACGCAGCGTTTCCTCGGCGATCTCGAACACGCCGATGCCTTCGACGCGGCTGGCCGTGCCGGTGAAGTACTTGCCGACGGTGTCGCTGTTCAGGCCGATGGCTTCGAACAACTGGGCGCCGCAGTAGCTCATGTAGGTGCTCACGCCCATCTTGGACATGATCTTCGACAGGCCCTTGCCGATCGCCTTCACGTAGTTGTAGATCGCCTTCTCGGCCGACAGGTCGCCGGGCAGGTCGGCGTGCATCGAGGCCAGCGTTTCCATCGCGAGGTACGGATGCACGGCTTCCGCGCCGTAGCCGGCGAGCACGCCGAAGTGATGCACTTCGCGGGCGCTGCCGGTCTCCACGACCAGGCCGGCCGTCGTGCGCAGGCCCTCACGCACCAGGTGCTGGTGAATGGCGCTCGATGCGAGCAACGCCGGGATCGCCACGCGCGTCGCGGTCATGCCGCGGTCGCTGACGATCAGGATGTTGCTGCCGCCCTTGATCGCATCCACGGCTTCGGCGCACAGCGAGGCCAGCTTGGCTTCGATGCCCTCGCGGCCCCAGTCGGCCGGGTAGCAGATGTCCAGCGTGGAGCTCTTGAACTTGCCCTGCGTGTGCTTCTCGATGTCGCGCAGCTTCGCCATGTCGGTGAAGTCGAGGATCGGCTGCGTCACTTCCAGCCGCATCGGCGGGTTGACCTGGTTGATGTCCAGCAGGTTCGGCTTGGGGCCGATGAAGCTGTTGAGCGACATCACGATCGCTTCGCGGATCGGGTCGATCGGCGGGTTCGTCACCTGCGCGAACATCTGGCGGAAGTAGTTGTAGAGCGTCTTGTTCTTGCTCGACAGCACGGCCAGCGGGCTGTCGTTGCCCATCGAGCCGATGCCCTCCTCGCCGGCCTGCGCCATCGGGCTCATCAGGAACTTGATGTCTTCCTGCGTGTAGCCGAAGGCCTGCTGGCGGTCGAGCAGCGAGACCTCGCTGGTCGGCACTTCTGCCGTCGGCGTTTGCACGTTGTCGAGCTTGATGCGCAGGTTCTCGATCCACTGCTTGTAGGGCTTGGTATTGACGATCTGTGCCTTGAGCTCGTCATCGTCGATCATGCGGCCCTGTTCCAGGTCGATCAGGAACATCTTGCCCGGCTGCAGGCGCCACTTGCGGAGGATCTTGTGCTCCGGCACCGGCAGCACGCCGGATTCGGAAGCCATGATGACCAGGTCGTCGTCGGTGACGCAGTAGCGCGAGGGGCGCAGGCCGTTGCGGTCCAGCGTGGCGCCGATCTGGCGGCCGTCGGTGAAGACGATCGAGGCCGGGCCGTCCCACGGCTCCATCATCGCGGCGTGGTATTCGTAGAAGGCGCGGCGGCGCTCGTCCATGTTGCCGTGCTGCTCCCACGGCTCGGGGATCATCATCATCACGGCCTGGCTGATCGGGTAGCCGGCCATGGTCATGAGTTCGAGGCAGTTGTCGAAGGTGGCGGTGTCGGACTGGCCGGCGAAGCTGATCGGGTACAGCTTCTTCAGGTCGGCCGCGAGCACGGGCGAGGACATCACGCCTTCGCGCGCCAGCATCCAGTTGTAGTTACCGCGCACCGTGTTGATTTCGCCGTTGTGGGCGACGTAGCGGTACGGGTGGGCCAGCGGCCACTTGGGGAAGGTGTTGGTCGAGAAGCGCTGGTGCACCAGGCCCAGCGCGGAGACGCAACGCTCGTCCGACAGGTCCTTGTAGTACACGCCGACCTGGTCGGCCAGCAGCAGGCCTTTGTAGACCACCGTGCGGCTGGACATGCTCGGAACGTAGTATTCCTTGCTGTGCTTGAGCGCGAGGTTCTGGATGTTTGCGCTGGCGGTCTTGCGGATCACGTACAGCTTGCGCTCCAGCGCGTCCTGCACGATGACGTCGTTGCCGCGGCCGATGAAGACCTGGCGCAGGATCGGCTCGGTCTTCTTGACCGCGGGCGACATCGGCATCTCGGCGTTGACCGGCACGTCGCGCCATCCGAGCAGCACCTGGCCTTCGGCCTTGATGGCGCGCTCCATCTCCTGCTCGCAGGCCATGCGCGAGGCATGCTCCTTGGGCAGGAAGATCATGCCGACGCCGTATTCGCCATACGGCGGCAAGGCCACGCCCTGGTTGGCCATTTCCTCGCGGTACAAGGCGTCCGGAATCTGGATCAGGATGCCGGCGCCGTCGCCCATCAGCTTGTCAGCGCCCACGGCGCCGCGATGGTCGATGTTCTCGAGGATCTTGAGCGCCTGGGTGACGATGTCGTGGCGCTTCTCGCCCTTGATGTGGGCAACGAAGCCGAGGCCACAGGCGTCATGCTCGTTGGCGGACGAATACAGCCCGTGTTTTTCCAGGTGTTGGATCTCTGCGTCCGTGGTCATGGGCGTACTCCTTCTTCAATTTTTTCGCGGGGGAAACGGAGAATATTGCATTGCACAAACAGTGCCAAGAACTTTAATTGGGGTCAGATTCCAAATAATTTCCGAATCAATCAATCAAGTATTAATTGGGGACACATCAGACTTGATAGCAATGAGGGCCCGAAAAACAAGCCTTCAAGTCACTTTTCAACCGGTAGATTTCAGCGATTGCGGCCGACGTCCAGCTCGCACCTTGGCAACGCGCCGTGGCGTCGCTGACTGCAGTTTTTCGACAAAGTCTGCGTCTCCCGCGGCCCACCCCTGCAACGCCGATTCGGTAAGCAAGCTCTGGTCCCGCGCCGACACGCCTGCACGCACCAATTCAGCATAAGCCGCCTCTCGCGCGAACGGAGTGTTTCCAAGCGTCCAGTACAGCGGATGGGGCGTCAACAGGCGATCCGTGCGCAGCCCCGCATAGTGGTTGTGGCTCGACCACGGGTAGTCGCGCGCCTCGCGGACCACGCCCGCGCGCACGGGATTGAGGTCGATGTAGGCCATGCAGGCCAGCAGGTACCTGTCGGCCTGGATCAAGGTGGAGCGGTAGCGCCCTTCCCAGAGCGTTCCGCTGCGGTCATGGCGGTCGTTGAACCAGCGCACGTAGCTGCGGCCGACGGCCTGCATGAGCTTGGGCAGCCCCTCGACCGTCGCGGGCGTGGCCAGCAGGTGGAAGTGATTGCCCATCAGCACATAGGCATGCAGCGCCACGCCGAAGCGCGGCGCGTTCTCGCCAAGCAGCGCGAGCATGCGCTGATGGTCTTCTGCGTCAATGAAGATCGCCTGCCGATTGTTGCCACGCTGGATCACGTGGTGCGGCTGGTCCGCGAGCGTGAGGCGGGGCAGGCGGGCCATGGCGTATAGGCCGGCTCAGGCTGGCGACGCGACAGGTTCTGGCGAACGCGGGACTTCGGGCAGCGGAAAACGCGTCGGCTGCAGCGCATCGAGCCCGAACTGCGCCAGCAGTTCGCGCAGGCGCTGCGCCGCGCCGGCCTTCCGATGGCCGGTTCGCCGCGCGATGATCAGTTCGTTCTTCATGCTGTGCTCCCAACCGACCAGTTCGGTCACCGTGACCTGGTAGCCGTGCGCCTCCAGCAGCAGGCAGCGCAGCACGTTGGTGAGTTGGCTGCCGATCTCGCGCGTGTGCAGCGGATGCCGCCACAGCTCGGCGAGCGGCGTGCGCGAAAGGGCCAGCGCCTTGGTCTCGCGCAGGCAGGCCGCCAATTCGGCCTGGCAGCAGGGCACGAGCACCATGTAGCGCGCGTTCTTGGCCAGGCCGAAGGCGATCGCGTCATCGGTGGCCGTGTCGCAGGCATGCAGCGCGGTGACCACATCGATCTGCGCGGGCAGTTCCGCCGAATGCGCCGACTCGGCCACGCTCAGGTTCAGGAACGACATGCGGTCGAAGCCGAGCTGGCTCGCCAGGGCCTTCGATTTGGCGACCAGCTCGCCGCGTGTCTCGATGCCGTAGACGTGCCCGCCACCGAGCGCCTTGAAGAACAGGTCGTAGATGATGAAACCAAGGTACGACTTGCCGGCGCCGTGGTCGGCCAGCGTCGCACTCGCGCCCTCGCCCGGCAATTCGCGCAGCAGCTTCTCGATGAACTGGAACAGGTGATAGACCTGCTTCAGCTTGCGGCGCGAGTCCTGGTTCAGGCGGCCCTCGCGCGTGAGGATGTGCAGTTCCTTCAGCAGCTCGGTCGACTGGCCCGGACGCACGGCGTCGGCCAGTTCGGCCTCGGCCTTGAGGGCTTTCGCGCTTGCTTTCATGGCGTGGCCGCCCGGGGTCCGACATCGAGCGCGGCCCAGCCTTCGGCGCCAAGCACTTCCAGCGTCTCGATGTTGCGCTCGAAGATCTCTTCCGCGTCCGGGAAGGCCTCGACCGCGCGGCTCACGCTGTCTTCTCGCAGCAGGTGCAAGGCGGGATAGGGCGCGCGATTGGTGGCGTTGCCGATGTCATCCGGCTCCGTGCCGCCGAACTGGAACTGCGGATGGAAGGTCGCGAGCTGCAGCACGCCGTCGTAGCCGGCGCGCGCGAGCCGGCGTTCGGCGCGCGCGCTGAAGTCATTGAAGTCGAGGAAGTCAGGCAAGGTGTTGGGCGCGATCAAAAGCGTAGTGTCGCGCACCGCGGCATCCTGTGCGAGCAGCGCCGCCGCCTCGGCCAGCAGCGCGTCGAGCAGGCCGCCATCGCTTTCGGCCAGGTAGACCGCCCAATGGATCTGCGCCTTGACGTGCACCGCCTTGGCAAAGGGGCAGAGATTGAGCCCGATCACGGCCCGCTCGAGCCAGCGGCGGGTATCGGCGACGGCGTGTGCTTCATCGATCATCGCGATTTCTTCACTGCAATTCCGGCGGTCGCGCGCCGCCCCATGCCGGGCAGGCGCGATGCCAGCACGATGCCCGCGATCGAGCATGCCGCGGTCACCGTCCAGGTCCATTGCCAGCCACCGACGCGATGCGCGATCCATGCGACCAGCGGCGGCGCGATGAACTGCCCGAATGCCGAGGCCTGCTGCATCATGCCCACGGTCGTCGACACGGTGGCGGGCCCGGGCGCCAGGCGCACGGCGAGCATGAACAGCGTAGCCGGCACCGCGCCGCCGAACAGCGAAAACACGCACACCGCCACGTAGCGCAAGGCCGGCGGCAAGCCCATCGCATGGGCGCCTTGCCCCCACTGCGCGAACGCCATGATGCTGCCGAGCGCCATGACGCCATAGCCGATGCGCAACAGTTGCGCGGGCGCCAGGCCCCGCTGCAACCAGCGCCCGCCGGCGATATTGCCCACGATGTTCATGGCCGCCGCGGTCGCGGTGAGCACGGCGCTCCATCCCGATGGCACGCCCGCCTCGGCATAGATCGAGGGAAGGAAACCGATCACCGCCATCCATTGCGATGAGTAGACGGCAAAGGCCAGCGACACGAACCATGGCCCCGGCGCGGCGAGCGTCGTCTTCAGGCGGCTGCGCCAGTCCGCTTCGGCGGGTCCCTTGCCGCGCGGGCCATCCGCGGGAACCACCCGGGCCACCCACAAGGCGGCGCCGCCGGACAGCAGCGACAGCACCCACCACCATCCGGGCCAGCCCGCCCACGCGATCAGGCCAGGGCCGCAGAGCAGTGCCAGAGCCACGCCCAACGGCATGTAGGCGCCCCAGATGCCCAGCGCGGCCTTCTCGGCGCCCGGCGGCGTCATCGCGCGGATGAGCCCCGGCGCGGGCATTACTACGAGCAGGAATCCCAGGCCTTCGATGGCGCGCAGCAAGAGCAGCCACGCCACGACCCAGGGGGATGCAAACTGCCCCGCGACACCGCCCAGGACGCTGGCCGTGGTCGCAATCACGAGGCCGATCAGCATGCTGCGCCGCAAGCCGATCGCGTCGGCGGCCAAGCCGACCGCCAAGCCCAGCGTCATGCTCGCCAGTTGCACCAGCGAGAGCATGAAGCCGGCCTCGACCAGGGACAACCCGAGCGTGGATTGGAGAGCAGGAATGGCCGGCGACAGCTTGCCCAGGTGCAAGGCCACGCTCACGCCGGCCGCCACGACGGCGAGTGCGGCCATTGGCACGCGGACGGTCATCGAAGGCCCGCCGCGCTTGCCGCTGCGGCGCGAGCTTGCTTGGGGCGGCCCGGCGCTGCGCTCACGCCATCCACCGCTTTCCCGTCAGCCGCTCGTGTTCGCGCATCGCGAATCGATCGGTCATGCCGGCGATGTAGTCGGCCACGGCGCGCTCCTTGTCGGTGCGGCCGGCAAAGGAATCGGGCATCTCCGCGGGCTTGTCGAGGTAGGCCGCAAACAGCCCGGCCACGACGTCCTTGGCCTGCTCGGTCGTCTGCATGACCTGCCGATGGCGGTACAGGTTGTGCAGGAGAAAGCGCTTGAGCGCGGCGGATTCGGCGCGCATCGCATCGCCGAACAGCACCAGCGGCCCGCAGCGTTGCGCTGCATGGGCGTCCGCTGGCGCAGCGGCGTCCAGGGCAGCCCGGGTGGTGTCGATCACGTCGTAGACCTGCGCGCTCAGCATGCGCCGGATCGCCTCGTAGAGCACCCGGCGACCTTGCAGCTCCGGATACTCGGCGAGCGCCTGCGCCCGATGGCGCTCGAACAATTCAACTCCCGCGAGGTCCTCGATGCGGATCAGCCCGGAGCGCACGCCGTCGTCAATGTCGTGCGCGTTGTAGGCGATCTCGTCGGCCAGGTTGCAAAGCTGCGCTTCCAGCGAGGGTTGGATGCGGTCGAGGAATCGCCGCGCTACGCCATCGGGCTCCTGCTTTTCGAGCCGCTCGGCATTCACGCGCGAGCAGTGCTTGAGGATGCCTTCGCGCGTTTCGAAACTCAGGTTGATGCCGTCGTACTGCGGATAGCGGTGCTCGAGTTCGTCCACCACGCGCAGGCTTTGCAGGTTGTGCTCGAAGCCGCCGTGGTCCGCCATGCAGGCATCGAGCGCATCCTGCCCCGCATGTCCGAAGGGCGTGTGGCCGAGGTCATGCGCCAACGCGATGGCCTCCACCAGGTCCTCGTTGAGCCCCAGCGCACGGGCGATGGAGCGCCCCAGCTGCGCGACCTCCAGCGAATGCGTGAGCCGCGTGCGGAACAGGTCGCCTTCATGGTTCAGGAATACTTGCGTCTTGTAGACCAGCCGCCGGAAGGCGGTGGAATGGACGATGCGGTCGCGGTCGCGCTGGAATGCGTTGCGCGTGGGCGCGGGCAGTTCCGGATGGCGCCGGCCGCGCGAGTGCGCGGGGTCGCAGGCATAGCAGGCAAGCGACGGCGTCATTCCGTTTCAGGGCCCGGACAAGGACCGGTTGCAGAAACGATGGGCTTCAGGCCCGGCAGCATTGCGCCAGCACTTCCCGCACCAGCGCCTCGGGTGCGGCGCGCATGACTGCCGACCCGGGTCGGTCGAGCAGTACGAAGCGGATCTCGCCGCCCTCGGACTTCTTGTCCACGCGCATCAGTTCGAGGTAGCGCTCCGCCCCCAGTGCCGGCCCCACGATTGGCAGGCCCGCGCGTTCGATGAGCCGAGTCAGTCGCGCCACGAAAGCCGCATCCACGCCCCCCAGGCGCTGCGACAGTTGTGCCGCCATCACCATGCCGCAACCGACGGCCTCGCCGTGCAGCCACTCGCCATAGCCCAGGCCCGACTCGATGGCATGGCCGAAGGTATGGCCGAAGTTGAGGATGGCCCGCAGCCCCGATTCGCGCTCGTCCTGACCGACGACCTCGGCCTTGATCTCGCAACTGCGCTTCACCGCAAGGGCCAGCGCAGCGCCGTCGCGCGCCACCATCGCGTCCATGTGGGCCTCGATCCAGTCGAAGAAGGCCATGTCGTAGATCGGCCCGTACTTGATCACTTCGGCAAGGCCCGCGCTGAGTTCGCGCGCCGGCAGCGTCTTCAGCGTGCCCAGGTCGCACAGCACCAGTTGCGGCTGGTAGAACGCGCCGATCATGTTCTTGCCGAGCGGATGGTTGATGGCCGTCTTGCCACCCACCGAGGAATCGACCTGCGCCAGCAAGGTCGTCGGCACCTGGACGAAGGGCACGCCGCGCATGTAGCTGGCAGCCGCGAAGCCGGTCATGTCGCCCACCACACCGCCGCCCAGCGCGAACAGCACGGTCTTGCGGTCGCAACCACGGCCCAGCAGCGCATCGAAGATCAGGTTGAGCGTGGCCCAGTCCTTGTAGACCTCCCCGTCGGGCAGTTCCAGCAGGTGCACCGAGCGGAAGCGTGGTTCCAGTACGGCGCGCAGGCGCTGCGCGTAGAGGGGCGCCACAGTGGTGTTGCTGACGATCAGCGCGCTGGCCGATGCCGGCAGGCCCGCATAGTGCGACGCATCGTCGAGCAGGTCGTCGCCAATCAGGATGGGGTAGCTGCGGTCGCCGAGGTTTATCTCGACACGTTCCAGGGTCGCGGTCAAAGGCATCCCGCGAGTTTAGGCCCAGCAGGCTGGGCGCTTATTCGTGGGGGTCAACGGGCGGGACATCGGGCGGCGCCGACGGAACCACGATGCCCGCCAGTTCCAGTTGCATCACGATGATGTTGACCAGCATGGCGACCGAAGGCCGCCCGGTCTCGACGATGTCGTGCGCAGTCTGCCGGTACAGCGGGTCCCGCGCGCCATGCAGTTCGCGCAGCCGCCCCAGCGGATCGGCCACCTGGAGCAACGGTCGCTTCACGTCGTGACGCAGGCGCCGGAACAGGTCTTCGGGCGAGGACCGCAGGTAGATCACGTGGAAGCTGCCGCGCAGCATGGCCCGGTTGGCCTCGCGCAGCACCGAGCCGCCGCCGGTCGCCACCACGCCGCTGGCGGTCCGGGCCAGGTCTGCGATGACCTGCTGCTCGATGTCACGGAAGCTTGCCTCGCCTTCGCGCTCGAAGTAATCGCGAATCGAGCAGCCTATGCGCTGCTCGATCACGTTGTCACTGTCGATGAAGGGGAGTTGCAGGCGCTGACCAAGGCGCCTGCCCACTGCGGATTTTCCGGCGCCGGGCAAGCCGACGAGTGCGACCGCCATGCGGTTCAGCAACGGCCGCGCATCAGCGCGCGGCGTTGCGGTCAGTGATCATTTTCGGGGTGATGAAAATCAGCATTTCTGTCTTGTTGGACGTGCGATTCTTCGTGCGGAACAGTGCGCCGAGGTAAGGCACCTCGCCCAGCACAGGCACACGCGTATCGTCGGTGGATTCGGTGAGCTCGAAGATACCACCGATGACCACCGTGCCGCCGTTCTCCACCAGCACCTCGGTCTGCACGTGCTTGGTGTTGATCGCGAAGCCTGCCGTCGTCGCCTGGCCGACGGTGTCCTTGTTGACGTCCAGCGTCAGGATGATGTTGCCTTCAGGCGTGATCTGCGGCGTCACTTCCAGCTTCAGGTTGGCCTTGCGGAATGCGATGGAAGTCGCGCCGCTCGAGGTGGCCACCTGGTAGGGCAGTTCGGTGCCCTGCTCGATCAGCGCCTTGGTCTGGTCGGCCGTCACCACACGCGGGCTGGACACGACCTTGCCCTTGCCGTCTTCTTCCAGCGCGGAGATCTCGAGGTTCAGGATCCGCGACAGGCTCGAGCTGAACAGCGACAGTGCGAACGCACCCGGCTGCGCACCGCTGGCCAGGGCCGCGGGCAGGTTGATGAAGTTGCTGTTGGCGAAGCTGGCCGTCGACGAGTTGGCCGTCGAATTGGTGTAGGTCGTGCTCGTGGCACCGACCAGCGCGTTGTTGACCAGCCCGTTGACCAGGGGATTCGGACCAGCGAAAGTGCCCGGACCGTAGGTATTGATGCCGGCCGTCCGCACCCCGTTGGTGATCGCGGGCTGCACGCCGAAGCTGCTGGTGGAATTCAGCACACCGCCACCCAGCTTCACACCCAGCGACTTGCCGAAGGTGTCCGAAGCCTCGACGATGCGCGCCTCGATCAGCACCTGGCGAACCGGCACGTCGAGCTTCTGGATCATCTCGGTGACCTGCGCCAGTCGCGAAGGAATGTCGGACACGAAGAGCTGGTTCGTCCGCGTCTCTGCGATGACGGAGCCGCGAGCGCTCAGCAGTCGCGTCGTCGTGACGCCGCCGCCGCCGCCGACGCCGGTGCCGCTCAGCTGCTGCTGGACGATCGCGGCCTTGGTGTAGTTGAGCTGGTAGGACTGGGTGCGCAGCGGCTCCAGCGTCTCGATCGCTGCGGCGGCCTCGAACTCGACCTTTTCCTTGGCATTGATCTCATCCTTCGGTGCGATCCACAGCACGCTGCCGTTCTTGCGCATGCCGAGGTTCTTGGCCTGCATGATGATGTCGAGCGCCTGGTCCCAGGGCACGTCCTTCAGGCGCAGCGTCAGCGAGCCCGTCACCGAGTCGGAGGTCACGATGTTGAAGTTCGTGAAGTCGGCGATGACCTGCAGCAGCGAGCGGATCTCGATGTTCTGGAAGTTCAGCGACAGCTTCTCGCCAGAGTAGCCGGGGCCGCGCGTCAGCTTGGTCGGGTCGACCTTGCGGGCGCGCACTTCGACCACGAACTGGTTCTCGCTCTGGTAGGCGCTGTGCTCCCATTCGCCGGTGGGCTCGATGGTCATGCGCACGCGGTCGCCCGACTGCTGCGTGGTGATCAGTTGCACCGGCGTGCCGAAGTCGGCCACGTCGAGGCGCCGGCGCAGGCCCTCGGGCAGCGTCGACTTGGTGAATTCCACCACCAGGTTCTTGCCTTGCTGGCGAATGTCCACACCCACCTGGTTGTTCGGCAGGTCGACGATCACGCGGCCGGTGCGGTCAGGCCCGAGGCGGAAGTCCACATCCTTGATCGGCAGCATGTCACGGTTGCGGTTCTCCGCGAAAGCGCCTTGCTGCGACGCGACCAGCGCCGGACCGACGACCGGCTCCAGCGACACCAGCAGCGACTTGCCCTGGATCTCGGTCTTGTACGCGGTGGCCTGCTTGAGGTTCAACACCAGGCGCGTGCGTTCGCCGGCCTGCACGACGTTGACCGAGCGCAGGTTGCCCTGGTTGATTTCGATGGCCGAGCGGCCGATGCCGTTCGTCACGCCCGGGAAATCGAGCGCGATGCGCGCGGGCGTCTGGATCGCGAAGCCGGTCGGCGGCGCGGTCAGCGGCTGCGTCAGGTCGATGCGGATCACTTCGGCACCGGACTGCATCGAGCTTGTCACGTTCTCGATGGCATTCTGCGCATGAACGACCGCGGCGGCGCCGAGCGCCACCAGCGTCGTGCCGGCGGCTCTGAGCCACTTGGCGGCGATGGTTTGTACTTGCTTCATTTGGTCGGCCTCTCTTGCAGTTGCAGCGTCGCCACGCGTTCGATCCATTCACCGGCGGCGTCCTGCACGATTTCACGCAAGCCGAGTTCGGTTTCTGTGATGCGGGTGATGAGCCCGTAGTTGAGTCCCAGGTGCTCGCCGACGCGCACCTGGTAGAGCAGCTTGTCGACGCTGATCAGCGCTACGGGCTTGCCGTTGCGGTTGAGGCTGCCGACCATCGCCATCGAGTCGAGCGGGAAGGCTTCCAGCGCCTCCTTGCGCCTTGCCAGTTCAGGCCCGATCAGCCCCGAGGTGCTGGGCTGGGCCGAGTCGCGCCGCAGCGCCTGGGTCAACTTCTGGATGTCGAAGGGTTCCGTCGCACCGACTTCGGTGTAGGCCTGCGGCGTGAACTTCTTCGGCTCGGAAATGGGCGTGACGCTGGGCTTCACCTGGGCCCGCTGCTCGACCATCCACTGTTGCAACTCCTCGCGGTCGGAGTGGCCGCATCCGGCCAGGCCCACGACCGCCGCGGCCATCAGCAATACCTGCAGCAACTTCATTTCTTAGCCCCCGCCGCTGCTGCCGCGGCTGCCTTCTTCTGCATGTTCTGCTCTTCCGCGTCGAGGTAACGGAAGGTGCGTGCGGTGGCGTCCATCGTGAGGGAGCCGTCCTTCGCCGGCGCCAGCGCAATGTTGTTCAGGGTCACGATGCGCGAGAGGTTCGCGATGTCGGCCGCGAACGAGCCCATGTCGTGATAGCGGCCGGTCACGCGCACCGCGATCGGCAATTCGGCGTAGTAGTCCTTGACCACCACCGTGCCGGGCCGGAACAGTTCGAACTGTAGGCTTCGTCCTAGACCGGCCTGGTTGATGTCCGACAGCAATGCGTCCATTTCGGCCTTGCTGGGCAATTGCTTTTCCAGCAACGTGACGTATTGTTGGACCTGCTCGCGCTGCTTTTTCAGCATGTCGAGATTTGCGGCGAGGACGACCTTCTTCTGGTAGTCGGCGCGCAGCGTCACTTCCTTCGCGCGCTCGGCCTCGAGCGTGTCGTTCGAGTTGGTGAGCCAGACGAACCAGAGCGCCACCAGCACCAGCACCGTCACCAGCACGCACAGCGCGTAGCGCGGCACCGCCGGCCAGACGGACGGGTCGTTGGGATTCAGGCCGCGGAACTGGTCGCCGAAGCGGCGCAGCGATGCGGAGACGTCGATATTCGGGGCGGAGCGTCGTGTTGCCATGGCGCTTATCCTTTCACCGGTGCCGCGGGCGCGGCGGCGGGTATCGCACCGTCGGCCGGCTTTTGCACATCGGTCGGCCGCTTGAGGCCGATCTTCATCGTGAAGTTGGAAACGCGACGCGTGTCGCGCGGGCTCAACGCCACGGTTCCGGCGGTGATTTCAACCAGTTCCGGCTTGACCAGCCACGGACTGCTGTTGCCCAGGTTGCGCAGCAGTTCCGAGACGCGCTCGTTGGACTGCGCCACGCCCTGCAAGGTCACCGCCTGGTTGTCCTGCTTCATGTTGATGAGGTAGACGCCGTCGGGCAGTTGCCGCACCAGTTCGTTCATCAGGTGGACCGGCATGTTGCGGTCGCCCTGCAGGTCTTCCACGGCCTGCTGCCGTGCACGCAAGGCGGCGATCTCGGCCTGCAGCGTGGAGATCTCCTTGATCTCGGCTTCGAGCTTTGTGATCTCGGACTGCAGGTAGGCATTCTTGTCCTGCTGCGCGGAGATCTGCGCCTCGAACCAGACATAGGCTCCGCCGGCGATCAGGCCACCCGCCAGCGCGGCGGCGCCCAGCGACGCATAGAAGGTCTCGCGACGCCGCTTTCGCGCCGCCTCCCGGTGAGGGAGCAGATTGATGAGGATCACTGCACGAACCTCCGCATGGCCAGTCCACAGGACGTGAGGTAGGACGGCGCTTCGCGTCGAACCTTCTTTTCGCGGATGCCAGGGCCCATCTCCATGCCATCGAACGGATTCAGGAGCGAACAGGCGAACGAGGTCTGGCGCGTGACCGCGCTGGTCAAGCCCGGCAGGGCAGCCGAGCCGCCCGCCAGCAACACATAGTCGACACGGTTGTGCGGCGTGCTGGTGAAGAAGAACTGCAAGGCACGCGCGATTTCCTGCGCAATGCTGGCCACGAAAGGCTTGAGCACGCCGGCGCTGTAGTCGTCCGGAAGGTCACCGCTGCGCTTCTTGGTCTCGGCTTCTTCCGCGGAGAAACCGTACTGGCGCACGATCAGTTGCGTCAGTTGCGCGCCGCCGAAGGCCTGGTCGCGGTCATAGAGCACTTCCTGGTTGCGCAGCACCTGCATGCTGGTGGTGTAGGCGCCCACCTCGAACAGCGCGACCACGGCATCGCGGCCCTGCCCGGGCAATTGCTCGATGAGGCGCGCCGTTGCCAGCCGCGATGCATAGGACTCCACATCCAGGATCAGGGCCTTGAGCCCGGCCGCTTCGGCCAGCCCTTGGCGGTCCTGGACCTTTTCCTTGCGCGAAGCAGCAATCAGGACCTCGACATCACCCGCCGAACTCGCGTTCTGGCCGATCACGCAGAAGTCCAGGCTCACTTCGTCGAGCGAAAAAGGAATGTATTGATTGGCTTCGGACTCGACCTGGATCTCGAGTTCCTGTTCGCTCATGCCGCCGGGCAGAACGATCTTCTTGGTGATCACTGCAGACGGCGGCAATGCCAGGGCCGCGTTCTTGGTGCGGGTGCCGCTCTTGCGGACCACGCGACGCACCGCTTCGGCCACCTCGTCGAACTTCTCGACGTTGCCGTCGGTGATCCATCCCCGTTCCAGCGGCTCGATGGCGCAGCGTTCCAGCACCAGCTTTCCGGTGGCGTCGCGGCCGAGTTCGACCAGCTTGACGCTGGACGAACTGACGTCCAACCCAAGCAGGGGAGCGGGCTGACGACGAAACAACGATCCCAGTGCAGTCAAGTTGAATCCCATCCGCTTGTAACGATTGGAAATATTTGCGAGTGGTTGCATGCTAGCAGTAAGCACAGCACCGAACCAAGCGCCCGACCTTGAATCAGAAACAGTTCGTTGTCAAAAGTAGACGCTAATCTTCACTTCTGCAACTTACATCACGGATTGAATCGGTCTGTATTAAGACCGCATTTCGCCCGGCCGAAGCAAGGGCGCCTTTTTATAATGCCCGGCTGACTCCGCCACTTTCCATGCCCGAAAAAACAAAAGCCTCCGGGCCCGCCAAAACCCCTGCTGCCCGACCAAGGCGTCCCGCCTGGATCACCTGGCTGTTGAGATTTTTCCTCTGGACCACCGGCCTCGCCATTGCGGGCGTGCTGTCGATCCTGTTCGTGGTGGCCGTCGCACTCGCGGTTGCGTATCCCAATCTTCCCGATATTTCCGAACTGGCCGACTACCGCCCGAAGCTCCCGCTGCGCGTATTTTCATCGGAAGGCATCCAGATTGGCGAGTTCGGCGAAGAGCGTCGCAATCTGACACCGATCGACACGATTCCCAAGGTCATGAAGGATGCGGTGCTGGCCGCCGAAGACGCCCGCTTCTACAGCCACGGCGGCGTCGACTACAAGGGCATGCTGCGCGCGGGACTGGCCAACCTCAACAAGGTCAAGAGCCAGGGGGCCTCGACCATCACGATGCAGGTGGCACGCAACGTCTACCTGAGTTCCGAGAAGACGCTGACGCGCAAGATCTACGAGATCCTGCTGACCTTCAAGCTGGAACACCTGCTCACCAAGGACCAGATCCTCGAGATCTACCTGAACCAGATCTACCTCGGCAACCGTGCCTACGGGTTTGCCGCGGCGTCGGAGGCCTACTTCGGCAAGCCGTTGAAGGACATCACCATCGCCCAGGCCGCGATGCTGGCCGGCCTGCCCAAGGCGCCCGGCGCCAACAACCCGGTCAACAACCCCTCGCGCGCCCGCGGCCGCCAGCTCTACGTGATCGACCGCATGCAGGACGCCGGCTTCATCACCGCGGAACAGGCCGACGAAGCCCGCAAGGAAGAACCCCAGTTGCGCGATGCCCAGGACCCGAACCGCCTGCACGCGGAATACGTGGCCGAGACGGTGCGCCAGCTCATGTACGCCCAGTACGGCGACACCACCTACACCCGCGGCCTCAAGGTCTACACCACGCTGGTCGCTGCCGACCAGGCCGCCGCCTACAAGGCGCTGCGCAAGGGCATCATGGACTACGAGCGGCGCCAGATCTACCGCGGCCCCGAGAAGTTCGTCGACCTCCCGCAGAACCCCAAGGAACTGGACGACGCGGTCGACGACGCCCTGTCCGACCACCCCGACAACGGCGACGTGATGTCGGCCGTGGTCCTCAAGGCCTCCGCAAAGGAAGTGACCGCCGTGCGCGGCAACGGCGAAACCCTGACCATCAGCGGCGAAGGCCTGCGCCCGGCCCAGTCCGGTCTGGCCGACAAGGCCGCGCCCAACATCCGGATCCGCCGCGGCGCGGTGATCCGGATCGCCAAGACGCCGAAGAACACTTGGGAAATCACGCAATTGCCCGAAGTCGAAGGCGCCTTCGTCGCGATGGACCCGCGCGACGGCGCCATCAAGGCACTGATCGGAGGGTTCGACTTCGACAAGAACAAGTTCAACCACGTGACGCAGGCCTGGCGCCAGCCGGGCTCGAGCTTCAAGCCCTTCATCTATTCGGCCGCGCTCGAAAAGGGCTTCTCGCCGGCCACGGTGGTCAACGACGCACCGCTGTTCTTCGACGCGGGCACCACCGGCGGCCAGCCTTGGGAGCCGAAGAACTACGACGGCACCTTCGAAGGCCCGATGCCGCTGCGGCGCGCGCTGATGAAGTCGAAGAACATGGTGTCGATCCGCATCCTGCAGTCGATCGGCACGCACTACGCGCAAGACTGGATCACCAATTTCGGCTTCGACCGCGACAAGCACCCGGCCTACCTGCCGATGGCGCTCGGGGCCGGCTCGGTCACGCCGATGCAGATGGCGACCGCCTATTCGGTCTTCGCCAACGGCGGCTACCGAGTCCCCCCCGTGCTCGTGTCGCGCGTGACCGACCACAAGGACAAGGTCCTGGTCGACCGGCAGCCGCCTGTGCTGAACGACAGCATGCGCGCCATCCCGCAGCGCAACGCCTGGATCATGGACAGCCTGCTGCAATCGGTCGCCAGCGGCGGCACCGCGGCCAAGGCGCAGGCCACGCTGAAGCGTACCGACCTCTACGGCAAGACCGGCACCACCAACGACTCGCTCGACGCGTGGTTCGCCGGCTTCCAGCCCACCATCGCGGCCATCGCCTGGATGGGCTACGACACACCACGCAAGCTCGGCGACAAGGAGACCGGTGGCGGCCTGAGCCTGCCGATCTGGATCTCCTTCATGGAAACCGCGCTCAAGGGCGTTCCGGTGGCCGAGTTGGCGGCGCCGCCTGGCGTGGTCAATGTGGGCAGCGAGTGGTATTTCGACGACTACGCGCCGGGCCGCGGCGTGTCCAGCCTGGGTGTGGACAACAGTGGTTCGTCGTCCGCGCCTGCCGCCGAATCGTTGACGGGCGCACCGGTCGCCCCGCCGGCACAGCCGGAAGAACGCAACCGCATCCTCGACCTGTTCCGGAACTGAGCGCCGTCGCTCAGCGCGCTGCGGTGAACTGCAGCGGCTGGCCCGATTGCGCCGTTGCCTCGCGCGAGAGGTTGGCGAACAGTTCCTCGCCGGTCTTGGTGTCGCGCCACACCCCCTCGACCTGCCGGTAGTGATAGCCGCCCGAGCGCGCCGCCAGCCAGATCTCCTGCAGGGGCGGCTGCAGGTTCACGATCAGCTGGCTCTTGTTGGGGAAGGTGATGGTGATCATCCCGCCCACCCGCTGGTTGTCGATGTCCGCGTCGGTCGCGTCGTTGAGGCGGTCGCAGCCCTGTTCGATGGCGGCAAGCGCCGCTTCCGCGCGGTCGAGGTACTCAGGGTCGGTCATTACAATTTCACGATGTTGAAAGTCACTCAAATTCTAGTGATCGCGCTTGGCCTTCCATCGGTCGTGGTCGGCATCACCGGCTGCGGTCAACGTGGGAGCCTCTACATGCCGACCGAGCCGGCCGCCGCGAACCGTGCGACCCTGCCTGACCTGGTGATCCCGGGAACGCGCAAGCCATCCGCCACGGCACCTGCACAAGCCCCCGCGGCGACGGCCCCGGCCTCGACCTCGACCTCGACCTCGACCTCGACCTCGACCTCGACCTCGACCTCGACCGAACCCGCACCCGCACCCGCCGACCAGACCACGGAACCCACCCAGTGAACATCACCCCCCTGCCCGGCCATCCCCATGTCGCTCGACGCGATGGCCAACTGCACGTCGAAGGCGTGGCGCTCGATGCGCTGGCGCGCGAACATGGCACGCCCCTGTTCGTCTATTCCAGGCAATGGATGCTCGATGCGCTCGCCGCCTACCAGCGCGGCTTTGCAGGCCGCAATGCCCTGATCTGCTATGCGATGAAGGCGAATTCCTCGCTGGGTGTGTTGCGCGTGTTTGCCGAGGCGGGCTGCGGTTTCGATCTCGTGTCCGGCGGCGAACTGGCGCGCGCTTTAACGGTCGGCACCGACCCGGCCAAGATCGTGTTCTCCGGCGTTGGCAAGACGCGCGATGAAATGCGGGAAGGCCTGGCCGCCAACATCGGCTGTTTCAACGTCGAGAGCGAAGCCGAACTCGACGTGCTGAACGAGGTGGCCTTGTCGATGGGCAAGCGCGCCCCGGTCAGCCTGCGCATCAACCCCAACGTCGACCCGAAGACGCACCCCTACATCTCCACCGGATTGAAGGGCAACAAGTTCGGCATCGCGCACGATCACGCGCCCGTAGCGTACCGGCATGCCGCCTCCCTGCCCGGCCTGCAGATCGTGGGCATCGACTGCCACATCGGCTCGCAGATCACCGAGGCCTCGCCGTATCTCGACGCCATGGACCGGATCCTGGACCTCGTGGAAGCGGTGGAGCAGGACGGCATCCGGCTGCACCACATCGACTTCGGCGGCGGACTCGGCATCAACTACCAGGGTGATACGCCGCCAGCGGCCGACGCCCTCTGGGCCCAGTTGCTCGCACGCGTGGACGCGCGCGGCTTTGGCGACCGCAAGTTCATCATCGAGCCCGGCCGCTCGCTGGTCGGGAATGCCGGCGTTTGCGTGACCGAGGTGATCTACACCAAGCCCGGCGAAGACAAGAACTTCTGCATCATCGACGCGGCCATGAACGATCTGCCGCGTCCAGCGATGTACCAGGCCTTCCATGCGATCGTGCCGGTGCACGAGCGTTCGACCGACGCGACGATCTACGACGTGGTCGGCCCCGTGTGCGAGAGCGGCGACTGGATCGGCCGCGACCGGGCGCTGGCGGTCGAGGCGGGCGACCTGCTGGCCGTGCTGTCGGCGGGGGCCTACTGCATGAGCATGGCCAGCAACTACAACACACGGGGCCGTGCGGCCGAGGTGCTGGTCAGCGGCGACAGCGCGAAGCTGATCCGGCGGCGTGAGTCGGTGGAAGATCAGTTGCTGAGCGAAAAAATCTAGTCGGCTGCAACGTTCGATCCGCCAGCGAGGGCTGCGTCAGCGGAGCGCAAGTCAATCGCGCAGCGCTTTTGCGAGCGCTCCCCGCGCCAGCCCCCTACCGCTTCGACAATTGCGGCCGCCCCGCGGGCGCGGGGGCGATCTTCTTGCTCGCGAAGTTCCACACGCGCCAGCCCAGCAGCACGCCGATGATCGCGGCGTAGACGAACACTTCGTTGAAATTGTGCTTGGCTGCGCGCATCCAGAAGAAGTGCAGCAGGCCCAGTCCCGCGATCACATACACGAGCTTGTGCAATAGTTGCCAGCGCTTCGCACCCATCGCCTTTATCGCGCGATTGAAGGAGGTCGCAGCCAACGGTGTGAGCAGCAGGAACCCCGTGAAGCCGACCAGGATGAAGGGCCGCTTCGCAATGTCCTTCGCGATGTCGCCAAGTTCGAAGCCCATGTCGAACCAGCTGTAGCTCAGCAGGTGCAACACCACGTAGAAGTAGGCGAACAGCCCCAGCATGCGGCGAAAGCGCGCCAGCGCATTCCACTTCGTCATGACGCGCAGCGGCGTCACCGCCAGCACGATGCAGATGAAGCGCAGCGTCCAGTCGCCGTTCTTGCGTATCAGGTATTCGGCGGGATTGGCGCCCAGGCCATTGGTGAATGCGCCGTAGACCATCCACGCGAACGGCAGCAGGCACAGCACGAACAACACCGGCTTGACCGCCGGATGCATGAGCAGCTTGTTCATGGCCGCGCTCAGTAGTTCTTCTTCAGGTCCATGCCCGCATAGAGCTGGCCGACCTGCGCTTCGTAGCCATTGAACATCTGTGTCTTGGTGCGCTTGGCGAACAGGCCGCCGCCGTCGCCGATGCGGCGCTCGGTTGCCTGGCTCCAGCGCGGATGATCGACGTTCGGGTTCACGTTCGAATAGAAGCCGTACTCGTTGGCCGCGGCCTTGTTCCAGGCCGTGCCCGGCTCCTTCTCGACGAAGCGGATCTTGACGATCGACTTGGCGCTCTTGAAGCCGTACTTCCATGGCACCACGATGCGCACCGGCGCACCGTTCTGGTTCGGCAGCACCTCGCCGTACATGCCAAAGGTCAGCAGCGTGAGCGGGTGCATCGCCTCGTCCATGCGCAGGCCTTCGACGTAAGGCCAGTCGAGCACGCGTGAGCCGACGAAAGGCATCGTCTTCGGGTCGGCCAGCGTCACGAACTCGACGAACTTCGCATTGCCCTGCGGCTCAACCTTCTTGATGAGTTCGGCCAGCGAATAACCGACCCACGGAATCACCATCGACCAGCCCTCGACGCAGCGCAGGCGATAGATGCGCTCTTCCTGTGCGCTGAGCTTGACCAGGTCCTCGATGCCGTACTTGCCTGGCTTCTTGACCAGGCCCTCGACCTCGACGGTCCACGGCTTCGTCTTCAGCGTGCCGGCGTTCTTCGCCGGGTCGGCCTTGTCGGTGCCGAACTCGTAGTAGTTGTTGTAGCTGGTGACGTCCTTGTAGTCGCTCACCTTTTCGGTGGTCATGGCGCCCGCCACCGAAGACTTGGCGCCGACCAGCGCAGCCAGCTTGCCCGGGGCCGCTGTCTCGGCCATGGCATCGCGTGCGGCCCACGACGAGAGCAGCGCGCCGGCCGCGCCGCCAGCCAGCAGCTTGAGCATGTCGCGCCGGCTCTCGTAGACGCCGCGTGGCGTGATGTCGCTCGGGACCGGGTGGTCGAAGCCGTTGTGACGGGACTGAATCAGCATGATCGCCTTTCGCTGGGCTCGTTGTACTCTGGAGTCGATGTGGCCTTGCCGTCTCGACGCGGTCCCACGGGGGCGGACTGGGCGGCCCGGCCCTGGGGGCTCGCTGGGTAGTTCGTATGGAACCACGCTCTGGTTACGCGCCGATGATCCGATCGGTTTCAAACGTCATGAAAGTGCCGCCGGCAGCACCGCGAGATTGCCGGGGTGGCGTGGGCCGGGCGCGACCCTGCGGGCTCACAGCGTTCCGTAGCTGTGCAAGCCGCTCAGGAACATGTTCACCCCGAGGAAGGCAAAGGTGGTCACGGCCAGGCCGCCGAGCGCCCACCAGGCAGCCACGGTGCCACGCAAGCCCTTGACCAGCCGCATGTGCAGCCAGGCTGCATAGTTGAGCCAGACGATGAGCGCCCAGGTTTCCTTCGGGTCCCAACTCCAGTAACCGCCCCAGGCATCGGCCGCCCAGAGTGCGCCGAGCACCGTCGCGATGGTGAAGAACGCGAAGCCGACGGTGATCGACTTGTACATCACGTCGTCCAGCACCTCCAGCGACGGCAGCCGCGAGGCGATGCGCCTGCGCCCCATCAGGATGCCGGCCGCGATCACGGCCGAAATGGCCGCGTACACCAACCAATAGCTGCCGCCCGCCTCCTGCACGCGCTGGCGGAAGGCCACCGGCACGAAGCACAACGCAATGCCGAAGAGCCAGATCGGCGTGAGCTTGTACAAGCGGGTTTCATCCGCCTGCTGCTTGATGAGGTAGGCGAACGAAACCATCGCGGCCAGCGAAAAAGTGCCATAGCCGATGAAGTTGGCCGGCACATGCAGCTTCATCCACCAGCTTTGAAGTGCGGGCACCAGCGGCTGGATCTCATGCGCCTGCCGCACCAGCGTGTACCAGAGCAGGAAGCCCACGGCCGCGCTGACCACCAGCATGACGAAAGCGCCAAGCGAACGCGTCTTGTAGCGCGACTCGAAGAAGAGGTAGAACGCGGTCGTGATCCAGCAGAACAGCACGAACACCTCGTACAGATTGCTGACCGGGATGTGGCCGATGTCCGGGCCGAGTTGATGACTTTCGTACCAGCGGACCATGGTGCCGATGAGCGCCATCGTCACCGCCGCCCACGCGACGCGCGAGCCGATGAGTTCCATCGCGTCGCCCTGCTTGCCGCCGAACAGGCCCAGCCAATAGAACATCGTGCTCATGAAGAACAGCACGCTCATCCAGAGGATGGCCGACTGGCTCGACAGGAAGTACTTGAGCTGGAACACCGTGTCGGCGCGCGCCAGGTCACCCTGGTACGACGAGATCGCCAGCAATGAAGCGGCAGCCACGACGAGCGCCAGCACGCGCAGCGGTCGCCAGAACCAGCCCAGCGATATGCCGGCCGCCATCGCAGCGACGAGGATCGGCTTCTCGTAGTAGTCCATCGAGGCCGAGTAGCGCGAGAACACGAAGGCCCCCCCCGCCAGCACCAGCACCGCGAAGAGCCAGTCGAAGGCATTGCGGCGTGACCGCCAGCTGTCGTTGAGCGTCAGGGTTGTCGTGGTCATGACACCGTCTCCTTGCTTGTGTCGATGGCGAGCAGCCTTGCCTTGAGATGCTCGAATTCGCGGTCGCTGTCCATGGTCTTGCGATTGACCGAGAACGCCATGGTGGCCGCCGTATCGCCGGCCCGCAAGCCGTCGGGCGTCAGCCAGACCCAGAGCCTGCGCTCACGCACGTACAGCATCGCAAAAATGCCGATGATGAGCAACAGGCAGCCCAGGTAGACGATGTTCTTGCCGGGCGCACGCGCCACCTGGAACACGCTGGCCTGCACCTGCTTGAAGTCGCTGAGCATGAGCGCCATGGGCGCCGGATAGAAGGCCGAATCGCTGATGGCCAGCACCGACTGCGTCAGGAAAGCCTGCGACTGCTGGTCCGGCGGCATCTCGGGCAGGCCGGCCTTTTCGCGGCTCAGGTTGAGCACCTCGAACAGCACGTCGTTCAGGATACGCACCAGCACCGTGCCCGCGCGCTCGCGCTCGGCCTGCGGCACGTTGACTTCCATGAAATCCGCGATGGCCTGCCAGCCGCCGCTGCCCGGGCTGTCGGGCTTGACGCGCTCGGCGCCGGCGAACAGGCCCAGTGCTCGCGCGGCCGACACGCGCAGTTGCTCGGCCAGCTCAGGGCGCTTCGAATCGCCCACGCGGGCGATGTAGCGGTCGATCGCCTTTTCGCGCAGGGCGGCGTCGGCCAGGGCGGCGCGCATCTGGACGAAGCCGTCCATCGTGCCCTTGTCGTCGGCCGGGACGCGCAGGTAGCGGAAGGGCTCTTCGGGCTTCTCGCGAACGCCCAGCAGGAACACGGGCATGCCATCGCCTGCATCGACGGGGGCCATGTAGTTCTGGAACTCCCGCGCCTGGCCCGAAGCGTCGCGCAGCTTGTAGCTGATGCTGGGGCCGATGTTGCGCAACGTTTTCGGCTTGTCGGTCTTGTTGGCCGCGCCGAGCCGCGATTGCAGGTCGTGCACCAGGTCCACCTTGCGCACGTCGGCGCCGCTGCCGCTGGCTGCATCCCCGAAGTTCTCGACGTTGATGACGCGCAGCGCGGTGTATTCGAGGGTGAGCTTCTCGGAGCCGTTGGTGAGCTGGGCGCTGCTGCCGATGGTGCCTTCGATCTCGAATGGCTTGGCCGCAGCGGCCATCGGCACCGACTTGAGCGTCACGGAAGAGCCGCCGTCGTCGAAGCTGGATTGGTAGATCTCGATGCCTCTCCAGCTCGCCGGATGGTTCACCTCGATGCGCGCCGTCTTGCTCTCACCCGTCTGCCGGTCGTGCAGCACCACTTCGCTGGCGAACAGCTTGGGCATGCCGGTCGAGTAATAGTCGACGATGAATTTCTTCAGTTCGATCGAGAAGGGCAGTTCCTGCAGCAGCACGCCGGTCGACTGGTTCAGGATCGCCACGCCGGCCTGCCCACCCTCGGGCACCAGGATGTTGCCGCGGAAGGTGGGATTGCTCGCCGACAGGCGATGCTGCGGCGGGACGTCGGCGATCATGCCGCCGCCGGTGTAGACGCTCTTGCCGGCGAACCAGGTCTGCGCCGTGACGATCAGGTCGCCGTCCAGCAGGCCGCCGATGCACACCAGCACGATGGCGCTGTGCGCGGCGATATAGCCCAGCTTGTGTGCACCGCCGGCGCGGGCGGCCACCATCCAGCCACCCTCCCTACCAGGCAGTTCGCGCCGCTGCAGCTTGACCTTCCAGCCGCCGCCCGAAAGCAACTGTCCGATGCGGTTGGCCGCCATGTCGGGCGTCTCGACCAGCACCGTCTCGGCCCGTTGGCCGAAGGCCTTCAGGCTCTGGGCGCGGATGTCTTCCTTGAAGACCTTGAAGTCAGCCAGGATGCGCGGCGTGTTGCGCGCCACGCAGAGCGAGGTGCTGATCACCAGGAACAGCAGGATCAGCAGGAACCACCAGGCGCTGTAGACCGAGTCGAGCAGCGCCGCGCGAAACACCTGCGCCCAGAACGGACCGAACTGGTTGACGTAGTTGCCGACGGGTTCGTGCTGCTTGAGCACGGTGCCGATGATCGAGGCGATGCAGATCACCGTGAGCAGCGCGATGGCAAAGCGCATCGACGACAGCAGCTCCACCGCGGCGCGCAGGGCATGCGAGCCGCGTTTCAGGCGAAGGCCGTGGGTGGAGACGGAGACGGACATGAAGAATGGAAAGCGCTGGTGCCAAAGACAAAGGCGGGCCATCCGGATGGACGGACCCGCCTTGCTTGGGGTTCTCTGTTGGCGTTTGGTTCAGCCGGAATGCGTGGTTTCAGCGCAATCCGGCGATGTAATCGGAAACCGCCTTGATCTCGCGGTCGTTCAGCTTGGCAGCCACGCCCGTCATCATCGGTGCGTTGGTGCGGCCGCCGTCGCGGAAGGCGACGAGTTGCGTGACCAGGTAGTCGGCATGCTGGCCGCCAAGGCGCGGGTACTGGGCCGGGATGCCGGCGCCGTTCGGGCTGTGGCAGCCTGCGCAGGCCGGCACCTGGCGGTCGGCGATGCCGCCACGGTAGATGCGCTCGCCCAGCTCGACCGTTTCCTTGCTCTTGGCGAAGCCGGGCTTGGCGGTCTTCGAGCCCACGAACCAGGCGATGTCGCGCATCTCCTGGTCGCTCAGGGTCGCGGCCATCGGCGACATGATGGCGCTCTTGCGCTTGCCGGACTTGAATTCTTCCAGCTGCTTGAGGATGTATTCCGGATGCTGTTGCGCCAGCTTGGGATTCGCCGGGACCGCCGAGTTGCCGTCCGGGTTGTGGCATGAGGCGCAGGCCTTGGCGTTGTAGACCGTGTCACCCTTTGCCAGGTCCGGCTTGGGTTTGGCCGGTGCGGCGGCAGCGGGTGCTGCCGCATGCTCGTCAGCCGCGAAGCTGGAAGTGCCGGTGGCGCCCAGCAGGGCAGCGAGCAGGAAGGGGACGAACAACTTCATATCGGGGGGTTTGATTCGATTCGTTGGCGCAAAACCCGGTAATTCTACAATGGCCCCCCGCTACGAAAGCCCGTTGATGACCTCCCCGCCGCGCAAGCAGGCCTTCATTTCCTCGCGTCCGCCCGCTGTGGCGGACCCCGCCAAGGCCGAACGCGGCCGCGTTGCCATGGGTTGGCTGCACACCGCGCACTTCCTCACCAGCGCGCCGCAGCTCGAGCACCTGCCCACGCTCGACCTGCCGGAGATCGCCTTCGTGGGCCGCTCGAATGCCGGCAAGTCCACCGCCATCAACACGCTCACGCAGCAGACACGGCTGGCTTTCGCCTCCAAGACGCCGGGCCGCACGCAGCACATCAACCTGTTCGGCGTCGGCAAGCAGAAGGTCGACGACGCCGTGCTCGCCGACCTGCCCGGCTACGGCTACGCGGCCGTGCCCAAGGAGGCCAAGCTGCGTTGGCAACGGGTGATGGGCAACTACCTCATGACGCGCGAGACGCTACGCGGCGTGGTGCTGATGTGCGACCCTCGCCACGGCATGACCGAACTCGACGAGATCCTGCTCGACGTCATCCGCCCGCGCGTGGCCGAAGGGCTCAAGTTCCTGGTACTGCTGACCAAATCCGACAAGCTCACGCGTTCCGAAGGCGCCAAGGTCCTGTCGATCACGCGACTGCAGGCCGGCGGCGGCGAGGTGAAACTGTTCTCGGCGCTGAAGAAGCAGGGCGTCGACGAGGCCGCCGAGCTGCTGTGGGAGTGGGTGCATCCGGAACCCGCGGTGCAGCAGGAACCTGCGGCGCAGCCGGCGTCCGACTGATTTCAGGCCGCAAGCGCCCCGGCCTTCTGGCGGCGATCCCGACAACGACAGCAACAGGAGACGATTGCATGGTCCAGACCTTCCAGCGCACGCTGCCCAATGGCATCACCCTGAGTTGCCGCGCCACCGGCGAACCCGGCCGGCCGCTGATGGTGTTCCTGCATGGCTTTCCGGAGGCGGCGTTCATCTGGGACCCGTTGCTCGAATACTTCGCCCAGCCGGAGCACGGCGGCTATCGCTGCGTCGCGCCCAACCTGCGCGGCTTCGAGAAATCCAGTTCGCCAACCGAGGTGGAGGCCTACAAGGCGCCTCTGCTGATCCAGGACATCCAGCAACTGGTCGCCACCGAGAGCGCCAGCGGCAACATCGACACCCTCGTCGCGCACGACTGGGGTGGCGCATTCGCCTGGGGCTATGCCAACGTGTTTCCGGCACAGGTCGGCAAGTTGGTGATCATCAATTCGCCACACCCCGGCACCTTCGCGCGCGAACTGACCCACAACCCGGCGCAGCAGAAGGCCAGCGCCTACATGAACTTCCTCGCGCACCCGAAGGCCGAGGCCATGCTCGCGGAAGACGACTACCGGCGCATGTGGCCCTTCTTCCTCGGCATGAAGGCTGGCGCCGACGGCTTCGGCTGGCTCACCGACGCAGTGAAGGACCAGTACCGCGAAGTGTGGAACGCCGGCCTGACGGGCGCCTGCAACCTCTACCGCGTGACGCCGATGAAACCCGCCGTGCCGGGCCAGACTGCGCCGCCGATCCCGGTGCTGCCGCGCGAACGGCTGGTCATCAACGTGCCGACCTTCGTGTTCTGGGCGCTGGACGATGCGGCGCTGCTGCCCGGCCTGCTGGAGGGGCTGGAAGACTACGTGCCGAAGCTGGAGATCCGGAAGGTGCCGAATGCCACGCACTGGATCGTTCATGAGCAACCGCAGAACGTGGCCCGCGAGATCGAAGCGTTCATGCGGCGCAATTGAGAGCAGCGATCCCGAGTCGATGTGGCTTTGCCATCTCGACTTGATCCCCTGCGGGGGTGGGCCGGGCAAGGTCCGGCTCAATACACCGAAGTCGCGCCCTCAGGCCGCGTCTTGAAGCGGCGGTGCACCCAGTAGTACTGCGAGGGCATCGTCTCGATATAGCCGGCCAGCCGTTCGTTCATCAGCGCCGTGTCGGCGACTGGATCGTCGCTCGGAAAATCCTTCCACTCGGGCAGGACCTCGATCTCGTAACCCTGCCGGGTGACGCGCGAAATGATCGGAATCACCTTGGCACGACCCAGCCGCGCAAAGCGCGACAGCGAGGGCATCGTCGCCGCCTGCACGCCGAAGAACGGGACGAACACCGACTGGTCGCGGCCGAAGTCCATGTCGGGCAGCAGATAGAGCAAGCCGCCCTTGCGCAGTGCCGCCACGATCGGCTTGATGCCGTCGACGCGGTTCAGCGTCTTCACGTTGCCGAAGCGCTCGCGGCCCTTGCACACCCACTCGTCCAGCATCGGATCGCGCTGCGTGGTGTAGATCGTGGTCGACTCGCGCGGCGAGCGCATCGTCAGGCCGGTGGCTGCGGCGTCGAGACCATAGAAGTGGGGCGCGAACAGGATCAGCGGCGTGGTGCCGCCCAGCACCTCGTCGACATCGACTGGCGCCCCCATCACCGTGGTGCGGCGCTCCACGACCTCGCGCGGCGCGTGCCAGAGCCAGGCACGGTCGAGCCAGGATTGCGCCACGTAGACGAAGGTGTCGCGCGAGATGCGCTTCCTCTCCGCGAGCGATTTACCGGGGAAACACAGTTCGAGGTTCCTGTCGACCACTCGCCGGCGCGGCACCGCAGCCGTGTGCAGGATGCGGCCGAGCACATAGCCGAAGCCGCGAATCAGCGGCAGCGGCGCGTGCGACAGCGCCTTCATGAAGCCGATGCCAAGGCGCGCGGAAACGCTCATCCGTGCATCCTCGCGTTGCCTTGTGCGATGCGCGCCGGCCTCGCAAGATTCGACGCCGTATTCATTGCGCGGTTTCCTGCTCCGCTCGCGGCTGCTTGTAGCGCGCGTAGTCCCACACGTACTGGCCGGGCAGGCTGCGGATCAGCCCTTCGATGCCCACGTTGAGCGCCGCCGCTGCTGCCTCCGGCGTGGCCTTTCGGTCGCTGAAGGCGGTGCCGTCGAAGGCCTCGAAGCGAATGGCATAGCCCTTGCCGCGCGGAAGGCGCTCGCAGACGCCCAGGAACACGTGGGCGCCGGTCTGTTGCGCCAGCCGTCCCGGCAAGGTGATCGTGTAGGCGGGCTTGCCGAAGAACGGCGCCCAGGCACCCTGCCCCTCCGGCGGCACCTGGTCGGGCAGGATGCCGGTGTAGCCGCCGCCTCGCAACGCGCGCATGAGGCCGCGCACGCCGGCCACGGTGGTCGGCAGCGTCTGCAGCCCGGGCCGGTCGCGCGAGCCGTCCATCAGCCCGGCCATGAAGGCCTTGCGCGGCGGCCTGAAGAGCGCGGTGATCGGCCCGTGCGACGACATGAAACGCTCGCCGACGGCCTGGCCGAAGAGTTCCCAGCTGCCGATGTGCGGCGTCAGCAGGATCACGCCCTTGCGCTCGTCGAGGGCGGCTTCGAAGGCCTCGATGCCATCCCAGCGGACGACCTTGGGCAGCACGCTTTCCTCCTTGGGCCGGCACCAGAGCCAAGGCAGTTCTGCCGCCATGGCGCCGGCCGCGCCGATGGCCGGGCGGTACTGTGCGGGCGCGAAGCCGGCGTTGCCTGCATTGGCCTTGAAGCGGCGCCGGTAGTCAGGCGCGCACCACCACACCAGCCAGCCGAGCGCGATGCCGAGCCCATGCATCAGCGGCAGCGGCACACGGGCAAGCAATCGGAAGAGGACGGACATTACGACGAAGGGAGTAATACCTGACGCGCGCGCAGTGACGGCGCGGCTCGAATAGAATCCAAATTGTCGCCGAGTTAAAGAACTACTTGCAGGGCGACGTTAAACAGTACTGCTAAAGCGTTCGCCAGAGCTCCAGATGGAATCGGCAACGCGCCCTTTCAACTTCACTGGAGTTTCAAGCAAATGGCGAACGACTTTCTCTTCACTTCCGAATCCGTCTCCGAAGGCCACCCCGACAAGGTCGCCGACCAGATCTCCGACGCCATCCTCGACGCGATCTTCGCGCAGGACCCGCGCAGCCGGGTTGCAGCCGAAACGCTGACCAACACCGGCCTCGTGGTGCTCGCCGGCGAGATCACGACCAACGCGCACGTCGACTACATCCAGGTCGCGCGCGACACCATCAAGCGCATCGGCTACGACAACACCGAGTACGGCATCGACTACAAGGGTTGCGCGGTGATGGTCTGCTACGACAAGCAGTCCAACGACATCGCCCAGGGCGTCGATCACGCCAGCGACGACCACCTCAACACCGGCGCCGGCGACCAGGGCCTGATGTTCGGCTATGCCTGCGACGAGACGCCCGAGTTGATGCCCGCGCCCATCTACTATGCGCACCGCCTGGTCGAGCGCCAGGCGCAGTTGCGCAAGGACGGCCGCCTGCCCTTCCTGCGGCCCGACGCCAAGAGCCAGGTCACGATGCGCTATGTCGACGGCAAGCCGCACAGCATCGACACCGTGGTGCTCTCCACGCAGCACCACCCCGACCAGAGCGAGACGCCGACGAAGATGAAGGCCTCGTTCAACGAAGCCATCATCGAGGAGATCATCAAGCCGGTGCTGCCGAAGGAATGGCTGAAGGACACGCGCTACCTGATCAACCCGACCGGCCGCTTCGTCATCGGCGGCCCCCAAGGCGACTGCGGCCTGACAGGCCGCAAGATCATCGTCGACACCTACGGCGGCGCCTGCCCGCACGGCGGCGGCGCGTTCTCGGGCAAGGACCCGTCGAAGGTCGACCGTTCGGCCGCCTATGCCGCGCGCTACGTGGCCAAGAACATCGTGGCCGCCGGCCTGGCGCGCCAGTGCCAGATCCAGGTGGCCTACGCGATCGGCGTGGCGCAGCCGATGAACATCACGGTCTACACCGAAGGCACCGGCGTGATCCCCGACGAGGCGATCGCCGCCCTCGTGCGCGAGCACTTCGACCTGCGTCCGAAGGGCATCATCCAGATGCTCGACCTGCTGCGCCCGATCTACCAGAAGACCGCCGCGTATGGCCACTTCGGCCGCGAGGAGCCCGAATTCACCTGGGAATCGACCAAGGCCGCGGCGACGCTGCGGGCTGCGGCCGGACTGCAGGGCCCGGCAGGCGTCGCGAAGCAACTGGCTGACGCCTCGGCCTGATCGAGGCACCCCGGCCGCCGCAACGCTGCGGCCGACCCTGATCAGAACCGGTAGCTCGCCCCGGCGCCCACCAGCCAGGTGCGGCCCGGCGCGGGCTCGTAGTAGCGCGCGTTGCCCTCGTTGACGATGACCGAGCCGATGTAGCGCTTGTCGAACAGGTTGTCGATGCGTGCGAAGGCATTGAAGTCCCAGTTCGCCCAGCGTTTCACATAGCCCGCGTACAGCGAGGCAATGGCGTAGCCGGGCGCCTGCGCGGTGTTGGCGTCGTTGGCCTGGATGTTTCCGAGCGCGCGCGCCTCCACGCCCGCGCGCCAGCCCTGTTCCGGCACATAGCCGAAGGACGCGTAGAACGACTGTTGCGCAATGCCCGGTATGCGATTGCCCGAGCGCACGATGTTCGGCAGCGTGCACGGCGACGAGGCGCAGAAGCCGTCGCTGTAGCGCGCGTCGAGCCAGGTGTAGGCGAGCTGCGTGCGCCAATGGCTTTCGGTCTCGTGGAACCAGCTCAGTTCGAAGCCGTCGCGCCTGGTGTCGCCGGCATTCTGGTAGGTGGCGCGGCCACCGACGTTGGTGGCGGTCACGATTTCGTCGGAGGTGCGTGTCTCGAACAGTGCCGCCGTCAGGACGCCGCCGCCCAACCGTGCCTTGGCGCCCACCTCGACGCTCTGGTTGACCGCCGGCTGCAGCGCGAAGTTGAGGCCGCCGCGCCCGTCGGGGCGGTAGGCGAGTTCATTCAGCGTCGGCGTCTCGAAGCCGCGTCCCGCCGTGACGTAGAGGTTCAGGTCCCGGGTGGCGGCAAAGCGCAGCGCCATTACCGGCAAGGTCTTGCTGTAGTCCGCCGCGCCGCTGTCGTCGCCGTTGCCGCGGGCGATGTAATGGTCGGAGGAGTCGAAGCGCACGCTGCTGTGGCGCACGCCGGCCTCGAACGTCCAGCGATCGGACAGGTGCAGCGTGCCTTGCACGTAGGGGTCGACGTTGTAGACCTCGTTGGTTTCATTGCGGCGCAAGCGCCCCTGCACGCCGAGGATGGGCGCGTTCACGCCGCCCAGGTAGTTCTCGAAGCCGCGGCGCTGCTCGCGCAGGGTGTCGTAGGCCAGCCCGGTCACGATCTCGAGCGGCATTGCGCCAAGCTGCGTGCGCGCGGTCCAGCGGGCGTCGAGGCCGCTGTAGTTGCGCGACAGGTCGATCACGCCGCCGGACTGCTGCGGATTGACCTGCGCCGCGGGCGGAATGGCCTGGTACTGGGTGGTCTGGCGCTCGCCCCCGTAGACCATCAGGCGCAGGTCGTTGCTGGCGTTGATGCGCCGCTCGTAGAGCAGGCCGGCCTGGGTCTGCTCCACCGTCTTGCGGGTGTCGTACTGGTCCGCGAGCGCAGCGCCGCGCGGGTTGGCCGCGGCCTGCTCGGCGGTGAGGCCGAGCGGGTCCTGCGCATGCATCTGCACGCTGTTCAGGATCAGGGTGAGGCGGCTGTCGTTGTCGAGCTGGATGCCGAGCTTGGCGTTCTCGATGCTGCGGCGCGCCTCGCTGTGATCGCGGTAGCCGTCGGTCTGGAAGTAGCTGCCGCTGAGCAGGTAGTCGAGCGCGCCGCTGGAGCCCGATGCCTTGACGCTCTGGCGCAAGGTGCCGTAGCTGCCGCCCGCCAGCGAATAGTCGATCCTGGGCGCGCCCTCGCCGCGTTCGGTGAAGACCTGGAGCACGCCGCCGGAGGAGTTGCCGTAGAGCGCCGAGAACGGCCCGCGCAGCACCTCGACGCGGTCCGCGGAGCCGATGTCGATGTTCGAGGTCTGGCCCTGCCCATCCGGCAGCGTGGCCGGGATGCCGTCGACGTAGAGGCGCACGCCGCGCACCCCGAAGGTGGAGCGCGCGCCGAAGCCGCGGATCGAGATCTGCAGGTCCTGCGCATAGTTCTGGCGGTTCTGCACCTGGATGCCCGGCACCGCACCGAGGCTTTCCGAGAGGTTGACCTGCAGGCGCGCATCGCGCATGTCCTCGCCCTCGACGCGGTCGGCCGAGCCGGCGACATCGAACGGGCGGACCTGTCCGCTCGGGGTCGTGACGGTGATTTCCTTGAGGACGGCGGGCGCGGCCTCCTGCGCTTGCGCCGCCCAGGGCGTGACGAGGATCAGCGGGGCGGCGAAGGTGTGCAGGCGTTTCATCGATTCGATTCTTCCGGGGTTGCGGACGCGCGGTAACCCGCGCGAACCCGATGCCTTGGAACGCCCCCGACGCGCACGCATACACGGCCTCGGCAAGAAACTCCGCAAAAGCGGAAGCAGTTGGCAATGGCCTACGCGTACATACGACTTACAGCCAATGGCTTGCGTAGGGGGCGCCGGATACGCTGCGGCAAAGACATTCGAGATTGACATGCTGACGGTTGCCCAGAAAGCCAACATCCTTCGCAAGGCGGGAATTCCCGTCCCGCCCGGACCTGACGAGCCGGTGCCCGGAATGGACGCTTCGTCCACCGCCGAACCAGCCCTGAGCGCTGATGCGTGGGCTGCGACGGTGAACGTGGTGTTTGTGACTTACGCGGCCGCGCGGGCTGCCAAGAGCTTGCGGGATGCTGAGGAAGCGCGCCAGTTGCAGACCCTGCGGCAACTCTCGGCCGGCTTCTCGCACGGCCGGCGCCAATCGCATCGCGCATGAATCACCGCGCAGGATGCGCGTGACGCGCGCATGCAAAAACGGGGCTTTCGCCCCGTTTCCTATTTGCTTTTCGAAATCCTCACCAGGCTGCTGCGCTGCTTCTGCAGCGCCTCGAGCTGCGCCATCTGCGCCTTGCAGTCAGACGAGGCGGCGACCAGCACGAATGGGCTTCGCCGCAGCGAGGTGATCGTCTTCTCGACGGCCGCCGTGTCGCGGTTGGTGGAAACCAGGCCGGCGGCCACCGCGGCCCTGGACTGGTGGTAGAAGCGCCGCTCGAATGCTGGTGTGCCGCAGCGCGCGGCGATCACCCGGTAGTCCGCTTCCTGTTGTTCTCCGCTAACCGCGGGCTCCGTCGCCCCGGCCATGGACGGGCATGCATAGCCCAGGCCGAGTGCGGCCATGGACAGGATCGACCCGATTGATTTACGCGTTCTCAAATTGCCTCCGTTGCTTGCGCCTCCGTGCGCGCGTTCGATAGTAAGCCCGTCTTACACCGTGCCGGGATCAGCCGTGTGATGTATTGCCCGTAGGCGCACAACGGGTGGGTGAATTGCTGCCCGGAAAGACGCGCCGGCTGCGTCAGGCCCTGGAAATGATCGCGTGCGAGAGTCAGTGCGAAGGGTATTCAGGTTGCCGACAGCAACGCTGCATACGATCCCTGCGATGTCGACCCGGCGCTTCTCCCGCTGCATTGCCAGGCAATGGAAGGGGTGGTGCGCCCTGTTGTTGCTGGTGAGCGCTTTGCAGCCCTTCCTGTCGGTGCATTTCGATGTCGACGGGCTGGTCGAGCGGCAGGAACTGAGCATTCGCGCCTTCGGGCAAGATGCGCAGTTCCAGCCGGACGAGGATGGCCCCGGTCCTTCGGCCGTCGAGGTCAAGCTGTTCGTGCCGTCGGCCGCCAGCATCGACCTGCCGCTGGCATTCATCAGCGGACTGGCGGCCTTCCTCTGCCTGGTGATCCTCGCGGCTCCGCTGCGGGTTGTGCTGGCGGCCTTCCTGGGGGTCTTCGACAGCACGGAGGCAGCGCCGGTGCCGAATGCGGGCGGCGCGCCCCCGTCCACCCAGCTCTGGCGCACCCGTCCACCCGAGACTGCGCCTCCGCGCTGAGCACGTTCTCTGCGGCGCCGACGGCGCTGCTCGTCTTGCCGTGGCCATTGCCGCCGGCCATTCCAACGTGTTCGAAAATCGCGCCCATGAATAAAAACGAGGACCCGACGCTCCGGGTCGCCTTTCCCCTGTTCCTTTCACTGCTCGCGTTGCTCTGGTTCGGCTCGCTGGCGACCAGGTCGCTGATCAGCCCCGACGAGGGCCGCTATGCCACGCTGTCCTGGGAGATGCTGCGCACGGGCGACTGGATCACGCCGCGGCTGAACGGAATCCTCTATTTCGAGAAGCCGCCGTTGCAGTATTGGCTGGGTGCGATCTTCATGAAGCTTTTCGGGCTCAACGCGTTTTCCGCACGGCTGTGGCCGGGGCTCGCGGGATTCCTCACGCCACTGGTGGTGGGGGCCACGGCCCATCGCCTGTGGGGCAGGGAAGCGGGGCTGCGCAGCCTGGCCATTGCCGCGTCGATGACATGGGTGTTCGGCAACGCGCATTTCCTGACGCTGGATGCGGGCCTGACGCTGTTCCTGACAATCTCGCTGTGCGCGGTATTGATCGCCCGCTATGCCACGGCCACGCCGGAAGCCCGGCGCGGCTGGATCTGGCTCGCCTGGGCAGCCATGGCCGGGGCGGTTCTCAGCAAGGGCCTGGTCGGCATCGTGATACCGGGGGCGGCGCTGGTCATCACCGCGATCTGGCGCCGCGACTTGTCGTTGTGGCGCGGCATGCATTGGATCTCGGGCCTGCTGATCTTCCTGGCGCTGGCCGCGCCGTGGTTCGTGCTGGTGTCCCTGCGCAACCCGGGCTTTGCCGAGTTCTTCTTCATCCATGAGCACTTTGCGCGCTACCTCACCAAGGTGCACCAGCGCGAAGGCGCCTGGTGGTACTACCTGCCCTTCCTTCTCGGCGGGATGCTGCCCTGGCTCAGCGGGCTGCCGTGGCTGGTGAAGCGCCATGCCACGCCGCAGCAAAGTGCCATCTCGGCCACGGACGTGCTCGTCGCCTACTCGGCTTTCGTGCTGCTGTTCTTCAGCGCCAGCGGGTCGAAACTGCCGTCCTACATCCTGCCGATGTTCCCGGCCATGGCGTTGTTGCTCGGCCAACGGCTGGTGGCCGTCCCGGCGAAGACCTTGCGCCTGCACATGCTGGTGCCCGTCCTGCTTTGGGCGATTGCGCTGGCCGCGTCGACACAAAGCGCACGCGTGGCTTCCAACTCGACGCCGCCCGAGGTGTTCGCGCAACTGGGCGCGGGCCTGCGCACCGGCGCCCTGCTCTTCCTGGGCGGCGCGGCGCTGGCATGGTGGTGGCTGCGCCGCAATCGCAACACGCTGGCGATCATGACGCTGGCGCTCGCGCACGTCGCGGGCATTGCGGTCGCACTGTCGGCACACGAACCTTTCGGCCGGCTCAAGAGCGCCACGCCATACGTCGCGCTGCTGCAGCCGCTCATACAATCCGGGGCGCCCGTGTTCTCGGTCGGAGGCTATGACCAGACGCTGCCCTTCTACCTTCGCCAGGAAGTCATCCTGGTGGATTACACCGACGAATTCGCGATGGGCCAGCTGAAGGAACCCGGGCGTTCGATTGAATCGCTCGACGAGTTCGCGCAACGTTGGCAAGCGCTTCCCCAGGCTGCGGCCTACATGGATATCGCGAGCTACATTGACATGCACCGGCGCGGCCTTCCCATGCGCGTCCTCTACCAGGACCAACGACGAGTAGTGGTATCCAGGCAATGAAAGCTATTGATTTTTTGTGGGTGCTGACAGGCGTCCTGCTCAATGCGGCGGCGCAACTGCTGCTCAAGGCGGGGGCGAGCGCCGCCGGCGAGATCTCGATGTCGGCCGGCCCCGCCGCGCTGTGGCGCACGGCCACCGGGCTGGCGCTGCATCCGGGCATCCTCGGCGGGCTGGCGTGCTACGCGATAAGCGTGGTGGTCTGGATCGTCGCGCTCTCGCGCGTCGAGGTCAGCATCGCCTATCCGATGCTGTCCATCGGCTACGTGGTCAACGCGGCGCTTGCGTGGTGGCTCTTCGGCGAGCAGGTCAATGCGCAGCGTTGGCTGGGCATCGCCGTCATCATCGTCGGCGTGATTCTTGTTGCACGCAGCGGGAGCACGCAATGAGCGCAGTCCCATTCCTGCCCTTCACGCGTCCCTCGGTCGATGAGCGCACCATCGCAGAAGTCGGCGATGTGCTGCGTTCCGGCTGGCTGACCACCGGTCCGAAATGCCAGGCGCTTGAAGCCGCGCTGTCCGAACGATGGGGCGGCCGTCCGGTGCGCCTCGCGAATTCGGGCACGGCCACGCTGGAACTGGCGTTGCGCATCTGCGGCGTCGGTCCCGGCGACGAGGTGATTACCACGCCGCTAAGTTGGGTTGCCACCGCGAACGTGGTGCTCGCGGTCGGTGCCAAGCCGGTGTTCGTCGACGCCGATCCCGTGACGCGGAACATCGACCTGGACCTCATCGAGCAGGCCATCACGCCGCGCACGCGCGCATTGATCCCGGTGGACCTGGCGGGCCTGCCGGTGGACCGTGATCGCCTCAATACGCTGGCCGCGAAGCATCGCCTGCGCGTGGTCGAAGACGCCGCGCAATCCTTCGGCTCGCAGTGGAACGGACGCGCGATCGGCAGCTTTGGCGACATGGTGTCGTTCAGCTTTCATCCCAACAAGAACCTGACCACGGGCGAAGGCGGGTGCCTCGTCTTGAACAACGCCGAAGAAGCCCGGCGCTTCGAGCTGCTGCGGCTGCAGGGCGTCGCACGCCTGCCCGGCGGCGAACTGGAAGTGGAAGCATGGGGCGCCAAGGCCAACATGACCGACATCGCCGCCGCGATCGGCCTGGGCCAGTTGCGGACCATCGACGAAGCCACGGCGCGGCGTCGCGTGCTGGTGCGGCGCTACTTCGAGCTGTGGGACATGACGCTCGGCTTCGACATGCCCCCGGAGGACCTGGAGGGGAACGGCAACTGGCACATGTTCCAGCCGCTTCTGCCACGCGACCTGGCCGCGCGGCGCGCCGATTTCCTCGAGGGCATGAAGGCGCGCGGCATCGGCGTGGGCGTGCACTACCCGGCGATGCACCTGTTCTCGATGTTCCGCGCGATGGGCCATGCGCCCGGCGACTTCCCGGTGGCCGAGGACATCGGCCAGCGTACGGTCACGCTGCCGCTTTTCCCCGCCATGGACGATGCCGACGTCGATCGCGTCGTCGGGGCCGTGGCGGAGGTGGTGGCGGAACTGCGGGGCAGCGCGGTCGTGAGGGCAGCGAGATGAGCGCCGGATACGAAGTGCCACTGGCCGGATTCCAGCCGGCCGACCGCGCGGCGGAACGCGCCCTGAGCGTTGTCATCCCCGTCTACAACGAGGAGCAAGGCCTGGCCGCGTTATTCGCGCGGCTCTATCCGGCACTCGATGCACTGGGCGTCGACTACGAGGTCATCTTCATCAACGACGGCAGCCGCGACCGCTCGGCGGCGTTGCTCGCCGAGCAGTTCGAACGCCGGCCCGACGTGACGCGCGTGATCCTGTTCAATGGCAACTTCGGCCAGCATCGCGCGATCCTTGCGGGCTTCGAGCACTGCCGGGGCGATCGCATCGTCACGCTGGACGCCGACCTGCAGAACCCGCCGGAGGACATCCACCTGCTGCTCGATGCGATGGACAAGGGCCACGACTGCGTCGGCTCGATCCGCCAGGACCGGCAGGATTCCGCGTGGCGGCGCTGGGCGTCCCGCGCCATGAACCGCTTGCGCCTTCGCCTGACCGGCATCGAGATGACCGACCACGGCTCGATGCTGCGGGCCTACAGCCGCAACGTGATCCAGTTGATCAACCAGTGCAACGAGATGAACACCTTCATCCCGGCCCTGGCGCTGCAGTTCTCGCGCAACCCGACAGAGGTGGTCACGGGCCATGAGGAACGGCACGCGGGCGAATCGAAGTACTCGTTCTACAGCCTGGTGCGGCTCAACTTCGACCTGGTGACGGGCTTCTCGCTGGTGCCACTGCAGGCGTTCTCGATGCTCGGGATCGTGGTGTCGCTGATGTCGGGTTTGCTGTTCGTGATCCTGGCGGGCCGACGGCTCATCCTCGGACCCGAAGAAGGCGGCGTCTTCACGCTGTTCGCGCTGCTGTTCCTGCTGATGGGCCTGGCGCTGTTCGGCATCGGATTGCTGGGCGAATACATCGGGCGCATCTACCAGGAAGTGCGCGCCCGGCCGCGCTACGTGATCACCGCGATCCTGGAACGCGAGCGCCGATGATGAAGCCCGATCTTCCCGCGCGCGCCATCGTGTTCGCGTACCACGACGTCGGCGTGCGCTGTCTGCGCGTGCTGCTCGACGCGGGCGTCGAAGTGCCGCTGGTCATCACACACGAAGACTCGCCGGGCGAGAACATCTGGTTTGCCAGCGTGGCGCAAGTGGCGGCCGAGAACGGCCTGCGCTGCGTGGCGCCGAGCGATGCACATCTGCCTGAATTGCTGGCTGAGGCGGCTGCATCGAATCCGGATTTCCTGTTCTCGTTCTACTACCGCCACATGCTCAAGGCCGCATGGTTGAACGTGCCGCGTTGCGGCGCCTTCAACATGCACGGCTCGCTGCTGCCGCAATACCGCGGGCGGGTGCCGGTGAACTGGGCCGTGATCGAAGGCGCACGCGAGACCGGCGCCACCTTGCATCGCATGAACGAGAAGCCCGACAACGGCGCGATCGTCGACCAATGCGCCGTGCCGATCCTGAAGGACGACACGGCGTCGGAAGTGTTCGGCAAGGTGGTGACGGCTGCCGAGATCGTGCTGGCGCGCAGCCTCCCACGCATGCTGGACGGCACGGCCACCGAGCGCGCGCAAGACCTTTCGCAAGGCGGGTACTACGGCGGCCGCAAGCCGGAAGACGGCCGGATTCCCCCGAGTGCCAGCGCCCAGCAGATCCACAACCTGGTTCGCGCATTGGCGGCGCCCTATCCCGGCGCGTTCTGCCGCTTCGGGGGGTGCGAGATCGTCATCGATCGAACCAGACTCGTCGAGCAGAAGCCCAATACCGATGCAGCGCTGCGCCTGATCAACGAGAACAACGCCCTGTGGCTGCAGGCCGCGGACGGCAGCATGCTCCACGTCCTGGCCGCGCACGACAGCGATGGCCCCATCGACCCCGCCGGATTCGCGCGCCGCTTTGGCGGCCGCAGCGTTTCCGTCGACTCCTGACTCACTCCCACGAGACCGCTCCCATGCTCAAAGTCCTCATCCTCGGCGTCAACGGCTTCATCGGCCATCACCTCACGCGCCACATCATCGACCACACCGACTGGGTGGTCTACGGCATGGACATGCAATCCGACCGCGTCGCACCGTGGATGGACCATCCGCGCTTCCACTTCTTCGAGGGTGACATCACCATCAACAAGGAGTGGATCGAGTACCACGTGAAGAAGTGCGACGTGGTGCTGCCGCTGGTCGCGATCGCCACGCCGTCGACCTATGTGCGCGAGCCGCTGCGGGTGTTCGAACTCGACTTCGAGGCCAACCTGCCCATCGTGCGAATGTGCCTCAAGTACAACAAGCGAGTGGTCTTCCCGTCGACCAGCGAGGTCTACGGCATGTGCACCGACGACGGCTTCGACCCCGAGACCTCCAACCTGGTCTACGGCCCGATCAACAAGCCGCGCTGGATCTACGCCTGCTCCAAGCAACTGATGGACCGCGTGATCGCCGCCTACGGCCAGCAGGAAGGCCTGCGCTACACGCTGTTCCGCCCCTTCAACTGGATCGGCCCGGGCCTCGACAGCCTGCACGCACCCAAGGAAGGTTCCAGCCGCGTGATCACGCAGTTCCTCGGCCACATCGTGCGCGGCGAACCCATCAAGCTGGTCGACGGCGGCAGCCAGCAGCGCGCCTTCACCTACGTGGAGGACGGGATCAACGCGCTGGTAAAGATCATCGCCAACAAGGATGGCGTGGCCGACAGCCGGATCTACAACATCGGCAATCCGGCCAACAACCATTCGATCCGCGCGCTGGCCGAGATGATGCTGGCGCTGGCCGCGACGCTGCCCGACTACAAGGACGCCGCCTCGCGCGTGCAACTGGTCGACGTCGCGTCGGCGGAGTACTACGGCGGCGGCTACCAGGACGTGACGCGTCGCGTGCCCGACATCCAGGCCACCATGAAGGACCTGGACTGGAAGCCGACCGTCGACATGCGCGACGCGCTGGCCAAGCTGTTCGACTACTACCAGGACCACGCCGCCGCGGCGGCCGACCTGGAGCTCTGACCGCAACCATGGCCCGCATCGCATTGAAGGTCGACGTCGACACCTGGCGCGGCACCCGAGAGGGCGTGCCCGCGCTGGTCCGCGCAATGGCGCAGGCCGGCGCCGGCGGCACCTTCCTGTTCAGCCTGGGGCCGGACCACACCGGGCGCGCGATCTTCCGCGCGCTGCGGCCCGGCTTCCTGAAGAAGGTGTCGCGCACCTCGGTGGTCGAGCACTATGGCGTGAAGACGCTGATGTACGGCGTCGCCCTGCCCGGCCCCGACATCGGCAAGCGCGAGGCCGGCACGCTGCGCAGCGTGCGCGACGCCGGCTTCGAAGTCGGCGTGCATTGCTGGGACCACGTGCGCTGGCAGGACCAGCTGCTCAAGCACGACGCCGCCTGGGCAGAGCGCGAAATGCACCGCGCGACACAACGCTTCGCCGAGGTGTTCGGCACGCCGCCGCGGCTGCACGGTGCGGCTGGGTGGCAATTCAACGATGCCGCGGCCAGGGCCGAGATGAAGCTGGGCATCGCCCATGCATCGGACACCCGCGGCGGGCGGCCCTTCCTGCCGGTCGACGCGGCCGGCGCGGTGATCGGCCCGCCGCAGTATCCGACCACGCTGCCCACGCTCGATGAACTGATCGGCGTGGACGACATCACGGTCGACAACGTGGCGGAGCACATCCTGCGGATGACCGCCGGGACGCACGAGGATCAGGTCTACACGCTGCATGCGGAGCTGGAAGGCCAGAAGCTGATGCCTGTGTTCGAGCGCCTGCTGGCCGGATGGAAGGCCCAAGGTCACGCGCTCGTGACGATGGGCGCGCTTCATGGGGCGACGGACATCAGCACGCTGCCGCGGCGTCGCATCGCACAAGGGACCGTGGAAGGCCGCTCGGGCTTGCTTGCGGTGCAGGAGGCGGCGTAGGCAGGCCAGCTTCAAACCCTGCGCAGAATCGCGGAACCTGGCACGCAAAGACCCTCCTGCGGCAATGCCGGTCAACGTCCTGGTCAGTTGCCGCGAGAGATGCTCGAGGCAGCCTTTGTCTTTGTTGTGAATTCCTGATGCCGTCCTCCCCGCTGCCGATCCGCCTGCACACCCCTTCCCGGGCGCCTCTTCTCATCGCGGCGATGGCCGCACTGGCTTTCGCCGTGGTCGCGGTCGCGATCCGGAAGGGGAGCGCCCTCGTCCAGTGGGACACCGCGATCGGCATGTGGTTCGCCGCGAACAGTTCCGCGATCGGCACCCGGGTCATGACGATCGTGAGCCTGCTCAACAACGAGATCGCCATGCTGGGCTACGCCGTGGCGCTGGCCTATTGGCTGTTCGTGACGCGCAGGTATTTCTGGAGCCTGGTGGCCTTCTGGGCGATCCCTTCGGGCATGGCTGTGAATTTTGCGGTCAAGCATGTGTTCATGCGGGCGCGGCCCTCGTTCGGACTCGCGCAGCAGGCGCTCGGCACCTACAGCTTCCCGAGCGGCCATACGGAGGGCGCCATGCTGTGCTACGGCGTGCTGATCTGCGCGCTGCTGTCCGGAACGCCGACGCCTGCGCGACGTCTCGCCGCTGCGGCCTGCGCCGCGATGATCATCCTGGTCGGCTTCAGCAGGGTCTACCTCGGCGCGCACTATTTCAGCGATGTCGTCGGCGCCGCCCTGGAGGGCATCTGCTGGCTCGCCCTGGTGGTCGCGTGGCGCGACGCGCGAACGCGCGCCCACCGGGCGGCGCGACCGAGGCTGGGTGCGGCATTGATGAATGGGCGCTGACCGCATCCGCGGTTTCTGCGTCTGCAACGCGTAGGGCGCAGGTCTTTTTCGAACGGGTGCGCCTTCACGCGCAAGCCACAGGACGTTATCTTCGAGCGCATGAACAACACCATGCGCCACTTCTCCCTTGTTGCCACGCTCGCAGCCGCCCTTGGCGCGAGCCACGTGCATGCCGCCGAGCTTTCGCCCGCGGTGGCGACGCAGTACGCCCAGGCCACCTTCCGCGAGTACTTCGACCTGCTCGCGCTGCCCAACGACGCCATCGCGTCGGCGGACATCCGCAAGAACGTGGAGTGGCTCGAAGCTGCGTTCCGCAAGCGGGGCTTCGCCACGCAGCAGTTGCCCAACGACGGCAAGCCGATGCTCTTCGCCGAATGGCCCGGCGCCGACCCGAAGCGCAAGACGGTGCTGTTCTACATGCACCTCGACGGCCAACCCGTGATCGCGGAGCAATGGCAGCAGAAGAGCCCCTGGGTGCCCGTGCTCAAGCGCAAGGATGCCAAGGGCGATTGGGAAGAGATCGATTCGGCGCCGCTGTTCAACGGCCCGGTCGACCCGGAGTGGCGCGTGTTCGGTCGGTCATCGGCCGACGACAAGGCGCCGATCATGATGTTCCTGGCCGCCATCGACGCCCTCAAGGCCAGCGGCGACGCCACCGGCGTCAACGTCAAGGTGGTGCTCGACAGCGAGGAGGAAAAGGGTTCGCCCTCGATCGGCAAGGTCATGCTCGCGCACCGCGACTTGCTGCGCAGCGACGCCATCGTCATCCACGACGGCCCGATGCACGCCACCAACCGGCCCACGCTGATCTTCGGCAACCGCGGCGCGGCCATGGCGCGGCTCACCGTGTACGGCGCCAAGGTGTCGCTGCACAGCGGCCACTACGGCAATTACTCGCCCAACCCGGCGCAGCGCCTGGCCACCTTGCTGGCCTCGATGAAGGACGAGCAGGGGCGCGTCACGGTGCAGGGCTACTACGACCACGTGAAGCTCGGCGACGCGGAGCGCAAGATCATGGCCGCCGTGCCGGACGACGAAGCCGCGCTCAAAAAACGGCTCGGCATCGCGAAGACGGATGCGGTCGGCGCCAACTACCAGGAGGCGATGCAGTACCCCTCGCTCAACGTGCGCGGCATGCAGTCCGCGGCGGTGGGCGACAAGGCGGCGAACATCGTGCCCGACACCGCGGTGGCCGAGATCGACGTGCGCACCACGCCCGACTCCACCGCCGTCTACCTCGGCAAGCTGGTCGAGGCGCACATCCAGAAGCAGGGCTACCACCTCGTCAAGGGCAAGCCCACCGACGAGGACCGCGCCCGCTACGACAAGCTGGCCAGCTTCGACATGCAGACCGAGGGCGGGGACGCGGCCGGCACGCCGATGGATTCAGCCGTCGGGCAATGGGCCTACACGGCGATGGTCGACGCCTTTGGCGCCAAGCCCGAACCGGTGCGCATCCGCATGATGGGCGGCACCGTGCCCACTGCCGAGATCGTCGAGGCGCTGAAGGTGCCCTTCGCGATCGTGCCGCTGGTCAACGCCGACAACAACCAGCACGCCAGCAACGAGAACATGCGCATGGGCAACTACATCGATGGCACGCGGACCATCTACAGCCTGATCACGCACCCCTTTGCAGCGCGCTAGAACTTCTGCGGCTGTCTCGCCGCCCGATAGCCCAGGAGGAAATACATGGACAGCCGCAAGCCAGCGCAACGCCCGGACAGGAAGCAACCCGCAAGCCTCTCTTTCGACAGCCAGGCCGTGCATGCCGGGAACAGCCCGGATGCCACGACAGGGGCCATCCTGACGCCGATCGTCATGTCCAACTCCTACCAGTTGCCTGACGATCCCTCTGCGCTCGATTGGTCGGACTCCCGGACGCTGTTCTACACGCGCAACTCGGGTCACAACCAGATGTGCCTCGAGCGCAAGCTGGCTGCACTGGAGCGCGGCGAGGATGCAGCCGTGTTCAGCACCGGCGTTGCCGCGCTGCACGCGATCTTCTTCACTTTCCTGAAGAGTGGCGACCATGTGGTCGTCAGCGACGTCACGTACGAGGCCGTCGCCCGCCTGTTCCGCGAGTTGCTTCCGCAGCGGTACGGCATCGAGGCGACCTTCGTGGACATCAGCGACCTCGCCGCGGTCCAGGCCGCCATGCGGCCGAACACGAGGCTCGTGCACGCGGAGACCATTGCCAATCCGACCACCAAGGTGGCCGATGTCCGGGCGCTTGCCGCCATCGCCCATGCGCGGGGCGCCATGCTGTCGATCGACGCGACATTCACGCCGCCCCCGATGTTCCGGGGTCTGGAACATGGGGCGGACTTCGTTGCGCATGCGCTGACAAAGTACATCAACGGGCATGGCGATGCGATGGGTGGCGCCGTGATCGGCCGCGCGGAGTTGGTTCGCCAGTTGAAGAACGACGCTCTCGTCGACGTCGGGGGCTCCATCTCGCCCTTCAATGCGTGGCTGATCATGCGCGGCTCCGTCACGCTGCCGCTGCGCTTGTCGAAGCACCTGTCCACGGCGCAGAGGGTGGCTGATTTCCTGGACCGGGACCCTCGCGTCGCGTTCGTGGCATTCCCTGGACTGACATCGCACCCGCAGCATGACCTGGCGTCACGCCAGTTCGAAGGATATGGCGCAGTCATGGCCTTTGCCGTCGACGGCGGGCCCGAACTGCAGAACCGCTTCGTGGCGAACCTGCGCCTGATCGTCTCGGCGGTGTCCCTCGGCCACGATGTTTCCCTGATCGTGCACGTCGGAAAGAATGCGCGTCGCGGCTCCAGCGCCTATCCGGACGCGTTCCAGACCTACGGTCACATGCGCCTGTCGATCGGGCTGGAGGATCCGGCGGATCTCATCGCGGATATCAAGGCAGCGCTTGACGACACACTGGGGCCGGTGGTCGCCTGAAGATGGCGCGGGACGCTGCGCCTAAGGAATCACCTCGTCCGCGCGAATGAGAAGCGAGGTCGGGATCGAGAGGCCGAGGCTGCTGGCGGTGCTCATGTTGATCGTCAGGTGGTAGCGCTTGGGTTGCGCCACGGGCAGGTCGGCGGGCTTGGCGCCCTTGATGATGCGGTAGACGTAGTCCGCCGCCAGAGCCATGTTCTCGCCGGCGTCCGCGCCGTACGACAGCAGGCCGCCCGCGCGGACTTCGGCGGCATATTCGTAGACTGCGGGGATGCGCTGCATTGCCGCGTAGTCGATCACGCGCTTCCGATTGAGGATCGTGAGGGCGTCGGTGATCATCATCACGGCGTCGGGCCGTGCCTTGTTCATGGCGGCCAGCGCCACGTTGAAATCGTCCGGCTCGCGCACTGGCAGGGGATCGATCGCTACGCCCAACACCGGCGCGGCCTTCTCGATCGAGTGAAAGCGCAGCGTCATCGCGCCGTCGCCGGCGTTCCAGAGCACCGCCACGCGCTGGGCGCGGGGAACGAGTTCCTTCACGAACTCCAGCCGCTTGGCGCTCAGCACTGCCGCCGGGTCGTCGATGCCCGTGATGTTGCCGCCCGGATGGGCGAGACTGGCCACCAGGCCCGTCTCGACCACGTCGCCGGCGTTGATGACGACCACCGGCACCGTCTTCGTTGCCTGCTTGGCCACTGCCGCGGGGGGTCCCCCCACCGTCACGATGGCGTCGACCTTGAGCGCGACCAGTTCCGCGGCCAGGCCCGGCAACTGCTCGGGGTGCCCCTGGGACCAGCGGGCCTCGTAGACGATCCGCCTGCCGTCGGCGCTGCCTGCAGCGTCCAGTGCGTTTCGCAACGGCGCCGGAGCCAGGCCGTCGGGGGGCCGCGGGCCTCCCGACAGGAATCCGATTCGACGGATCTGCTCCCCGGATTGCGATGCGCTGACGAGCGGCACGCCGAGCGCGATCGCTGCAAATGCCGCCTTCGTCCATCCGCGTCTGTCGATCATTCGCACCACCTTTCTGCCGGGTAGGGGGAGCGCCCGGCCATCATGCCACGGAGTACGCGCGTTCCAACGTACTGGAGCCACGGCGGCGAAAGCCCCTTCCAGCCCCTTGAAACCGCAAAAAATGCCCTTATCATTAGCACTCGCTCAAGGTGAGTGCTAACAGCACCCCTTTGGGTCGATCGGCAGCCGGCAACCTCGCTGGCGCCCGGATTCAACCCCGTTTCTATCCATATCAGGAGATGCAATTGAAACTTCGTCCTTTGCACGATCGCGTGATCGTCAAGCGCATTGAAAGCGAAACCAAGACCGCCTCGGGCATCGTCATTCCCGACAACGCCGCCGAGAAGCCTGACCAGGGCGAAGTGCTGGCCGTCGGTCCTGGCAAGAAGAACGACAAGGGCGAACTGGGCGCGATGAGCGTCAAGGTCGGCGACCGCGTCCTGTTCGGCAAGTACAGCGGCCAGACCGTCAAGGTCGATGGCGACGAGCTCCTCGTCATGAAGGAAGACGACCTGTTCGCAGTCGTCGAGAAGTAATCAACCCATCCTCATTGGAGTAAACAAACATGGCAGCAAAAGACGTAGTCTTCGGCGGCGAAGCCCGCGCACGCATGGTCGAGGGTGTCAACATCCTGGCCAACGCAGTCAAAGTGACCCTGGGCCCCAAGGGCCGCAACGTGGTGCTCGAGCGTTCGTTCGGCGCCCCGACGGTGACCAAGGACGGTGTGTCCGTCGCCAAGGAAATCGAACTCAAGGACAAGCTCCAGAACATGGGCGCCCAGCTCGTGAAGGAAGTGGCCTCCAAGACCAGCGACAACGCTGGTGACGGCACCACGACCGCCACGGTCCTGGCACAAGCCATCGTTCGCGAAGGCTTCAAGCTGGTCGCAGCGGGCATGAACCCGATGGACCTGAAGCGCGGCATCGACAAGGCTGTCACGGCCCTGGTCGCCGAGCTGAAGAAGGCTTCCAAGCCCACCACCACGTCGAAGGAAATCGCTCAAGTCGGCTCGATCTCGGCCAACAGCGACGAAACCATCGGCAAGCTCATCGCTGACGCGATGGACAAGGTCGGCAAGGAAGGCGTGATCACCGTTGAAGACGGCAAGTCGCTCGACAGCGAACTCGACGTCGTCGAAGGCATGCAGTTCGACCGCGGCTACCTGTCGCCCTACTTCATCAACAACCCGGAAAAGCAATCGGCGATCCTGGAAAACCCGTTTGTCCTGCTCTTCGACAAGAAGATCAGCAACATCCGTGACCTGCTCCCGACGCTGGAACAAGTCGCCAAGGCTGGCCGTCCGCTGCTGATCATCGCCGAAGAAGTCGAAGGCGAAGCCCTGGCTACTCTGGTCGTGAACACGATCCGCGGCATCCTGAAGGTCGTGGCTGTCAAGGCTCCTGGCTTCGGCGACCGCCGCAAGGCCATGCTGGAAGACATCGCCATCCTGACGGGCGGCAAGGTCATCGCCGAAGAAGTCGGCCTGACGCTCGAGAAGGTCACCCTGGCCGATCTGGGCCAGGCTGCCCGCATCGAAGTCAGCAAGGAAAACACGATCATCATCGACGGCGCTGGCGCTGCTGGTGACATCGAAGCCCGCGTCAAGCAAGTGCGCGTTCAGATCGAAGAAGCGACCAGCGACTACGACCGTGAAAAGCTGCAAGAGCGCGTGGCCAAGCTGGCCGGCGGTGTTGCCGTTATCAAGGTTGGCGCTGCCACCGAAGTCGAAATGAAGGAAAAGAAGGCTCGCGTCGAAGACGCCCTGCACGCCACCCGCGCTGCAGTGGAAGAAGGCGTTGTGGCTGGCGGCGGCGTGGCTCTGCTGCGTGCCAAGCAAGCTGTGGGCGACTCGATCAAGGGCGAAAACGCCGATCAAGAAGCCGGCATCAAGCTGGTGCTCAAGGCCATCGAAGCGCCCCTGCGCGAAATCGTGAACAACGCCGGCGGCGAAGCCTCGGTGGTGGTGAACGCTGTGTTGGCCGGTTCGGGCAACTACGGCTTCAACGCTGCGAACGACACGTACGGCGACATGCTCGAGCTGGGCATCCTGGACCCGACGAAGGTCACCCGCACCGCGCTGCAGAACGCAGCATCGGTCTCCTCGCTGCTGTTGACGACCGAAGCCATGGTCGCCGACGCACCGAAGGACGAAGCCGGCGCTGGCGGCGGCATGCCCGACATGGGTGGCATGGGCGGCATGGGCGGCATGGGCATGTAATTGCCCGCCGCTGGCGCCTGGGTCCCGGCCAAGCCGGTTTCCAGGTGTCTCGCGAAAAGAGAACGGTCGCTTCGGCGGCCGTTCTTTTTTGCCGATGCGATGCCCAAGTGACCGGCAGGGACGCTCTGCGCCGGATGGCGGCGCAGCGAGCGCACGCGCAGAATCGCCCAAGAAGGAAACCCGAGCCCATGAACACCCCACCTCGCCCCAACACCCGCCGCTCATCCGGCACACCCACCCGCCGCAGCGTCCTGGGCGCGCTGGCGCTTGTCGCGGGCGGCGCGATCTGGTGGCACCGGCCATCGTTCGCTGCCGAGGCCGCGGTGGCCGTGCCGGCGCCGAAGATCGATCCGGCCAGCCTCGATGCCTCGGCCACGGCAGTGCTCGCGGGTGGCTGCTTCTGGGGCGTGCAAGGGGTGTACCAGCACGTCAAGGGCGTGACGAGCGCCGTGTCGGGCTATGCGGGCGGCGACGAAAGTACGGCGAAGTATGAATCGGTCGGATCAGGCCGCACCGGCCATGCCGAGGCCGTGCGCATCAGCTTCGACCCGCGCCAGGTCAGCTATGCGCGGCTGCTGCAGATCTACTTCTCGGTGGTGCACGACCCGACACAACTGAACCGGCAAGGCCCCGACACCGGCACGCAGTACCGCTCCGCCATCTTTGCGCAGAACGTCGAGCAGGCGCGCATCGCGCAGGCCTACATCGCGCAACTGACCGAGGCGAAGACCTTCGGCGGCAAGCCGGTTGTCACGACCGTCGAACTGCAGAAGCGCTTCTATCCGGCCGAGGCCTATCACCAGGATTACCTGACGCTGCATCCGGACGAGCCGTACATCGCCTACAACGACCTGCCCAAGGTCGACAACCTGAAGAAGCTGTTCGCCGACCGGTACTCGCCGCGGCCGGTGCTGGTGAAGAACGGGGCCTAGAAGCAGGGTTCGAGCGCGCGGTACAGCGCACGGAATCGCGCCTGTCGCGCGCGGTGCGCGCCGGCTTGCCCGGTGTCGGGCACGAAGCGCCGCTGCACTGCCGGCCGCTGGCACACCGCATCGACAGTGCCGCCATCGGCCAGCCAGCCCAATCGCGCCGCGCCCAGCGCGCCACCCGCCTCGCCACCCTCGCCCAGCGCCAGCGGCACTTCGAGGATGTCGGCCAGCAACTGCGCCCACCAGGCGCTGCGCGCACCGCCACCGACGAGCGAGAGATCACTCGTCGGCCGCTCCAGTGTGTCGAGCCCGTCGCGCAGGCCGAAGCTCACGCCCTCGACAACTGCATAGGCCATGTCGGCCGCCGCATGCGCATGGGTCAGGCCGAACAGCGCGCCCTGCGCCTGCGGATTGTTGTGCGGCGATCGCTCGCCGGACAGGTAGGGCAGGAACAACGGCGCGCGTTGCCGGGCGTCCGGAGCCAGCGTCGCGGCCGCCGCGATCAGGCTCGCCTCGTCCTTGAACCCGAAACTGCGCGCGGCCCAGCTCACCGCGCTGGCCGCCGACAGCATCACCGACATCTGGTGCCAGCGCCCCGGCAGTGCGTGGCAGAAGGCATGGACAGCCTGCGTCGGATTGGGCGCGAAGGCCGCGCCCGACACGAAGATCACGCCTGACGTACCCAGGGAAACGAAGCCTTCGCCTGGCGCGACCAGGCCCATGCCGACCGCGCTCGCCGCGTTGTCGCCGGCGCCGCCCGCGATGCGCACGCCGCGCGCCATGCCCCAGCGCGCGGCCAGTTCAGGCTTGAGCGTCGCCGAGGCTTCGCTGCCTTCGACGAGGCGCGGCATGTGGGCGCGCGTGAGCCCGGTGGCGGCCAGCATTTCGTCCGACCAGTCGCGCTGGCCGACATCGAGCCATAGCGTGCCGGACGCATCGGACATGTCGCTCACCGCTTCACCACCGAGCATCAGGCGCAGCCAGTCCTTGGGCAGCAGCACGCGACGAGTACGGGCGAACACGTCGGGCTCATGCTCACGCACCCACAGCAATTTGGGTGCGGTGAAGCCGGGCATGGCGAGGTTGCCGGCGATTTCGCCCAGCCGCGGAACGGCTTGGGTGAGCTGCTCGCACTGCGCTGCGCTTCGGCCATCGTTCCAGAGGATCGCCGGCCGCAGGACTTCATCCCTTTCGTCGAGCAGCACCGCGCCATGCATCTGCCCCGACAGCCCGATCGCGCGCACGGCCGCGAGCGCATCGGCATGTGCTGCGAACAATTGCTGCATCACGTCTTCCAACGCTGCCCACCACTGCGAAGGCGCCTGTTCCGACCACAGCGGCCGCGCCCGGCTCACGGTCAGTGCCGAACGGGCCACGCCGACGATGCGATGGTCGTCGGCAAGGAGCAGCGCCTTCAATTCGGAGGTGCCGAGGTCAAGTCCGAGATACATGGTGGGTCAGGGTGTTGGAAGACTTGAATACGGGCAGCCGGCCGCGAAGGACGCGAAGGTTTCGCGAAGGACGCAAAAGGAAATCCAAAGAAGAAACTCAAATTCTTTCTGTCTTCTTTCGCGTCCTTCGCGGAACCTTCGCGTCCTTCGCGGCCGGATGTCCGATTTCGGATGTCCGAATTCAATGCGCCCCGCCAAAGCGGCTGTCTGCCTGCCGGCGGAATTCACTCGGCGTCATGCCCTTGATTTCCAGGAAGCGCCGGTTGAAGTTGGCGACGTTGTTGAAGCCGACCTGGTAGCAGATGTCTGTCACGTAGTGGTCGGTCTGCATCAGCAGGTGGCAGGCATTGTTGATACGGACCTGGTTGACGAAGTCGGTGAAGCTGTTGCCGGTCGACTTGCGGAAGAACCGGCTGAAGCGGCTTTCGCTCATGCCGAGTTCTGCCGCCACGTCGGCCATCGCGATGGGCTCGGCCACGTTGTCGGTGATGCGGTTGACGATGGCGTTGATCTGGTCGCCTTCGGCGTCGCCCTCGGCGCCCTTGATCTGCACGCTCGACAACAGCCGGTAGTCAGTGCATTCGGCGAGGTCGGCCAGGTAGTCGCAGAACGCGCCCAGCCGGCGCAGCCCGTGCGAGGCCTTGACTGCGCGCCAATGCTGCTCGGCACGCTCCGACAAGCCGAAGAACTCGATGCCGCGGCGCGCGCGCTCCAGCAGTTGCATGACTTCGGCGATCTCCGGGATTTCAGACGCTGCCTGCGCAAAGGGCTCGTGCCGGAACTGGATCACCAGGTCGCGCGTGCTCACGCCGTCGGCCGGCGCATCGAGCGAGATCCAGTTGTGCGGCAGGCGCGGGCCGCACAGCACCAGGTGGCCGGGCTGGAACGGGCCGATCCAGTCGCCGACGAAGGCCTTGCCGGAGGTGGCCGTGATCAGGTGCAGTTCGTATTCGTCATGGCAATGCCAGCGCGCCAGCTGGCTCGGGTAGCCGTGCGACAGGCAGCGGACCCAGCCCACTTCCTCGGGCTTTTCGTAGCCGAGCGAGGGCGAGCGGGCGAAGTCGTGTTCCAGCTCGGGTTGGCGTTGGCGCGGGGTTTGGCGAGAGCGTGTGCTCGGCATTTCAGGCCTCCCTCATGGGGCGGACAGCGCGGCCTGCAGTTCCGCGCGGGTGGGCGGGTCGCATCCTTCGCGGGTGCAGTTGAGCGCGGCAGCGGTGGCGGCGAAACGCAGCACTTCGCCCCAGGCATCGTCGGCCAATGCGTCGAGTTGCGCCGCGTGCTCGACGCCTTGCTCCAGCAGCGCCACCGAGATGCCGGCGGCGAAGGTGTCGCCCGCGCCGATGGTGTCGGCCACCGTGATCCTGGGCGGCTTCACCTCCACCGGCGCATGGCCTGCGCGGTACACGCCGGCGCTGTCGCCGCCCCGGGTGACGACCACGGCGCGCGGCCCCTGCCCGCCGGCTGCGTGCGGCGCGAGGAACATCGCGGCCGCCTCGGCCAGGCTCTTGCCCGGCGCAAGGTAGGCCGCGTCTTCGTCGCTGAACTTGAGCACGTCGCTGGCGGCCAGCCAACGCGGCTGCTTCGCGCGGTAGGCGTCCATGTCGGGGATCAGGCTGGGCCGCACGTTCGGGTCGAACAGCACGATGCGCTGGCCGCGCTGCGCTTCGACGAGTTCGGTGATGCGCGTGGCGGCAGGCTCGGTGAGGATGGAGATGCCGCCGAAGTGCAGGAAGCGGCAACTGTCGGGCAGTGCGGGCAATTCCGGCGGCGCCCACAGCGTGTCGGCGGTGCCCTTGGTGTAGAAGGCGTAGTGATTGGTGGTCGGCGTGCGCGCGACGAAAGCCAGCGTCGACGGCGCCGCGCTGCGCAGCACGAATTGCGTGTCGACGCCGTTGCCTTGCAGATGCTGCAGCAGGCGCTCGCCGAACATGTCGGTCGAGAGCTGCGTGATGAAGCCGGTCGGCTGGCCCAGCCGCGCGGCGGCGATGGCGCTGTTGGTCAGCGCGCCGCCTTCGTGGCCCTCGAAGCTCAGGCCCGAACTGCAAGTGAAGTCGATCAGGGCCTCGCCGGCCAGTGCGATTCGCATAGTGTCAGGTTGCCTTCGTTGTCGCCGCCACAAATGCCTGGACCCGGACACCGGCGCGGCGCACGGCGTCAACCAGCCGAGTATCACCGGCCAGCGGTCCCCACAGCGCGGTGTCGGAACAGAAGGCCGCCACCGGGTCGGCGGCCTCGCAGATCGCATGGCCCACGGCCGGGTCCATGACCTGGTCCTGGTAGGTGTACGGGATTTCGCCGCGGTGCCAGCGCTGCAGGAAAGCCAGGAACAGCGCCGGCAGCATCGCGACGCTGTCGATGCTTTCGTCGCGGGCCAGGCGCTCGCGCACGGTGGGCGCGATGAAGCCGGGGATCTTCGAGAAGCCGTCCATTGCCACGCGCTGGTTGGTGTCGCGGATCGACGGGTTTCCGAAGCGGTCGAGCACCACGTCGCGGTACGCGGGCAGGTCGACCGGGCTCGGCGTGCCGGGGCGGCTCAGGCAGGGGATGACGTCGTCGGTGACGTAGTCGAAGGCCATCTTGCGGATCGCGGGCGTGTGCGTGCCCTCGTGGATGAACTGCAGGCCGATGAGCGTACCGGCCCACGCGATGCAACTGTGCGTGGCATTGAGCAGGCGGATCTTGGCCTCTTCGTACGGCTGCACCGATTCCACCATCTGCACGCCCACGCGCTCCCACGCCGGTCGCCGGCCACCGATGAAGTTGTCCTCGATGACCCACTGGATGAAACTTTCGCCGGTGATGGGCGCCGCGTCATCCTGGCCGGTGGCCTTCAACACGCGCTCGCGCAACTCCGGCGGGGGACGCGGCGTGATGCGGTCGACCATGGCGTTGGGACAGGTGGTGTTGATCTGCACCCAGGCTTGCAGCGAGACGTCGCCGCTGCGCTCGATGAATTCGAGCAGGCCCTTGCGGAAGCGATCGCCGTTGTGGCGCAGGTTGTCGCAATTCAGCAGCGTGACCGGGCCGCTGCCCTTGAGCTTGCGCGCGCGCAGGATGGCGCAGACGGCGCCGTAGATCGTGCTGCCCGGTTCGCCACTGCGCGCGCGTTCGATGTCCGCTGCCAGGTCGGCGAAGGACAGGTCGAGCTTGTCCTTGGCATCGAGGTAGTAGCCGGCCTCGGTGACGGTGAAGGAGATGATGCGCGTGGCCCCGTCGGCGCCCCGCTCGATCACGCTCGCCAGGTCGGCCTCGTAGGGCAGCACCTCGCGGATCGACTCGATGCGCTGGTAGCGGTACTCGCCCGCGGGCGACACGGTTTCCAGCGTGTAGGCGCCGCCTTGTGCGCGCAACGCGCCCAGCACCTCGGGCATGTCCGGCCGCAGGTTGGCGCCGGAAATCGCATAGGCCTTGTCGCCGGTGTCGCGCAGCGCCTGCACGTACACCGCCTGGTGCGCCCGGTGAAAAGAGCCGAGGCCCAGGTGGAGGATGACGGACGTGGCGTCCGGAACGGCTGCGAGCGTCATCACGCGGCGACCGCCAGGCCTTCGCGATTGAACAGGTGCAGCACTGACGGATCCAACTCAACGCCCACGTCGTCGCCGATGCGCAGCGGCGTGCGCTCGTTCTGCCGCGCGATGAGCGGGATGCCACCGACGTCGACGTGGATCAGCGTGTCGGAACCCAGCGCCTCGATCAGGTCGACCTTGCCCGGCACGCCCGCGCCGACGCCGGCATGCACTTGCAGGCCTTCGGGTCGCACGCCGAGGAAGCCGTCGCTCGGCAGCCTGCCGCCGGTGGCCGCCGAGAAGGTCGGGATGGCGGCGGCCGGCACCATGTTCATCGACGGCATGCCGATGAACTGCGCGACGAACTTGTTGACCGGATGGTCGTACAGGTCCATCGGCGTGCCGACCTGCTCGATCAGGCCGTCCTTCAGCACCACCACGCGGTCGGCCAGGGTCATGGCCTCGACCTGGTCGTGCGTCACGTAGATGCTGGTGGCGCCGAGCGCGACGTGCAGCTTGTGGATCTCCACCCGCGTGTTGCCACGCAGCGCCGCATCGAGGTTGGACAGCGGCTCGTCGAACAGGAACACCTTGGGCGCGCGAACGATGGCCCGCCCGATGGCCACGCGCTGGCGCTGGCCGCCGGACAGCTCCTTTGGCGTGCGGTCGAGGTATTGCGTGAGGTTCAGCTGCTTGGCCGCGTAGTCGACTTTCTTGCGGATCTCGTCCTTGGGCACGTTGGCCAGCTTGAGCGCGAAGGACATGTTGTCGGCCACGCTCATGTGCGGATAGAGCGCGTAGCTCTGGAACACCATCGCCAGGTCGCGCTTGCCGGACGCGAGGTTGGTGATGTCCCGGCCGTCGAGCATGAGTTGCCCGCTGCTGGTCGGCTCCAGCCCGGCGATCAGGCGCAGCAGCGTCGACTTGCCGCAGCCCGAGGGGCCGACGAAGACGATGAACTCGCCCTTGTCGATCTCGAGGTTGACGCCCTTGATGATGTGCGCGTCGCCAAAGCTCTTCTTGATGTTGCGGAGTTCGAGGTAGGCCATGTGTGTCTCTCCTTGATTTATTACTTGACGGCGCCGAAGGTCAGGCCTTGGACGAGTTGTTTCTGGCTGAACCAGCCGAACACCACGATGGGCGCGATGGCCATCAGCGAGGCGGCCGACAACTTGGCCCAGAACAGGCCCTCGGGGCTGGAGTACTGCGAGATCAGCGTGGCCAGCGTGCCCGCCTTGGCCGACACCAGGTTGAGTGCCCAGAAGGCCTCGTTCCAGCTCAGCACCAGGCACAGCAGGCCGCAGGATGCGAGACCACCGACCGACAGCGGCATCACGACGTGGCGAAACTCCGTCCAGACGCTCGCGCCGTCCATGCGTGCCGCTTCGAGGATCTCGTTGGGGATGTCCTTGTAGCTCGTGTAGAGCATCCACACCATGATCGGCAGGTTCGACAGCGTGAACACGATGATCAGCGCGGGGATCGAGTCCAGCATGCCCGCGGTCTGCGCCAGGACGTAGATCGGCACCAGCGCGCCGACGGCCGGCATCATCTTGGTCGACAGCATCCACATGAGGATGTCGCGCGTCCTCTTCGTGCGGAAGAAGGCCATCGAGTACGCAGCCGGCGCGGCGATCAGCAGACCCAGGATGGTCGAGCCCACGCTGGTGATGATCGAGTTGCGCGCATACAGCAGGTAGTCGCTGCGGCGCTGCACTTCGCTGAAGTTCTCCATCGTCGGCTCGAAGATGAAGAGCGGCGGCACGTGGATGGCCTGCAATTCGGTCTTGAACGCGGTGAGGAACAGCCAGCCCAGCGGGAAGAACAGCAGGAGCGCCGCGCCCCACGCGCCGAGGGTGCGCAGGACGGTGAACAAGGGATTGGGTTGCATGATGTGTCGCTCCCTTAGTCGAGGTTCTTGCCGATGATGCGCACGAGGAAGGCCGCCACGATGTTGGCCAGGATCACCGCGAACAGTGCACCCGCCGAAGCCACGCCCACGTCGAAGTTCATCAGCGACTGCTTGAAGATCATGTACGTCAGGTTCGTGCTCTCGTTGCCCGGCCCGCCGTTGGTGGTGATGGCGATCTCCGCGAACACGCTCAGCAAGAAGATCATCTCGATCATGATCACCACCGCCATCGGCCGGCCCAGATGGGGCACCGTGAGGTAGAAGAAGCGCTGGAACGAATTGGCGCCGTCCATGCGCGCCGCTTCCATCTGCTCGCGGTCGAGCGACTGCAGCGACGTGATGAAGATCAGGCAGGCGAAGGGCAGCCATTGCCAGGCCACCATGATGATCACGGAGAACAGCGGCAGGTCGGTCAGCCAGTCGACCGGCTCGGCGCCAAAGGCGCGCCACACGTCTGCCAGTACGCCGTAGATCGGGTTCATCATCATGTGCTTCCACAGCAGCGCGTTGACCGTGGGCATGACGAAGAAGGGCGAGATCAGCAGCACGCGAACGATGCCACGCCCCGGAAACGGCTCGTTCACCAGCAGCGCCAGCAGCACGCCGAAGATCACGGTGATGACGATCACGCTGCCGATCAGCGTCATCGTGTTGGCCACCGCCGGCCAGAAGTCGGGGTCGGTGATGAAGTAGTGGAAGTTCTCGAGGCCGGCGAAGGGGCGGTCGCCGGGTTGCATGAGGTTGTACGTCACGAAGGAGAAGTACAAGGTCATCACGAGCGGCACGATCATCCACAGGAAGAGCGTGAGCACGGCTGGCGCCATCAGCGCCCGGGGCAGGAGTCTGTTCATTCTTGGTTCCTCTCTGGCGATGGACCCCCTCTCCCGCCGGCGGGAGAAGGTTGGGGTGAGAGCTCACCCTGGCCCTCTCCCCGCGGGGGAGAGGGAAGGAAGGCTTACTTGTAGTAGCCGCCCTTTTTCATCTCGCGCTCCGCCGTCGTCTGCGCGGTCTTCAGCGCCTGGTCCACCGTGACCTTGCCCGACAGCGCCGCGCTCATCTGCTGGCCCACGGCCACGCCGATCGCCTGGAACTCCGGAATCGCCGCGTACTGCACGCCCACGTACGGCGACTTGGGCAAGGTGCTGTCGTTCGGGTTGGCCGAATCGATCGCCTTCTTCTCGGCATCGGCGAACTTCGCGACCTTCTGGAACTCGGGGTTCGCATAGGTCGACTTGCGCGTGCCGGTGGGCACCGTGTTCCAGCCGGTTTCCTTGGCGACGAGCTGGATGTATTCCTTCGACGTGGCCCACTTGATGAACTTCTGCGCCGCCTCGTCCTTGGTCGAGCTGGCGGGAATGGCCAGGTTCCACGACCACAGCCAGTTCGCGCCCTTGGGCGTGACGGCCACCGGGGCCTGCGCGTAGGCCACCTTGTCGGCGACCTTCGACTGCTTGGGGTCGGAGATGAAGGAGGCGGCGATGGTTGCATCCACCCACATCGCGCACTTGCCCTCGTTGAACAGCGCCAGGTTCTCGTTGAAGCTGTTGGCCGACGCGCCGGGCGGGCCGTTCTTCTTCATGATGTCGACGTAGAAGTTGATCGCGTCATGCCAAGGCTTGGTGTCGATCTGCGGCTGCCACTTCATGTCGAACCACTGGCCGCCGTTGGTATTGACCAAGGTCGTCAGGAAAGCCATGTTGTCGCCCCATCCCGGCTTGCCGCGCAGGCACATGCCGTAGACGCCGCCCTTCGGGTCGTTGGCTTTCTCGGCAAATTCCTTGACCTGCGCCCAGGTGGGTTGGTCCGGGATCTTGATGCCGGCCTTGTCGGCCAGGTCCTTGCGGTACATGAGCATCGAGCTTTCACCGTAGAAGGGTGCCGCGTAGAGCTTGCCTTCGTAGGAAAGGCCATTGCGGATCGCGGGCAGGATGTCGTCCACGTCGTAGGCGGCGTCGGTGGCGATCGGCTTGAGCCAGCCCTTCTTCGACCATATCGGCGCCTCGTACAGGCCGATGGTCATGACGTCGAACTGGCCGCCCTTGGTGGCGATGTCGGTGGTCACGCGCTGGCGCAGCGTGCCCTCTTCCAGCGTGACCCACTTGAGCTTGATGTCCGGATTGGCCTTCTCGAAGAAGGGCGTCAACTTCTGCATCTCGATCATGTGGCCGTTGTTGACGGTGGCGATGACGAGTTCGGTGGCAGCCTGGGCCATGCCGGCGCTGGCAAGCGCAACGACGAGGCCGGTCTGGATGAAACGCTTCATGGTGTGTCTCCTTTTGGGTTGGACGGCCCCTCACGGCCTGACCCGAATTCTGGAGACGCACTCATGCGTGCTTGGTACTTGATTTGCCGCCGCTGATACCCTGTTGCACTGATTGCCTAGTGCTATCCCTAATCGATGCAATACAGGATGTAACAAAATCCAGCAACCGGCTGTAAAAAAGGCCGCAATTGCGGCCTTTCGCGGGTTGCTTGCTATGCGTCAGACAACGATTTCCCCATGCACGTTGGGCTCGGTCGAGCCCGGCTGCACCCAGAAATAGATCAGCACGATGAATCCGATCAAGGGGATCAGCGCAATCAGTTGCAGCCATCCCGACTTGCCGACATCGTGCAGGCGGCGAGCACCGACGGCGATCGCAGGGAGCAACAAGGCCAGCCCGGCAATAGAGGAAATGACGTCGCCCAGGAACGAAGCCACGATGGCCACGATGACCTGGAAGAGGAAGAACCACCAAAACTCGGGGCGCTGCGCTCGCCCCTTGAAGTCCACGTACTTGCTGAGACAGACCTGAACCGCTTGCATGAAATTCATGAACAACTCCTCGGTGTTGGATCTCCCCTTGCCGGGCATCATATCGACGGGTTGGTGAATTTCGAAGGCAATTCAGCGCGGCCTCAGTCGCTCCATCAATCCCGCGGTGGAAGCGTCGAGACCGCTCGCATCACCCGATGCCAACCGCGGCTCGATGTCCTTTGCAAGGACCTTGCCAAGCTCCACACCCCACTGGTCGAAGCTGTTGATGCCCCACAGCGCGCCGCTGGTGAACACGCGGTGCTCGTACATCGCGAGGAAGGCGCCGAGGGCTTCCGGCGTGAGCTTCTCGAACACGAAGAAGGTGCTGGGCCGGTTGCCCGGGAAGTTCTTGTGGCCGCCCGCATCGGCCTTGCCCTGCATCAGCGCCTGCGCCTGCGCCAGTGCGTTGGCCAGCAGCTTGTCGTGATGCCCTTCGAGGTCGTGCGAGGCATCGCGCACGGCCACGAATTCGAGCGGGGTCACATCGGTGCCCTGGTGCAGCATCTGGAAGTACGCATGCTGGCCGTTGGTGCCGGGCTCGCCCCACAACACCGGCGAGGTGCCATACGGCAGCGGCTGCCCGCTGGCGTCGACCTGCTTGCCGTTGCTTTCCATTTCGAGCTGCTGCAGGTAGGCCGGCACGCGCTTCAAGGCGCTGTGATACGGCGCGATGCTGCGCGTGGTGAAGCGGTGGAAGTTGCGGTACCAGACGTCGAGCAGGCCGAGCCGCACCGGCAGGTTCCGCTCCAGCGGCGCGGTGCGGAAGTGCTCGTCCATCGCATGCGCTCCGGCCAGCAGGCGGCGGAAGCCGTCCGAGCCGATCGCCAGCGCAATCGGCAGGCCGATGGCCGACCACAGCGAATAGCGACCGCCCACCCAGTCCCAGAAGCCGAAGGTGGTGTCGATGCCGAAGGCCTTGGCCGCCTCGACGTTGGTGGTGAGTGCCGCGAAGTGCCGCGAGACGTCGAGCCGGCTGGACTGCTCGAACCAGCGCTTGGCCGAGATCGCGTTGGTCATCGTCTCGGCCGTGGTGAAGGTCTTCGACGCGATGAGGAACATCGTGTGTTCCGGCGCGAGGCCCCTGAGCACGCCAGCCAGTTCATGGCCATCGACGTTGGAGACGAAGTGGAAGTGCTTGCCCCGCGCCACGAACTCCTCCAGCGCCAGCACTGCCATCTGCGGCCCGAGGTCGGAGCCCCCGATGCCGATGTTGACCACGTCCGTGATCGTGTGGTCGGCACGCACCCGGTCGGCGAACTTCAGCATCGCGTCGAGCGTGGCGTGCACGTCGCGCAGCTTGTCGTCGGTGCTCGATGCGTCGGGCGGCGCGCGCAGCAGCGTGTGGAGCACGGCGCGGTCTTCGGTGTTGTTGATGTGCTCGCCGGCGAACATCGCGTCGCGGTGGGCCTCGAGGCCGCACTCGCGGGCCAGCGACATCAGCAGCGCCTCCGTCGGCGCGTCGATGAGGTTCTTCGACAGGTCGCCGAAGACGTACGGAGCTTCCTGGCTCAGCGCGGCGAAGCGGCCGGCGTCGCTGGCGAAGGCCTGGTGCAGATCGAGGCTGCGGCCCTTCTCGTCGTAGTGCGCCCGCAGCTTGGCCCAGGACGGCGCCTTGTCGCACCGGGTCTTGTTGCTCATGCGGCCTCCATGAGCTTTTCGAGCTTGACCGCATCGGCGGCGAATGCGCGGATGCCCTCGGCCAGTTTCTCGGTGGCCATCGCGTCTTCGTTGAGCGCGTAACGGAAGCTCGCTTCGTCGTAGCTGCGCTTGGGCAGGTCGAGCGCCTGGGCCGCCTTGGCATCGAGCGCGTGCTTCAGCGGCGCCTCGCTCGCGGCCAGTTCGGCCAGCAGTTCGGGGCTGATGGTGAGCAGGTCGCAGCCCGCCAGCGCGGCGATCTGGCCGGTGTTGCGGAAGCTCGCGCCCATCACCTCGGTCTGGATGCCATTGCGCTTGTAGTAGTTGAAGATCTCGGTCACCGAATTCACGCCGGGGTCGTTGGCGCCGGCGTTGGCGGCTTCGTCCCACTTGGCGCCGGCCGACTTCTTGTACCAGTCGTAGATGCGGCCGACGAAGGGCGAGATCAGCTTCACGCCGGCCTCGCCGCAGGCCACCGCCTGCGCGAAGGAGAACAGCAGCGTCAGGTTGGTGTGGATGCCCTTCTGCTCCAGCGCCTTCGCGGCCTGGATACCTTCCCAGGTCGAGGCCACCTTGACGAGCAGCCGCTTGCTGGTGTCGATGCCTTCGGCACGGTACATCGCGACGATGCGCTCGGCGCGCGCGATGGTGGCGGCGGTGTCGAAGGAGATGCGCGCATCGACCTCGGTGGACACGCGGCCCGGGATCAGCGTCAGGATCTCCGTGCCGAAGCGCACCAGCAGGCGGTCGATGACCTCGTCGATCGGCTTGCCGGCGTGCTTCTTGACCGCTTCGTCGAGCAGTGGCCGGTACTCCGGCTTCTGCACCGCCTTGAGGATCAACGACGGGTTGGTCGTCGCGTCCTGCGGCTTGCTGGCGCTGAGTTGCTTGAAATCACCGGAGTCTGCGACCACGGTGGTCCATTGGCGGAGGGCATCGAGTTGGTTCATCGGATCATTATGAAACCTCCGTATGCACTCGGCATGTACGTTCATGCCCGCGCCCTGCGCTTTCTGGGCCCATCGCGGCACCCGATCCGGCCCGCATGCCGACAAGGGCTGTGGTCCATCGCTGACGGCCCTTCTGGCGCAGGAGCGCAACATGGCAGCTTCGACTTCCGAGGAGCCACCCATGTCCTACCGTTCCGCGCGCCGCCGGGCATCCCCGCCCGCAACCTTCGATGACCAGTACACCAGTTCATCCATCGGCACGCTGGCTGCCGCGTTCTGCGTGGGCGGCGCCCTGACCCTGTACGCGTTCAACCAGGCGCGCAATGCGCGGATCGGTGCACCGGCGGGGCCCGCCGACGGCGCGCCGCTGATGCGTGCGCCGTTGCAGGTGGTCGCCCCGGTGGACCTGATCCGCTACGCCGGCCTCTGGCATGAGCAGGCCCGCCTGCCCAACCGTTTCGAGAAGGATTGCGACGGCCCGGTCACTGCGGAATATTCGCTGCGCGACGATGGCACCGTCGAGGTTCGCAATCGCTGCGAAATGGCCGATGGCACGGTCGACGAAGCGATCGGCACCGCGCGTGTCGTGCCGGTCGCCGGACAGCCCGGCGCCGGGCGTCTTGAAGTGCGCTTCGCTCCCGAATGGCTGTCGTGGCTGCCGATGGTCTGGGGCGACTACTGGATCCTCAAGCTCGACCGCGACTACCGGGTCGCGCTGGTCGGCACGCCGAACCGGGACTTCCTCTGGGTGCTGTCGCGCGTGCCGCAACTGGATTCGGCAACGATCGAGGCCGAACTCGAATACGCCCGCACGCTCGGCTTCGACGTGGACAAGGTGGTGCGGACCGGGCGCGCGCTGCCTGCGCTGGAGACCACGCCGGCTTGACGCTGCGGGCCAGCCCCGGATGCGGTAACGGGGTCGTTGATTAACATGTCAAAACAGTTGTTGTAGCGTGCTGCCGGCGCGGGGATGCTCGCGTCATGAACAGCACCGCTTCCCCAACCGCCTCCACGCTCTCGGCCGGCCCCTTGGCCGGCGTTCGCATCCTCGACATGGCCACGGTCATCGCCGCGCCGTTCTCCGCCACGCTGTGCGCGGACCTCGGCGCCGACGTCTTGAAGCTGGAACTGCCCGATGGCAGCGACGCGCTGCGAGGCCTTGCGCCCGTGAAGGACGAGCACGCCCTGCACTGGAAGGTGACCAACCGAGGCAAGCGCGGTATCTCGCTCGACGTGCGCAAGCCCCGGGGACGCGAACTGTTGCTGCGCCTGCTGCCGCGCTTCGATGTGCTGGTCGAGAACTTCCGCACCGGCACGCTGGACCGCTGGGGTCTGGACATGGAAACGCTGCACGCGGCGAACCCGCGGCTCACCGTGCTGCGCCTCACCGGCTTCGGGCAAACGGGACCCTACGCCGGGCGGCCAGGCTTCGCGCGGATCTTCGAGGCGATGAGCGGCTTTGCGCATCTCACGGGCGAGCCCGATGGCAGCCCGCAGCACATGAACTACCCGGTCGGCGATGCGGTCGCGGGGCTGTTCGGCGCCTTCGCGATCGCGTCTGCCATGGTGGAGATGCGGCAGCACCCCGAGCGGGCCGGGCGCGAGATCGACCTGTCCGCGACCGAGGCCCTGATGCGCGTGCTGGAGACGCTGGCGGTCGAGTTCGAGCAGCTCGGCCAGGTGCGGCAGCGCGCGGGTTCGCGGGCCACGTACACGGCGCCGTCCAACATGTACAAGTCCGCGGACGGCATCTGGGTGACGGTGGTGGGTTCCTCCGACGTCATCTTCCGCCGCATCTGCGAGGCCATGGGCCGCCCCGGACTGCCGGCGGATCCGCGCTTCGCCACCAACCCGGCGCGCGTCAGGAACCTCGACGAGATCGACGGGCTGGTCGCGGCCTGGTGCGGCACGCAGGGCTTCGACGCGCTCTCGGCCGCGCTGCAGCGGCACGAGGTGCCGTTCAGCAAGGTCTACGGCATCGACGACGTGCTGGCCGACCCGCACTTCCAGGCGCGCGGCGCCATCATCCGGCTGCCGGACGAGCAACTGGGCAGCGTGCCGGCGCCGTGCATCGTGCCGCGCTTCTCGGGCTTTGCGGGCGAGCCGCCACGGACGGGGCCTGCGGTAGGCCAGCACAACCACGCGGTGTTCGCCGAACTGGGAGTGAGCGAAATCGAGTTGCGCGCGCTGGAGGCCGAAGGCGTCATTTGAATCTTCGTCGTGTCGCGCGCGAGCCGCGCTGCAGGCCGCTGCAACACGCACTTGTTTAATTTGACGAAACAAGCACTCGACCCTTGCGCGCATCTCCCTAGACTGCGCCCACCCCACGCGCTTACGCCGTGGCAACAACAGGAGACAACCAGTGATACGTGACCCCCAAGGCTTCGAGACCTTCCTCGCCGGCCTGCGCCGCTTTTGCCGCGAACGCCTGATGCCGCGCGAAGCCGAGGTGGCCCGCAACGACGAAGTGCCGGTCGACCTGGTGGCCGCGATGGCCGCGCAGGGCCTGTTCGGCTTCTCGATTCCCGAGGCCTACGGCGGCGCCGGCATGACGACCGAGGAGCTGGTGCGCGCGGCGATGGAACTGTCGCAGTGCTCGGTGGCGTTTCGCGCACGCGTGGGCACCAACACCGGCATCGGCTCCGAGGCCCTGGTGGTCGACGGCAACGAGGAACAGAAGCGGCGCTACCTTCCGACCATGGCGTCGGGCGAGCTCACCGGCTGCTTCGCCCTCACCGAGCCCGGCGCCGGGTCGGATGCGGTGGCGCTCCAGTCCACCGCCGTGCGCGACGGTGACGACTACGTCCTCAACGGCACCAAGTGCTTCATCACCAACGCGCCCATCGCCGGGCTCTTCACCGTGATGGCGCGCACGGACAAGTCGAAGCCCGGCGCCTCCGGCGTGACGGCCTTCCTGGTCGAGCGCGCCACGCCGGGACTGAGCACCGGCGCGCCCTACGCCAAGATGGGACAGGCCGGCTCGCCAGTGTCGGAGGTGCACTTCGACAACTGCCGCGTGCCCGCCAGCCAGCGCATCGGCGCCGAGGGCGAAGGATTCAAGGTCGCGATGCGGGTGCTCAACAAGCAGCGCATCCATCTTGCAGCGCTGTGCATCGGGCCGGCCATCCGCATGCTGGACGACGCGGTCACGCACACCGCCAAACGCGAGCAATTCGGCCAGCCCGTGGGCGCCTTCCAGCTGGTGCAGGCGCTGGTGGCGGACTGCCAGACCGAGATCCACGCCGCGCGCGCACTGGTGCTGGAGACCGCCCGCAAGCGCGACCAGGGACTGGACGTGACGATGGAGGCCTCGATCTGCAAGTACTTCGCCTCGGAGATGTGCGGCCGCGTGGCCGACCGCTGCGTGCAGATGCTGGGCGGCTATGGCTTCATCGCCGACAACAGCATCGAACGCTTCTACCGCGATGTGCGCCTGTTCCGCCTGTACGAGGGGACCAGCCAGATCCATCAACTCAACATCGCGCGGCGCACGTACGCCGCCGCCGGTCATGAAATCAGGTAACCCCCCGAAACGCCCAGAGCGCCCCGGGCGGCCACCGGAGCCTTGCTCGCCCTGGCTTCGTGGGGCACTGGCCATGCGTCGGATCCACCCGCAAAGCAACCTGAATAGACAAGCATCCTGAACAGAAAGAGACAAGCCAAATGCAACGCAGAAGCCTCATCGCCGCCGCCATCGGCGCAACATTCCTCGCATCCTCCGGCCTAGCGCTGGCGCAAGACGCCTACCCCAGCAAGCCGATCAAGATCATCGTCGGCTTCGCGCCGGGCGGCTCGGCCGACATCGCGGCGCGGCTGATGGCCGAGAAGCTCGGCGCCGAGCTCAAGCAGCCCATCATCGTGGACAACCGCGCCGGCGCGGCCGGCAACATCGGCGCCGAGGCCGTGGCGCGCGCCGCGCCCGACGGCTACACCTTGCTGCTGGCCGCGGCTGCGCAGATCGTCATCAACCCGGCGCTCTACCGGAAGATGACCTTCGACCCCGTCAAGGACCTGGCGCCGATCTCGCTGGTGCAGAACGAACACAACCTGATGGTGGTCACGCCCACCATCGGCGTGAAGAACCTCGCCGAATTCATCGCCTATGCCAAGGCCAACCCCGACAAGGTGACCTTCGCCTCACCCGGCAACGGCTCGCCCGCGCACCTGGCCGGCGAACTCATGAACCAGATGGCGGGCCTGAAGATGGTGCATGTGCCCTACAAGGGCACCGCCCCCGCCATCACCGACCTGCTGGGCGGCAACGTGACGATGGCGATCGACAACATGCCGCCCTACCTGCCGCAGGTGAAGGCCGGCAAGCTGCGCGCGTTGGCCGTGGCGAGCGAACGCCGCGCCGCCGCCGCGCCCGACATCCCGACCGTCTCCGAAGCCGGCCTGCCGGGCTACGTCGTGACAGCCTGGAAGGGCCTGATGGCGCCGGCCGGCACGCCGCGCCCGATCATCGACAAGCTGCATGCCGCGGTGGTGAAGGTGCTGGCCATGCCCGACGTGCAGAAACGCATGATCGACATGGGCGCCGAGCCCGCCGGCAACACACCCGAGCAGTTCGCCCAGTTCATCCAGGCCGAGACGAAGAAGTGGGGCGCGCTGGTCAAGTCCACCGGCACTGTCCTGGAATGACGCCGGGCGCCAATCCCTTTGCGCTGACCGGGCGCATGGTCGAGCTGCGCGATCGGGTGCGCGACTTCGTCGAGCGCGAGTGCATCCCACGCGAAAGCCCCGCGCTCGCGCACGATGTCGACGCGCTGGATGAAGTGATGCGCACGCTGCGCCCCCTGGCCCGCAACGCCGGCATCTACGCGCCGCAGTTGCCGGCGGAGCTGGGCGGCCTCGGCCTCTCCTGGCGCGAGCGTGCCGTGATGCTGGAGGAAGCGGGCCGCAGCTTCCTGGCGCCGGGTGCGATGAACTGCGCGCCGCCCGACCAGCCCAACATGATCAACCTGGTCCAGCACGGCACGCCGGCGCAGAAGGCCAGGTACCTCGCACCGCTGATCCGCGGCGACATGCGCTCCTGCTTCGCCATGACCGAGCCAGCACCCGGCGCGGGTTCCGACCCGTCGATGTTGCGCACGACTGCGCGGCGGCGCGCGGGCGGCGGCTGGGTCATCGATGGCCACAAGTGGTTCATCAGCGGCGCGGTGGGGGCGGCCTTTGCCATCGTGCTGGCCCAGACCGACGAAGGCGCCACCACCTTCATCGTGGACACCGACAACCCCGGCTACCGGCTGGTCCGCAACATCCCGGGCCTGGGCGGCTTCCAGATCGGCGGGCATGGGGAAATCCGGCTCGACAACTGCGAAGTCGGCGACGACGCGGTGCTGGGCGAGGTGGGCCAGGGCCTGGTCTATGCGCAGCAGCGCCTGGAGCCGGCCCGCCTGTCCCACTGCATGCGCTTCATCGGCCGCGCCTCGCGCGCCATGAGCATCGCGCAGGACTACGTCAACGCGCGCAGCTCCTTCGGCGAGCGCCTGGCCGACCAGCAGCAGGTCCAGGCGATGGTGGCCGATTCGCACATCGACCTGCATGCCTGCCGCCTCATGACGTGGCACACGGCCGCCCTCATGGACGCGGGCGAATCGGTCAAGCATGAATCGGCGATGACCAAGGTCTTCGTGTCCGAGGCCGTGTTTCGCGTGGCCGACCGCGCCGCCCAGATGATGGGTGCGCTGGGCATGTCGGAAGACACGCCGGTGGCGCTGATCTTCAACGAACTGCGGCCCTTCCGCATCTACGACGGTGCCACCGAGCTGCACCGCGCCACACTGGCGCGGCGCATCTTGAAGGGCAACCTGCGCGCCTGAACACCTTCCACTGGAATTCGACGACATGCAACATTTCAAGGCCCTTCGCCTGCTGGCGGGCGAGACCGCACCGGTGCGCCAGATCTGCGAACTCACGACAGCCGATCTCAGCCCCGGCGACGTGCTCATCGAGGTCGCGTACTCCAGCATCAACTACAAGGATGCGCTGGCCTCCAAGGGACTCAACAGCATCATCCGCACCTGGCCGCGGATCGGCGGCATCGACCTGACAGGGACGGTGCTGGAGTCCGCCGACGTACGCTGGCAGCGCGGTGACGAAGTTGTGGTGCACGGCTTCGGCATCGGCGTCGACCACGACGGCGGGCATGCGCAGATGGCGCGCGTGGCGGGCGACTGGGTCATGCGCATTCCGCAGGGCTTCAGCCTGTTCGATGCCGCCGTGCTGGGCGCGGCCGGCTACACCGCGGGCTACTCGCTGCACCTGATGGAACTCAACGGACTGGCGCCCGGACAGGGCCCGGTGCTGGTCACCGGCGCCACTGGCGGCGTGGCCAGCGTGGCGATCGACATGCTCTCGCAGCGCGGCTACAGCGTGACGGCGATGAGCGGCAAGCCCGAGGCCGTGCCTTATCTGCAGTCGCTGGGCGCGAGCGAGGTCATCGGCCGCATCGACGCGCAGGCAAGACCCAAGCCGCTGGAGAAGGGCCAGTGGGCCGGTGCGGTGGATTCGGTTGGCGGCGACACCCTCGCATGGTTGACGCGGACCGCCCTGCCCGGCGGCGTGATCGCGGCCTTCGGCAATGCCGGCGGCGCGGAGCTGAACACCACCGTGCTGCCCTTCATCCTGCGCGGCGTGAGCCTCCTGGGCATCAACGCCAACTCCCCGATGCCGCTGCGCGAGATGGTGTGGAAGAAGATGGCGAACGAATACCGGCCCGCGCAACTCGCGCAGATTGCCAATGTGATCGGGTTGGAAGAATTGCCGGAGTGGCTGGATCGGACGCTGGAAGGGAAGGTGCGGGGGCGGACTGTGATTGATATGCGGCGTTAGGCAGGTGCCGGCATCCGCGGCACGCCGCCGCGATTCGATGTCGTCGCGGGCTACTGCGTGGCAAGGCTCTTCGTACCAGGCATTGCGGGCACTCTTTGTGGCTTTTCGCGCGTGTCCGCGGCACATGCAAACCTCGTCGCCGACGAAGCGCCAAAGGTCGCCTCCGGTCCGGACCCTCAGCGCCTGTCGACAGGCTCCAGCGTCCAAAGATATTCACTGTTCTCGTAGAAATGCATGTACCAGCTCCGATTACCCGGCACGATGGTGGTCAGGTAGTTTTCATGGTCATAGCACGGCACCAGGCACTGCCCGCTGCCGCCGGTTGCCCATCCGAACTCATATGCGCTCTGGATGCCGACACGATCACCGAAAAGGACAGGGCCCGGCTTCTCCTTCACGAGCATCCAGGTCTGGCGCGTGTTGTTGTCGCCTTCCATGTAGTCGTTGAAATAGTAGGCGTCGGTGGAGTCCTTCCATGCGCCCAGCACGTTGTAGGCGCCGAGCCCGCTCTCGGCGGCCACCAGCCTCATCTTCGCGCCGCGGATCGCCTGGACGCTACCCGCGTACGGGCGATCCTCGGCGTTCTCGAAATAGAACTCGGTGCGCTTCGCGGCGGGAGCCGAATTGCTCAGAATCGGAAAGAACTCGCTGATGTTCGGATCGGCGGAAACTGTCGAGAACGGCACGACGTAGTGTTCCGCAAATCCAGCGACGTACCGGCCCTTGTGATCCTTCAGCCAGAAGCGATCGTGATACGCGAGCGGTTCGCCGTTCGTGTGTGATTTCAGGAAGCGGACCGCCTTCTCGTCGCGCCGTGCGGTCTTCAAGCAAGGCACGGCGTCGAACGTGGGTGCCTTCGCGGTACGGCTGCCGAAATCCGGGATGTGCTTCTCCAGGCCGCGCCATTTGAGGATCGTCGCGATGAGCGACGTGTGATCGTAGGGCACATCTGTTGTCGATCTGAACACGGTGCCCTTCTCGATCCATGGCGACACCAGGATGGCAGGTACGCGACCGCCATACCGGCGAAAGTCGAAATTCGATTCCCGCTTGACGGGCGAAGGCCCGTCGCCCCAGGGCGGTATCGCCGCGGGCGGCGGCACGTGGTCGAACGCGCCGACGGGCTCGTCGAACGTCATGACAAACAGGGTCTTTTCCCAAGCCGCCCGGTTCGCGATCAGGCTGGCGTAGATGTCCTTGACCAGATTCTCCGCGGCATCGAGATTGCCGGGCGGGTGGTAGTCCCGGCCCTGATGGAAGAGCACGCTCTGGATGCCCAGCGTCGAGCCGAAGCCACCGCCGGTGCCGGCGTGGGCGATCGTCCATTCGGGTTGCAGATAGGAGAAGTGCGGCAGTTTTCCGGCGCGCGCCAGCGTGTGGAAGTCGTCGAGTTTCGCGAAATGGGTGTCCGCATTTGCGACGCGAAGCATCTCCGGGAAAAGGCGGTGGGTGTAGTCGGACACCACGTCCGGAGAGCTCAACTCCTTGAGGTATTGCGCGTGGTTCGCGCTGATGGCCCCGACGATCAATTGCCCGAGCGCAAGCAGGGGTGCCCGCGCCGCAAGCCCGATCCCCGCCGCGACACTGCCGCCCGTGGCGACCTGGATAGCGTTGCAGATGTTGCTCGGCAGATAGCCGCTCTGGTAGAACACCTTCCACGTCGAATTGGCCTCCTCCAGCGCATTGAAGATCGTCTTCGACTCGAAGCGGTCGTCGCCGATCAGGTATCCGAAGGCGCTCTCGATGGCGGCCGCGCGCGAATCCTTCTCCAGGAAGCCGTTGTTGACCAGGCCCATCGAGGTCCCGCACATCGCAAAAGCGCGGTTGGGGTTCGTCTGCGATGGCACCGACGAGAACCACAGGTCCGAGACGGCGTAGTGCTCCGCCAATCCATTGATGACAGGCAACTGATCCGGCGTGAAGCTCTGCATCACCTGTGAGGCGTATCGCCCGACAACTTCTTCCGGAAAGGCAAGGTGCCGCAGCACGTTCGTGTAGTCGCGCACATAGCCTTTCATGCTGGCCTTGCGCGAGCGCGTCCACGCCATGAGCACGAGGTCCTCGTTAGCGCTGGCCTGGAGTTCGCCCACCGGAATGGAGAAGGTATTCGCCAGCCACGCGATCACAGTGTTGCGGTGATCGTCGTCGGTTTGCGACTTGAGCCACGGCACGTCGCGGATCTTCGCGTCTCGCAAGAACACGACGATGGCCAGTTTGCCGGCCAGGTCGCTGGCCGGCGGACCATTCAGGGGCCGGCTGTCGGGGAAGGCCGAGAAGTAGGCATGGCTCTGGCTGCTGTTGCCGGCCATCGCGCCACTCAGCGCCTCGTGCACTTGCGCGGACGACATGCCTTTCACGGCGTCGTGGGTGCGCCATCCGCCTGCCGCCAGAACGCCGCCGGGCGTCATCTGGATGGGCGGCGCGAAGGTCATCTCGAACGGCCATTCGTACAACTGCGTGGCGACCTGCGCGAAGTTCTCGCCTGGAGCGATGTTGGGGACGTTGAGCCCCTGCGCGCCACGGGTCGGCTTGACCTTGATCCGCCCGGTCGCATCGACGTTCTCGAATGCGCCCAGATCGAGTCCTTGCAGGCCTTCGTAGGCGCGCAGTCCCTGCCGAAGCGGCGGCACGTGCCGGGCCGGGTGGCCTTGTTCGTAGAGCCAGCCAAGCAGACTGTCGAACGATCGGTTCTCCATCATCAGCAGCACGACGTGTTCGATCTGCTGCATTGGCCGGCCCGATGTGCCTGCGACGCCGGTGGCCACGATGCGGGTCACGCGCTCGTCGGCGTAATTCGCGACCCACATGCAGGTTCCGTCGAAGACCATGACGGCGGGGCTGGGCAGGCCGTCGATCGTCTCCACGACCGCGCCGGAGGCGGCATCCAGCTTTGTGAGGACGCCTCGGGCCTGGTCGGCGGCCCATATGCAGGCGCCGTCAAAGGCGATTTGCTGGGGACTATTGCCGGCAGGGCATTCCCAGACGACCGCGCCGGTGTCGACAGCGAGCTTGGTCACGATGGCCCGGCCCGTTCCCGAGACCCAGACGTGGGTACCGTCGCAGACCAGACCGCCCGACGACTCGGCGACCCGATAGGTGCCGACCTCGGCACCCGTGGCCGCCATGAGCTTGGTCACGCTCTCGCCGTATTGGTTGGCGACCCAGATGTGCGTCCCGTCGAACGCCAAAGCCGAGGGCCGCTCGCCGGTGGGATAAGTGCCGATCAGTTCGCCGGAGTGCGTGAGCAGCTTCGACACGCTGTGGCGACGGTAGTTCGCCGTCCAAACATTGGTTCCGTCGGCGGTGATCGTGGACGGTTGATCGTCGGAGGCCAAGGCATAGTTGCCGACCACCTCGCCGGTCTCGATCGACAACTTGACCGCGCCACCGTTCGACAGAACGACGATGTGGGTACCGTCGAAGGCCAGCCCCGCCGGTGCGACGACAGGATAGGTGCCGATAACCTCGGCCGTGGCGGCCCGTATCCGCATCACGTTGTTGCTACCCCAGTTGGCCACCCAGACGCAGGCGCCGTCGAAAGCCAGGGCACTCGGATTGGCTCCGACCCGGATCGTGATCTTTTCCGTCATCTCGATTCCCCTCTGGTTGCGCAGGAAGGTGTGCAACATCGACGTGGCCCGCTGCTCCTTGGCAGGGGCCCACGTCGATGGGGCGGGACCGGGAGGCGATGCTCTCGGAGGGAGGTGTGGCCAAGCATATTGGCACGGGAGGTTCGCTCTTGTCCATTGCAAGTTGCGTGCGGCGCGATGCACTTGCCTTCAGTGATCCACCCGAGGAATCAGCCTGTGCCATACGCTTGCACCAGCGTTCATGCGACCTGCCGGCTACCTTCGTTTTCGCACTTGCGCGCGCCGCGCTCGCAGCGATGATCCATAGAGCGGTCGCGACTTCGCGCCACACGTTTCATTGCTGGGCGCCGGCGACGCGACGACCGCCATATTGCAGGCACGCCTTCTTCGTGACGCGATTGCCCTCAAACGGTGGCACTGGTCGCGGGATCGACCAGCCTGTTCATCATTGGCGCCATCACGCACCTACCAACCGTTGAGTCGACGATGTCGACGGACCTCTTCGGGCCCGGAGTTGCCGGTCGTCCTTGACCGAATGCCGCGTCGTTCGCGCGGATCGCCAGTCAACGGTGCGCTCCCATCGAACCGACCTTGCGAAGGAATACATGCGAATTTCCGCCCGATGCGGGGGCCGGTCATGCAGCGGGTGCTTGCAGCCTCGCGAAGGGCCCATCAGCGGGTTGGCTTCGCACGCCTCTGGGGCTTTCTGCGGCAGCCTGCCGATGGCTTGGACCGCGGCGGGGTCCTACCAGCCTATGACCGAGCACGCACTACCGACACCCCATGCGCTCCCAGCGTCAGCGTCGTCTCAGCCCCCTCAACCAGCCGCCGCCCCAGCTCAGTCGACACCACGAACACCGGCCCCAGCGCCGTGTCGAACCCATACTCGTAGTACCCACCCAGATACGCTGCCTTGCGCAAGGTAGCCGGCAGCCCGCCCGGCTCGCCGATCACCCACGCCTCCGGCCGTACCGCCACCTTCACCGCACCCGGCGCCACGGCATGGCGCGGCTCCAGCCACAGCGGACCAAGCGCCACCCGCCCATCCGCCAGCGCCATCGCGGGAAACACCGAAGCCTCCCCCATGAAGCCCGCCACGAACTCGCTCTCCGGCCGGTTGTAGAGCTGCTCGGGCGTACCGGTCTGCGCGATGACGCCGTGGTCCATCACGATGATCTGGTCGCTGACCGCGAGCGCTTCGCTCTGGTCGTGCGTGACGTAAGCCACCGTGAGTTTCAGCCGCTGCTGCAGGCCACGGATCTCCTCCCGCATCTCGCGACGCAGCCGCGCGTCGAGGTTCGACAGCGGCTCGTCGAACAGCAGCACCGCCGGCTCCAGCACCAGGGCGCGCGCCAGTGCCACGCGTTGCTGCTGGCCGCCCGACAGTTCGCTCGGCAGTCGCTCGTCGAAGTCGACCAGGCCCACGCCCTTGAGCGTCTCGCGTGCGCGGCGCGCGATCTCGTCCTTCTTCACGCCGCTCATCTTCAGCCCGTAGCCCACGTTCTCGATCACGTTCATATGCGGGAACAGCGCGTAGCTCTGGAACATCATGCTCACGTTGCGCTCGGCCGGCCCGAGCGTGGTGACATCGCGCCCGCCCATGAGGATCGCGCCCGAGGTCGGCGACTCCAGCCCTGCGATCATGCGCAAGGTGGTTGTCTTGCCGCAGCCCGAAGGCCCGAGGATGGTGGTCAGCGTGCCGACCGGCACCTCGAAGCTGATGCCCTTCACCGCCAACGGCGCCGACGGGTCGGTTCCATAGCGCTTGGTCACGTTGCGGAATTCGATGCCGTTGCTCATGAGGACAAGACTCCAAAATCGGATTCGGACAGCCGAACGCGGAAGTCCCAAAGGTTTCGCAAAGGTCGCAAAAGAAATTCAAAAACTTGGCTGTTCTTTTGCGACTTCTGCGAAACCTTTGGGACTTCCGCGTTCTCCTGCCCGTATTGCATTCCTACTGCGCCACCACAGGCGCAACCACAGCCCTGCGCCGCCCCAGCTTGCGCTCACCGACCAGCCACTGGATCAACGCGATCGCCGCCGACATCAGCACGATCAAGACCGTGCAGTAGGCCAGCGCCACGCCATAGTCGCCATTGCCGACGCGGCCGATGATGTAGGTGGTGGCCAGTTCGTTCTCGGCCGTCACAAGAAAGATGACCGCGCTCACCGTGGTCATCGCGCGCACGAAGCTGTAGACCAGCGCAGCCACCAGCGCGGGCTTCAACAGCGGCAGCACCACGTGGAACAGCGTCTGCGAGGTGGATGCACGCAGCATCAGCGAGGCCTCGTCGAGCGAGCGGTCCAGTTGCTTGAACGCCGCCGTGCCGGCCCGCACGCCCACGGGCAAGTTACGAAACATGAAGCACAGCACGATGATCAGCCCGGTGCCCGTCAGCTCGAACGGCGGGACGTTGAACGCAAGGATGTAGCTCACGCCCAGCACCGTGCCCGGAATCGCAAAGGCCAGCAGCGCGCCGAACTCGAACACACCCTGCCCCCTGAACTCGTTGCGCGCCAGCAGCCACGCGATCAGCAAGCCCAGCGCGGCCGTCACGGGCGCGGAGATGCCCGCCAGCTTCAAGGTGGTCAGCAGCGAATTCCACGCCGTGCCCGCCCACACCAGCCCGAACTGGCCCCACTCCAGCGCGAACGCGGTCTTGAAGTGGTTAAGCGTCAGGCTGTAGTCGCGCCCCCAGGTCTGCACGAAGCCGCCGGCGAACGCGAAGAGATACACCACCAGCGTGAACACGATCCACGGAAACGCGATCGCGTAGACCGTGCGCCGCACGCCGTCCGGCAACGCCATCGCAATGCCCGCATCGCCCTTGCCGCTGACGGTCGTGTAGTTCTTCTTGCCCAGCACGCCGCGCTGCAACGCGAACACGCCGAGCGCGAAGATCGTCAGCACCCACGCGAGCGATGCCGCACGGCCCTGGTCATATTGCGCGCCGACGATGGCGAAGAAGATGTCGGTCGACAGCACCGAGAACTGGCCGCCCACCACCACCGGGTTGCCGAAGTCCGCGATGCTCTCGATGAAGCCGACCAGGAAGGCATTGGCCAGCCCCGGCTTCATCAACGGCAGCGTGATGGTGAAGAAGGTCTGGCGACGGTCCGCATGCAGCATCTGCGCCGCCTCTTCCATGCTCGGCGCAATGCCCTGCACGACGCCGCGCATGATCATGAAAGCGATCGGCGTGAAGGCGAACAACTGCGCCACCAGCACGCCAAGCATGCCGTAGAACCAGCGCGTGGGCTCGATGCCGAACCAGGTTTCGAGCACCTGGTTGACCACGCCCGCGCGGCCGAACAACAGGATCAGCCCCAGCCCGACGACGAAGGGCGGCGTGATGATCGGCAGCAACGCCAGCACGCGCAGCGGCGCCTGCCATCGCTTGCCGCCGCGCTCCGCCATCAGCGCCATCAACGTGCCCAGCAAGGTGGTGCCGGTGGCGGTGAGCAAGGCCAGCACCAGCGTGTTCCACGCGACACCGCAGCGCACGCCGCCCGCCACGCAACCCAGGCCCCAGATCCGCTCGGTGAAGACACGCGCTGCGAACGCGGCAAGCGACCACTTGCCGTCCTCGTCGAAGAACGCGCCTGCCAGCGCCTTGCTCACCGGGTACGCGATGAACAGCGCCATCGTCACGCCGCAGCCGATCACCGCGCCCGCGACGAACAGGTCACCCTTGAAGTACCCGAGCCGCGCCAGCCCGAAAGCCAGGAGCAGCACCAAGGCCGCGATCGCGACGGACCCGCCGGCACCCATGCCGAACTGGTTGACCGACAATTCGCCGAACGCGCTGTTGAGCGCGGTGACGCTCCATCCACGCGCGCCGATGGTGAAGCCCGACACCGCCAGCCCGACCGCTCCGATCAGCCCGCCCGCCAGCAACCACCGCCCTTGCGCGCGCCCCGGCGCCGACATTGCGCCGACACCGCAAAGCGCCAGCCCGAGCACGCCCACCAGCAACCAGCCACGCCCCTGCAGCAACGCCTGCAACACGCCATTGGCCGCATCACCCTCGCTGAAGATGCGCGGCCAGGCTTCATACCAACTGGTGTCCTGGATCGCGTACCAGGGCAGCAGCAGATAGCCGACGAGGCCGGCCGCCACGCAGGAGGCGATGGCGGCGTTGGGCTTGCGTGTCACCTCGGCAACGAGTTGACTTCCTTCTCCCACCGCCCGATCAGCCGCCGACGCTCATCGCTCTTTCCGTACTTCGCATAGTCGTAGTTGATCATCTTGATCTTCTTGAAGTCCGGTACGTTGGCGTCCACCGGCGTGGCTTTGTTCGACGGCAACTGGTACTGCTTGGCATTCGCGCCGAAGGTCTGTGCCTGCGGCGTCAATGCCCATTCATAGAACTTCTTCGCCTCGGCCAGGTTGCGCGCCCCCTTGACGATGCTCATCGAGCCGATCTCCGCACCGGTGCCCTCCGACGGCGTCACCGTCTCGACCGGGAAGCCCGCCATCCTTTCCTGCGGCGCATCGTGCACGAAGCTGATCGACACCGCCGTCTCGCCGCGCGCCACCGCCTTGATCGGCCCGACGCCCGTACGCGTGTACTGGCCCACGTTCCTGTGCAGCCCCTTGAGATAGTCGAAGGCCTTCTCCTCGCCCATCAGTTGCACCAGCGTGGCGATCATCGTGTAGGCCGTGCCGCTCGATGCGGGGTTGGCCACCTGGATGTCGCCCTTGTATTCGGGCTTCAGCAGGTCGGCCCAGCTCTTTGGAATGTCGAGCTTCTTTTTCTTCAGCAGCTCCGTGTTGTAGCCGAAGCCCAGCGGCCCCGAATAGATGCCCACGGTCTTGTAGCCCGACTGCTGCGCCTGCTCCTGTGCCCAGGGATAGAGCTGCGTCAGCGAGGGCGACTTGTATTCCAGCGTCAGGCCCAGTTCAGCCGCCTGCAGGTGCGGGTCGCCCGTGCCGCCGAACCACACGTCGGTCTTCGGGTTCTCCTTCTCGGCCATGAGCTGCGCCAGCGCCTCGCCCGAGCCCTTGAGCGCCAGGTTGATCTTGACGCCCGTGGTGCGCGCATAGACGGTCGCGATCATGTTGCACCAGTCGGCCTGCACCGAGCAGATCACGTTGACCTGCTGCGCCGAAGCCATCGACGACATGCCCAGAATCAAGGCCGAGAAGAGGATCTTTTTCATATGATGAATAACATTAAAAGAGAAGGGCCTCCCTTGGCGACAAACCAGCTTAGTGGCGCGTGAACGTATCGGTCATCCGTACAACTACCATTAAAGTCGGGCTCTCAAGTCGATGTGGCTTGCCATCTCGACTTGCTCGGAAGTCGACTTCCCCACCTCACGGAAAACCACATGAGTTTCGATCTCGTTCTGTTCGGCGGCACCGGTGACCTGGCATGGCGCAAGCTGATGCCGGCGTTGTTCCAGGCCTTCCGCCACGGCAGCCTCCCCGCCAATGGCCGCATCATCGGTGTCGCGCGCGACGACCTTTCGGACGACCAGTACCGCGAACTGATCCAGTCGCGCTTCAAGGCGGTCGAAGGCGCCAAGCGCCCCACCGAAGATGAGTTCAAGGCCTTCGCCTCGATGCTCTACTACCTGCGGCTCGACCTGTCCAAGCCGGCCGACTATGCCCGCCTGGCCGACATGCTCAACACGCGCAATGCCGACAACGTCATCATGTATGTCGCAACGGCACCGGCACTTTTCACGCAGACCGTCGAGCAGATCGCGGTGGCCGGCCTCAACGGGCCGAAGACGCGCGTGGTGCTCGAGAAACCGCTCGGCCACGACCTCGCCTCCAACCGCGCCATCAACGAAGCGGTCGGCAAGGTGCTGAAGGAGAACCAAGTCTTCCGCATCGACCATTACCTCGGCAAGCCCTCGGTGCAGAACCTGTTCGCGCTGCGCTTCGGCAATGCGCTGTTCGAACCGATGTGGCGCCGCGAACATATCGCCAACATCCAGATCACCATCGCCGAAGACCTCGGCGTCGAAAAGCGTGGCGCCTTCTACGACCAGACCGGTGCCTTGCGCGACATGGTGCAGAACCATGCGCTGCAACTGGTCTGCGCCATCGGCATGGAGCCGCCGATCAACGCGCATGCCGATGCCATCCGCGACGAGAAGCTGAAGGTGCTGCGCTCGCTGAAACGCTGGACGCCCGATTCGCTGGGCCTGCATGCCGTTCGCGGCCAATACACCGCAGGCACCGCGTATGGCGAGCGCGTGCAAGGCTACAAGGAAGAGCCCGGCGTCGACCCCGAGAGCCGCACCGAGACCTTCGTGGCGCTGCGCACCGAGATCGAGAACTGGCGCTGGGCCGGCGTGCCCATCTACATCCGCACCGGCAAGCGCCTCGCGTCCCGCGACGCGCGCATCGAGATCAATTTCCGCCCCGCGCCGCATGCCATCTTCCGCACGCCCGCCGGCATCGCGAACAAGCTGGTGATCAACCTGCAGCCGAAGGATGGGCTGGAACTTCACCTGTTGGCGCAAGCGCAGGACCAGCGCGTGAACACCAAGGCCGGCGTGCGCGGCGGCATGCTGCCGCTGGCACCGGTGCAACTCGACCTCGACTTCGACAAGCGCTTCGGCACCGAGCGCGTGGGCGCCTACGAGCGCCTGCTGCTCGACGTGATCGACGGCCGCCTCAACCTGTTCGTGCGCAGCGACGAGCAGGAAGCCGCCTGGCACTGGGTCGAGCCCCTGATCGACAGCTGGGGCATCGACGGCGGGCCGCGGCCTTACGCAGCGGGTACCTGGGGTCCGAGTGCGTCGAGCGCGATGATTGCGCGGGACGGGTTTGCCTGGGGCGAGGAGCAGTAGCTCTGGGTGCGGGGGGTCGGAGCCGGGATCGGACAGCCGTACGCAGAGGACGCGAAGGTTCCGCGAAGGACGCGAAAGAAGACCCAAGAAAAATCAAACCCGGATTCTTCTTTTCAACTTCTTTTATTGAATTCTTTCGCGTCCTTCGCGGAACCTTCGCGTCCTTCGCGTAAGGCCAAGTCCGTATTCAAGGGGCCTTGGAACCAGCCCTCCTCCTGCGTCCGTCCCGTCCCGTCAAATCCCGACCCGGAACGGCCTCAGATCCGCCCCTCCTCCACCGCATGGCAAGCCACCTGGATCCCCTCGAAGGTCTGCAGCTTCGGCCGGTCCGCCGAGCAGCGCGTATTCGCATGCGGGCAACGCGGATGGAAGGCGCAGCCGGTCGGCGGTGACAGCGGATTCGGCACCTCGCCCTGCACCGGCGTGCGCGCGCGGCCGGTGGCGTGCATCTGCGGGATCGCGTCGAGCAGCATGCGCGTGTACGGATGGCGCGGCGTCGCGAACAGGGTGCGCTTGTCGGCCACCTCGACCAGCCGGCCCAGGTACATCACGCCCACCTGGTCGCTCACATGGCGCACCACCGCCAGGTTGTGCGAGATGAAGAGGTAGGTCAGCCCGCGCTCGCGCTGCAGGTCCTTCATGATGTTGAGCACCTGGGCCTGCACGCTCACGTCGAGCGCGGAGGTCGGCTCGTCGCACACCAGGAACTCAGGCGCCGTGGCCAGCGCCCGCGCGATCGAGATGCGCTGGCGCTGCCCGCCCGAGAACTGGTGCGGGTACTTCACCATGTCGTGCGGGCTCAGTCCCACCGATTGCAGCAGCTCGCCCACGCGGTCGCGCAGCGCGCCCTTCTCCGTCACCAGGCCATGTTCCAGCAACGGCTCGCCGACGATGCCCTCGACTTTCCAGCGCGGGTTCAGGCTCGCATACGGGTCCTGGAAGATCATCTGGATGTGCTGGCGCAGCGCCCGGCCCTGCGGCGACGCAAAGGTCTCGTGCACGTCCTTGCCCGCGAAGTGCACGTGCCCCCGGCTCGGCTTGTAGAGCCCCACCAGCACGCGCGCCACGGTGCTCTTGCCGCAGCCGGATTCGCCGACCAGGGCCAGTGTCCGCCCGCGCGGGATGGCAAAGCTGACGCCATCGACCGCATGCAGCAGCAGCCGCGGCTGGCGCTCGATCACCCGGTTGAGCCACGGGGCGGATACGTCGAATGTCCGGGCGATGTCATGGGCCACGACCAGCGGCTTGTTCTCCGGGGGCACGGCAAGGTCGATGTGCTCGACAACGGTGGAAGTCATCGCACGACCTCGGTGAAATGCATTGCGGGGCCTGCCGGCGCGGCGGTCATTGGATAACCTCCGCGCTGCGCACCGCCGTGCGAGCGCCTTCGGAACGGCCGGGCGGCACTCATGCGACCACTCCCGCGCCCTGTGTCGCGTCATGCAGCCAGCAGGCCGCCCGCGTCGCACCGGCCTCGATGAGATCCGGCCGCTCGCGCGTGCAACGCTCGAAGGCACGCGGGCAGCGCGGGTTGTAGGCGCATCCGACGGGAATGGCGTTCAGCCGAGGCATCGCGCCGTCGATCTGGTTCAGCCGCTCGCGCTCGATCGCCATGTCCGGAATCGCCGCCATCAGCCCGCTCGTATAGGGATGCGCCGGCGCGTGGATCACCTCGTGCACCGGCCCGATCTCCGCGACGCGCCCCGCATACAGCACCGCCACGCGGTCGCAGGTCTCCGCGATCACGCCCATGTCGTGCGTGATCAGCATCACGGCGGCGCCGCGCTCATGGCAGAGCCGCTTGAGCAGCGTGATGATCTGCGCCTGGATCGACACGTCGAGCGCCGTGGTCGGCTCGTCCGCCACGATCAGCATCGGCTCGGCCGCGAGCGCCAGCGCGATCACCACGCGCTGCCGCATGCCGCCCGAGAACTGGTGCGGATAGTGGTCGATGCGTTGCGCGGCGCCCGGAATGCCGGTGTCCTCGAGCAGCCCGATGGCGCGCTTGCGCGCCTCCGCCTCGGTCACGGGCAGGTGCGTGCGAATGGTCTCGGTGAGCTGCCGCCCGATCGAGTAGAGCGGGTTCAGCGAGGTCAGCGGGTCCTGGAAGATCGCGCCGATGCGCCGGCCGCGGATGTGCCGCATCTTCGAATGGTCGAGGTTGTCGATGCGCTCGCCTTGCAGCAGGACCTGTCCGCCGGCGATGCGCCCCGGCGGCTCCAGCAGCCCGATGATCGCCGCACCGGTGAGCGACTTGCCCGCGCCCGATTCACCGACCACGCCCAGGATCTCCCCGGGCGCGATCGAAAAGGAAATGTCGTCGAGCGCCCGCAGCGTGCCGCGCCGGCCCGGGAACTCGACCACCAGGTTCTGCACCTGCAACAACGGATGCGATGCCTTCATCATCCCAACCTCGGATTCAGTGCATCGCGCAGCCAGTCGCCCAGCAGGTTCACGCTCAGCGCAATCAAGACCAGCATCACGCCGGGAAACACGACGCCCCACCATTCGCCGCTGAACAGGAACTGGTTGCCGTTGCTGATCAGCGTGCCCAGCGAAGGCGACGTGGGTGGCACGCCCACGCCCAGGAAGGACAGCGTGGCCTCGGTGATGATCGCGGTCGCGACCTGCACGGTCGCGATCACGAACACCGGCCCCAGCACATTGGGCAGCACGTGCTTGCGCATGATGCGCAGCGACGACACGCCGGTGACGCGTGCCGCCTGCACGTATTCCTTGTTTCGTTCCACCAGCGTGGAGCCGCGCACCGTGCGCGCGTAGTCGACCCATTTCGTCAGCGAGATCGCCAGGATCAACACGCCGAAGGCCACCGAGTTGGGCGCGTTCGGAAACAACGCCCGCCCCACTCCTGCGATCAGCAGCGCCACCAGGATGGCAGGGAAGGACAGCACTACATCGCAAAGTCGCATCAGGAACGAATCGAGCCAGCCACCGCGAAAGCCCGCCAGCAACCCCAGCGTCACACCGATAAGCATCGACAGCAGCACCGAGACAAAGCCCACCACCAGCGACACCCGCGAGCCATACATCAAGGCCGACAGGATGTCGCGGCCCTGCTCGTCGGTGCCCAGCAGGTACTTGGTCGTGCCCTCTTCCATCCACACTGGCGGCCGGCGCGCATCGCCGAGTTCGAGCGTCGCCAGGTCGTAGGGATCATGCGGCGCCACCCATCCCGCGAATACCGCGCAGAAGACGCAGACGAACGCGACCACCGCAGCGGCGATCGCCATCGGCGAATGCCGGAAGCTGTAGCCCACATCGCCGTCGAGCCAGCGGAACAGTATTTTTTTCATCGTTGGTATCAACCACTCGCCGCAAGGATCACGCCCGGTTGACGCGACGCGCTCCCATTCCAGGGACACCGAGGAACCGGCTTTGCCGGGCCTCTGGTGTCGCCCCCGGTGAGGGGGTGGGAGTCGCGCACGCAGTGCGCAGCGACCTGGGGGAGAGCCTTACTTCACGCTCATCCACTTGAACGGCATGTAGTTGTCCGCCATCTGCGTCAGCTCCACCTTCTTGCTCACGCCCCAGGCCAGCGTCTGCTGGTGCAGCGGCAGGTGGCCGATGTCGTCGATGTGCAGCGCAAAGGCTTCCTTGATCATCGCGTCGCGCTTGGCCTTGTCGGTCTCGGACTGGATCTTCTTGGTCAGGTCGTCCACCTTCGGATTGCAGTACGCGCCCAGGTTGAACTGCCCGGTGCCGGTCTTGTCGTCCGGGCAGGCCATCAATGCGCTCAATGCGTTGTGCGCGTCGTAGGTGGTCGGCGTCCAGCCAAGCATGTAGAAGCTGGTGTCGCGGCGCAGCACCTTCGGGAAGTAGGTGCCCTTGGTTTCCGCGGCCAGGTTGATCTTCACGCCGATCTTCGCCAGGTTGGCCGCCACGCTCTGGCAGATCTGGCTGTCGTTCACGTAGCGGTCGTTCGGACAGTTCATCGTCACTTCGAAGCCGTTCGGATAGCCCGCCTCGGCCAGCAGCTTCTTCGCGGCTTCGACGTCATAGGGCAGGCGCTTGTCCTGCGCTTCCGTCCAGCCGTTGATGCCGGGGCCGACCATCAGTCCGGTCGGGCGCGATGCGCCGCGCATCACCGTCTTCTGGATGCCCACGATGTCGATCGCCTGGTAGAAGGCTTGGCGCACGCGCTTGTCCTTGAATGGGTTCTTGCCCTTCACGCTGGAATAGAGCAACTCGTCGCGCTTCTGGTCCATGCCGAGGAACATGGTGCGAAGTTCAGGCCCGCTGATCACGCGTGCGTTCGCGCTCTTGTTGATGCGCTCGATGTCCTGCACCGGCACCGGCTCCATCACGTCGATCTCGCCGGAGAGCAAGGCCGCCACGCGCGTCGCCGGATTGGAGATCGGCGTGAAGATCACTTCCTGCACATTGCCTTCGATCTTGCCCCAGTAGGTCGGGTTGCGCGTGAACACCGTGCGCACGTTCGGCTGGCGCTCGCGCACGCGGAACGGGCCGGTGCCGTTGGCCTTGAACGAGGCCGTGTTCTCGATGCCTTTGCGCCGGTCCACCGGCATCGTCGCCTTGTTCTCCTCGCACCATTTCTTGCTCAGGATCATGAGCTGCGAGATCACGTCCGGCAGGATCGGGAACGGGCCCTTGGTCTCGATTTCGATGACGAAGTCGTTGACCTTGCGCACCTCCTTGATGTCGGAGGTGTTGGTCTTCACGTCCGAACCGTCGCCGGCCGCGCGCGCAAAACTGAACACCACGTCGTCGGCGGTGAAGGGCGTGCCATCGTGAAACTTGACGTTCTTGCGCAGTTCGAAGGTCCAGACGGTAGGCGTGCTCTGCTTCCAGCTCGTGGCCAGCAAGGGCGCCAGGCTCAGGTCCTTGTTGCGCCCGACGAGCGGCTCATAGGCATTCGCATCGGTGCTGAGCTGCAGCGACTCGTTCAGCGAGTGCGGGTCGAGCGAGAGTGCGTCGCCCTGGTTGGCAATGCGGATCGTCTGTGCATTGGCCAGCAGACTCGTCGCGCCCAGCGTCGCCAGGACAGCGGCCGTCAGCACTTTGGACTTGAAACTCATGGAAAGACACTCCTCGATGGGTTGGAACAGATACTCAGATGAGTGGCGGGGCAATCTCGCGGCCGGTGCACGGCAGCCCGATGATGCGGGCTATTGCAAGGCGCGGGCCTTGGCGTTTACCTTGGGCGCGGCGGCAAGCTGCAAGGGCATGCCCTGCTCGACCAGGCTCGCGTGCATCGCCGCGCCGAGCGGCAGGATCTCGTCGTTGAAGTCATAGCGGCTGTTGTGCAGGAACGCGCCGTCCTTCACGCCCTGGCCGATGCGCAGGTAGGCGCCCGGCTTCTTCTGCAGCATGAAGGAGAAGTCCTCGGCGCCCATGCTCGGCTCCATGTTGCGCTCGACGTTGCGTGCGCCCACCAGCCCCTGCGCCACGTCGCCGGCAAACAGCGCCTCTGTGGGCGTGTTGATGGTCGCGGGATAGATCCGCTCGAAGCGCACCGTGGCGCTCGCGCCAAAGCCCGTGGCCACGGCGCCGCACAACTCCGCCAGCCGCTGCTCGACCTGCTCCTGCACCGCGTCGCTGAAGGTGCGCACCGTGCCCACCAGCGTGGCCTTGCCCGGCACCACGCTCATCGCGCCAAGGTCGCCGGCCTGTACTGCGCAGATGCTGATCACCGCCGCATCGATCGGCCGCACGTTGCGCGAGACGATGCTCTGCACCGCCGTGATGATGTGGGCCGACACCAGCACCGGATCGATGGTCTGGTAGGCATGTGCGCCATGGCCGCCTCTGCCCGTCACCTCGATCGTGATGCGGTCGGCCGCTGCCATCATCGCCCCATGGTTCAGGCCGATCGTGCCCGGCTGCATGCCGGGCCAGTTGTGCATGGCGAACACCGACTCCACCGGAAAGCGATCGAACAGTCCGTCCTCGATCATCACCCGGGCGCCGGCAAAGCCTTCCTCGCCGGGCTGGAAGATGAGCACTGCCGTGCCGTCGAAATTGCGCGTCTCCGCCAGATAGCGCGCGGCGCCCACCAGCATGGCCGTGTGACCGTCATGGCCGCAGCCGTGCATCAGGCCCTTCTTCGCCGAACGCCAATCGAAGCCGTTGTCCTCGCACATGGGCAATGCATCCATGTCGGCGCGCAGGCCGATCATGCGGCGGCTGGCCGTGGAGCGGCCTCGGATCACGCCGACCAGGCCGGTCTTGCCGATGCCGGCGTGGATCTCGTCGACCCCGCAGGCGCGTAACGACTCCTGCACCCGCGCCGCGGTATAGACCTCCTCGAAGCCCAGTTCCGGATGCGCATGCAGGTCGCGGCGCAACGCCGTGATCTCCGGATGGAAACGCGCGATGTGCGCAAACGCCCTTCCCGCCACCTGCCAACGTACCGGACCCATCAATGCCCCCCTGTCGTGGAAACCCGCAGCCTCGGATCGACCGCGAAATACAGCAGGTCCACCACGAGATTGATCGTCACGAAAATCAATGCGATGAGGCAGAGATAGGCCGACATGATCGGGATGTCGGCGAAGGTCACCGCCTCGATGAACAGGAGGCCCATGCCGGGCCATTGGAAGACCTTCTCGGTAATGATCGCGAACGCAATCAGCGAGCCCAATTGAAGCCCCGTGATGGTGATCACCGGCACCATCGTGTTGCGCAAGGCATGCCCGAAATGGATGGCGCGATCCGACAGGCCGCGCGCGCGGGCGAACTTGATGTAGTCGGTGCGCAGCACCTCCAGCATCTCGGAGCGCACCAGCCGCATGATCAGCGTGAGTTGGAAGATCGCCAGCGTCACGGTCGGCAACACCAGGTGGCTCCAGCCGTCCCGCGTGAACAGGCCGCTGCTCCACCAGCCCAGCTTGACCACCTCGCCGCGTCCAAAACTCGGCAGCCAGCCCAGCCAGACAGAGAACACCAGGATCAGCAGGATGCCGATGAGAAAGGTCGGCAGGGACACGCCCAGCAGCGACAGCGCCATCACAGTCTGGCTGCCCACGGAGCCGCGCCGCAGGGCCGCATACACGCCCATGGGCAGGCCCACGGCAAGCGCCAGCAGGGCCGCCACCACCGTCAGTTCCAGCGTCGCCGGCAGGCGCTCGCCGATCAGGCGCGAGACCTTGGCGCCCTGGCGCAGGCTCAGGCCGAACTCACCCTGCGCCGCGTTGACGATGAAATGCCAGAACTGCACGACGAAGGGCTGGTCGAGCCCCAAGTCGATGCGCAGCTGGCGGATCTGTTCGGGCTTGGCGTCCTGGCCCAAGAGGAAGACAACCGGATCCCCCACGTACTGGAAGAGCAGGAACGCGATGAAAGCCACCGCGACCATCACGATCACGGCCTGGATAAGGCGGCGCAGTACGAAAACAAGCATCGAGAAACTATTTGTTACTAACGATAGCAGAGCAATCCGCGTGCCCGCGAGGGGACTAACCATGAAAAAAGCCACTCGACTTTCATCGAGTGGCTTTTCGAGTCTTTCAACTTCAACTGGCGGAAGCCAGCGTCAGATCAGAAAGCGTGACGGATACCGAAGTCGTAGCCGTAGGCCTTGTCAGCTTGGTAACCACCGTTGGGGGTCAGCAGGAACGTGTTCGTGAACTGCGGACCAGCGGTGAAGCTGCTGTTGGCGTTCAGGTTCAGGCCGTTCTTGTTCTTGATGAACGCTGCCGTCGCGTACAGAGCCGTGCGCTTCGACAGGTTGTGCACGTAGCCGATGGCAAACTTGTCAGCCTTCGGATCATCCGTGAGCGTGCCCAAGCCGATCGTAGGCAACGTCGGGGTCGAGGTGTAGTTCAGCTTGACCGCCGAGTAGGACAGACGGATCAGGCCAGGACCGACCGGCACGGTAGCGCCGAGCAGGTAGCCGTCACCCTTGAACGAGCCCGTGCCGAAGACCGGCACGAAGCTGTCAACGTCGATGTCGTTCTTGGTGCGCGAGATTTCACCGAACAGCTTGACGACGCCGAAGTCATACGAAGCGCCGAGGTTGGCGATCTTGACCGTGGTGGTCGAGCCAGCGTAGAAGTCGTCGCCGGTCGTGCTTTCGCCGTAGGCAGCAGCAATGTCCAGGCCGCCGTTCGCGTAACCGAAACGGCCACCGACATAACGGCCAGCGCGTTGGCTGTTCAGCACGTTCGGGGTCGTGGTGCCCGGATCGTACTTGATGGCTTCGTTGAAGGCGTACTGGACTTGACCGTAGAAGCCACCCAGGTTCGGCGGCAGGAAGTAGCCGACCGAGTTGCTGGCGCGAATGTAGTTGGTGTTCGAGAACAGGCCGCGGTTGATGGCGGGACCGCCGGCGGGGTTGGCAACCAGCGTACGCGGGCCAGCGTTCATCGAGAAGATCAGGTTGGTGCCGACGCCGTTGGTGCCGAACGGATCGAACACGGTGTCGTTCCAGAACGTGGGCGTGTAGTCGCGGCCAAGACGCAGTTCACCGAAACCACCCGACAGGCTCACGGTCGAGCGACGTGCGAAGGTCGAAACGCCAGTAGCGCCGTCGTCGTTGGTGATGGGCGCTTCGAGCCAGAAGCTTGCAGCCAAGCCACCGCCGAGGTCTTCCGTGCCACGGAAGCCGAGACGGCTCGAGTTGTAACCCGAGTTTTGCAGGCCCCATTGGCTTTGCTTCAGGTCACCAGTGCCGATCGCGTTCAGCACCGGGGTACCGGCAAAGCCGACGAATTTGCTGGTCGTTTGGTAGTAGCTGACTGACGCGTCAACCACGCCGAACAACGTGACAGACGACTGAGCCGAGGCAACGCCAGCAACAGCCAGGGCAGCCAGAGCAACTAGGGATTTTTTCATTGCAAGTTTCTCCAAGGTTAAACATAGGGCTCCGGTGCAGAGGGCTCACCGTGACTGGGCACTTTTCTGTGCTCCCACCGGACCCCGGGCCAACCTCCTTTTGGGAAGTTGTCGCTATTGCACCAGACGCGCCGCATCAGGGCAAAAGAATTCGGCCTAAATCGCGGAAGGGTTCGGCGTTTCGTTGCACCAGTGCAACAAAGCCGCAGGGCGCCGCCCAATTCACGATGTGAAACGATGGAATGCCTGCCATCGGCGGCTGGCCAGTTGCGTTCCAATGGCGCCATGACCCGTTCACTTGACCCTCTCCTGACCGCGGCGGATGCGGCTCTGCGCACGCTGTTCACCCGCCCCCGGGCAACACGGCAAGCGCCGCCACCCGCCACCCCGCCGGGTAATTTGACCGCCGCCGAGCGCCGCGAGATGGGTGCATTGATGCGCGTCAACCATGTCGGCGAAATCTGCGCGCAGGCGCTCTACACCGCGCAGGCGGCCGTCGCGCGCGATCCGGCCCTGCGTGAACAGCTCCTGGAAGCGGCGCACGAGGAAACCGACCATCTGGCCTGGACGCAGCAGCGCCTGGACGAGCTCGGCGCCCGCGCGTCGCTGCTGAATCCGCTCTGGTATGCCGGCGCGTTCGGCTTGGGGCTGGTGGCCGGGCGGCTCGGCGATGCCCTGAGCCTGGGCTTCGTGGCCGAGACGGAGCGCCAGGTCGAGGCGCATCTGGACGGTCACCTCGACCGCATTCCCGCCGCCGATTCCGCGTCGCGTGCGGTCGTGGCGCAGATGAAGGACGACGAGGCGCGTCACGGCGCGCAGGCACGCAGCGCCGGTGCGCGCGAGCTGCCGGCGCCTGCACGCGCGGCAATGCGGCTGGCCGCCCGTGTCATGACGACCGTCGCGCACCGCATCTGATGCGACTCCGCGATCAAACGCATAACCGCGTTGGATCGCCTTGCCTTACTACAGCACTGTCTGCGGGGCTGCGCCTTGTTCTGCGCTTGATTGCAAAGTCGTATGAAACGGCCGGCGCGATTCACACCTTCTTCAGCTTTCCAGCAGTTCGAAGCTCGTCGTGATCTCGGCGGTCTTGCCCAGCATGACCGTGGCGGAGCAATAGGTGTCGTGGCTCAGCGCGATGGCGCGGGCCACGGCGGCCTCCGGGATGCCCTTGCCGGCCACCGCGAAGTGCATGTGGATCTTCGTGAAGACCTTGGGGTCCTTTTCAGCCCGCTCGCTGGTGAGCTTGACGCTGCAGCGGTCGACCTTGTGGCGGCCGCGCTTGAGGATCAGCACCACGTCATAGGCGGTGCAGCCGCCGGTTCCGGCCAGCAAGGTCTCCATCGGCCGCGGCGCCTGGTTGCGGCCGCCGTTCTCCGGCTTGGCTTCGTCCGGGGCGCCATCCATGGTCAGGACGTGACCGCTGCCCGTCTCCGCGACAAAGCCCATGGGCGACCGCGTTCCGGCCGCGCCGGTCCAACTCACTGTGCATTCCATCGAAAGACTTACTCCGATTGAAGGCGACCGCGCAAAAATCCACGGGATCGCCAGTTTGTGTGGGGAAAAACACTATTGCGTGTTGCGTTGCAGCAAACAATCGATATACTTTATTTCATCGCGCAACCAATGGTTGTGCACCGGTTGTCTCCTCCACCCTCCCAATTGGTGGATTTAGCCCCGAGTCGCAAGACTCGGGGCTTTTTTATGCGCTGCGCACTGCGCCAGGGAAGGCCCGCCCGCCGCGTCCTATGATCGCGGCCCTATGCCCAGCCCGCTCACCCCCGCCGACTACCTCAAGAAAATCCTCACCGCGCGCGTCTATGACGTGGCCGTGGAATCCGCGCTGGAACCGGCGCGCGCGCTGGGCCTGCGCCTGGGCAACACGGTGCTGCTCAAGCGCGAGGACCAGCAGGCCGTGTTCAGCTTCAAGCTGCGCGGCGCGTACAACAAGATGGCGCACCTGAGCGCAGAGCAACTGGGCAAGGGCGTCATCTGCGCCTCAGCCGGCAACCATGCGCAGGGCGTCGCGCTCAGTGCGCGCACGCTCGGCACGCGCGCCGTGATCGTGATGCCGGTGACCACGCCGCAGCTCAAGGTCGACGCCGTGCGCGCGCTCGGCGGCGAGGTCGCCCTCTTCGGCGAAAGCTATTCCGACGCCTACGGACACGCGCTCGAACTTCAGGCCGCACAAGGCCTCACCTTCGTACACCCCTTCGACGATCCTGACGTGATCGCCGGCCAAGGCACGATCGCCATGGAAATCCTGCGGCAACACCAAGGCAGGCTCGACGCGGTCTTCGTCGCCATCGGCGGCGGCGGATTGATCTCCGGCGTGGCCAACTACATCAAGGCCGTGCGGCCCGAGATCAAGGTGATCGGCGTGCAGATGAACGACTCCGACGCCATGATGCAGTCGGTGAGCGCGAAGGAACGCGTCACGCTGCCCGATGTCGGCCTGTTCTCCGACGGCACCGCCGTGAAGCTGGTCGGCGAGGAAACCTTCCGCATCGCGCGCGAACTGGTCGACGAGTTCATCACCGTCGACACCGATGCCGTGTGCGCCGGCATCAAGGACATCTTCGTCGACACCCGCAGCATCGTCGAGCCGGCTGGAGCGCTCGCAGTGGCCGCGATCAAGCAATACGTGGAGCAACACGGCACGCGCGGCGAGACCTACGCGGCGATCCTCTGCGGCGCCAACATGAACTTCGACCGGTTGCGCTTCGTCGCAGAGCGCGCCGAAGTCGGCGAGGAGCGCGAGGCGCTGTTCGCGGTGACCATCCCCGAGGAGCGCGGCAGCTTCCGCCGCTTCTGCGAACTGGTCGGCGAATTGCCGGGCGCTTCGCGCAACGTGACCGAGTTCAACTACCGCATCAGCGACACGGCCGAAGCCCATGTCTTCGTCGGCCTCACCACCTCGACGCGCGGCGAGTCGACGACGATAGCCAACACCTTCGTCGAACACGGCTTCGGCGCGCTCGACCTGACGCATGACGAGTTGGCCAAGGAACACATCCGCCACATGGTGGGCGGTCGCACAGGGCTGGCGCATGACGAGCGGCTGCTCCGCTTCGTCTTTCCGGAGCGTCCCGGCGCGCTGCTGAAGTTCCTGAACCTGATGCGGCCGAACTGGAACATCAGCCTCTTCCACTACCGCAACCAGGGCGCCGACTACGGTCGCATCCTGGTCGGCGTGCAGGTGCCGACGGCCGACCACGCGGCCTTCGATGGATTCCTGCAGACCCTGGGTTATCCGTACGTCGAGGAGACGGCGAACCCGGTCTACCAGTTGTTCCTGAAGGCATAGACGTCAGGCACGCCGCCCTTGGGATCGGCGGCGTGATGCCTGATCGGGCTCAGGGCCCGCGGGCGGGGCCGCCGAAAGTGGCAGGGCTGCCGGGACTGCCAGGACCGCCCGGGCTGCCGAAGCCGCCGGGACTGCTGGCCGCCGGGCTCGCCGGGCCGGCGACGCCGGGGATGGCCATCGGGCGATCGGGCAGCTTCAGCGTGAAGGCGACCGGCCCCCGCGCGACAGCGCCCAGCGATGCCGCGCGCGCACCGACCGACTGCAATACGTAGCTGTCGCCGATGCTGGCGCCCACACGGAATGGGCGCGCCGGCTTGCCGTCGACGGCGATCAGGGCGGCGCCCTGGCCATCGGTATCGGCAATCACGCCTTGCAGCACGAAACGGCTTGCCGCATCGGGCGTGGCCGCGGCGGCCACAGGGGTGTTGACCGCGCCAAGGAAGCGCGCGACCGAAGTCGGATCGACCGTCACCGGCGCACTGGCCACCGCCGGCGGCGGGGCGGAATCGGCCGGGGCTGCGAGGCGCAAGCCCCAGAACACGAGGCTCGCGGCGGCCACCCCCCACACGAGCAGCGTGGCGAGGGCCACAGGCCAGCGCGAAGAAGTGGCAAAAGGGGCCTGGAGCGTGGACGGGACCGACATGTGGGCGGATTATCATGCAGCGCCGCACGAACCAAGCCCGACTTCCCCATGACACCTTCGCCCCGCCCACTGCGTGCCTCCCTGCAACGCGGCTTCACCCTCATCGAACTGATGGTCGTGCTGGTCATCATCGGCGTGCTGGCCGCCCTGATCGTGCCCAACGTCATCGGCCGTGTCGACGAAGCCCGCGTGCAGAGCGCCCGCACCGACATCGCCAACCTGATGCAGGCGCTCAAGCGCTACCGCCTCGACAACCAGCGCTATCCCACCGCGGAGCAGGGCCTGCAGGCGCTCGTCGTGCCGCCCACCACCGGCCCCGCCGCGCCCAACTGGAAGCCCAACATCGACAAGCTGCCCAACGACCCCTGGGGCAAGCCCTACCAGTACCTGAACCCCGGCATCAAGGGCGAGATCGACGTGTTCTCGTTCGGTGCGGACGGCCAGCCGGGTGGCGAAGGCAACAATGCCGACATCGGCAGCTGGCAGTAGGCCCGGCAGCCCCCGCCACGCGAGTGGCTTCACGCTGCTCGAGTTGATGGTGGTGATCACCATCATCGCGATTGCCACGGCTGGCCTTGGTTTTGCGATACGCGACAGCGGCCAGACCTCCCTCGAACGCGAAGGCGAACGCCTGGCAGTGCTGCTGGACGCCGCGCGTGCCCAGTCGCGCGCCAGCGGCGCAACCGTGCGCTGGCGCACGACCGCTGAAGGCTTTACCTTCGATGGCCTCCCGCCCAATGCGCTGCCGGGCACCTGGCTCGAGAACGGGGTCGCCGCGCAACCCGCCACCGCCGACGGGCGGACCACGCCGGCGCTGCTGCTCGGGCCCGATCCGATCATCGCGGCGCAGCAGGTGGTGTTGACGACCGAGGGTCCGCCCGCGCGCAGTCTTCGAATCGCGACCGATGGATTGCGGCCGTTTGCAGTGGTTTCGCCATGAGCGCCGCCCGGCCGTCTAACGGCGCTCGCGCCGCAGTCCGGCGAGCCGTTCGCGGATTCACGCTGATCGAGGTGCTGGTCGCACTCGGCATCGTCGCGATCGCCCTGATGGCCGGGTCGCAGGCCACCAGCGCGCTGACCCGCAACGCCCAGCGCCAGTCCGACGCGATGCTGGCCCAGATCTGCGCCGAGAACGAACTGGCCAAGGTCCGGCTGGCGCGCGCGATGCCGGCGGTGGGCGACAGTGCATCGGTGTGCACGCAGGCCGGCAACAATTTCAACGTAGGCGTATCGACCACAGCCACGCTGAATCCCGACTTCCGCCGCGTCGATGTGCAGGTGCGCGACGCGGAGGATGCGCCGGTGCTGCGCGTGTCGACCGTGGTCGGCAGGTACTAGGATGAAGGGTTCTTCATGAACCGGCAACGCGGCTTCACGCTGATCGAGCTCATGGTGGCCGTCGCCGTCATGGCGATGCTGGCGCTGATGAGCTGGCGCGGCATCGAGAGCATGGCGAGCGCGCAGGAGCACAACCGCGCCCGCGGCGATGCCGTGCTGACGCTGCAGACCACGCTGTCGCAATGGAGCGCCGACCTCGACGGAATCACCCGGCTGGATGGCACCAGCACCATCGACTGGGACGGCCGGCTGTTGCGGATCACGCGGCGCGGCGTCGACGACCTGCGGCCGGTGATCTACGTGGTTGCCTGGACCCTGCGCACCCAGGCCGACGGCAGCTACTGGAGCCGCTGGCAATCGGCTCCGTTGACGCGACGTGACGAATGGCAGGCCGCCTGGGCCAGCGCCGCCGCCTGGGCGCAGGGCGACGCGGCCGACTCCGCCGCGCGCGGCCTCGACGTGAGCCTGATGCCGGTGGACAGCTGGCAGCTCTACTATTTCCGCAACGACACCTGGAGCCCAGCCGTCGGCGCCGCCACGCTCGCCAGCGCCAATGCCCTGCCCGACGGCGTGCGGCTGGTGCTGAACCTGCCGCCCGGCCCGGCGCTGACCGGCCTGCTGTCGCGCGACTGGGTGCGGCCCTCCTCGAGTATTCCGAAGACATGACGCCGCGCAACGCCTCCCCGCGCTTGAGCCGGCCATCCGCAGCCTCGAAGACGCGCCAGGCCGGCGCGGCGTTGCTGGCCGCAATGCTGACCGTGACGCTGGTGGCCACCCTCGCCGCGGCCGCCCTGTGGCAGCAATGGCGGGCGGTCGAGGTGGAGCAGGCCGAGCGCGCGCGCGTGCAGTCGGCCTGGGTGCTGATCGGCGCGCTCGATTGGGCGCGCCTGATCCTGCGGGCGGACGGCAACGCCGGCGGGCCGGACCACCTGGGCGAGCCGTGGGCCATTCCGCTGGAGGAGGCCCGGCTGTCGAGCTTCCTTTCTGCCGAGAAGAACGTCTCGAGCGCCTCGCTCGAGGGCCTGCCCGATGCATTGCTGTCGGGCCGCATCGTCGACGCCCAATCGAAGCTCAACGTGATGAACCTGGTGAGCGGCAACAAGCCTGACGCCGCGGCGGTGGCTTCCTTCAAGAAACTGTTCTCCCTGCTCGCTTTGCCGGTCGGCGAGGTGGACCTGCTCGCCAACGGCGTGCAGCGCGCGATGACCGGGATCACGACGGTCACCACCACGGCGCCGACCGCGGCGGCTGCCGGTGCGGCAACCGACACGGCCACGACGCCAGCGGCTGCTACCCCGACCACGACCACCACGGTGACCACCAGCACGTCGGCAGGCGACGATGCGCAGGCGCCCAGCGTTCCGCTGATGCCGATTCACACCTCGCAACTGGTCTGGTTCGGCCTTTCGCCGCAGACGGTGGCCGCGCTGCAGCCCTACGTCACCGTGCTGCCGGCGGGCACGCCGCTCAACATCAACACCGCCAGCGCCGAGGCCATCTACGCCAGCGTGCCCGGCATGGACATGGCTGCCGCCAAGCAAGTGGTGGCGCGGCGCACGCTCAAGTTCTTCAGCCAGCTCCCGGACACGGACAGCGTGCTGCGCGACCAAGCCATGGCGTTCAACGCGCAACGTCACAGCGTCTCCACCAACTACTTCGAGGTCGAAGGCAAGTTGCGGCTCGACAACACCTTTGTCGAGGAAAACTCGCTGCTGCGGCGCGACGGCATCAAGGTCACCGTGCTGTGGCGCGAGCGTGGCGCAGGCGCAACGCAGACTGCCGCCCCACGTTGATCCGCGGTCGGACGGGGTCTATCTTTTGATGCTTTTGTGAAGTGCCCGTCCTGCCTGCAACCCGCGCTATCAAAAAAATAGCGTTGGGCGGGCGCCTTCTACAATGGCCCCCCTTTTCCCGGATCGCCCATGCCTGAATTGATCGTTTGTCCACCGTTGTCGCGCGCCCATGGCGGCGCCGACCATGGCTGGGCGCTGGCGGCCGATGACGGGCGTACGCTGCTTTCGCACGGCAGCGCGCCGCTGGCGCTGTTGCCCGCCGGCAACGACGTCACCCTGCTGGTGCCGGGCGCCGCGCTGTCGTGGCACGCCGTGGCCTTGCCGCCAGGCAACCTGGGCGGCGCAGCGCGGCTGCGTTCCGTGCTGGACGGCCTGCTCGAAGAGCACCTGCTGGACGAGCCCGAGTCCTTGCACTTCGCACTGGCACCCGGCGCCAAGCCTGGCGCAACGGTCTGGGTCGCAGCCAGCCAGCGCATCGGCCTGCGGGCCGCGGTGCAGGCGCTCGAATCCGCCGGCCGGCGCGTGACGCGCATCGTCCCGGAATTTGCACCCCAGCCCGCCGACTCGCCAGCCATGCTGTTCGCCACCGGCGAGCCCGAGTCCGCGCAGCTCACGGTCTGCGACGCCAACGGCGTGGCCACGCTGCCGCTCAACGCCGCCAGCCTGGCGCTGGTCGGCAGCGCCCCGCTCGACACCGCGGTGGCCAGCGCGGAGCCCGCCGTCGCGGCGCAGGCGGAAGCGTTGCTGGGCCAGCGCCTGCCGATCGCGCAGACGCCCGAGCGCTGGCTGCAGGCCGCCCGCACGCCCTGGGACCTGGCCCAGTTCGACCTGGCCAGCAGCGGCCGTGCCCGCGCCGGCAAGAAATTCGGCGCATGGCTGAATGCGCTGCGCCATGCGCCCCAGTGGCGCGCCGCCCGATGGGGTGCCGTGGTGCTGGTGCTGGCGCAACTGGTCGGCCTCAATGCCTGGGCCTGGAAGGAGCGCAACGCGCTGGAAGCCAAGCGCGCCGGCATCAACGCGATCCTGGTGCAGACCTTTCCCTCGGTGAAGGTGGTGCTCGATGCACCGCTCCAGATGGCGAGCGAGGTGGCGGCGCTGCAGCAGGCCACCGGCGGCGTGGCCTCGCTCGACCTGGAACCGATGCTGGCCGCCCTCGGCGCCAGCCTGCCGCCGGGCCGGGTGCCGACCGCGCTCGACTACAACGCCGGCCAGTTGCGGTTGCGCGGTCTCAATCTCTCGGCCACGGAGGTCGGCGCATTGACCAACACGATGGCCTCGCGCGGCTACACGGCGCGCGGCGAAGGCGACTTGCTGCTGGTGCAGGCGGAGGCGAGGCGATGAAGTTCCGCGAAGTCATGCAGGCGCGCTGGGCCGAAATGGAAACGCGCGAGCGCCGGCTGGTGACGGCTGCCGTGACGCTGGTGCTGCTGGCGCTGGTGTGGTGGGTGGCGCTGGCACCGGCCTTGAACACGTTGTCGGCAGCGCGCGAGGAGCACAAGCGGCTCGACGCCCAATTGCAGCGCATGAGCACGCTGCAGGCGCAGGCCAAGGCGCTGCAGTCGCAACCGCGTGCCAACCGCGACGAATCCCTGCGGGCGCTGGAGAGCTCGGTGCGCCAGTCGCTCGGGGCCAGCGCCCAGGTCGTCAATGCCGGCGACGCGGCCAATGTGATGATGCGCGCCGCGCCGGCCGATGCCTTGGCGCAATGGCTGGCGCAGGCCCGGAACAATGCGCGCGCGGTGCCGCGCGAGGCGCACCTGACACGCGCCGCAAGCGCGGGCGGCGCTTCCGCCACATCCTCGGCGTCGGCGACGCCCGGCCTGCCGACGACGCCCGGCGGCCCGCTGCAGCCTGGCACGAAGTCCGGCGCAGGCAACAGCGCCGCCGCGGCCGGCGCCGCCGACGAGGGTCGCCCGCGCTGGGACGGCACGCTGGTCATGTCCCTGCCCGCCGCCTCGCGCTGAAGCCGCCGATGATCGTCCGCGCCAACGCCCTCTCCTCGCGCCCCGCCTCCGGTTGGCGCTGGGCCGTGCTTGGCGCATTGCTGGGCGGAGGGGTCGCGCTGGCGGCCTTTGCGCCGGCACGGTGGCTGGCGCAGGGGCTGCGCGAGGCCACCCATGGCCGGCTGCTGCTGGTGAACGCGCAGGGCACGGTCTGGAACGGCACGGCCGGCATGGTGTTCGCGAGCGGCCCGGGCGGCGCCCAGCCGGTGTCGTTGCCGGGCACGGTCGATTGGCGCCTGCGTCCTGCCTGGAATGGCGTGCAGGTCGCCCTCACGGTGCCTTGCTGCGCGGCCAGGCCGCTGGAATTCGACGCCCTGCCGCATGCCGACGGCCTGGAACTCGCTTGGCGCGACGGCCAGTCGCGCTGGCCGGCCGCCATGCTGACCGGCCTCGGCGCCCCGTGGAACTCGCTCAAGCCCGAGGGCATGCTCGACATCTCCACGCAGGCCTTCTCGATGCGCTGGAGCGGCCCCCAGCTCGCCTTGAGCGGGCGCGCCGCACTCAACGCCATGGACATCTCGACAGCCCTCTCGACGCTCAAGCCGCTGGGCAGCTACCGCCTGACGATGGAGGGCGGCACGCAGCCCACGCTGCTGCTCGCCACGCAGGAAGGCAGCCTGGAACTGAGCGGCAGCGGCCAATGGAATGGCCGCGCGCTGCGCTTCGACGGTGAAGCCCGTGCCGCGCCCGGACGCGAGGACGCGCTCTCCAATCTCCTGAACATCATCGGGCGGCGCGATGGCGCGCGCTCGCTCATTACACTGGGTTGATCCAACCATGAAGCACCCGTTTTCACACGGCGTTCGCATCGGCATCGTGGCGCTCACCGCGCATCTGCTGTTCGCCACCTGCATGCCGGCCGCGTTCGCGCAGCAACAGCCGCTGAACCCCGACGCGCCCCGCCGCGGCGAGCCGATCACGCTGAACTTCACCAATGCCGATATCGAATCGGTGGCCCGCACGATGGCCGTGGTGACCGGGCGCGACGTGGTGGTGGACCCCCGCGTGAAGGGCACCATCACACTGCAGACCGATCGCGCCATCGCGCCCGCCACCGCTTTCAACCAGTTCGCCGCTGCGCTGCGGCTGCAGGGCTTTTCGGTGGTCGAGACCGAGGGCCTCTACAAGGTCGTGCCGGAAGCGGATGCCAAGCTGCTGGCCAGCAACGTGACCACCTCGACCGGCGCCACGGCGCGCGCCGGCAGCAGCTCGATCGTGACGCAGGTGTTCCGCCTCAACTACGAATCGCCGAACAACCTGCTGCCGGTGCTGCGGCCCCTGATCCCGCCGAACAACACGATCAACGTGAACACCGGCAACAACTCGCTGGTGATCACCGACTATGCCGACAACATGCGCCGGCTCGGCCGCATCATCGCGGCGCTGGACGTGCCGAACGCGTCCGACATCGAGGTCATCCCGCTCAAGTATTCGGTGGCGACCGACCTGGTGCCGCTGGTGCAGCGTCTCATCGATGGCGGCGGCGCAACGGGCCCGGGCGGCGCCCCTGGCGTGGCGCCCGGCACGGCGGATACGGCCTTCCGCACCACGCTGATCGCGGAGCCGCGCAGCAATTCGCTGATCCTGCGGGCAGCCAACCCGGCGCGTGCGCAACTGGTTCGCACGCTGGTGGACCGGCTCGACCGCGCGCCGATCGACACCACCAATGGCGCGGCCGGCAACATCTACGTGATCTACCTGAAGAACGCCGATGCCGTGAAGCTCGCGACCACCTTGCGCGCCGCCCTCGCGAGCGATGCGCGCGGCGGCAGCGGCGGACTCACCGGCGCAGGCGCCGCCGCGCTCAATCCGTCGGCGAACCAGGCCGGCCTCCAGCAGGGCGCGACACCGGCCACCACGCCGCTGAACAATTCCAACCAGCCTTCCACGGGCGGTCAGATCCAGGCCGACCCGGCCACCAACTCGCTGATCATCACGGCCAGCGAACCGCAGTACCGGCAGATCCGCGCGGTGGTCGACCGGCTCGACGGACGGCGGGCGCAGGTCATGATCGAAGCGCTGATCGTCGAGGTCAACGCGACCAGGGCGGCCCAGTTCGGCGTGCAGTGGCAAAGCGCGCTGGGCCAGAAGGGCGACACCAACGTCGGCCTGATCGGCACCAATTCCACCGTGACGGGCGCCAACATCCTGGCGCTGTCCGCGGCGCTCGCCGGCAGCGCACCCGTCGCGGCCTTGAGCACGCTGAGCGCCGGCCTCAATGTCGGCGTCGCGCACATGACGGCGGGCCAGTACATCCTGGGTTTCATCGCGAGCTTCCTGGCCAGCGACGGCGCGGGCAATGTGCTGTCCACGCCCAACCTGCTGACGCTGGACAACGAGGAAGCCAAGATCGTGGTCGGCCAGAACGTGCCCTTCCCGACCGGTTCCTACGCCAGCACCAACGGCAACACCTCGACCGTCAACCCGTTCACCACCGTCGAGCGCAAGGACGTGGGCCTGACGATGCGCGTGCGGCCCACGATCAACGAGAACGGCACGGTCAGGATGACGATCTTCCAGGAGGTGTCGAGCGTCGCGGCCGGCACGGAGACCGCGATCAACGGCCCGACCACCAACAAGCGCAGCATCGAGTCGAGCGTGCTGGTGGAAGACGGCAGCATCGTCATGCTCGGCGGCATGCTGCAGGACGACTATTCCACCAACACCGACAAGGTGCCGCTGGCTGGCGACATCCCGATCCTCGGCAGCCTGTTCAAGAGCGAGAAGCGCAGCCGCAACAAGACCAACCTGATGGTCTTCCTGCGCCCCACGGTGATGCGCGATGCCGCCGCCACCGACGCGTTCTCCGCCGACCGCTACAACACCATCCGCTCGCTGCAGCTGAGCAACCAGCCCGAACCCAGCTTTACGATGAAGTCGGTTGACCAGTCGGCCATCGTCCCGCCGCTGAATTCGACGTCGCCAACGCCCCAGGTCTCGCCGAACCAGCGCATCGAAGGCACGCGGCTCGTGCCGCCGCCGATGGCGCCCTACTACGACGGCCGCCGCCTGGACAGCGGCCCGTTGAGAGGCGCGCTGCCGCCCACGGGCGACCCGGCTTCGGCGCGCGAGTTGCCCTAGCAAGCGAGTTCCCGCATGCGCTACCCCCTCCCCTACGCATTCGCACGCAGCCAGCAGCTGTTGCTGGAGCAAAGCGACGACGGCAACGCCACGCTGTGGATGCCGCAGGACCCGCCGCGCAGCGCGCTCAGCGAGGTGGTGCGCAAGTACGCCGTGACGGCCTTCGAGCCGCTCGCGCCGCACGAACTGGCGCAGCGCATCAGCGCGGCCTATGCGATGGGCGAATCGAGCGCGGCTTCGGTGGTCAGCGAAGTGCAGGGCGATGCCGACCTGGCGCGCATGATGCAGGAGCTTCCGGCCGTGGAAGACCTGCTGGAGAACGCCGGCGACGCGCCCATCATCCGCATGCTGAACGCGCTGCTGACGCAGGCCGCGCGCGACGGCGCCAGCGACATCCACATCGAGCCGTACGAGCGCACGTCCTCGGTGCGCTTCCGCATCGACGGCACGCTGCGCGAGGTGGTGCAGCCCAACCGCGCGCTGCATGCGGCGCTGATCTCGCGGCTGAAGATCATGGCCGACCTGGACATCGCCGAGAAGCGCCTGCCGCAGGACGGGCGCATCAGCTTGCGCATCGGCACGCGCGCGGTCGACGTGCGGGTGTCGACGCTGCCATCGGCGCACGGCGAGCGCGCGGTGCTGCGGCTGCTGGATAAGTCCGAAAGCAAGCTCACGCTTGAAGCGGTCGGCATGCAGGGCGACACGCTGTCGCGCTTCGAGAACCTGATCGGCCAGCCGCACGGGATCATCCTGGTGACCGGGCCCACCGGCTCGGGCAAGACCACCACGCTGTATGCGGCCCTGGGCCGGCTGGACGCGGCGCGCAGCAACATCATGACTGTGGAAGATCCGATCGAATACGAGCTGGGCGGCGTGGGCCAGACGCAGGTCAACGCGAAGATCGACCTGACCTTCGCGAAGGCCCTGCGCGCCATCCTGCGGCAGGACCCGGACGTGATCATGATCGGCGAGATCCGCGACTTCGAGACCGCGCAGATCGCCATCCAGGCCTCCCTCACCGGCCACCTGGTGCTGGCGACGCTGCACACCAACGATTCGGTGAGCGCGGTGACGCGGCTCACCGACATGGGCGTGGAACCCTTCCTGCTGAGTTCATCGCTGCTCGGGGTGCTGGCCCAGCGGCTGGTGCGCAAGGTGTGCCCGGTGTGCAGCGGCACCGGCTGCGACGCCTGCGGCCAGACCGGCTACCAGGGACGCACCGGCATCTTCGAACTGCTGGTGGCCGACGAGGTCGTGCAGTCGCTGATCCACAACCGTGCGGCGGAAAGCCAGTTGTTCGTGGCCGCCGAGAAGGCCGGCTTGCGCTCGATGCGCGAAGACGGGGAACGGCTGGTGCAGGCGGGGATCACGTCACGCGCGGAGCTGTTGCGGGTGACGCGGGACTGAGGGCCGCCGAATTCGGGAGCGGATACCGTACGCAGAGGACGCGAAGGTTACGCGAAGGTTACGCGAAGGACGCGAAAGAAGACAAAAGAAGAATCAAGAAGTCTTCTTGGAATTTCCTTCGCGGAACCTTCGCGTCCTTCGCGGCCGGATGTCCGTTTTCGCAGCGCATCCGGCGCATCCGATCAATCCACGTAGACAAGAACCCTGGTCTGCGGATCCGTCTCCACGCCGGTCACCCTGCCGGCCTTGTCGAAGTTCACCGTGTACCCGCCGAAACTGCTGATCCACATGCGCCAGATCGGAACGTCGAGGTTGGGGTTCTCGCTGCTGATCGGCCAGCCCACGGCCATCGCGACCTGCTCGCGCGTCATGCCCTTGGTGATGCGCGCGGACTTGATGGCTTCGCGGATCTTCGGCGAGTAGCCGGCGATCTTGCGGGACGGGTCTTCTGCGACCACCCAGCGCCTCGCAAAGGCGCCCAGGTCGAGGTCGCGGCTGTAGTCGTTGCCGATGGCCTGCTTGCCGCCGTTGACTTCGACGAGCACGCGCTGGCGACCGTAGCCGGTCACGCGGACGGGCGTGCCGGCCGGAACGATGCGTTTGCCGCTCTCGGCGTAGTTGGCGTCGCTCATCCAGCTGCCGTCGGTTCTCAAATTGCAACAGAGGTATCCGTCGAAAGTCTCCTGGGCATGCGCGCCCAACGAGAGAGCGCCCAGCAGGGCGGCGCCGGCGATGGATCGAAGCAACATGACAATAACTCCTTGAGTCGCGGTGGCGGGGCGCATGCGGGAGCGTTGGGTGTGCCAAGCATCGACAATGCGGCTTCGCGCATTTTGCCGATTACGAACATGCCCGCCTATTCCTTCGAAGCCATAGACCCTCAGGGGCAGTCCCGCAAGGGCGTCCTGGAGGCCGACACCGCGCGCGCGGCGCGCGGGCTGCTTCGCGCACAGAAGCTGATCCCGATCGAGGTCACCTCGGTGGCCAGCCAGAGCGCCGGTTCGTCCAGCCCCGGCGGCTTTCAACGCTGGTTCGGCGGTGCGCGGGTGTTCAGCGCCAGCGGCCTCGCCGTGTGGACGCGGCAACTGGCCGGGCTGGTGTCGTCCGGCCTCACGCTGGAACGCGCGCTCACCGCATTGACCGAGGAATCGGAGACCGAGCCGGAGCGCAACCTCAACGCCTCGCTGCGGGCCGAGGTGAATGCGGGCTCGTCCTTCGGGCGCGCGCTGGCCCGCCACCCGCGCGAGTTCTCGCTGATCTATTCGTCGGTGATCAGCGCCGGCGAGCAGACCGGCAACCTGGGCATGGTGCTCGAACGCCTGGCCGACGACCTGGAGCAACGCCAGGCCTTGCAGCAGAAGCTGGTGGGCGCGGCGCTCTATCCCGCCATCGTGACGCTGGTGGCCATCGTGATCGTGATCTTCCTCGTGACCTACGTGGTGCCGCAGGTGGCCAATGTGTTCGCAGGCACCAAGCGCGCGCTGCCGATTCTGACCTCGGCCATGCTGGCCATCAGCGCGTTCGTGCGCGACTACGGCTGGGTGATGTTGATCGCGATCGTGCTCATCGTCATCGGTGCCCGTATCGCACTGGCCCAGCCTGACATGCGGCTCAAGTTCGACGCCGCCTGGTTGAAGCTGCCGCTGGTCGGCAAGCTCTCGCGCGGCTACAACGCGGCGCGCTTTGCCAGCACGCTGGCGATGCTGGCGATGGCGGGCGTGCCGATCCTGCGCGCCTTGCAGGCGGCGGCGGAAACGCTCGGCAACCACGCCATGCGCGCCGATGCGCTCGATGCGCTGGTGCTGGTGCGCGAGGGCGCGCCGCTGGCCTCGGCGCTGGCGCAGAAGAAGCGCTTTCCCGGCATCGTGCCGATGTTCGCGCGGCTCGGCGAACAGACCGGCCAGTTGCCGCAGATGCTGCAGCGCGCCGCCAACCAGCTCGGCGCCGACGTGCAGCGCCGCGCGATGCACCTGGCGACGATCCTGGAGCCGCTGCTGATCGTGGCGATGGGCGCGGTGGTGATGCTGATCGTGCTGGCGGTGCTGATGCCGATCATCCAGCTCAACCAATTCGTCAAATGAAGCTCGCCCCCAGGTCGTCGCGCACTGCGTGTCGCGGCTCTCCCCCCCGTCCGAGGGCAATGCCAGCGGCCCGGCGAAGCCGGTTCCGCGGCGTTCGCTTGAACAAGCCCGAGAAGTCGTCGGGCGAATGGGAGGCTCCATGCCAGCCAGCCTAGGCGACAAACTGGTCGTGGCGATTTCGTCGCGCGCGCTGTTCAACCTGGAGGAAGAAAACCGGCTGTTCGAGTCCGGCGATTCCGAGGGCTACATGCGGCTGCAGTTCGAGCGGCTCGACGTGCCGGCGCAACCGGGCATCGCGTACTCGCTGGTGCAGAAGCTGCTGCGCTTCAACGACGACGGCACCGAGCGCGTGGAGGTGGTGATCCTGTCGCGCAACGATCCGGTGTCGGGCATGCGCGTGTTCCGTTCCGGCGGTGCGGCCGGCATCAAGTTGCAGCGCGGCGTGTTCACGCAAGGCCGGCCACCGTACGGCTACCTGCGGCCACTGGGAGCGCACCTGTTCCTGTCGGTGAATGCGGGGGATGTGCGCGAGGCCTTGGGCGCGGGCTTTCCGGCAGCGCGGGTGCTGGTCGAGTCGGTGAAGGCCAGCGATGCATGGCCGAATGAAGTGCGCATCGCCTTCGACGGCGACGCCGTGCTGTTCAGCGACGAGGCGGAACGCGTGTTCCAGAGCGAAGGGCTGGACGCGTTCCAGGCCCACGAATTGAGCAAGGCCACCTTGCCGCTGCCGGGCGGCCCGTTCAAGCCGCTGCTGGCCGCGCTGCACCGGCTGCAGAAGGCGGGCAACGCGAACATGCGCATCCGGACCGCACTGGTCACGGCCCGCAGCGCACCAGCCCACGAGCGCGCGATTCGCACCCTGATGAACTGGAACATCAAGGTCGACGAAGCGATGTTCCTCGGCGGACTGCCCAAGGGCGAGTTCCTGCGCGAGTTCGAGCCGGACTTCTTCTTCGATGACCAGACGGGACATGTCAACTCGGCAGCGCGGCATGTGCCTTCGGGACATGTGGCCAGCGGGATCAGCAATCCGCAGTAGCGCAGTGACCGGCGAACCGACCATTCGGGCGGGCCGGACCGACGATGCGGCTGCACCACCCACTTTGTCCTCGGCGCACAGCGCCATGAAAATCACGCGCTGATGAGTCCGCTGGCCTGATCGTTGGCGTGTGACGGGCCGCGGCGATCCGGCACCTTGATGGGCCGATCGAAAAACCACCGAAAATAGCCCATTCCCGATTTTTCCCTGCGCCGTCGTTGAACGGCCATTCAACGGCTTCGGCCCACCCATTGCCCATGTCCACCATCCTCCAACACATTCCCGTCGGCCAGAAGGTCGGCATCGCGTTCTCCGGCGGCCTCGACACCAGCGCCGCGCTGCTCTGGATGAAGCAAAAGGGCGCCGTGCCCTACGCCTACACCGCCAACCTCGGCCAGCCGGACGAGCCGGACTACGACGAGATCCCGCGCAAGGCCATGGAGTACGGCGCGGAGAAGGCCCGCCTGATCGACTGCCGCAGCCAGCTCGTGGCCGAGGGCATTGCCGCGCTGCAGGCCGGCGCCTTCCACATCTCGACCGCCGGCATCACCTACTTCAACACCACGCCGATCGGCCGCGCCGTGACCGGCACGATGCTGGTGGCGGCGATGAAGGAAGACGACGTCAACATCTGGGGCGACGGCAGCACCTACAAGGGCAACGACATCGAGCGCTTCTACCGCTACGGCCTGCTCACCAACCCTTCGCTGAAGATCTACAAGCCCTGGCTCGACCAGTTGTTCATCGATGAACTGGGCGGCCGCGCCGAGATGTCCGCGTTCATGACGCAGCATGGCTTCGGCTACAAGATGTCGGCCGAGAAGGCCTACTCGACCGACTCCAACATGCTCGGCGCCACGCATGAAGCCAAGGACCTGGAGCACCTGAACAGCGGCATCAAGATCGTCAACCCGATCATGGGCGTGGCCTTCTGGAAGGACGACGTGGTCGTCAAGGCCGAAGAGGTCACGGTGCGTTTCGAAGAGGGCATGCCGGTCGCGCTGAACGGCAAGACCTTCGCCAGTCCGGTCGACCTGCTGATGGAAGCCAACCGAATCGGCGGCCGCCACGGCCTGGGCATGAGCGACCAGATCGAGAACCGCATCATCGAGGCCAAGAGCCGCGGCATCTACGAGGCGCCCGGCCTCGCGCTGCTGCACATCGCCTACGAGCGGCTGGTCACCGGCATCCACAACGAGGACACCATCGAGCAGTACCGCATGAACGGCCTCAAGCTCGGCCGCCTGCTCTACCAGGGCCGCTGGTTCGACCCGCAGGCGATCATGCTGCGCGAGACGGCGCAGCGTTGGATCGCGAGCGCCATCACCGGCGAGGTGACGGTGGAACTGCGCCGCGGCAACGACTACTCGCTGCTGAACACCGATTCGCCGAACCTCACCTACAAGCCCGAGCGGCTGAGCATGGAAAAGGTCGAAGGCGCGTTCTCGCCGCAGGATCGCATCGGCCAGCTCACGATGCGCAACCTGGACATCGTCGACACGCGCGACAAGCTGCAGAGCTATGCACGTTCCGGCCTGCTGCTGCCGGGGTCGAGCCCGCTGGTGCCGGAACTCGGCAACGACGGCAAGAAGGCCTGATCGAACGAAGCGTCGGCGCATCCGGGGAGACGGATCGCCGACGCCGCCAGCCGGGCGGCTTCAGCATCGCCTAAGACAGGCGCCGAAGCCCCCGCTAGGATGGCCGCCATCGCACGCAACGGGCGTGCGGCTCAACGATGGCGGTCCATGTCTCCCACAGCCACTACAACTGCTCTCCCCCCCGCCCCTTCCACCTCGATGCTCGGTGCCGTGCGCCGCATCGGCCGGCTCGCGGCGCCCTACTTCCGGTCGGAAGAAAAGTGGAGGGCGCGCGCCCTGTTCCTCGCGGTGATCTTGCTGAACCTCGGCACGGTCTACGTGACGGTGCTGATCAACGACTGGAGCCGCGTCTTCTACGACGCGCTGCAGGCCAAGGACCAGCAGGTGTTCTGGCAGCAACTGTTGCGCTTCACCTACCTGGCGATGGGCGGCATCCTCGTCTCGGTGCTGAAGTACTACCTCACGCAACTGTTGCAATTGCGCTGGCGCGCCTGGATGACGCGCAGCTACATGAGCCGCTGGCTCGCCAACCGCACCTTCTACCGGCTGGAACTGGCGCGCTACACCGCCGCCGCGGGCGCTTCGGGCCAAGGCAAGGGCCAGGCCACCGCCGACAACCCCGACCAGCGCATCCAGGAGGACATGCAGCTCTTCACCGACTACACGGTGACGCTGTCGATGGGCATCCTGAACTCGGTCGTGACGCTGGTCACTTTCATCGGCATCCTGTGGAGCCTGTCGGGCCCGTTCTCGTTCGCGCTCGGCGGGCATGACATCACCATCCCCGGCTACATGGTCTGGGTGGCGTTGATCTATTGCGTGGTCGGCACGACCCTCACGCACTTCATCGGGCGTCCGCTGATCGGCCTCAACTTCAACCAGCAGCGCTACGAGGCCGACTTCCGGCACCACCTGATCCGCGTGCGCGAGAACAGCGAGGCGATCGCGCTGGACCGCGGCGAGAAGGTCGAGCACGGCCAGCTCGACCTGCGCTTCGGCAGCGTGCTGCGCAACTACCTGTCGCTGATCAAGCAGCAGAAGAACCTGGTGGCCTTCACCTCGTCGTTCGCGCAGCTGTCGGTGGTGTTCCCGTTCTTCCTGGCGGCGCCGCGCTTCTTCAGCGGCGCGATCCAGTTCGGCGAGCTGATGCAGGTCTCGCGCACCTTCAACACAGTGCAGGACGCGCTCTCGTGGTTCGTCGACAACTACGACCGCGTGGCCGTCTGGCGTGCCACCGCCGATCGCCTGACCAGCTTCGATGACGCCATGGAGGCCCATGCGAAGACCCACGATTCGCTGGCGCGCGAGCCAGGTGCCTCGTCGCTGCACACCGACGACCTGAGCGTCGCGCTGCCCAACGGCACGCAGTTGCTCGCCAATGCGGCGCTCAGCGTGCAAGCCGGCGACAGCGTGTTGCTGCAAGGGCCGTCGGGCAGCGGCAAGTCGACCCTGTTCCGCGCCTTCGCCGGCATCTGGCCCTTTGCGAAAGGGCATATGAGCGTGCCCGACAACGCGATGTTCATTCCGCAGCGGCCCTATGTGCCGGACGGCACCTTGCGCGATGCACTGGCCTATCCCAGCCCCGCCTCGGACTTCAGCGACGAGGCGCTGCGCAAGGCGCTCGACGATGCCTTGTTGCCGCAGTTGGCGAGCCGGCTGGACGACAGCGACGCCTGGAGCCAGAAGCTGTCGGGCGGCGAACGGCAGCGCCTGGCAATTGCGCGGGTGCTGCTCAAGAAGCCGGCCTGGCTGTTCGCGGACGAGGCCACCAGCGCGCTCGATGCGGAGGCCGAGAGCACCCTGTACGAAAGGCTGACGGCGACCGTGCAGCAGGCCGGCGGCGCGATGGTCTCCATCGCCCACCGCGCCGCCGTCGGCGACCACCATCGCCAGCGCTGGACGCTGGCGCCGCAGGGGGACGGGGAAGCGCCTCGCTATCGCCTGGTCACGCAAGGAGCGCCTGCGTGAGCGCGGCGCCGGGCCGCCCCAGGCATTGCTGCCGACTGGCGGGACAGGCCGCAGGCTGAAAGACGCACCCATGACCATCGCCAATACACCCGAGCCGCCCTACTACGCCGTCATCTTCACGTCGCTGCGCACCGAGGGCGACAACGGCTACGGCGCGATGGCGCAGCGCATGGGCGAGCTCGCCGCACAGCAGCCCGGCTACCTCGGCATCGAGTCGGCGCGCGAGGGGCTCGGCCTCACCGTGAGCTATTGGCGTGACCTCGAATCGATCCGTGCCTGGAAGGCCAACGCCGAGCACCTGTTCGCCCAGCAGACCGGCCGCAGCACCTGGTACAGCGACTACAAGACGCGCATCTGCAAGGTCGAGCGCGACTACGGGCTGGACGACGCGTTCGCCTCGCGCTCCAAATAGCGCGCCCACCCGCGCTGGCGCAGGTCGCAGGCCGGGCAGGTGCCGCAGCCGTAGCCCCACGCGTGGCGATGCACGCGGTCGCCGAGGTAGCAGGTGTGGGTGTCCTCGACGATCAGGTCGATCAGCGCCTGCCCGCCGAGCGCGTGCGCCAGCTTCCAGGTGTCGGCCTTGTCGATCCACATCAGCGGCGTCTCGATCAGCAGGCGCCGTTCCAGCCCGAGCGACAACGCGATCTGCATGGCCTTCATCGTGTCGTCGCGGCAGTCGGGGTAGCCGGAGAAATCGGTTTCGCAGACACCCGTGACGATCACCTGCAGGCCGCGCCGGTAGGCCAGCGCGCCGGCCAGCGTCAGGAACAGCAGGTTGCGCCCCGGCACGAAGGTGTTTGGCAGGCCGTCCGCCTGCATCGCGAAGGCGACCTCGTCGGTGAGCGACGAGCCGCCGAGTTGCTGCAGCGCCGCCAGCGTGAGCACGTGGTCCTCGCCCATGCGCGGCGCCCATTGCGGAAAGCGCTCGCGCAGGTTCGCGAGCACCACGCGGCGCGCATCCATCTCGATGTGATGGCGCTGGCTGTAGTCGAAGCCCAACGTCTCGACGCGTTCGTACTTCGACAGCGCCTGCGCCAGGCAAGTGGTGGAATCCTGGCCGCCAGAGAAAAGGACGAGTGCGGTGGTGTGCATCTTGAAAAAATCCCCCGATGGAGCGCTGCAGGGCGAGCCCGCAAGTTTCGCCGAATCGCCGACACTGGCATTCGACCCAACGTCAAGACACCATGCCCGACTTCCGATCACCCGAATTCCTGCTGGACCACATCCGCCACACGCTGGCGTTCTACGACGGGCGCGACGTCGACCCGAGCGGCGGGTTCTTCCACTACTTCCGCGATGACGGCGTGGTGTTCGACACGCGCACGCGGCACCTGGTCAGCAGCACGCGCTTCGTGTTCAACCATGCGATGGCGCTGCGGCAGTTCGGTGCCACGGAGCGTCCGCGCGACCTGGACATCGTGCGCCATGGCCTGCGCTTCCTGCAGCACGCCCACGCGCAGCCGCAAGGCGGCCATGCCTGGATCATCGATTGGGACGGCCAACGCGCCAGCGTGAAGGACGGCACCCGGCATTGCTACGGGCTCGCCTTCGTGCTGCTGGCCCATGCGCATGCGCTGATGGCCGGCGCCAGCGAAGCGCGTGCCGGACTGGACGCGACTTTCGCGCTGATGGAACAGCGCTTCTGGGAACCGGCCCACGGTCTCTATGCCGACGACGCCACGCCCGACTGGCAACTCAGCGACTACCGCGGCCAGAACGCCAACATGCACGGCTGCGAAGCCATGCTCGCGGCGCACGAAGCCACCGGCGACGAGGCCTTCCTCGCACGCGCCGTCACGCTCGCCGAAAACATCGCCCAACGCCAGGCCGCGCTCGGCGGCGGGCTGGTGTGGGAGCACTACCGCAGCGACTGGTCGGTCGACTGGGACTACAACCGCCACGACAACACCAACATCTTCCGCCCCTGGGGCTACCAGATCGGCCACCTCACCGAATGGACCAAGCTGCTGCTGCAGCTGGAGGCGCGCCTGCCCGAAGCACGGCGCCCCGCATGGTTGCTGCCGACCGCGCGCCACTTCTTCGACACCGCCATGCAACGCGGCTGGGATCACGCCCACGGCGGCCTGGTCTACGGCAGCGCACCCGACGGGCAGGTGTGCGACGGCGAAAAGTATTTCTGGGTGCAGGCCGAGAGCCTCGCCGCCGCCGCGCTGCTGGGCTTGCGCACGGGCGAGCCGGCGTACTGGGACTGGTACGACCGCATCTGGGCCTACAGCTGGGCCCACATGATCGACCACCAGCACGGCGCCTGGTACTTCAAGCGCGGCAACGACAACCGCGCGCTGTCAGACCACAAGAGCCCCGCCGGCAAGACCGACTACCACACGATGGGCGCGTGCTACGACGTGCTGCGAGGGCTCGGGTTGCGTTGATTCAAGAGGGCACGCTCAGATGCAGCTCGCGCTCTGCAACGCTGGCAAGCAGTTGCAAGATCGCCGTGTCGAAGGTCAGCAACTTCATGCCATGTCGAGCGGCGAGCGTCAGCAACCACGCATCCGTGATCTGGCGGTGGCCACGCACGCCGCCGGTGCAATGACCCAATACTTCTGCAAACCCGAAATCAAGGGGCAGAAACTGGTGATGCGGGTGAGCGGTATTTCGCAAAAGGAGTTCCGCGACCTCGCTGACTTCCACGAGTCGCCCTGCGAACGCCGGCTGGCAAATGACACGCAGGAACGCACCCTGCGTGAGCGCGCAAGTCGACCACCCCTGGCGAGCGTGCGATTTGAACCACCGAATCATCCGTTCGTGGTGTTCGTGCGCCGGCCACGCCAAGGCAATCAGAGCGTTCGCATCCAGCAAATAGCTCAAGGCGCTTCGTCCAGCAAGCTCTTGACCTGACGCTCGGTTGCCGTGGGGGTATCTGCCGGCAGATCGAATACCCAGGCCCCGCCCACCTTGCGCATGGGAAGACGCTCGCCGCTTCCGCGGCGGATCAATTCGGAGATCGCTTGCCCCAGTTTGAGCGCGCGCGCCTGAGCGTAGCTTTGCGCAAGGCCAAAGGCGTCATCTTCGAGCGTAACCGTGGTGCGCATAGTTTGATGCATTTTATTGAAAGTGATGCAGTCTATCGGATTTGATCGCACACGATGAAAGCCCCGGCTACGGGAGAAATCGGGCCAAATCCCGCGAAGGTGGCGCGCGAGTGCAAGCCCGACTTAAGCTGCGCACCCTGCCAACCGAAAGGACAAACGATGCTTTCAAAATCCACAGGCGCCGTGGCTCTGGGAATCGGTCTTCTTGTCGGGTAGCCGGCCGCCGCGCAGACGCCGCCGCCGTCCCCTGCTGAAACTCGCGCCATCGCCAAGGAGGCCTACATCTATGCCTTCGCGATGACCGAGGGCTACAACACCATGTACAAGCAACTCTCCGACCCGGCGGGGCGCGAGTACGTGGGCGGCTTCGGCAGGTTCCGCCACTATTCGGAGGCGTTCACGCCCGAGAACCGGGACATCGTGACGCCCAACAACGACACCCCGTACTCGTGGGCCTGGCTGGACTTGCGCGCCGAGCCCTGGGTCGTGAGCGTTCCTGCAGTGCCCGGCAAGCGCTACTACGTCCAGCAATGGATCGACCTGTTCACGCACAACTTCGCCTACATCGGTTCGCGGGCGACGGGCAACCAGGCAGGCAACTACCTGTTCGCCGGCCCTCGCTGGAAAGGCGAGACGCCACCCGGCATCCAGCAGGTCTTCCATTCCGAGACGGACATCGTCTTGTCATTGACCCGCACCGCGCTCAATGGGCCGGACGATGTGGAAGCGGTGAAGGCCGTGCAGGCCGGCATGAAGCTGCAACCCTTGAGCAGCTTCCTGAAGACCGCTGCACCACCGGCGGCGCCGACGATCGCCCTGCCGCCGTACGACGTTGCCAAGGCACGCTCGCGCGACTTCATCGGCTATCTCAACTTCCTGCTGCAATTCACGCAACCGCCGCACCCCAGCGAGGTCGACCTGATGAAGCGCTTCGCGACCATCGGCATCGGACCCGGCCTGCCCTTCGACGCGACCAAGCTGCCGCCCGCGACCCTGGCCGCCATCGACGACGGCGTGTCGGACGCGAAGGAGGCGTTGGCCGCGAAGTCGAAGGTCACGCTCTCTTCCAACGGCATCTTCGGCAGCCGGGCGGAACTGAAGAACGACTACCTGATCCGCGCCGTCGCCGCGGAAAAGGGCCTGTACGGCAACTCGCTCGCCGAGGCCTGGTACGGCGGCTATCTCGGCGATGGCAGCAAGCTGTCGACGATTCACTTCGCGCCGGGACAACTCCCGCCCGCCAGGTTCTTCTGGTCGATGACCCTCTACACGCTGCCCGACCGCTTTCTCTATGCCAATCCGCTCAAGCGCTATTCGATAGGCGACCGCACGCAGGGGCTGAAGCGCGATGCAGACGGCGGCCTCACGTTGTACCTCGGCCATGCATCGCCAGGCGCCGAGAAGGAGTCCAACTGGCTGCCGACGCCGGAGGGCAGGTACAGCGCCGTCGGGCGCATCTATGGCCCCAGCGAAGCGGCGATGAACGGGACGTGGAAGCTGCCGCCGCTGACGCCTGTTGCAGGGCAGTAGCCGCCGAAGGTGCGAATCCTTCTACTGCGGCCACCGAACTCGGGCCTGCGCTGCCCGCCGTACCGACGTACAGCTGCGCTGCTCGACCCGACCTCGGCGCCCTCGCTATGAAGTCTTCACGCCTTCTGAATTCACAAGAAGCGCTCGAGCAGCTTCTTCGACGCCCGGTCCAGCGCCTTCACGTCGGCAATGCGGAACTGGACGCCCTGCGCGCTGCCGATGAGCAAGGCGCCGCCTTCGAGCCGGCGGATGTCTTCCTCGGCCTTCAGCACGAAGCTGGTTTCGCCGCGATCGGTGGAGATGAACCACGTGCTCGGCACGCCGAAGCTCGACACGCGGTGCAGCTTCTGCAAGGTAGGCGCGAAGTCGCGTGCGGCAAGCTCCTCCAGCAGCAAGGCGCGCGTGCCGGCCGGCAGGTCTTCGATGCGGTCGACCCACACCTGCTCCTTGCCGTCGCTGCCGACCAGCGAGATGCCGTGGTCCGGCGCCGTCAGTGGAAAGGCGCGCACCGGCACGATGCCGACGTGCCGCTCGCCGTCCACGTCGGTCAGCACGAGATGGCCGAATGCATCGCGTTCGATATGAATGTTCATGCGTGCCCCGCCGGATGCGCCGCGTGCGTGTGCAGCACGGCGGAAACCTCGCTGCGTTGCTCCTGCGCTTCTTCCTCGTCGTCAGCCTGCCGAAGTTGCGCCTGGTACAGCCGCCAGTAGGCGCCCTGCTTCTCCATCAACGCGTCGTGTGGCCCGACCTCGACGACCTCGCCGCGGTCCATCACCACCAGCCGATCGGCCTTGCGCAAGGTCGACAAGCGGTGCGCGATCGCGATGGTGGTGCGGCCCTTCACGAGGTTGTCGAGCGCCTTCTGGATTTCCTTCTCAGTCTCGGTGTCCACCGCCGACGTGGCTTCGTCGAGGATCAGGATGCGCGGGTCGATCAGCAAGGCCCGCGCAATGCTGATGCGCTGGCGCTCGCCGCCCGACAGGCCCTGCCCGCGCTCGCCCACCAACGAGTCGTAGCCATGCGCAAGACGCAGGATGAAATCATGCGCATGGGCCGCCCGCGCAGCGGCCACGATCTCCTCGCGCGTGGCATCCGGCTTGCCGTAGGCGATGTTCTGCGCGATGGTGCCGAAGAACAGGAAGGGCTCCTGCAGCACCAGCCCCACATGCCGCCGGTAGTCGGCCACGGCGAAGCGGCGGATGTCGGTGCCGTCGACCTTGATGGCGCCATCGGTCACGTCGTAGAAGCGGCAGATCAGGTTCACCAGCGTGCTCTTGCCCGAGCCGCTGTGGCCCACCAGCCCGATCATCTCGCCCGGTTCGATCACCAGGTCGAGGTCGCGGATGACCGCGCGCGAGCCGTAGCGGAAGCCCAGGCCCTTCATCTCGATCTGGCCCCTGATCTTGTCGACTTTCACCGGATTCGCCGGCTCCGGCACGTTGCTCACATGGTCGAGGATGTCGAAGATACGCTTGGCGCCGGCGGCCGCCTTCTGCGTGACCGAGACGATGCGGCTCATCGAATCCAGCCGCGTGTAGAAGCGCCCGATGTAGGCGATGAAGGCCGTCAACACACCCACAGTGATGCGCCCACGCGCCACCTGCCAGATGCCGAAGCCCCACACCACGAGAAGGCCGATCTCGGTGAGCAAGGACACGCTCGGCGTGAACAGCGACCAGGTCTTGTTGAGTTTGTCGTTGACCTGAAGGTTGTACTTGTTGGCCTCGCGAAAGCGATCCGCCTCGCGTTTTTCCTGCGCGAAGGCCTTGACCACGCGGATGCCGGGAATGGTGTCGGCCAGCACGTTGGTGACTTCGCTCCACACGCGGTCGATCTTCTCGAAGCCGGTGCGCAGGCGATCGCGCACGACGTGGATCATCCAGGCGATGAAAGGCAAGGGCACCAGCGTGACCACCGCCAGCAGCGGGTTGATCGACACCAGGATGATGGCCGTCATCGCGATCATCAGCACGTCGGTGAGGAAGTCCAGCGCATGCAACGAGAGGAAAACGTTGATGCGGTCGGTTTCGGAGCCGATGCGCGCCATCAGGTCGCCGGTGCGCTTGCCACCAAAGTAGTCAAGCGGCAGCGTCAGCAGGTGCTCGTAGGTGGTGGTGCGCAGGTCTGCCCCGATGCGCTCCGACACCAGCGCCAGCAGGTAGGTGCGCGCCCAGCCCAGCGCCCAGCCGGCCAGTGCCGACACCAGCAGCGCCCCCAGGAACATCACCACCTTGGCCACCGCGATCTGCTGCCCGTTCTGGAACGGGATCAGGATGTCGTCCATCAGCGGGATGGTGAGGTAGGGTGGCACCAGCGTGGCCGCGGTCGAGGCCAGCGTGAGCAGGAAGCCGGTGATGAGCTGTTTGCGGTAGGGCTTGGCAAAGCGGCCCAGGCGCAACAGGACCCAGGTCGAGGGCGGCTTCTGCGCTTCGGTCTCGCCGGCGGCGATGTCGTCGCGTTCGGCAGCCTCGGCGGCGGCGGCGCTCACTTGCGCGGCGCTGGCGGCGCGCTGCTCGAACAGCTTGAGCAGGCGCAGCGCGGCGGCCTGGTGCGCCAGCGTGTAGCGCCAGCGGCCCAGCAAGGCCGTGTCGTCGAGGAAGTCGAGCGTGCCGACGCCCGCATGGTCAATCAAATGGAGTACCTGGCCGGCAGGCGCCAAGGCCCACTCGCGCCAGCTACCATCGGGGTCGCGTGCGAGCAGGCGTGAATCGGTCAGCGCAAGCAGGCCGTTGCCGAAGCGGAGTTCGCCGTCGAGGTCAACCGTGAGCGTGGCCAGAACGTTTTCCGCGGCTGTGAGCCGACTTTTCAAGGCCGCTCCTGCTTCACCCTCCGGGGTGCCGACTGGATCGTGATGTTGCATTGTGGTTTCGTAACTCTGGCCCGCAGCAGGCCGCATCATGGCGCTCGATGGGCGCCGATTCTGACCCATCGCGGAGGGCACGCCTGAAGGCGGCCCCGCAATAGACCAAACACATCGAACGTTTTCATGACCCGTTTCGACGACATCCAGCTCCCTCGCATCCGCTATTTGCGCGGCCCCAATCTCTGGACCTACCGCCCCGTGCTCGAAGTGTGGCTCGATCTGGGCCGGCTGGAAGACTTTCCATCCAACCAGGTCGCGGGCTTCACCGACCGACTGACCGCCTTGCTGCCCGCCCTCATCGAGCACCATTGCGGCGTCGGCGAGCGCGGCGGATTCATCCAGCGTCTCGTCGAAGGCACGTGGGCGGGCCATGTGCTGGAGCACGTGGTGATCGAGCTGCTCAACCTGGCCGGCATGCCCACCGGCTTCGGCCAGACCCGCAGCACCTCGAAGACCGGCGTCTACCGCATGGTGTTCCGAGCACGCGACGAAGAAGTGGCCCGCGCCGCACTGGCCGAGGGTCATCGCCTGCTGATGGCGGCCATCAACAACGACCCGTTCACCGCCGCCGACGTGCAAGCCTGCGTCGACGTGGTCAAGGGCAAGGTCGAGGACTGCTACCTCGGCCCGAGCACCGCCTGCATCGTCGGCGCGGCCACGGACCGCGGCATCCCGCACATCCGGCTCAACGACGGCAACCTGGTGCAGCTGGGCTACGGCTCGGCGCAGCAGCGCATCTGGACCGCCGAGACCGACTACACCAGCGCCATCGGCGAATCGATCGCCAGCGACAAGGAACTGACCAAGTCTTTGCTCGCGGGCTGCGGCGTACCGGTGCCCGAAGGCCAGGTCGTGGCCGACGCGGCGGAAGCCTGGGAGGCGGCGGAAGACATCGGGCTGCCGGTGGTCGTGAAGCCGTCCGACGCCAACCATGGCCGCGGCGTCTCGCTCGAACTGACGACACGCGAGGAAGTCGAGGCTGCCTTCGCGGTGGCCGAGCCGGAGGGCAGCGACGTGATGGTCGAGCGCTTCATCCGCGGCTCGGAGCACCGGCTGCTGGTGGTCGGCGGCCAGGTCGTGGCGGCGGCGCGCGGCGAGATCATCACGGTGACGGGCGATGGCCAGGCCAACGTGGCGGCGCTGATCGACAGCCAGCTCAACAGTGACCCACGGCGCGGCGTGGAAGAGGAATACCCGCTCGACTTCATCGACGTCAACACCGACTCCAAGCTGCTGCTCGAACTGCAGCGGCAGAAGCTCGACGTGAAGTCGGTGCCCCAGGCCGGGCAGGTCGTCGTCATCCAGCGCAACGGCAACCTCGGCGTCGATTGCACCGACCAGGTTCATCCGGAGGTGGCGCATGCGGCCTCGCTGGCGGCACGCGTGGTCGGCCTCGACATCGCGGGCATCGACCTGGTCGCGCAGGACATCTCGCGCCCGCTCGGGCCGCAGGGCGGCGCCATCGTCGAGGTCAATGCCGGGCCCGGGCTGCTGATGCACCTGAAGCCGGCCGTCGGCTCGCCGCGACCGGTCGGCCGCGCCATCTGCGACCACCTGTTCCCGGACGATGCGCCTGGCCGTATCCCGGTCGTCGGCGTCACCGGCTCGCAGGACACGGCCGTGCTGGCGCGCCTGGTCGCGTGGCTGATCGATCTCGGCGGACGCCACACCGGCCTCGCCTGCCGCGACGGCCTGTTTCTCGCGCGGCGCCGCGTCGATGCGCGCGACAGCGCCAACTGGGAAGCCGGGCACCGCCTGCTGGTGAACCGCGCGGTGCAGGCCGTGGTGATCGAAAGCGGCGCCGGGACAATCCTGCGCGACGGCCTGGCCTATGACCGCTGCCAGGTCGGCATCGTGACCGACCTCGAAGGCGCGGAGAGCCTGGCCGAATACGACATCACCGAGAGCGACCAGATGGTCAAGGTGCTGCGCACCCAGGTCGACGTGGTGCTGCCCGAGGGCACGGCAGTGCTCAACGCGGCCGATCCGCGCGTGGCCGGGCTGGCGCCGCTGTGCGACGGCGCCGTCATCCTCTACGCCAGCGACGCAGGCGCCGAGCCGCTCGCCGCGCACCGCGATGCGGGCGGCAAGTCCGTAATCGTGCGGCAGGACCGCGTGGTGCTGGCCAATGGCAGCAGCGAATCCTTCCTGCCCGGCCTGGGCCGCCTGACCCTCTGGCGCGCCAGCCACGTCGGCGTGAGCATCGACAGCCTGCTGGCCGCGGTGGCGGCCGCCTGGGCGCTGGGCATTCCGCTCAACCTGATCGGCGCCGGTGTCGAAGCCTTCGAATCCGACCTGCAGGCCGCGCTCGCATCGCTGCAACTGTCCCAGTCCGCTCCCTTTCAAGAAAAACAACACGCCTGACCCCATGGAAGTCACACGCACTCGCGCCCTGCGCGGCCCGAACCTCTGGAGCCGCCACACCGCCATCGAAGCCATCGTGGCCTGCCCCGGCGACGAAAACGCGATCGAGAAACTCCCCGGCTTCGAAGCCCGCCTGCGCGCCCTGTTCCCGGACATCGGCGAATTGCATCCGATCGTGCACGGCCATCCGCTGGCCCTGGCCCACGTGCTGGAGAACGCCGCCATCGCCTTGCAGACGCAGGCCGGCTGCCAAGTGAGCTTCGGCCACACCGCGCCGACCACCGAAGCCGGCGTCTACCAGGTCACCGTGCAGTACTCGGAAGAAGCCGTGGGCCGGCTCGCCTTCAGGCAGGCCGAGCAACTGATCCAGGCCGCGCTCGACGACACCGCCTTCGACGCCAGGGCCGCCGTGGCCGAGCTGCGCGACCTCGACGAATCGGAACGCCTCGGCCCCAGCACCGGCTCCATCGTGGATGCGGCCGTGGCGCGCGGCATTCCGTACCGGCGCCTCACCAGCGGCAGCCTGGTGCAGTTCGGCTGGGGCGCCAAGCAGCGGCGCATCCAGGCGGCCGAGATCGACAGCACCAGCGGGGTGGCCGAATCGATCGCGCAGGACAAGGAGCTCACCAAGCAACTGCTCAACGCGGCCGGCGTGCCGGTGCCGCTGGGCCGCCCCGTGGCCGACCCGGACGACGCCTGGGCCGCCGCGCAGGACGTGGGCCTGCCGGTGGTGGTCAAGCCGCAGGACGGCAACCAGGGCAAGGGCGTCACGGTCAACATCACCTCGCGCGAACAGCTCGATGCGGCCTTCGCGTCGGCGGCCGAGTACGGCGAGGTGATGGTCGAGAAATTCCTGCCCGGCTTCGACTTCCGCCTGCTCGTGGTGGGCGACAAGCTCGTGGCCGCCGCGCGCCGCGATCCGCCCCAGGTGATCGGCGATGGCACGTCCACGGTGCGCCAGCTCGTCGCGACGGTGAACCTCGACCCGCGCCGCGGTGAAGGCCATGCCACCTCGCTCACCAAGATCCGGCTCGACGACATCGCGGTCGGCCGCCTGGAGGCGCAGGGCCTGACGCCCGACAGCGTGCCCACCCGCGGCCAGCGCGTGGTGCTGCGCAACAACGCGAACCTCTCGACCGGCGGCAGCGCCACCGATGTCACCGACACCGTGCACCCCGAGATCGCCGCACGCGCGGTCGATGCGGCGCAGATGGTGGGCTTGCACATCTGCGGCGTCGACATGGTCTGCGAGAACGTGCTGAGCCCGCTGGAGGAGCAGCACGGCGGCGTGGTCGAGGTGAATGCCGCACCGGGCCTGCGCATGCACATCTCGCCCTCGTTCGGCCGTGGCCGGGCGGTCGGCGAGGCGGTCATCAACACCATGTTCGCGCCGGGCGACGACGGCCGCATCCCGGTCATCGCCGTGACCGGCACCAACGGCAAGACCACCACGGCACGCCTCGTCAACCACCTGCTCGCCTCCAGCGGACTGCGCACCGGCATGACCAACACCGACGGCGTCTACGTCGACGGCCGGCAGACCGACAGCGGCGACTGCAGCGGCCCCAAGAGCGCGCGCAACGTGCTGCTGCACCCGGACGTGGATGCGGCCGTGTTCGAAGTCGCGCGCGGCGGCGTGCTGCGCGAAGGCCTCGGCTTCGACCGCTGCCAGGTGGCCGTGGTGACCAACGTCGGCAGCGGCGACCACCTCGGGCTCAACTACATCACCACGGTGGAAGACCTGGCCGTGCTCAAGCGCGTGATCGTGCGCAACGTGGCGCCCAAGGGCTACGCGGTGCTGAACGCGGCCGATCCCAACGTGGCCGCGATGGCGGGCGGTTGCCCCGGCAGCATCGTGTTCTTCACGGCCGACCGCCAGCATCCGGTGATGGCCACGCACCGGGCCCAGGGCAAGCGCACCATCTACGTCGACAACGACACGCTGGTGGCCGCCGAGGGCTCGTGGCGCGAACGCGTGCCGCTGCGCGACGTGCCGATCACCCGCAGCGGCACGTTGATGTTCCAGGTCGAGAACGTGATGGCGGCGGTGGGCGCGGCATGGTCCATCGGCATGGACTGGGACACCATCCGCGGCGGCCTGGCCAGCTTCAAGAACGACGCGGCCGGCGTGCCCGGGCGCTTCAACGTCATGGAGTTCCGAGGCGCGACCGTGATCGCCGACTACGGTCACAACACCGACGCCATGAAGGCGCTGGTGTCCGCCGTCGACACCATGCCGGCGAAGAAGCGCTCGGTGGTCATCAGCGGCGCGGGCGACCGGCGCGACAGCGACATCCGCGACCAGACCGCCATCCTCGGCGAGGCCTTCGACGACGTGATCCTCTACCAGGACGCGGCCCAGCGCGGCCGTGCCGACGGCGAGGTGATGGCGCTGCTGCGGCAGGGCCTGGCCGGCGCGGGCCGCACGCGCCACATCGAGGAAATCCGCGGGGAGTTCATCGCCATCGACCTGGCGCTGGAACGCCTGCAGCCGGGCGATTTGTCGTTGATCCTGGTCGACCAGGTGGAGGAAGCGCTGGCGCACCTGGCCAAGCGCATCGCCGCCGGTTAGAAGGCATGAATCTTTCTACTGCGGACGCCGATCTCGGGTCTGCGGTGTTGGCTCCGGCACGACAAGCGCTTCGCAGTTGTCAGCCTCGCCGCAACTTCGTTGTCACCGCACGGGAGTGCGGTTCCGCGCCTCAGACCCGACCTCGGCGCCCTCGCTACGATATCTTCACACCTTCTCGGGCCGGTGCGGCGATGACCCGCTGAGTAAGCCCCTGAAGGATTTGTCCGACGGGATTTGCCGAGCGCTTGCCGTTTCCTGAGCGCCTCGTCCGACGTGGTTTCAGTCATGCGCAGGCCATGCTTGCATACCGGCTCGACCTTCTGGTCGGGCCCATCCAACAGGAGCGCATCCATGTCTTCAACCGCTTTCCGCACCCGCTTTCTGGCGCTGGCGATCACCACGACGCTCGCCAGCGCCGCCGCCGTAGCCGCACCGCCGGCGCGAGGCCCGGGCTCTGACGCCCGTTATCAAAACGAACTGGCCGTTTGCAACACGATCCAGCAAGACCATGCCGCCTGCATACGCGAAGCCGGCGCGGCGCGCGAGGAAGCGCGTCGCAACGGCCTGACGAGCGCTGCACCGGCCTCGTATCAGCAGAACGCATTGGCCCGGTGCCAGTTGCAACCGCCGGCTGAGCGGCTCGCCTGCGAGCAACGCGTGACGGGCACGGGCGTGAGCAGCATCGAGGGCAGCGTGCTGGGCGGCGGGGTGATCCGCGAGACGGTCACGCCGGTCAATTGAGCCCTTTCCGCCGCCGCCGAGATTGCGGCTTTCCGGGATTGTCAAGCCCGGGCGCAGAGGCTGGGGTCATCGAGTGGAAAACGAACGCCACGGCTCGCGTCCGCGCAATAATCGACGGCCCAGGGAGTTAGTACGCGCATCGCGGCCGGCTCCTTCGTGGCCAGCCGACGCGGCGCCCGCACACCGTCGTCGATGCAGCATTTCAGGAAACTCCGGATCACCGGCCCCGGCGCGCAGCCCTATGCGCTGGACCAGCCGATGTTCGTCTATGACCGGAACATGCTGCTGGCCACGCTGGAGCCCGTTCCGCTGCTCAAGAGCGGCACCGAGATCCACGTCGAGTCCTTCAATCCGACACACCTGGTGCGCCAGGACTACCGGCACGTGGGCCGGCTGATCTTCCTGGAGATCTGCGCCTTCGTGTCCGAGCGCTTCCCTCAGATCCAGGCCATCAACTTCGCCTTCTCGCGCCGCGTCGACATTCTTGGCGGCGGCGAGCAGCAAGCCATGGAGCGCGCCGAGGCGATGGACCGCATCGGCGCCATCAACGTACGCATCCGGCCCAAGCCGAACGCACTGCCGGGGCATTTCGTGGTGTCGGGCGTGTGGGCGTACAGCGAACAGAACGTGGCCGCGCTGAAACAGGTGCTGGAGGAGGAGCGCGCGCTCTACCGGAAGCGGCCGATCGGCTCCCGCACGCCGGATCGTTCGAAGGTGCTGGGGGCCATCCGGCAGTGGGTGACGGGTCGCGCCGCCGCCTAGCCGCGCGATCGCGGACTCATGCCCGGCAGTCCCTGATCTTGAATTCCACCCGCCGGTCCGGTGCGTCGACCAGGTCGTCGGTCCCGCTGCCAACGATGTTTTCCTTGTAGCCCATGCCCTGCGGTCGGGTCCGGCTGCCGACTTCCGGCGACTCGGAGGTCAGGCGCTGCTTGATGTAGGCGGCGCGCTTGAGCGACAGGGCGTCATTCGTCTGCTCGGAGCCGGTCTTGCTGGTGTGGCCGACGATGTTCATGCAGACCTTGGCGGTGCCGCTTTCCCGGGCGATCTGCCGCAACCACATGCCGTAGGCGCTGCTGATGTTCGGGTCGGACCAGAACTCGGTGCTGCCGGGATTGAACAGGAACTTCACGCCCAGCTGGTTGTAGGCGATGCCGAATGCCACCACGCGCCCGAAGGCCGCCTCTGCCTCCTGCATCTGGCCCAGCTTGATGTAGCTGAGGTAGATGCCGTTGAGCACCCGGATCTGCTCCCCCGCCGGGGTGGCCAGCGCACTTCGATACTGGCCCAGCGCCTCCTGGTATTGCGCGGCGTTGTAGAGGTTGGTGGCATCGTTGATGACGGTCGCCGTGGAAATGCGGTCGAGGTAGGTGCGGTCGGCCTTCTGGCCCGGCGTCAGGGCGCTGGTGCGCACATAGCCGTCGATGACCGGATCCTTGATGACCACGGGGCTGTCCCTGTAGTAGGGCAATGGCTTCATGTCGACCGTGTCCTGCCGCGCCAGCGCCGAAGACTGGGCCACCACCGTGCCGCCCTTGATGTCGACCAGCGCGAGGTTGAGGCGATAGGCCGCCTGCACGCGCACCAGCGTGCCCGTCAGCAGGTACTCGGCCTTGGCCAGGTTGGCGGCGCGGAACGGCAGCACCTCGATCTGCTCGAAGTTCTTCGTCATGCGCTCGGTGACTGCGCGGTCGAGTTGCTGCGTCGCGGCGGTCTGCTGGCCGCTGCCGGCATCGAGCGTCGGGTCGAGCACGACGGCGTGCTTGCTCACCTTGGCCTCGACCTTGGCCAGCATGGCGGGCATCCCGGGGATCCTGCGGGTCTGCTGCACCAGCCCGTCGGTGGCCACGGCGATGGCCTCTTCGAATGGCAGCGCGTTGTTGCTGACGGTGGCGGTCGGCGTTCCGCAGCCCTGCAGGAGCAAGAAGGCCGCTGCCGCGCTCAGCCAGAGCCCGGTCATCATGGAAAAGGTGCTGGTGCGTGTCATTTGCATTCCCTCTTCAAGAAAGCGACTTCCTCCGGGCTGAGCGATTCCATCGACGCTTTCAGAACAATATCACCGCACCTTGCCGGCCTGCGTCCCACGTTGTGTGGAGTTGTGGGAGGGGTTTCGGACGGCGTCTCGGGCCGGGATTCGGCGATGGGGCGGCTGCTGGCCACGGGTCTGGCTCGCTCGACCGCGGGTGCCGGCGGCTTGGCCGGGCGCGGGCGTATCGCGGGGGCCGGCGCCTGGCTCGCGACGGGCGGTTCGACCACCGGCGATTGCGCAGGCGGTGCTGCCGGCGCTGGCGCCGGGGTCGACGGGCGCTCGGCCATCGGCGGCGGTGTGGCGGCTGGCGCTTCGGCCGGCGTCCGCGGAGGGGATGGCGCGGGCGGGACGGCGGCCGTGGGTGCAGACGTGGGTGCAGGTCCCGTTGCGGACGTGGGCTGCGATGCCGGAGCGGCAGTCGCCGGCGTCGGGGTTTCCGCCGTCGAAGGGATGGATGCCGCGGGCGGAGCGGTCGAACCACGCGTCTTCCACCACAATGCAGCCCCGCCCGCCAGCAGCAAGGCCGCGACTGCGAGCGCAACGACGGTCTTGCCCGTGCCGCGCGACGGTGTGACTTCGCGCGGCGCCAACGCCGGTCGCGGAGGGACGCTGGCGCTGGGCGGCGGTTGCCCGCGAGCCTTGGTGCGCGGCCGGTCGCGCGGCGGGGACAGTCGCTGCGTGACCGCGTTGCCCATGCGCCGGAACACCGAAGCGGTCTCCGGCGCCGCGCCCACCGGCACGGGGGCCGATGCCGGCGAGGGTGCCTGCGACGGGGCCGAGGCCGGGGCCGCATCGAGCATCGCGATGAACTGCGCCACGTCCCGTGGCCGGGCCTCGGGCCGCACCGACAACGCGGCGTCGATCGTGCGCAGGAAGCCCTCGCCGTATTGGCCGGCATGGGTCGTTGCCAGCGGCGCTTGCGTGTCGTTGACGACGCGTTCCACCGACTGCACGGGCGGGCGGCCCGTGATCGCGAAGTGCACCACCCCTGCCAGCGCGTAGAGGTCGGTCCACGGCCCCTGCGCCATGGCGCCGCCATATTGCTCGATCGGCGCGTACCCGGGCTTGAGGACCGCCGTCAGCGCCTGCGTCATGTCGCTGATCACGCGCCTGGCCGCTCCGAAATCGAGCAGCAGCGGCCCTGCGGCCGTGAGCAGGATGTTGTCCGGCGAAACGTCGCGGTGATAACACTGCTCGCGATGGATCGCCGCCAGCGCGTCGAGCAGTGGTTTCAGCCAGGCGCGCAGTTGCGCTTCCGGCACCGGGCCTTCGCGCAGCGCCAGCGCGGCCTTGAGCGTCGGCCCTTCGTAGTAGGGCATGGCCATGTACGCGGTGCGATTGGCCTCCCAGAAGCGCAGCACCTTGACCAGCGCCGGATGGTCGAAGCGTGCGAGCAGCCGGGCCTCGTTGAGGAAGCTTTTCAGCCCGGCCGCGAAGGTGTCGCGGTATTGCTCCGATCGCGCCGACACGCCCAGGGAGGTATGGGCCCGCACCGCCAGCGAGGAAGGCATGTATTCCTTGATCGCCACGGGGCGCTCCAGCGCCACGTCCCATGCCAGGTAGACGATGCCGAAGCCGCCCTCTCCGAGGGCGCGGGTGATGCGGAATCCCTCGATCAGCGTGCCATCGGGCAGGGCGTGCTCGCTGATGTCGGCCGAGCCAGCGGGGCGCGTCGCACCTGGCATCACGGTGCGCTCATCGTCGTCTGGCGGCGGGCGCGGAGTCATGGCGCGAAGCATTGCACAGGCTGGGGCCCGTGGCGATGCCCCTTTGGCCATCGGCCGTCGCGCCACCAGCCCTTCAGCGCCTGGCGTAGCTCGGGGCGGGGTGACACGCGGGCGGCTACTGCATCTTCGAGAATTTCGTCGGCGTCAGCAGCTCGTTGGTGATGTTGCCTACGATCGGCCCGTCCTTCTCGCTTTCGGTTTTCACGCGGATCCATTCGGCGTCGGCCAGGAACACCGGCCATTTCGCCTCCCGGTCGGCCAGCGACTCCCATGCGATCAGGTAGGTCAGCACGTTCAATTCCGAATCCCCGACCAGCGTGGTCCAGAACCCGGCCGGCTGGATGCCGAGCCGGGCCCAGATGTGGATGGTGTGATCGTTGAACCGGGCCAGCAGGTTGGGCATGCGGCCCGGCAGGGTGCGATAGATCCGCAATTCATAGATCATCCGGGGGCTCCAGGGGTGTGTAGAGGTGGGCGTGCATCTTCCGCGAATCGCCGCGCTCACACCATCGGGTGCGCCTCCAGGGTTTCCCTCGAAAAGGTGGCCGCCTCGCCGGCGAGCAGGCACTCGCCGTGGTCGATCGCGGGGGCGCGGAAATGAGCCGCGCGTCGGGGCCATGAAGTGAATGGAGCGGCACCCCTCCTGCAGTTCAACGACATCGGGACTAGCATGGCCACCTGACTCGACCCCGCACGGTCCTTGCTTCAATCACAACATGCACCTCAACACGAACCGGACGCAACTGGCCGCGCGGGTGCAGGCATTGGTCGGCGATGCGCGCGCCCCTGAACGCCGGCAATTCAGCCGCCAGCCCTTGCCTTCGAGCCGACACGCGGTCCGCAACTTTCCGCGGCTGCCTGAGCCTGAAGTCCGGCCGGATCGATCCGCATGACAACCGTCCACAGGCATCTCACCGTGCATGGCCTGGTACAGGGCGTCGGCTATCGCTGGTCCATGGTCCAGGCGGCCGAGCGACTGGGCGTGCAGGGCTGGGTGCGCAATCGGCGCGATGGCACGGTGGAGGTTTTCGTGTCGGGCGACGCGGCCGCCGTGGATGCCTTGGTCGCGTGGGCCCATCGCGGCCCGCCGGATGGGCGCGTCGAGCGCGTGGACGTAGTGCAAGCGCCTGCGCCGGACAGCGCATTCGAAGGATTCGGGGCGCGCGACACGCTTTAGCGCGACTCCCGATCAAGCCCTCCGCAGACCCCGCATCCTTTGCTCGGCCCCGACGCGGATCCATCACCCGGCGAGTGCTTCCCGCAAGTCGCGACTCCCGCTTACACCGGTCCGCGAGGACGGGCGCATGCTCCAGCCGCACCCCCAGGAGATCCAATTGAAAACCCTTCGCTCATCGGCATGTAGCGCGTTGATCGCAGTTGCGGGCATCCTGGCTTGCGGCGTGGCCTATTCCCAAGCCACCCAAGCCACCCAGGCGGCCAACTGCGACGCGCGCCAGGACACGGCCGCCTGCCTGCGCGAGGCCGGCGCGGCGCGTCAGGAGGCCGCGCGCGGCGGCCTGACACAGCCCGGCGCCACCGCAGCCAACCAGAATGCGTCGGCGCGCTGCCAGGCACTCCCCGCCACCGAGCGCGCGGACTGCGAGGCGCGCATGCAGGGCACCGGAAGCGGCACCACCACGACCAGCGGCAGCGTGATGGGCGGCGGGGTGATCCGGGAAACCGTGACGACCGTTCCGGCGCCGAGCCGTTAAGAAATGCAAATCGAAGGTCCGCCGACGAACCAAACGGTGGCTCGCAGGGCAATCGCGGAAATTCAGTACGCACCCAATTCAGGGGCGATCGCCGGATGAAAGCTCGCGACTTGCTGCTGCGCGGTTGTGCGTGAGCGCTATCCCTCGCCACTGCTCACAAGATGGTCGGCTGCGTCCCGCAGCGTTCGGGGATCCGCTCGAGGCGTATGCCGGGCCGTGCGCCTCATCGCTTAACCAAAGACTAGTTTCACGCCAGCCTGCGTCGGGCTAAAACCTTTGACTGTTCACTCACACACAAAGGAGCCGAATCATGGCAGACAAGAGCAAGCCGAACATCCTGGTCATCTTCGGGGATGACATCGGCATGTGGAACGTAGGCGCGTACACGCACGGCCTGATGGGCCACACCCCCAACATCGACAGCATTGCCAAGGACGGCATCCTGTTCACCGACCACTACGGCCAGCCGAGCTGCACCGCGGGACGTGCGGCATTCATCATGGGCCAGTTGCCGGTGCGCACCGGCATGACCACCATCGGCATCCCGGGCTCCGCGCGCGGCATCCAGAAGGAAGACCCGACCCTCGCCGAAGTGCTGAAGGCCGGCGGCTATGCCACGGGCCAGTTCGGCAAGAATCACTTGGGCGATCGCAACGAGTTCCTGCCGACCTCGCATGGCTTCGACGAATGGTTCGGCAACCTGTACCACCTGAACGCCGAGGAAGAGCCCGAGGAGCTCGACTACCCTGGCCAGAAGAACCCCGAGTACAAGAAGAAGTTCGGCCCGCGCGGCGTGCTGCACTGCTGGGCCACCGACAAGGACGACCCGACTGAGGACCCGAAGTTCGGCAAGACCGGCAAGCAGAAGATCGAGGACACCGGCCCGCTCACGCGCAAGCGCATGGAGACCTTCGACGGCGAGGTGCTCGACAAGACCCTCGACTGGCTGGACCGCACCGCCAAGACCGACAAGCCCTTCTTCTGCTGGTTCAACACCACTGCGATCCACATCTGGTCGCACCCGCCGAAGAAGTACGTCCAGGCCGCGGTCGACGAGGGCCGTGCCGAGGAGGACGTGGTGCGCGCCAAGATGATCGAGCACGACGAGCAGATCGGCGTACTGCTGAAGAAGCTCAAGGACCTGGGCGTGGACGACAACACCATCGTCATCTACACCACCGACAACGGCAACGAGCTCATGATGTGGCCGGACGGCGGCTATGCCCCGTTCCGCGGCGAGAAGGGCACCACTTGGGAAGGCGGCGTGCGCGTGCCGTGCCTGGCCAAGTGGCCGGCGAAGGTGCCTGCGGGAAGTGTCTCCAACGGCATCCAGAACCATGAGGACCTGTTCGTCACGCTGTGCGCCGCCGCCGGCATGCCCAACATCAAGGAAGAGCTGCTCAAGGGCCACAAGGCCGCCAACGGCATCACCTACAAGGTGCACCTCGACGGCTACAACAACCTTGACCACTGGACCGGCAAGGCGGCCAAGTCGGCGCGTCGCGAGATCTACTACTACGACGAGACCGACCTGATGGCGGTGCGCGTCGATGGCTGGAAGATGCACATCGGCGTGAAGAAGGACGGCAGCTGGTTCAACGCCAAGCAGTACCCGAGCGTGCCCTACGTGTTCAACCTGCTGATGGATCCGATGGAGAAGATGGACCCCGAGTCGCACGAGTGGGGTTACGTCGGGCGCAAGTTCCTCGCCTCCAAGCTGTGGGCGCCGACCGCCGGCGGTCCGTTCCTGGCGGCACACCTGCAGAGCCTGGCGGAGTTCCCGCCGTCACAGGGTGCGGACTCGCTGAGCATGAAGAAGAACATCGAGATGGCGATGGCCAAGCTCGAGTCGCCGCACGGCAGCAGCAACTAGTGGCCTTGTAACCGCCGGTCCGCAAGTGCCTGCCTCGCCAGCGACGCTGGTGGGGCAGGAATTCCCGCGGCTCGCCGACCATCGCGCTCATCGGCGGCGGCCGGAACACCACAATCGCATCACTCCACCGTCACGCTCTTGGCCAGGTTGCGCGGCTTGTCCACGTCCGTTCCACGCGCGCACGCCGTGTGATACGCCAGCAACTGCAGCGGCACCACATGCAGCAGCGGCGACAGCGCACCGTAGTGCTCCGGCATGCGAATGACGTGCACGCCATCGCTGCTTTCGATCCTGGTGTCGCCGTCGGCCAGCACGTACAGCACGCCGCCGCGCGCGCGGACTTCCTGCAGGTTGCTCTTGAGCTTCTCCAGGAGTGCATCGTTCGGCGCCACGGTCACGACCGGCATCTCGCTCGTCACCAGCGCCAGCGGTCCGTGCTTGAGTTCACCGGCGGCATACGCCTCGGCGTGGATGTACGTGACTTCCTTGAGCTTGAGCGCACCTTCGAGCGCGATCGGGTAGTGCAGCCCGCGGCCGAGGAAGAGCGCGTTCTCCTTGCGTGCGAAGTCCTCCGACCAGCTGATGATCTGCGGCTCCAGCGCCAGCACCGATTGCAGCGCCACCGGCAGGTGTCGCATCTCCTGCAGGTACTTCGCCTCGTCCTCGTCCGTGAGCCGCCCCTTGGCTTGCGCGAGCGCGAGCGTCAGCAGGAACAGGCCCGCCAGCTGCGTCGTGAAGGCCTTCGTCGATGCCACGCCGATCTCGACGCCGGCGCGCGTGATGTAGGCCAGCTTGCATTCACGCACCATCGCGCTGGTGGCCACGTTGCAGATGGTCAGCGTCTGTTCCATGCCCAGGCTGCGCGCATGCTTGAGCGCGGCCAGCGTGTCGGCGGTTTCGCCGGACTGCGTGATCGTGACGACCAGCGTCTTCGGGTCAGGCACCGAATCGCGATAACGGTATTCGCTGGCGATCTCCACCTGCGTCGGTATCCTGGCGATGCTCTCGAGCCAGTACTTGGCCGTGCAGCCGCTGTAGTAGCTGGTGCCGCAGGCCAGGATCAGGACCTTGTCGATCTCCTTGAACACGCGGTGCGCACTGGCGCCGGTGCTGCCGTCATTCGTCACGCCGTCGAACAGTTCGGGCGCGATGCCCACCACGCCTTCGAGCGTGTCGGCGATGGCGCGCGGCTGCTCGAAGATTTCCTTCTGCATGTAGTGGCGATACGGGCCGAGCTCGGCCGCGCCGCTGTGCGCCTGCACGGTGCGAACCTGGCGCGTCACCGGCTTGTGCGCGCGGTCGACGATCCAGTACTTGCTTGGCTGCAGGTCGATCACGTCGCCTTCGTCGAGGTAGACGATCTGGTCGGTCACGCCGGCCAGCGCCATCGCGTCGCTGGCCAGGAAGTTCTCGGTGCCGTCCTTGCCGACGCCCAGGATCAGCGGCGAGCCGGCGCGCGCGCCGATCACGCGATGCGGCTCGTCGCGGCAGATCACTGCGATCGCATAGGCGCCGTGCAATTGCAGCACCGCGGCCTTGACCGCCTCGAACAGGTCGCCGTCGTAGAGGCTGTCGATCAGGTGGGCGATGACCTCGGTGTCGGTCTGGCTGTGGAAGACGTAGCCCCTGGCCTGCAGCGCGGCACGCAGCGACTCGTGGTTCTCGATGATGCCGTTGTGGACCAGCGCGATGCGGGCCGGCCGGATGGTTTCCGCGCCCTCGCCTGCGCCGTGGCTGAAATGCGGGTGGGCGTTGTGCACGGCCGGCGCGCCGTGCGTGGCCCAGCGCGTGTGGGCGATGCCGGTGAGGCCTTCGATCTTGTCTTCTGCGACCTGGGTCAGCAGGTCCGCGACGCGCGAGGTGGTGCGTGCGCGCGTCAGCCCGCCCGCGTGCACGGCCACGCCGCAGGAGTCATAGCCGCGGTATTCGAGCCGCTGAAGGCCCTGGACCAGGACCGGGACGATGTTGCGATGGGAAGCCGCGCCGACGATGCCGCACATAGGAAATTGCCTTGTTGAGATTGACCAGAGAGTGCGAATGGTAGGCGTCAGGACAAAAACTAAGCTTCCAATAATCACCATAAATTGACTACAAATTTCTTCCATAGTCATTTTTGAATGTTTATTCCCTTTTACTTTTTATTTCGGAATAAAAATCCACATCGCTGCCGTTGCCGACCAAGAAAAAGCCCGCCGAAGCGGGGCCGAAGTCACAGGTGGCGATGGCTCTTCTCAAACTGGCCGTGCCATCCGACGCGATCCCCCGCGGAGCGGGAGCCGGGCGCGGCCCGTCAACGGGGTCGCTCAGTATTTGTAGCCAAAGCCCACGGTGAGCAGGGCATCGGTCGTCTTGCGGCCCACCGGCACCTTGGAGGCATGGCGCACGGTCACGCCGGTATTGAGCGTCCAGGCGCCGGAAATGGCGGTGGCCAGGCCGGCGTCGAAGGTGGTCAGCGTGCCGAGGTCGCCACTGCCCGGGCGGAATTCCAGCCGTTGCCTGAACGTCGTGGTCGAACTCAGCCGATGCGAGGATTGCTCGCCAAACAGGAGTTCAGCGCCGCTGGCCGAGGTGCCGTCCGTGTAGCGCAGGTTCGCCGCACCGACACCGGCGTAGACGTCGAAGCTGGTGTCCGGCGTCTGGACGATGTGATAGCCCGCGCCCACGTCCGCGCCGATGCGTGAACGCAGCCCGGCCACCTAGTTGGTCTCGCCTTCTGCCGTGCCGAATGCGAACACGCGTTGCGTCAGGTTGTAGTCGTAGCGGCCACCCAGGCGCAGGCTGTCGGAATTGGTCGTCTTCACGCCGTTGTTCTTGCTGGTGCCGTAGTTTGCGATGCCCCACAGCGAGATCTTGTCCTGCGCTGTCGCCTTGACGCCGTCCGCCGCGCCAGAGAGCACGAAGGAAGATGCATTGCCCGACGCGGCTGCCCCGCCGATCGAGATGCCGCCATGCCATTGGTTGTCCAGCGGCGTGACGGGCGCCGCTGCGGGTGCCGGGGCGGCCACTGGAGGCGGCGCCTTCACGGTTTGCGCCTGCGCCGTGGCGAGGGCGCCCAGCGTTGCGACGAAGGCCGCAGACAGGCGGGTGATTTGTGACAGTCTGGAAGAAGTACGGTTCATGGGTCCCTGAAATCGAAGTCATGTGTTCTTGAAGCGCGTGGGGAGGTGCGGGAGGAATCAAGGTTTCATAGGCACGGAGGGCTTGTATTCACTGGCCCGGAACGCCTCTTTGGACGACCGAGTTGACCCGCTTGCGCCGCCGCGACCCACGCAAATCGAACTTTCGGCGTACAGGCGCGCGAACCGTGAAATAAGTCAAATCCAGCGCGCGGCATTGGTCTCGTTCGACCTTTGCATTGCAACTCTGGGGCCAAAAGCGACTCGCGCCGAACCCGCGCTTGAGTCAACATTTCATTGCACATCGATTCATGAAATCCGATGCCATGAATCCCGATCGACGGAGTTTTCCTCCAGAATCGCGCCAACCATGGAATCAATCTCACTGGACACCACCGATCTGCGCCTGCTGGATGCCTTGCAGCGCGACGCATCGCGAACCAACCAGCAACTGGCCGCCGATCTCCATCTCTCGCCGCCCACCTGCCTGCGCCGCGTGCAACGCCTGCGCGGCGCCGGCCTCATCGAGCGCGAGATCGCCCTGCTCTCGCCCGACAAGCTCGCGCCCTTGCTCGGCCATGGCCTGCAGGCGGTGGTTGAGATTTCGCTGGACCGCCAGGGCAGCGAGGCGCTGGACGCCTTCGAGGCGCGCGTCGCACCCGACGACGCGGTGCAGCAGTGCTACCGGGTGTCGCCTGGACCCGACTTCGTGTTGATCGTCGCGACGCGCGACATGCCCGACTACCTGGCGCTCCAGCAACGGCTGTTCACGGCCGATGCGAACGTGCGCAACGTCAAGGCGTACTTCAGCCTGAAGCGGGCGAAGTTCGCACCGCTGGTGCCGATGGGCGCGCCCGCATAGGCGGCGGGCGCTTTCAGCCCTTGGGCTGCTTCACAGGCCGTTTCCAGTCCTCGAAGCTCACTTGCCTGCTGCGCCCGATGGTCAGGGCGCCCGGCGCGGTCGACTTGGTCACCGTCGAGCCGCCGCCCACCGTGCCGCCCGCGCCGATGGTCACCGGCGCCACCAGCACGCAGTTGCTGCCCACGTGAACGTCGTCGCCGATGATGGTGCGATGCTTGTTGGCGCCGTCGTAGTTGGCGGTGATGCTGCCCGCCCCGTAGTTCACCCGCGCACCGACCGTGGCGTCGCCCAGGTAGGCCAGGTGATTGGCCTTGGCGCCCGCGTCGAGCGTCGAATTCTTGACCTCCACGAAGTTGCCGATGTGCACCTCGGCGCCCAGGCGCGCGCCCGGACGCAGCCGCGCGAACGGACCGATGCGCGAGCCCTCGCCCACGGTCACGCCGGCCTTCTCGCCGTCGATGTGGGTGAACGGGTGGATGACCGCGCCGGTCTCGATGCGCGCGTTGGCGATCACACAGTTGGCGCCGATCGTCACGCCGGCGCCCAACGACACCGCGCCTTCGAAGACGCAGTTGACATCGATCTCCACATCGGCCTCGCACACCAGCGAACCGCGCACGTCGAAGCGCGCCGGGTCGGCCAGCCGCACGCCCTGCGCCATCAATGCATCGGCCAGGCGGCGCTGCCATGCGCGCTCCAGGCCCGCGAGCTGGGCCGGATCGTTGACGCCGGTGACCTGCAGGTGGTCGTCGGTGCGATGGGCCACCACCGGCACGCCGTCGAGCGTGGCCATGCGGACGATATCGGTCAAGTAGAACTCGCCCTGCGCATTGCGGTTGTCCAGTCGCGCCAGCCACGGCTTGAGCAGCCGCGCGGGCACCGCCATGACGCCGCTGTAGACCTCCTTGATGGCGCGCTGCGCCTCGGTCGCGTCCTTCTGCTCGACGATGGCCTGCACCGCATCGCCATCGCGCAGGATGCGACCGTAGCCGGTCGGATTCTCGAAGTCGATCGTCAGCAGCGCAAGCCGGCGGCCAGCACAGGCCGCGATCAACGCGCGCAAGGTGTCCTCTCGGATCAGCGGCACATCGCCCGACAGCACGACCACGATGCCGTCATCGGGCAGCAGCGGCGCTGCCTGCTGCACCGCATGGCCGGTGCCGAGCTGAGGCATCTGGCGCGCGAAGACCGGCGCGCAGGGCGCATCCGCCAGCGCGGCCTCGACTTCGTTGGCGCCATGCCCGGTCACCACCACCACGCAGCGCGCGTGCAGGCGCGCTGCGGTGTCCAGGACGTGCAGCGCCAGCGCGCGCCCTGCCAAACGATGCAACACTTTGGGCCAACTGCTCTTCATGCGCGTGCCCTTGCCGGCCGCCATGACGACGATGTCGACCGGCCCCTCGTTGTTGTTGGAAAAATCTGTCATGCCTGCGTACTCGCTCGATCAATGCTGGAAGTTGGCGCGGATTATCGTCGCCGTGCTCGGATGCGCGCTGTTGGGGGCCTGCAGCTCGGTCAGGCTGGCCTACAACAACCTGCCGACCGTGACATGGTGGTGGCTCGATGGCTATGTCGACCTGGACGCCACCCAATCGCCGCGCGTGCGCGAAGCGCTGGCGCAGCTGCTGGAGTGGCATCGCCGCAATGAGTTGCCCAAGTTCGTCGCCCTGCTGCAAAAGGCGCAAGCGCTGGCCCCGGACACGCTCACGCCAGAGCAGGTGTGCGCCTTCAGCGACGAGATCCGCGACCGCCTGCTGGCCTTCGCGGTGCGTGCCGAGGCGCCGGGCGCGACGCTGGCGCTGAGCCTGGGCGATGCCCAGCTTCAACACCTGCAACGCAAGTACGCCAAGGTCAACGAGTCCTGGCGCAAGGACTGGCTCGCGCTCGATCCGGAGCAGCGCCAGGACAAGCGCTTCGACCAGATGCTCGACCGCTATGAAGATTTCTATGGGCCGCTCGACGCATCGCAGCGCGAGCTGCTGCGGCGGCTCGTCGCGGCGTCCGCCTTCAGCGCCGAGCGCATGGATGCCCAGCGGCGCCTGCGGCAACAGGAAGCACTGGCCCTGCTGCGCGGACTCCGGGCCGACCCGCCGTCATCGGCGGACACGCAGGCCGCGCTGAACGCCTACGTGCAAAGGATCGCCTATCCGCCGCCCGGCCCCTGGCGCGATTACCAGCAAGCCCTGTCGGTGGAGGGTTGCCGCAACCTCGCCGCCCTGCACAACGCGACCACCGCGTCCCAGCGCGAACGTGCGGCGCGGCGGCTGCGCGACTACGAGAACGACGTGCGTCAGCTGGCGGCGTCCTGATCGGCGTGCAGGTGCGAAAGGCGCGCGCCGAGCAGCGCGTATTGCGCCACGAAATTGGCCAGGCTGGTCGCCACGCCGAAGCCCAGCACCGACACCAGGTCGGAAATGCCGAACAGCCAGAAATACAGCACCTGCACAGCAATGATCACCGGCACGGTGTAGTGCTGCTTGGCCGTGAGCCCACGCGCGGCCAGCGTGCGGAAGGCGAAGCCCGAGGCATTGATGAGGATGGCCGAGAGAATCACCATCCACACGTAGGGCTCCAGGTTGTTGTACTTCGCCCCGAGCAACATGACCCACAGGTGCCCGCCATACACGGCGCTCAACAGCACCAGCGCCATCGCGCCCAAGTAGGCGGCGTGCACCCGCAGCACGATCCTGCCCAGCCGCGGCCCCGCGGGCGCACGCGCAAGCGCGGGAAAGAGCAACACGACGGTCACGCGATCCACCACCGTCAGCACGATCGCGAGCCGGCCGAACGCACCCACGTCGGCCAGCAAGTCGGTCGAGCCGAACAGCGAGGCGAGGAAAATGGTGGCCACGCCCTGGACCTGCAGGAAGATCCCGGCCGGCAACAGGGGCAGCACGATCTTCAGCGCCTGCCGGTCCACCTTCTTGCGATCGGCCGCATCGAGCCGCACATCGGGCACGCCCAGCTTGCGCAAGGCCATTCGGTACAACTGCACGGCCACCATGCCCGAGGCCGTCGTCGCGCCGAGGATGCCCGTGACCGACCAATCCGTGACCGGCAGCAGCAGCACGACGCCGATCAGCACGAGGCGGGTCGTCAGCGCGGCGGCGGCGATGCGGTTGGTGGCGGAGATATGCCCGAGCACCACCGCCACCGAGTTGGCATAGTGCTCGCGCAGCTGCAGCAGCACGATGGCGAAGTACAGCACCGTGCCGACCAGGTAGGCCGGCTCCAGCCAACCGCGGCCACTCGAGTTGACGTACCAGTAGGGCCCCACCACCAGCAGGCCCGCCGTCAGCATCACCCAGCGCCAGCTGAAGACCTGCTTGCAGACGCCCACCACCCATGAATGCTCGCCGGCACGCGTGCCGATGACCGGCAACACGCAATGCGCAAGGCCGAGATCGCTCACGCCCAGCATCAGGTTCGAGGCAGCGACGAGGAAGGTGTACTGGGCATATTGATCCTTGGGCAGGACATTGACGATGAGCAGCCCGGCAATGCCTGCGAAGACCACCCCGAGCATTTCGATACCGCCGACCGCCAACACCTGGCGCAAACGGGCTTTGAGATTCATGGACGACGGGAACGCTTTCAGATCAGTGGGGTCGGCCGCAAGGGCCTTTCGAAGTAGTCGCCGAGCGCTTCGAGCGCCTTCGGCTCGAGGATGCGCAGCCAGCCATTGTCGAACTGGTGCAGGCCGAGGTGCTGAAGTCGCCGCAGGGTCTTGTTGGTGTGGACAAGGGACAGGCCGATCGCATCGGCAATGTGCTGCTGGTTGAAGGGAAACTCGACCCAGCCGTCGCGCTCGAGGCCGGCCCGCTGGGCGCGGCGATACAGATGCATGAGCAGCATCGCGATGCGCTCCGTGGCATTGCGCCGGCCCGCGGTCACGAGATTGTCGTCGACCATCTTTTCTTCGCGGGCGGCGAGCCAGGTGATGTCGTAGCCGAGCCGTGGCTGGCTGTTGAACAAGGGCCAAAGCTTATCGCGCGGAAACACGCACAGCGTGGCCATCGTTGCCGCCTCCACGCCGTGCGTCTGGCCATCCGCGAACTCGTCCTGCACGCCGATGAAATCGCCGGGCAACAGGAAGCTGAGGATCTGCCGCCGGCCGTCGCTCAGCGTCTTGAAGCGGAATGCCCAACCCGAGTACAGCGTGAAGAGCTGCGGGCTCGCGTGGAACTCCTCGACGATGGGACGACCCGCCTGCACCATGCGCTCGCCGTGGCGGAACGACTGAATCGCAAGGAGTTCCTCGGCCGACACCGGCGTGAATGCGGGACTGGCACGCAGCCCGCACGACTCGCACGGGTGGGTGCACTGCGGTGGGTAGACGGGGGCGGCGTAGTCCTCGAGTTTCACCGGCGCACTATAGGCCGCGAACCCGGGCTCGCGCGCGGCACTGTGTCTTTTCACATTTTCGGACCGTGCATTGCTCCCTAGACTCCCGGACCTCATGCCCCACGCGAATCCGGACCTTCACGAAATCCTCTATTGCAGCAACCTCGCCACGGGCCTGTCGCCCGCAGTGGTCGGCACCATCGTCGCGCATGCGCGCGTGCGCAATGCGCAACGCGGCGTCACGGGCTTGCTGGTGTTCGATGGTTATCGCTTCTGCCACCACTTCGAGGGGCCGCGCGACACCACCGTGCGGCTCATGGACCGCATCAGCGACGACCCGCGCCACACGGACGTGCGCGTGGTCTACGAAGGCCCACTCGAGCAGCGGCGCTATCCGCGCTTCGAGATGGGTCTGGCCGATGCGGATCTGAATTTCCCGGACCTGGAAGGGCTCGACGGCAACGAAGCACTCGCGCGCTTCCTGCAGCTGCGACCCGGCTACGACGTTTCCTGACCCCCGGGGCCGCGCCGCGCGGTGGCCGCAGTAGAAAGATTCACACCTTCTAGGCGACGTCCCAGGTGTAGGTCGCGCCGTAGCCGTCCCACGGCTCCATCACGAGGCGCTCACCGGCAGCGACGCGCAGCGACTCGCCGGGCGCCAGCACGATGTCTTCGCTGGCATGTGCGCCGTTGGCGTCGAGCGTGACCCAGACGCGGCCCTGGCGAATGCGCATGATGCTGTTCGATGAGGCCTTCAGGCTGATCGCCTGGCCGGGGTCGATCTGCCACGCACCGCGACGCGTCGCGGCCGGCACGGTGGCCGGGCGAGCGGGCAACGATACGGACGGGGACGAGGTGCAGACTGCGGTGGACATGGTGGACTCCTGGATGGTTGCCGGATTTCGCAAAATCGCGAATCCGGAATGAATGATCCGTCTTGCCCCGTTGGCAGTCCAATGAATACGAGATAGGCTACTGATTCCGTTTTCGCATCAATCACCGTGCAATATTCCCAGACCCACCTGCGCTCCCGGCCGATCTCGGCGGGTCATTTGCGCGCCTTCGAGGCGGTCGCCCGGCACCTCAACTTCCGCGCGGCGGCCGAGGAGATGGCGCTCACCCAATCGGCCGTCAGCCGGCAGATCCAGTCGCTCGAGGAGGAAGTCGGCGTCGGGCTGTTCCTGCGCCACACGCGCGCGGTCGAGCTCACCAGTGCCGGCGCGCAACTATTGCTCGCCGTGCAGCAGTCGCTGCCGCGCATCGACGGTGCGGTGCGGCAGATCCGGCAGAGCGCGGGACGCAAGAGCGTGTCGCTCACCACCTTTGCCTCGTTCGCGTCGATGTGGCTGATCCCGCGGCTCGAAGCCTTCCAGCGCGACAACCCCGACATCGACATTCGCATCGACGCCAGCGACGTGGCCATGGACCTGGAGATGGCCGACGTCGACATCGCGTTGCGCTACGGCCCGGCCAGCACGATGCCGCCGGGCGCAGTGCGCCTGTTCGGCGAGACGCTCACGCCCGTGGCCAGCCCCTGGCTCATCAAGAGCAGCCCGCCCATCCGGAAGCCGGCCGACATCGTGAGCTTCACGCTCATCGAGGCCGGCGACGCGCACCGCTCGCACCTTGAATGGCTGACCTGGCGCCGCTGGTTCGAAACCGCAGGCCTCACGCGCGCGCAGCCGCCACGCTGGCTCTACTTCAACTATGCCTACCAGATGGTGCAGGCGGCCTTGACCGGACAGGGCCTGGTGCTGGCGCGCAGTTCCCTCATCGCCGAGAGCCTGGCCAACGGCGACCTCGTGGAAGTGCTGCCGCAACACCGCATGGATTCACCGATGGCCTACTGGCTGCTGGTCGGCCCGCGCAGCGCGCAGCGCCCGGAGATCAAGGCCTTCCGCGACTGGCTGCAGACGCAGGCCGCCGTCACGCGCGAGACCATCGGCGAGGTACCGGACCCGGACACGGTCGACTTCATCGATTGAAGAGGCCCGTTGCGCGGAGAACTTGCTCAAGGCCTCCAGTGACCCTCCTCGGGCCGGGTTGTATCGCTGCGCCCGCAGCCAGACAATCAGCCCACAAATCAAGGAGGAGACATGACGATTTCGAACCCGCCGTCGGCACCCACGCGCCGCCATTGCCTCGCCCTCGCGGTAGGCGCCGCCGCCACGCTGGTGCTTCCCACGGCGCACGCCCAAGCCTACCCATCCAGGCCCATTCGCATCGTGGTGCCCTACCCGCCAGGCGGTGCGACCGACAACATCGCCCGCATCGTCGGGGACAAGCTCGGCGCCCGTCTCGGGCAGCCCGCGATCATCGACAACAAGGGCGGCGCGGGCGGCATCGTCGGCACCGATGCCGTGGCCAAGGCGGCGCCTGACGGCCACACCCTGCTGGTGGCACTCACCACGTCGATGCTGACCAATCAGTTCCTCTATGAAAACCTGCCCTACAACCCGCAACGCGACCTGGCGCTGATCTCGCAGATCGCGGTGGCGCCGGTGACGCTGGCGGTGCATCCCTCGGTGCCCGCGAGCACCATGCCGGAACTGCTGAAGTACATCGCGGCCAACAAGGGCAAGCTTTCATACGGCTCCTGGGGCAATGGTTCCTATGCGCACATGGCGGGCGCGCACATGAGCCAGGCGACGGGCGCCGACATGGCCCATGCCGCCTACAAGGGCGAGGCCGCCATGATCCAGGACCTGATCGGCGGGCAGATCCAGATGGCCTTTGCCAGCGCGCTCAACTCGAAGCCGCATGCCGACGCGGGCAAGCTCAAGCTGATCGGCGTGACCGGCGCCAAGCGGATGGCGATCCTGCCCGACACGCCGACCATCCTGGAGCAAGGGCTGCAGGACGAGGTCTACCAGATCGTGGGCTTCATCGGCATGGCGGCGCCTGCGAAAACGCCGCGCGAGATCGTGCAGCGCCTGTCGAGCGAGGTCCAGGCCATGTTCGAAGCGCCCGACATCGTGCAGCGCGTGGCCAGCATGGGCTTTACCGTCTCCGCCGGCACGCCCGAGGCCTTTGCCGCGTCCTACAAGCGCGACATGCCGGTATGGGGGCGCATGGTCAAGGCTTCGGGGGCGAGGCTGGACTGACGCTCCAATGCGGACATCCAGATCCGGACGCAGAGGACGCGAAGGTTCCGCATTCACCGACGGCGCGTCAGCCCACCGGCCAGACCACGCCGTTGTCGTTGAGGATGGCGTCCAGCGGGACGTCGTGCTCCTCGGGTTCGAAATCGTCCAGGAAGCCCTGGGTGAAGCCGAGTCCCACGGTGAAGGGCTTCGGCTGCAGCGTCGCCAGCGTGCGGTCGTAGAAGCCGCCGCCGTAGCCGAGCCGGTAACCGCCCGCGCTGTAGCCGAGGCAGGGCACGAACAGCAGCGTGGGCACGATCAACATCGTGTCCTTGGGCTTGGGGATGTCGAAGGCATCGTGCTCCATCGGGCAGCCGGGATACCAGGAATGAAAGGTCAGCGTCTTGTGCTGCCGGTTCATCACCGGCAGGCCGATCTGCCGCGGTTGCGGCGCGCCTTGCAATTCGCCGTCTTCCTTCCAGCGGTGCAGCGCCGGAAGCGGGTCGAACTCGCCCTTGATCGGCCAGTAGGCGCCAATCACCGTGTCGGGCCGGCCGACCAGCCAGATGCGCATCACGCGCTGCAGCAGGTCGGCGCGCTCCTGCCGGTCGGGCAGCGCAAGACGTTGCTCGATCAGTGCATTGCGCAGCTGACGCTTGAGAAAACTGGCGGTGGCCGAGGTGTCGGCGCCGTTTGACTTGTCCATAATCCCCCGATGCAGTTCCGAAGCATTTTGGCACCCACGAGTACCTTCCTCTCCATTCTTGTTCTGGCTGCAACGACCCTGTCGCCGCCAGCCCTCGCGCAAAGCAACCAGAACGACGACGTGCTGCTGCAGATGAAGCAGGCGTCCCAGCGGGGCGACAAGGCCCGGCTGTCCGCACTGCTGCCGCAGGCGCGCGGCCACATCCTCGAACCCTGGGCTGCCTACTGGGAGCTGAAGGCCCGCCTGCAGGAAGCCAGTCCGCAGGAAGTGCAGGACTTTTTAACGCGCTACGCCGGCACTTATCAGGAAGACCGGCTGCGCAACGACTGGTTGCTGCTGCTCGGCCAGCGCCGCGACTGGGACGCCTTCGCCAGCATGCACGACGCCTACCGCATGCGCGACGACGGACAGGTGCGCTGCTATGCCGTGCTGGTCGACATGCTGCGCAGCGGCAATCCCACCGCCGCGCAGGCTGACGAAGTGCGGCGCACCTGGTTCGCACAAAAGGAAAACGACGACGGCTGCCTGACCGCCGCGGACCGCCTGGTATCGGCCCGCATGCTCTCGCCCAACGAAGCCTGGAAGAAGGCTCGGCTTGCCATCGAGGCCAACCGCCCGGGCGCCGCGCGCGGCGCCGTGCTCATCGCCTCGCCCGATGCCGTGCCGCAGTTCGACGAGATGAACGCCGGCGCGGCCAAATACCTCATCAAGAGCGGCCCGGTGGCGGGCAAGGCGCGCCGGGAGATCGTGGTGCTGGCGCTGATCCGCATCGCGGTGGCAGATCCCGACCAGGCCGCCGCGCTGCTGGACGACCGGTGGAGCACCCTGCTCTCGCCCGAGGAGCGCAACTGGCTCTGGGGCATCATCGGCAAGCAGGCCGCGAGCAAGCTCTCGCCGCAGGCGATGGGCTACTACGGCAACGTGACGAAGAACGGCGACCTCAACGACGACATGCTCGGCTGGAAGACCCGTGCCGCATTGCGCATGGGCAACTGGAAGGAAGTCCAGGCCGCCACCGCCGCCATGAGCCCGGAGGCGCAGCAGGACCCCACATGGACCTACTGGCGCGCCCGTTCGCTGCAGGCCATCGGCGGCGACGATCGCCGCGCCGAGGCCCGACGCCTGTACGAGACCATCGCCGGCTCGCGCGGGTTCTACGAAATGCTGGCGCTGGAGGAGCTCGGACAGCGCACCAGCATGCCGACCCGGCCCGCACCACTCACCGTCGACGAAAAGCGCACTGCCGCTGGCAATCCGTCGCTGAATCGCGCGCTCTACGCCATCTCGATGGGCCTGCGCCCCGAGGGCACGCGCGAATGGAACTACGCCACCAACCTGCACGACAAGGGCGGCATGGACGACCGGGCGCTGCTGGCCGCGGCCGACCTCGCCTGCCAGCGCGAGCTCTGGGACCGCTGCATCAACACCAGCGAGCGCACCAAGGGCGTGATCGATGCCGAGCAGCGCTTTCCGATGCCCTTCCACGACACCGTGCTGCGCAAGAGCGCCGACATCGGGCTCGATCCGGCCTACGTCTACGGCCTGATCCGCCAGGAGAGCCGCTTCATCATGGATGCGCGCTCCGGCGTCGGCGCCTCGGGCCTGATGCAGGTGATGCCGGCCACGGCAAAGTGGACCGCCAGCAAGATCGGCCTGGCCGGCTTCACGCCGAACCAGATCAACGACCGCGAGACCAACATCGTCATCGGCACCAGCTACCTGAAGCTTGCGCTCGACGACTTCGACGGCTCGATGCCGCTGGCCGCGGCGGCCTACAACGCCGGCCCGGGACGTCCGCGCAGTTGGCGCAACGGGCCGGTGATGGAAGCGGCGATCTGGGCCGAGAACGTGCCCTTTGCCGAAACCCGCGACTACGTCAAGAAGGTGCTGGCCAACACCACCAACTATGCGGCCATCATCACGGGCAAGCCGCAGTCGCTGAAGGCGCGGCTGGGCAGCATCGGGCCGCGCGATGCGGCGATAGCCGAACCCAACAAGGACCTCCCCTGACGAAGGTGTGAATATTTCTACTGCGGACGCCGATCTCGGGCCTGCGGTGTTGGCTCTGGCGTAGCAAGCGTTTCGCGCAGTTGCCAGCCTCTGCAGCAACTTCGTTGTCGCCGCACGAGAGTGCGGCTGCGCTGCGCGAGACGACCTCCGGCGGCGCCCTCGCTACGAAATCTTCACACCCTCTGAGCCTCTGCACAGGTAGTGTCGACGGGCGCCTGACACGCCCAGTTCCTACAGCCGACCGACTGCGCGCTGGCTAGAGTCGTGGGTCCATGGCCGCATCGCACTGGACCACCATCACCGACACCGTCGCGGCCGAGTTCTCGGACGTACCGGACCTCGCGCAACTCACGCGCATCGCCGTGCGGCTGCTGCTCGCCGCGCTGCTCGGCTTCGTGCTGGGCTTCGAGCGCGAGGAGAAGGGCAAGGCGGCGGGCGTGCGCACGCACATGCTGGTGGCGATCGGCTCGGCGCTGTTCGTGCTGGTTCCGCTCCAGACGGGCATGGAGCCTTCCGACATCAGCCGCGTGATCCAGGGACTGGTGGCTGGCGTGGGCTTCCTCTGTGCGGGCACGATCCTCAAGCCGGGCAAGGACGAGCAGCAGGTGCAGGGCCTGACCACTGCCGCGGGGCTCTGGATGACGGCGGCCATCGGCATGGCCTGTGGTCTCGGCCGGGAGACGACCGCTGTGACGAGCGCCCTGCTCGCGCTGGCGGTGCTGGCGTTGGTGCCGCATGTCGTGAGCCTGATGGAGCGCGCGCGCGGCGTGCCCCGCGACAAGGACGGCGATCCGCACGACCACCCCCACGACATGCGCGGCCCCTGACGCAACGCGCATCAATCGAGCCGCATTTCGTCATCAACGCAGTCGCGACGAGACGCTAGCATCGCGGGCTCTCCTGCAAATCACCAAAGGTCCAAGCCATGCGCCAGCTGTACGTGGGCAACAAGAACTATTCGTCATGGTCGATGCGGCCGTGGGTGCTGATGAAGCAGGCCGGCATCCCGTTCGACGAGGTGGCGGTGAAGTTCGACTCCTTCGGTGAGGACTCCGCCTTCAAGCGCACCATGCTCCCGCTCAACCCAAATGGCCTGGTGCCGGTGCTGGTCGACGACGGACTGGCCATCTGGGACACGCTGGCCATCGCCGAGTACCTGGCCGAGACCTGCCCCGAGGCCCAGCTCTGGCCGGCCGACCGAAAGCAGCGCGCCCGCGCGCGCAGCATCTGCGCCGAGATGCACGCCGGCTTCGGCGCGCTGCGTTCGGCCTGCGTCATGAACATCGAGGCCGACCTGGCGCAGCAAGGGGCCCTGATCTGGCGCGACAACGCCGGCGTGCGCGACGACGTGGCGCGCATCGTCTCGATGTGGAGCGAACTGCTGGCCGACCATGCGGCCAGCCATGCCGACGGCATGCTGTTCGGCCGCTTCAGCATCGCCGACGCGTACTACGCGCCGGTGGTGATGCGGCTGACGCGCTATGCCCTGCCGGTGCCGGCGGATATCGCGGCCTACCTGAAGCGCGTGGAGGCGTTGCCGGGCGTCAAGGCCTGGATCGACGCCGCGCTGGCCGAGCACCACTTCGTCGCGTTCGACGAGCCCTACCGCCTGAAACGCTGAGGCCGCGCGCCGACCGTCAGAACCTGTAGGTCACGGCCACGTACGGCACGATCGGGTTCAGCGTCAGCTTGGCCTGGCTCGTGGCCACGGGGAAGCCGGCGACGGTCGTGGTCGTGAGCTTGGCGGTGGTCTTCATCGGGATGTAGGAGACCGATGCCGACAGGCCCCAGTGCGGGTCGAACTGCCAGGCCACGCCCGCGTTGGCCACCGGTGCGAAAGTGCCGTCGAGCTTGGCCGTGGTCACCGTCGCGCCGGCCGGCGCGTGCGGCAGCTTGCCCATGGCGCCCTGCAGGCTGGGCGTGAGGTTCACGTTGGAGTACCAGACGTAGGTCGCGCCCAGGCCGACGTAAGGTCGGAACTTCGCCTCGCCATCGTTGAAGTAGTACTTGCCGAGGATCGTCGGGCTCCATTGGCGGGCTTCGCCGATCTGGCCGACCGATTCCAGGGTGCCGGTGCCGTAGAGCTTGAACTTGGGCGGCACGCCGAGCACGCCCTCGACGGCCCAGTGGCTGTCGAGGAAATACATCGCGTTCAGGCCCAGCGTGTCCGAATCGCTCACGCGCGCACCGGAGCCCGGCACGGCCATTTGTACCGGCGAGGTCAGGGTCAAGGGTTGGCTTGAATCCTGGGGCGACAGGTGCAGCCAGCCGGCGCCGACGACCCAGTCGCCGGCCTTTTGCGCCATGGCGCTGCCCGATGCGAGCCCGGCCAGGACGGCGAGCGCGCGCAATGCTTGTTTGTTCATGGGGATCCTCCTTTGGATTTCGATGTTGTCGTGAGCCCCAGGGCCGGGCGTTGCCCGGCTTCCTCCCCGAGGGAGATCAAGTCGAGATCGCAAAATGATTCGACCTGGGAGAGCCCAAAAAGTTGGCCCCGTATTGGTGCCAGAACGAGCCAGATTGTCTCAAATTGCAAACAACCCACCCCTACACTCGGTCGGATGACATCTGGTATGCGGACCTATCTCGTGGGCGGTGCGCTGCGCGACCGGCTGCTCGGCCTGCCGGTCTCCGATCGCGACTGGCTGGTGGTCGGCGCCACGCCCGAGCAGATGGCGGCGCGCGGCTACCTGCCGGTGGGCCGCGACTTCCCCGTCTTCCTGCATCCGGTGACGCGCGAAGAGCACGCGCTGGCCCGCACCGAACGCAAGAGCGCGCCGGGCTACCGCGGCTTCACCATCCATGCCTCGCCCGAGGTCACCATCGAGGAAGATCTCGCACGGCGCGACCTGACGATCAATGCGATCGCCCTGCCTGCCGAACTGGCCGATACGCCGACTACGGACGCGAACGCACTGGTCGACCCTTTCCACGGCCAGCGCGACCTGCGCGACAAGGTACTGCGGCATGTCACCGACGCGTTCCGCGAAGACCCTGTACGCATCCTGCGCGTGGCGCGCTTTGCCGCACGTTTCCACGATTTCAGCGTCGCGCCCGAGACGATGGACCTGATGCGCGGCATGGTCGAGGCCGGCGAGGTCGACGCGCTGGTGCCGGAGCGCGTATGGCAGGAACTCGCGCGCGGGCTGATGGAGGCAGTGCCGTCGCGGATGTTCAGCGTGTTGCAGGAATGCGGCGCGATGCAGAGGCTGCTGCCCGAAGTCGACACGCGCGCCGAGCGGCTTCGTCATGTCGACAGCGCGGCGCGGCTGCAGGCGCCGTTGCCGGTTCGCTTTGGCTGCCTCACATGGGGACTGCCGACGCCGTCGGTGCTCGGTGTCTGCGAGCGCCTGCGCGCACCGACCGATGAACGCGACCTGGCGCTGCTGTTCGCGCGCGAAGGTTCTGCCGTAGGGGCAAGCACGGCATTGGGCGCCACGGACATCGTCGTCCTTCTCGAACGCTGCGACGCCATTCGCAAGCCGGCGCGTCTTGCGCAACTCCTGCAGGCCTGCGAATGCTGCGAAGTCGGCGATGCGATCGCGGCCGGCCAGCGCCTGCGCGTGGCGCTGTCAGCGGCGCAGGCCGTCGCCACGGATGTCATTGCTCGCGAGGCGCAGATGGCCGGGGAGTCGGGCCCGAAGATCGGTGCTGCGATCCGGCGTGCACGCATTGCGGCGGTGGCGCAGGCGCTCGACTGACCCGGACTCGCGCGCCGCTTGGCGCAGGCGGTGGGCCGTGCCACGCCGGGTTCGCACCGTGCCCTCGACGTGGCGCACCGCGCACGGCATTCAAGGGAGACGCGCATGAAGCTTGGGCCGCCGTCCGCCGCGGCGCAGTCCAGCAAATCCCGCGGCCGACTCCTGGGCCCTTTTCCGATCGCGGCTTTAACCGACGCGCGAAATCCCATCGCGCTGTTATCGTGCCCGGTTGATGACCGCTCCCCCCCAACTCACCCCTGACGCGGCCCTGTTCCTCGACTTCGACGGCACGCTGGTCGCGCTCGCCGAGACGCCCGAGGCGATCGAGGTGCCGCCCGAACTGGTTGCGCTGCTGGGCGACCTGCACAAGCTCTGCGGCGGCGCGCTGGCCGTGGTGTCGGGCCGGCAGATCGACGTGATCGACCGCTTCCTGGCGCCGCTGCGCCTGCCGGCCGCGGGTGAGCACGGCGTGCAGCGCCGCGACGCGACCGGCCGCATGCAGGAGCACAAGCCGCCGGACCTGGAGGCGGTGCTCGACGTGGCCAACAAGCTGGCCGGCGCGCATCCCGGCCTGCTGGTCGAGCGCAAGCATGCAGCCGTGGCGCTGCACTACCGCATGGCGCCCGATCTCGAAGCCGTCTGCCGCGACGCGATGTGGGCCATCATTGCCCATCAACCGCAACTGGAAATGCTGCACGGCAAGTTCGTTTTCGAGGTGAAGCTGGCCGGCATCAACAAGGGCGTGGCCATCAATGCCTTCTTGCAAGAGCCGCCCTTCGCCGGCCGCGTGCCGGTGTTCGCCGGCGACGACACCACCGACGAGAGCGGCTTCGCCGTGGTGCAGCCTCGCGGCGGCATTGCGATCAAGGTGGGCGGCGGGCCGAGCCTGGCGACCCACCGGCTCGAATCGACGCGCGCGGTGTTCGAGTGGCTGCTCCAGGCGCGCGACCTTCTCGCCGCAGCGCCGGGATCGCCCAGGGCCGCACCCGAAGCGGACGCATGAGCCGCCTCGTCGTCATTTCCAACCGGGTGGCCGACCCGCGCAAGCCCGCGGCCGGCGGGCTGGCCGTGGCGCTGGGCGAGTCGCTCCAGCAAAGTGGCGGACTCTGGTTCGGCTGGAGCGGCACGGTCGTCGAGGGCGGCCCCTCGGGTGAAGGCGACCTGCACCGCCAGCAAGCCGGCAAGGTCACGCTGGCCACCATCGACCTGAGCCGCGAGGACCACGACAGCTACTACCTCGGCTACAGCAACGACGTGCTGTGGCCGGTGTTCCACAACCGGCTCGACCTGGCGCATTTCGACGCCGGCTTCATCGGCGGCTACCGTCGCGTGAACCAGTTGTTCGCGCGCAAGCTGATGCCGCTGCTCAAGCCCGACGACATCCTCTGGATCCACGACTACCACCTCATTCCGCTGGCGGCCGAACTGCGCGCGATGGGTTGTCGCCAGCGCATCGGCTTCTTCCTGCACATTCCGCTGCCGCCGCAGATCATCATGGCGGCCATCCCGCAGCACGAGTGGCTGATGCGCTCGCTGTTCGCCTACGACCTGATCGGGCTGCAATCGCACCAGGACCAGGAGCACTTCGAACGCTATGTGCTGAACGAGGCGCACGGCGCCGCGCTGCCGGGCGATGTGTACCAGGGCTACGGGCAATCGGTGCGGTGCAGCGCCTTTCCGATCGGCATCGACGTGGACGAGTTCATGGAGCTCACGCATGCCAGGGACGCGCAGGAGATGTGCCAGACGATGCGGCGCGAGTACTCGCAGCGGCGCCTGATGATCGGCATCGACCGGCTCGACTATTCCAAGGGCATCCCGCACCGGGTGCGGGCGTTTCGCGAACTGCTGGCGCACTACCCCGAGAACCGGCGCAGCGCCACACTGATCCAGATCGCCTCGCCCACGCGCGAGAACGTCGATGCCTACGGCGACATCCGGCGCGAACTGGAATCCTTGTGCGGCGCCATCAACGGCGACTACGGCGAGCTCGACTGGATGCCGGTGCGCTACATCCACCGCATGGTGGCGCGCAAGCGTGTGCCGGGGCTGTGCCGCGCGGCGGCGGTGGGCCTGGTGACGCCGCTGCGCGACGGCATGAACCTGGTCGCCAAGGAATACGTGGCCGCGCAGGACCCGGCCGACCCGGGCGTGCTGGTGCTGTCGCGCTTCGCGGGTGCCGCCGAGCAGATGAAGGAAGCCCTGCTGGTCAACCCCTACGACATCCACGGGACGGCCGAGGTCATGCAGCAGGCGCTGCAAATGCCGCTGGAGGAACGGCGGCACCGGCACCAGAAGCTGCTGCAGCGCATCCGCGAATACGACGTGCACTGGTGGCGCAAGGCGTTCCTCACGGCATTGGCCGGGACCACGCAGGTCACGGATTGAGCGGGCTTCGGCCTTCCGGGTCGAGGTGCGGCGTCAGCACCTCAGCGAGCCATCCCATCAGCGCCTGCACACGCTTCGAGAGATTGCGCCGGTTCGGATAGACCAGCGACACCGGCATCGGCTCGGCGGTGAACCCCGGCATCACCTCCACGAGCAAGCCCGCGGCCAGGGCAGCCGCAGCGCCCAGGCGCGGCGCCTGGATCAGGCCCAGGCCGGCAAGGCATGCGGCCTGGTACGCATCGGTGTGATTGACGGTGACCACGCCCTGCATCTCCAGCAGGCGGTAGCGTTCGCCATCGTGGTACTCCCAGCCGGCCGCGGCGCCGCCGAGCGTGGGCGCCCAGCGCACGACCCGGTGGTGCGCGAGGTCTTCGAGCGTGTGCGGCGTGCCGAACTGCGCGATGTAGGCCGGGCTCGCGCAGTTGACCTGCACCAGCTGCCCGAGTCGCCGCGCAACGAGCCCCGAGTCCTGCAGGTGCCCGACGCGCAACACGCAGTCGAAGCCTTCGTGCACGACGTCGACACGGCGGTCGGTGGTACTCAGTTCGATTTCGAGCTGCGGGTGGGCCGCCAGGAATTCCGGCAGGCGCGGGATGACGATGGTGCGCGCCATGGCGGTCGGCAGGTCGACGCGTAGGCGGCCGCGCAGGCTGCTCGGCGCTTGCTGGAACAGCGTGCGCAGTTCCTCCGCATCGGCCAGCAGCGCCTTGGCGCGCTCGAGGAACTGCTCGCCGTCGGGCGTCATGCGAACACTGCGCGTGGTCCGGTGCAGCAGGCGGGTGCCGAGCTGCGCCTCCAGCTGCTGCACGCTGGCGGAAACGCGCGATTTCGGCAGCCCGAGCCGATCGGCGGCGCGCGTGAAACTGCCGAGTTCGGCGACTTGCACGAAGGTCTGCAACAGGGCGAGGTCCAATGGATTGTTCTTTTTGAGAGAACGATGAAGTCAGTTCAGACGAGTTTATCGCCTGATTGTTCCATCCTAAAGTTCACCCATCCCATCAACTTCCACAAGGACTCCGACATGACCACCCCGATCGCACTCATCACCGGCGCCAGCCGCGGCCTCGGCAAAAGCACCGCCCTCAACCTCGCGCAGCAGGGCAGCGACCTGATCCTCACCTACCGCAGCGGCGCCGCGGAAGCGCAGGAGGTCGTGCGGCAGGTCGAGGCGCTGGGCCGCCGCGCCGTGGCCCTGCAACTCGACGTGGCCGACAGCGCCGGCTTCGACGCTTTCGTCGTCGCGGTGAAGGGCGCGCTCGCCACGACCTGGCAGCGCGACCGCTTCGACCACCTCGTCAACAACGCCGGCACCGGCCTCGAAGCGAGCTTCGCGAACACCACGGAAGCGCAGTTCGACGAGATGATGAACATCCACCTCAAGGGGCCGTTCTTCCTCACCCAGAAGCTGCTGCCGCTGATCGCCGACGGCGGGCGCATCGTCAACGTGTCGAGCGGGCTTGCGCGCTTCAGCTTTCCGGGCAAAGCCGCGTATGCGTCGATGAAGGGCGGCATCGAGGTGCTGACGCGCTACCTGGCGAAGGAACTCGGCCCGCGCGGCATCGCGGTCAACGTGGTGGCGCCCGGCGCCATCGAGACGGACTTCAGCGGCGGCGTGGTGCGCGACAACGCTCAGGTGAACGCCGTGGTCGCCGCCCAGACCGCGCTCGGCCGGGCCGGCCTGCCGGACGACATCGGCGGCGCGATCTCGATGCTTCTGCAGCCCGGCAACCGCTGGATCACCGGCCAGCGCATCGAGGCGTCGGGCGGCATGTTCCTCTGAGGTCGAGCCCACCCCCGAAAGCGCCTGCGGCGCGGCGCCCGCTCAATCCAGCAGCGCGAGCGCCGCGTAGTCGCCGACCTTGTCGCCCAGCCCCGCCGGCTCCAGCGTGACCCCTTCCGTCAATGACGGCAACTTGCCCTTGATTTCGGCCTGCAATCGCGGCAGCAGGAAGGCGCGGTTGTTCCAGAACACGCTGCCGCCGAGGCTGATGCGCTCCAGGTCGAGCGTGGCGACGAGGTTGTAAAGCATGCGGCCCATCACACGGCACAGTTCGTCGACGCGCGCCAGCGCCGCAGGATCGCCCGCGACCGCGGCGGGAAACAGTTGCTCCGCCGGCAGGCCGAAGCGGCGCGCGATGGCATTGCCGGCGACCAATCCCTCGACGTCGCCGACATTGCCACAGCCGCACAGGGCGTTGGTGTCGTCATCCACCACGAAACTGTGGCCTGAATGGCCGGCGTTGCCGTTCTTGCCGCGCAGCACGCGTCCGTCGACACAGATGCCGACGCCGATGCCCGTGCTCCATGTGACGTACGCGCAATGGTCGACGCCCTTGAGTGCGCCCCAGCGCCGTTCCGCCTCGAGCGCGCCGACCGCGTCGTTCTCCACGCGCACCACGTCGAAGCGTTGGCGCAGCGGCTGCTCGATGGGTGCCGTCATCCAGTTGTTGGGCAAGCCGCGCGCCGGGCCGGCCATGCCGCCGCAGATGTTGGGCGTGGCCAGTTCGAGGGCGCCAGCTCGAATGACGAACGGGCCGGCCGACGACACGCCGGCGCGCCTCACGGCCTCGGCGCCGATGCCCTGCTCCGCGCACACCTCGTCCACCATGCGCAGGATCTGGCGCGACACCGCGAGGTTGTCGCCGGTCTTGGCGGTGGGTTCGCTGCGGCGGCCGAGCAGGGGCCGCGGGCTGCCGTCCAGCGATTCGCCGTCGGCCGCCAGGCTCACGGCAATCTTGGTGCCGCCGATGTCTACACAGGCTCTCATGGAATCCTTGTCCTTGTGGTCATATCCAGCGCGCGATCAGCGCGGCGATCAGGCTGAGCACCAGCGTGCTTCCGATGGGCAACTGCCAGTTTCGCCCCAAAGCCCTGAATTCGAAATCGCCGGGGAGGCGCCCGAACCCGTGTCGACGCAGCCACTCGGTCAGCCCGCTCATGAGCAGCAAGGCCAGCACGACGACGATGAGCCAGCGGATCATGCGACCTCCTCGGGCGGGCCGATCATCCGTTCAGCAGCGCCAGTGCCGCGCGATGCAATGCGGGCGTGGCGGCGGCGATCACGCGGCCGTCGGACTTCAGGCCGAGGGGCTGGCCGCTCCAATCGGTGATGACACCGCCCGCGGCCTCGATCAGGCCTGCGGGGCCAAGGTAGTCGTAGGGTTGCAGGCCGGCCTCGACCACGAGGTCGATGGTGCCGCCGGCCAGCTGCGCATAGCCGTAGCAGTCGCCGCCGAAGCGCCGCATCGCACACTCGCGGCTGAGCCGGTCGAAGGCTTGCCAGTCGGCCGCGCCGAAGATGTCGGGCGAGGTGGTGACGATGCGAGCCTTGCCCACCTCGCTCACGGTGCTCGCTCCGACGTACTGTCCGTTGCGCGTAGCCCCCTCGCCGGCCTGGCCGATCCAGCGCTCGCCGAGTACCGGCATGTCGATCATTCCGAGCGTGATGCGCCCGCCTTCGAGCAGGCCGATCAGCGTGCCCCACAAGGGCGAGCCGGTGATAAAGCTGCGCGTGCCGTCGATGGGGTCGAGCACCCAGACGCATTCCGCATCGAGCCGCTCCAGCCCGTGCTCCTCGCCATAGATGCCATCGGCCGCGCGCAGCGTGCCGAGGATTTCGCGCATGGCGGTTTCGGCCGCCCGGTCGGCCAGCGTGACGGGGCTCTCGTCGGCTTTGGTGATGACATCGAGCGGGGTGCGAAACCAGCGCATCGACTCGGCCGCCGCCGCGTCGGCCAGCGCATGCGCGATCCGCAGGGATTCCTCGGGGGATCTGGAACTCATGACTTCTCGAATGCAGAACAGGCGTCGATTAGAACCGAGCCGCCCTGATTTGACAGGGCCTGTGGGCCCCGCCTAGCATCCGACGCACTCGCCCAGCGCCCGCCACGAGGCCCGCGGCACGGAGTCGGCATGAGACTGATCGTTCGCAACGGCCTGCGCCACCTTTTGTTCGCGCTGGTGCTGCTGGCGGGTATCGCAGGCGCCACGCCGCCACCGAAGGAAGACCAGATCATCCTGGCCCTCATCCAGCGCGTGGAAGCACGGACCGACCTGGTGTTCGTGCGCAACGGCAGCGACCACAACGCGGCCGAAGCGGCCACCCACCTGCGCAGCAAGTACAAGTACTTCAAGGTCGAACTGATCGATGCGGAAGACTTCATCGAGCGCTGCGGCTCACGCTCCGAACTGACGCGCAAGGCCTACAAGGTCAGGACGGCGGATGGCACGGTGCGCGACGCGGGTGACTTCCTGCGGGAAGAGCTGCGCGCGTTGCGGGCGCATTAGGCAGGCCCGCGCTATCCATCGGGCACGGTTCGCCCGGACTATTTAATCACTTCATCCGCCAGCAGCAACATTGAACGAGGGATCCTGATTCCCGGCGCGTCGGCTGTTTTCAGGTTGATGACCATCTCAAATTTCGATGCTTGCTGGACCGGCAAGTCTCCCGGTTTCGCGCCCTTGAGGATCCGGTCCGTACAGTCGGCTGTCCTGCGTGCCACGTCGAGATAGTCCAGCCCGAAAGTCATCAGAAGTCCCGAGTCCGCCCAGGCCCGTCCTTGAGCGATGGCAGGCAGGCGATGCTTGGCCGCACGTCCACGATGCGGTCTCGATTCAAGTAAAAAAGTGGTGGCGTGTCGACGACAAGGGCTCCGATTTTCAAGCGTTCCATTTCATCAAACGCCGGGTCGACTTCCTCAGGGTCTTCCACTCGCAGTATTTGCAGTTCCGCACCGACGGAACTGATGGCTGCGTCAAGCATGGCCTTGTACTCACTGAAATTCCGGGAGAAAACTGACCGACGGGTTGTAAGGTAGCCGATGCGTGCGGGCCTACCCGCTGCCTCGGCAATGTATTGCACACGTTTTGCAAGCATCTCGGTGCCGCTGCTCGCATTGCCAGTGACGTTGCCTCCTTCCCGCAGTAGGTGCGGATCCGGGTTTCATGACCGCCGCTCGAGTTGACCGACTTTCAATAGAGTTGCCGCATTACCTCTCGGTCCCTCCGCACCGACGGACGGCGGCACCGGGCCCAACCCGGTCTGTCGCCACCAGCGACCGCGCCGCTGGTATGCCGCGCGGTTGCTGTCCTTCGCGGCCCGCTTGGCGAGCGCACGCTGTGTGATTCCGGGCCAGGGAGATCACGGCATCGGAGCGTGCCCTCGATGGCGACGGGCGCGTGCCGGTCGTTGCTGATTTCGTGGGCACTGACACGGGCCAAGATGCCACCGTGCGGCTGCCTCCCTCCTGGGATGCGAGCGCCGGCGAGGAAGTGGATCCCCCCAAAGAGCCTCAATGTGTCCGCAAAACGTCGGCCGGCAGGCGATTTGGACGAATTCTTTTGCCACGATCCGGAGCGTCTGGTGCAATAGCTGCAACTCTCGAAGAAGAGTGGCCCGAGGTTGATGAAGCGCAGGAAAAAGTGCCCGCCGCGTTGAGATTGCCGCGCCGGCACCTTGTGCTCAACGAGGAGAAGCTTGCGATGAAGAAGTCCTTGGTATCCCTGGCCGCGCTGGCTGCTGCCGGAGTCGCTTCGGCGCAGTCGTCCATGACCCTGTTCGGTGTGGTTGACACGGCCCTCACCTACATCCAGACGACGAGTTCGTTCGTTGGCGTTCCCGGTGCGCCAGGTCTCAACTTCATTGGTGCGCCCGACAGGCATCAGAGCCAGTGGGCCATGACCAACTCGGCACACTACGCGAGTCGCCTCGGTTTCCGTGGAACGGAAGACCTCGGTGGTGGCGTGGCTGTAGCCTTCTGGTTGGAAGCCGCTATCTCCAATGACGATGGCGCTGTCGGCCTTGCGGCCTTCGATCGTCGTTCGACAGTGAGCTTGCTGGGTGGCCTCGGTGAGGTCCGGCTCGGCCGCGACTACACGCCCACGTTCTGGAACGACTCCGTGTTCGATCCATTCGGCACCAATGGCGTTGGCGCCAGCCAGGTCTACCTGATGAACAGCGGTCCCCGCACCGTCAGCTTCGGTGGCGTGAACCGCGGCCTGTTCGGCAACCCCAACTACGTTCGCGCGTCGAACAGCATCGGCTACTTCCTGCCGCCGAACCTCGGTGGCTTCTATGGCCAGGTGATGTATGCGTTCAGCGAGGCCATCAAGTACGACCCGGGCACCACGACCCCGGCAGTGGCGAACAACCAACGCACTGGCGGCTATGTCGGCGGCCGCTTCGGCTATGCCTACGGCCCGCTGGATGTTTCTGCCTCCTATGGCGAGAGCACCAGCGGCGACAACTACTACCAGGGCATCACCACTAAGGTCGACATCGCCAACCTGGGCGCTTCCTATGACTTCGGCGTCGTCAAGCTCTTCGGCGAGATCTCGCGCACTCAGAACAAGAACGACTACGTGGTTCCGCCGATCATCGGCACGGGCGACTTCAAGGGTGACGGCTTCCTGCTCGGCGCCACCGTGCCGATCGGCGTCGGATTGATCCGCGTGGCATGGTCGCACGTCAAGCTGAACTACACGTCGCCGCCGACGGGTGTCGCTGCGATCGTGAGCGCGACCGCGCAGGATCCATCGGCTGACAAGTTCGCGGTCGGCTATGTGTACAACCTGTCGCAGCGCACGGCACTGTACGCGACGGCTGCCTACGTCAAGGAAAAGAACGGCGCTGCGTTCATCATGCCCGTCAGCAACAATTTTCCCCTCTTCACCAACAACTACTTCACCACGGGTTCTGGCTACAAGGCCGATCACGTGATGGGCTACGACTTCGGTATCCATCACGCTTTTTGATGGACTCGGCGGCCGTACGCAATCGACGTTTGACCCTTGGCCTGCCGACCGGGTCGTGGATCAGCCGCTGAGCCTTGCTCAGTGACGGAAGTTGGCATCCAGGAACTCGATCAGGTCGAAGGTCACCGCCGCCTTCTGCGTGAGATTGGTCCAGCCGGATCCGCCGCGCTTGATGCATGATTTGCGCATTTCCCCAATGAGCGCGGCCGTGTCGCTTTCGGCGAACGTCTTGCCGTTGTACGAGGATCGTCCGTCCGGTTCCACCGCGACGCTGCAATTCACGAAGGTCTCCATGAAAGGATCCCTGATGACGCCCAGGACGCCAGGGTGGCCGTCGAAGCCGCTGGACGCACCCGGGTACACCTTGACGTCGACGCGTCCGCCGGCGTTCGCGAACTCGCTCGCGAAATCCTTGCAGGGCTGAACCCCCGCGACGTCGTCCTTATCGCCGATGGCGATGAACACCCTGGATGCGGGCTTGGGCGTCTTCGGACGGAAGATGCAACTCGCGCTGATCGCCATCGCCGCCACGAAGCGTTCGCGCTCGTTCTGGACGAATGTCCGGTCGGCGACCAGGAGGGCGATCGTCCCGCCCCGGCCGGTGCCCATGACGGCCATCCGATCCACCGGATAGCCGATGGAAACCAAGTACCGTCTCGCCGCAAGGGCGTCGCGCGCCTGCACAAGAGTGCTCAGACTTGCATTGTCCGCCTGGGTTCCGTCGATGCCACGCGGACCATAGGTGTCGATCGTGAGCACGGCGTAGCCTGCCGAGCTCAGTGCCCTGGCGTACTGGCCCTCCCGGAAGTCGCTCCAGCCCGGCGCCGCATTGACGACGACCACGGCGCCCCGCGCCGTGGTGTCGGGCTTGTAGAGCATCGCATCGATGGGGAGATCGGTGGCATCCGCCTGCGGTGAGTTGAACGTCACGCGCTTGCCCCCCTGGGGCTGTTCGTTCATGGGTACCGTCACGCCCGGCCGTGCGCCGATGGGTGCCGGCAGTTTCGGCTGGCCATGCAGGCTGGTTGCCAGGATCGCCCCCAGCAGCGCGACGATGGCTGCTTTTGGCGTTGTCGTTTTACTTGTCATTTGTCTCCCTCCGGCAGGCCTGCCTTGCGCAGTCCGGCCACCAGTCTTTCGCGCTGGGACAGAAAGCCAGGATTGGTGGACGGGTAGGTCAGGACCACATAGGAGATGGTGCTGAGCGGCAGCATCTGGCGGTGTCTCGCCATGTTGGCCGCGGCCTCGGCGTTGCGACCGTGCAGGACATCGATCGCCGCCATCATCAGGTAGGGCTTTCCGTTGTTGGGAAACTCCGCGGTCCAGTTCCTGAGGATTTCGTAGGCTTCATCGTCATGACCTTGCGAGAACGAAGCGTCGGCAAGGCTTTGAAGCAGCCATTGCTGCCGACGCATCTGGAAAGGGCGCAGGTCCGTCACGCGGGCGAGATGGACTCGGGCATCCGCCAGTTGGCCCTGGTTGATGAGCGCGCTCGCCATGCGAACGTGTGCGTTCTGGTAGTCCGGCGTGATTTCAAGCGCCTTGCGCCAGACCCGCAGGGCGTCTTCGGGCCGCCGCCGCAGAAAGAGGATGTCCCCCCAGGCCACGAGACTCTGCGGGCTGTCCGGTGCCAGGTCCAACGCCCGCCTGACGGCCTTTTCCGCGACATCAAGCTTTTCGCGGGGCGAGGCGCTGCACAGGCAATAGAACTGCGCGAGATGCGCCAGGGCCAAGCCGGAAGACGCCTCCACCGAACCCGGGTCGGCGTTCGCGGCAAACTCGAATTGACTGCGCGCGCGGTCCAGCTCTTCCGGCGTGTTCGCTCGATCCAAGTCGCGCAAGGCCAGGGCGAGCACGTCGACAGGATCCTTCTCATGGCCCGGGAGCCTGGCACGCACGGTCTCGATCTCGTAATAGCGTGCGTTGAGCGCGCGGACCACCGCACTTCCGTAAGCGGAGCGCATGGCTTCCTCCTCGCTCTTGAACTCGTCTTCATGCAGCCGGAAGACGGCACCGGATGCGATCTCGGTCAGGTAGGCGTCGACCTGGATGTTGTCTGCCTCGCGCCGGATGCGGCCGGCCAGCACGAAGCGCACGCCTTGCTCCTGGCCGATGCGAACGAAGTCGGGGGCGGACGGGTCCTGGTGCATCGTCGCCGCACGCCCGATCACGCGCTGGCCGTCGCGCAGCAGGCGGGCGGCGACCGCGTCGGCCAGGTCGTCGCCCAGGGTGGAACTCGACTTCGCCCCCTGCTTGTCGACGAAGGCGAGCACGGCAGTCGCGCGCCTGGACATGATCTCCTGGTCGATGTTCACGGGTGATGCGACGGCCGGGGGCGGCTGCCTGGCGCCTTCGGATCGGAAGCCTTGCGCAACCAGCAAGGCTGCGCCGACGAGGCATGCGCCGAACAAGCCCGACAACCCCACTCGCCATCGCTTCGAGGACGCGAGTCGGCCTGTCCAGCCGGCGAGGCTCCAGCGTCCGGCATCCTGCGTTGAAGCGGTCCCGCGTCCTTCGCCGTGCGCGTTGACCGGGACGTCCCGCAGACGGACCAGGCGGAACGCACGGACGGGCTTGGCGATGTTCTTCACCCGCTGCTGGCCGATGTCCTCGAAGGCAGCGCCGAGGTGATCCGCGCACGTATCGTGGATGGACTGGGACACGACCACGCCGCCCGGCTCCGCAATCGCTTGCAGGCGCGCGGCGATGTTCACGCCGTCGCCATAGACGGTACCGTCCGCCTTTTCGATGACATCGCCCAGGTGGATACCGATTCGAAAGCGCAAGCTGAGGCTCGTCGAATCGTGATGTGCCTGCGAGAGATGGTGTTGGATGGCTGCTGCCGCCCGTACCGCGCCAATGGCCGTTTCAAAGACCAGGAGCACGGAATCGCCAGCGGTGTCGACAACCCGCCCGTCGCTTGCCTCGGCCTCCGTGCGGAAAACCTGCCGCGCGATGTCCAAGGCGCTCAGCGTCGCGAGGTCGTCCACGGACATCCAGCGCGAGTAACTCGCCGCGTCCGCGGCCAAGATGGCCAGAAGTCGATGCCTGACGCCAGGGGACATCGCGACCTTTCGCTACGCAAGCTTCGGGATCGTTGCACTCAGGTGCACCGTTGGAGACGGCAGACGAGAGCTTGCCCGAAGATTATCTGCAGCAATCCGCCATGCGTCTCAATTTTGAGGTGGAATGGGTCCGCCTTCGGGCGGCCTATCCGACTGCTCGAGATTTCAGCAAGGTGGGGATTGCCGCCCGCTAACAGTACTGAGGCCATCGAGCTTAGGTAGAACGACGAGCGATCGCTCAAGCGATCCAACGGAGACCGATGGTGTCATGCGCGCGCATAGCGATTTTCATGTGGCGGTCAGGCTTTGAGCGACCTTGCCCCTGATTCCGTATCCCATAGCGGAGCTCATGAGTTGGCTTGCTTTAGTTGATTGGCGAGCCAGTCCTGCTCGAACTGCATCGGGCTGACGTAGGCCGCCAGCATCACAGCGTGTGCGAGCGATCACCTTCCGCGAACCCGACGGCGTCCCACGGCTCGCCGACGGAAAAGCCGATCACCTTGAACAGCTCGCCCATCTCGTGCTCATGGATGAGCCGCGCCGCCAGCGTGCGTTGCGCCAGCGGGGCCAGTTCCATCTTCGATGCCAGGCCGCAGTTGATGAGGAAGCGCGCCTGGTTGCAGTAACCGAGCACATGCAAGCCGGCGTCCTGCCCCGCCAGCGCGATGCCGGTGAAGTTGACGTGGGCGGTGATGTCCTTGGCACCCAGGTCGACCAGCGGATCAGGGTCGGCCTGGTGCGACTTGTGGCACATCACCGTGCCCATGTGGCGCTGCGGGTGGTAGTACTCGGCCTCCGGGAAACCGTAGTCGAGGAAGAAGGCCGCGCCTTGCGTCAGGCGGTCGGCCAGCGTGGCGATGAAGGCCTCGGCCTGCGGGTGGATCTCTGTGAGGTAGTCCTGCGGGCCTGCGGGCTCGACTGGCGGACGCAGTTCGGTCGGGCGGTCTTCCCAGGCCCAGCCGTCGCCGTGCGCCACCACGCCGCGCTCGAACCACCGGCCCTTGACGCGCACCAGCAACTGCACGGGCATCGCATCGAGCACTTCGTTGCCGACGACGACGCCCTGCATCGCATCGGGCAAGGCGCTGAGCCATTCGACACGGTCGCCGAAGCGGTCGAGCCTCAGGCGCTGGCGCGCGCGCAGGCTGCCGGACAGGTCGACTATGCGGTAGCGCTTCACGCGACGCCCCATTGCATCGAGGGCGTCGAGCAGTTGCGCCGCCAGCGCGCCGGAGCCGGCGCCGAATTCCCACAGCGTGTCGGTGCCGGTTTTCTCCAGCGCCTCGGCCACCTGCACGGCCAGCGCCTGCCCGAACAACGGGGTCATCTCCGGCGCGGTGACGAAATCGCTGCCGGACTCCGGCATCTGGCCGAACTTGCGGCTGTCGTTGGCGTAGTAGCCGAGGCCCGGCGCATAGAGGGCCAGCGCCATGAACCGGTCGAAGGGCAGCCAGCCGCCCGAGCGGGCGAGCGTGGCGTCGATAATCCGGGTCAACGGATGGGCGCGTTCTGCGCCGGGCTCCAATTTCATGGAACGGGAATCTATCAGCATGGCAAAAACGGCTCCGGGCGTACTCGTCACGGGCGGCGGACAGCGGCTCGGCGCCGCCATCTGCACGGCTTTCGCGCATGCCGGCTGGCGCGTGTGGTGCCAGTACCGCGCCTCGCGCGAGGCCGCCGAAGCGCTGTGCGCGCGACTGCGCGATGACGGGCACGCGGCCGAGGCCATCGAGGCCGACATCACGAGCGAACCGGCACGCGAGGCGCTCATCGCGCACGTCACGGCAAACGGCCCGCTGCACTGCATCGTCAACAACGCGTCCGCCTTCGACCCCGACACAGCCCTCGACTTCGACCCCGACGCGGCGATGAAGCAGTGGGGCGTGAACCTGGTCGCGCCGCTGTCCTTCGCGCGCCTGCTGGCCCGCCAACCGGCCGACGGCGCCGACCGCTGTGCCATCCACATCCTCGACCAGAAGGTGTTCAACCTGAACCCGGACTACTTCTCGTACACGGTGTCCAAGCTCGCGCTGGAACGCGCCGTGTCGCTGCAGGCGCAGGCGCTCGCGCCGGCCGTGCGCGTGTGCGGCGTGGCGCCGGGCATCCTGTTCACGAGCGGCCCGCAGAACACATCCAATTTCGAGAAGGCCGCGCGCGCCAACCTGCTGCGCCGCCCGATCGACCCCGCCGACGTGGCCAGGACCTGCGTCTTCCTCGCCGGCACGCCCAGCGTGACCGGTACCACCCTCTGCGTCGACAACGGCCAGCACCTGGTGCCGACCGAGCGCGACATCATGTTCGTGGTCGACGACCTCCTGAAAGCCACCCCTTGACCTTTGCCGCCCTCGACCCCCTGCTGCTGTCGTGCCGTCGCGTGTTCCTGCGCGACTACGAGGTGTGGATCAACATCGGCGTGCACGACTTCGAGAAGAAGGCCGAGCAGCGCGTGATCATCAACGTCGACCTCTACGTGCCGCTGGAACTTTCAACGCCGAAGGCGGACGAACTGGACGAAGTGGTCGACTACGACTTCATCCGCCGCACCATCGCCACGCGCGTGAGCAAGGGCCACGTGCAGTTGCAGGAGACGCTGTGCGACGACCTGCTCGCCGCCATGCTGGCCCACCCGAAGGTGCACGCCGTGCGCGTGTCCACCGCCAAACCCGACGTATATCCCGACTGCGATGCGGTCGGGGTCGAAGTATTCCGGAGCAAATGAAATGAGCGCCATCTGGATCGACGAGGTCGCCCCGACGACCGCCGCCTTCAAGATCGAACGAGAAACCCACAAGCTGGAGAAGCGCCTGTGCCGCCAGGTCGGCCAGGCCATCGTCGACTACAACATGATCGAGGATGGCGACAAGGTCATGGTCTGCGTGTCGGGCGGCAAGGACAGCTACGCGATGCTCGACATCCTGCTGAAGCTGAAAGCCCGCGCGCCGATCCACTTCGACCTGATCGCGGTCAACCTCGACCAGAAGCAGCCGGGCTTCCCCGAGGAAGTGCTGCCGAAGTACCTCAGCGAGCTGGGCGTGGCCTTCCACATCGAGAACCAGGACACCTACAGCATCGTCAAGCGCGTCATTCCCGAGGGCAAGACCACCTGCGGCCTGTGCAGCCGGCTCCGGCGCGGCATCCTCTACCGCGTGGCGGACGAGCTTGGCGCCACCAAGGTCGCGCTCGGCCATCACCGCGACGACATGCTGCAGACCTTCTTCCTCAACATGTTCTTCGCCGGCAAGCTGAAGAGCATGCCGCCCAAGCTGGTGAGCGACGACGGCAAGCACATCGTGATCCGCCCGCTCGCCAACGTCGCGGAAAAGGACCTGGTCCGCTGGGCCCAGCACCGCGAATTCCCCATCATCCCGTGCACCCTGTGCGGCAGCCAGGAAAACCTGCAGCGCAAGCAGGTCGGCGAGATGTTGCGCGAATGGGACAGGAAGCACCCCGGCCGTGTGGAGAACATGTTCACCGCGCTGCAGAACGTGGCGCCTTCGCACCTGCTCGACGGAACGCTGCACGACTTCAAGGGTCTGAAAGCGACCGGCGTGGCCGACGAGGATGGCGACAGGGCCTTCGACCCGCCCGAACTTCCGTCCCCCGGCATCGGGGTCCTGCGAATGGCCTAGGAGTTCTCATGCGACGTGCGCTGGCGGCCCTCTTCCTGATTGCAAGCCTCAGCGGCTGCGCATCCACCTGGGTGGTCGACAGCAACGTCAAGAGCTTTTCCAAGCTGGACGCAGTGCCTGCCGGAACCGCCTACCGGTTCGAACGCCTGCCGTCGCAGCAGGCTGCCGAGCCGCAGCAAGAGCAACTGGAGAGCATGGCCGGCGCCGCGTTGGCCCGCGTCGGGTTGCAGCGCGACGACGTCCGGGCGGTCTACAGCGCGCAGATCACGGCCCGCGTGGCCGCGACGCTCTCTCCGTGGGCCGATCCATGGCTCTACCCACCGGGCTGGGGGCCCGGATGGGGCTGGGGTCCGGGCTGGGGGCCCGGCTACGGCTACGGCCCTCGCTACGGACGCGGCTGGTACGGCGGCGGGTGGTACGGGTCTGCGTTCATCCCGCCTGCTGCCAACCCTTGGTACGAGCGTGAAGTGGGCCTCGTGCTGCGCGACCTGAAGTCCGGGCAGGTGGTCTACGAAACGAGGGCCCGGAACGACGGCCCCTACGCATCGAGCGGCGTCGTGCTCGCAGTCATGTTCGATGCGGCCCTGCAAGGCTTTCCGAATCCGCCGCCGGGCGAGCGAGTGGTCAATATTCCCCTCCAGCCCCGGCCCTGAACCAGAAAGTTCTAAGCTCGCCCCGATGGATGTGACCCGACTGATCGCCGTTCGCCACGGGGAAACCACCTGGAATGTCGACGCGCGGCTGCAGGGTCAGCTCGACATCCCCTTGAACGCCACCGGCGCCTGGCAGGCTGCGCGCCTTGGCGAGGCCCTGGCCAGCGAGCCGATTGCGGCGGTCTATGCCAGCGACCTGAGCCGCGCCTGGCAGACGGCGCAGGCGATTGCCGCGCCTCACGGGATCGACATCGTCAGCGATGCAGGGCTGCGGGAACGCGGCTTCGGTCATTTCGAGGGCAAGACCTTCGCCTGGATCGAGGCCGAGATGCCGGAGCAGGCTCGCCTCTGGCGCACCCGGGACACCGCCTTCGCGCCCGAGGGCGGCGAGTCGCTGGTCGTCTTCCGCGACCGTGTGGTCATGACCGCCACGGCCATTGCGGCGCGCCATCCGGGCGAGCTGATCGTGCTGGTGGCTCATGGCGGCGTCATGGACGTGCTCTACCGCGCCGCCACTCGCCAGGAACTACAGGCGCCGCGCACCTGGCAACTGGGCAACGCCGCCGTCAACCGCCTGCTCTGGACGCCGGAGGGCTTCACCCTCGTGGGCTGGAGCGACACCACCCATCTGACAGGTGATGCGCTGGACGAGAACGCCCCTTAAATCCGGAATTTGGCAGCTTCCCGTAACTTTTACGTGGGAGAGCGCCCCGTGTGCGAGGCTTTTCGTATTCAAACTACGTGACCGGGCGCAGAATCTTTTGAGTGTGAAGTTTTTCCGGTGTCAACCACTCAATCGAAACCGATTGCATATGGACTGACACAGATTGTGCAGCGCAATAGGCCGTTCGGTCAGCCCATTTGGTGAATGTGCCTTGGGCTGCAAGAGGGCAATATCGGGACCGGACACGCCATGAACTCTTTTGCATTACTTTCTACCTCCAGAAACATCATGTTTCCTCTCTTGCAGCAAGTGGCGGCGTGTTCACTGCTCCAATGTTAATCAACTGCTAACCGACTGACCCAGACTCCATGGCTACGCAACAGGAACCCGTGACCTCCGCGCAGATCGGTGGGTCGCTGCCCGGCCTGTTCCCGCCGGTCGCCGGATCCAGCGCCGCCCAAGCGGCCCCTTGCATCCTCCATCACAGCTTCGACGAGGCCTTCGGCGAGAGACTTCGCCGCGCCACCGCCGAGGCCGGCTGGCTGCCCGGCACGCCGCACGTCGCGGCCTTGTCATTGCTGCGCCAACTGTGGCTTGACGCCGTGCCCACCGAACGGGCGGGCACTTGCCGCGAATGGATCGCCAGCGTGGATGCCGCACGGCGCGAGGGCGGCATGGCTGACACCGCGATCGGCTGGATGGGCGCCATCCTCCCCGGCGCCGCCGCCGAGGGACAACTGCGCCTGGCCGGCGATCACCAGGCGCTGCACCTGGATGCGGCCGCGGGCCAGGCCGACCCGGCCACCGCCTCGCACCTGCTTGAAACACTGGCGACGACGCTGCGAGCGCTTCTGGCCGACCTGGATGCGCCGCTGGCCGAGGTGCCCGCCGTGACGCCGGCCGACAGCCAGCGCATGCTGAGCGAATGGAACCGCCCGGTTTCCGCCTACGATCCCGCGCTCACAGTGCACGGCCTGTTTGCGAAGCAGGTGGCCGCGGCGGCCGGGCGCACGGCGCTGATCGGCGCCGGCCAGTCGATGAGTTATGTCGAACTGAGCCAGCGCGCCGAACGCATCGCCCGCCGGTTGCAATCGCAAGGCGTGCGCGCGGGCGATGCCGTCGGCGTGCTGCTGGGACGCTCGCCCGACGCCATCGCCGCCTTGCTCGGCATCCTCCAGGCCGGCGCGGCCTACGTGCCGGTGCAACCTGATTTCCCGCACGAGCGACTCGGGTTCATGCTGGCCGACGCCTGCGTCAAGGTGCTGGTCAGCGAGCATGCACACGCCGCGGCCGTTCCTTCCGGGCTGGTCACGCTGTGGCTCGACGATGCACAAGCCGACGACGCGGCAACCCTCGCGCCGCTACAGGCCATCGACGTCGATGGCGATGCCCGCGCCTACGTCATGTACACCTCCGGCTCGACCGGCGTACCCAAGGGCATCGAGATCTGCCATCGCTCGATCCTGCGTCTGGTCGTCGACGCCGCCTATGTGGACCTGCGTGCCGACGAGCCGATGCTGCATGCGGCGCCGCTGGGCTTCGACGCCTCCACCCTCGAGATCTGGGGCCCCTTGCTCAACGGCGGCTGCTGCGTCGTGCACGACGAGGACATGCCCACCGGCGCCGGCCTCGCGCGCACCATAGGCAGCCACGGCGTCAAGACCGCCTGGCTCACGGCCGCGCTGTTCAACGCCGTGATCGATGACAACCCCGCGCATCTTTCCGGCCTGCGCCAGCTTCTGGCCGGCGGCGAGGCGCTGTCGGTGGCCCATGTGCGCCGCGCGCTGGCTGCGCTGCCGGGCCTGACGCTGATCAACGGCTACGGTCCCACCGAGTGCACCACCTTCGCCGCGACGCATCGCATCCCGCACGACCTGCCGGCCGATGCGCGCTCGGTGCCGATCGGCAAGCCGATCACCGACACCACGCTGCACGTCCTCTCGCCCACGCTCGGCCTGCTGCCAGCCGGCTTCGTCGGCGAACTCTGCATCGGCGGCCGCGGCCTCGCGCGCGGCTACCTGCAGCGCCCCGACCTGACGGCCGAACGCTTCGTGCCCGACCCCTTCGGCGCACCTGGCGACCGGCTCTACCGGACCGGCGACCAAGCCCGTTGGCTGGCCGACGGCACCATTGAATTCCTCGGCCGCGCCGACGGCCAGGTCAAGATTCGCGGCCATCGCATCGAGACCGGCGAGATCGAGACCGCCCTCAACACCCATCCCGGCGTGCGCGCCAGTGCGGTGGTGCCGCGGCCGGACGCCAGCGGCGAGACCCGGCTCGTGGCCTACCTGGTGGCCAGCGACGCGCCGGTGCCGTGGGACGAACTGCGCGCGCACATCGCGGCCCGCCTGCCCGAAGTCATGGTGCCGGCCGCACAGGTCTGGCTGGAGCGCCTGCCCGTCACGACCAACGGCAAGCTCGACCGCCGCGCCCTGCCGGAGCCGACCCGCGAACGCCCCGAACTTGCCCAGCCCTTCGAAGCGCCGCGCAGCGAGGCCGAACGCAAAGTCTGCGAGGCCTTCGCCAGTGCGCTGGGCCTGGACCGCATCGGCCGCCGCGACAACTTCTTCGACCTGGGCGGCAACTCGCTGCTGGTGCTGAAGGTGCTGGCGCAACTGCAACGCAACAGCAGCCGCACGCTGTCCGCCAACCTCTTCTTCACCGACCCGACGCCGCTGGCGATCGCCGCGGAACTGGAAGACACGCCGGTGGCCGCAGCACAAGCCGCTGCACCCGCAGCACGCAAGGATGCCGAGGAACCCATCGCCGTGATCGGCATGGCCTGCCGCGTCCCCGGCGCAGCCGACGTCGAGCAGTTCTGGACCAACCTCGTCGAGGGCCGCGAAAGCATCAGCTTCTTCGACGACGCCACGCTCGACGCCGGCGTCAGCGCCGCCCTCCGCGCCGACCCGTCCTATGTGCGGGCGCGCGGCGTGATCGACGGCATCGAGATGTTCGACGCCGCCTTCTTCGGCATCAACCCGAAGGAAGCCGAGTTGATGGATCCGCAGCAGCGCGTGTTCCTCGAACTGTGCTGGGAATGCCTCGAACGCGCAGGCCATGCGCCGGACCAATGCGTCGAACCGGTCGGCGTCTACGCGGGCATGTACAACGCGACCTACTTCCAGCGCCACGTCAGCACGCGGCCCGACCTGATCGAGGCGGTCGGCGAGTTCCAGGTGATGCTGGGCAACGAGAAGGACTACATCACCACGCGCGTGGCGAACAGGCTCAATCTCACCGGCCCGGCCGTCGCGATCCACACCGCCTGTTCGACCTCGCTGGTGGCGATTGCGCAAGCCTTCCATGCGCTGCGCAGCGGCCAATGCCACATGGCGCTGGCCGGAGGCGCATCCGTCACCTGCCCGCCGCGCAGCGGCTATCTCTACAACGAAGGCTCGATGCTGTCGCCCGACGGCCACACACGCAGCTTCAGCGCACAGGCCAGGGGCACGGTGTTCAGCGACGGCGCGGCGGTGGTGCTGCTCAAGCGCCTGTCCGACGCGATCGCCGATGGGGACACCATCCATGCAGTGCTGCGCGGCGCGGCCATCAACAACGACGGCGGCGCCAAGGCCAGCTTCACGGCGCCCAGCGTCAAGGGCCAGGCGGCGGTCGTATCGGCGGCGTTGGCCAACGCTGGCGTCGATGCCCGCAGCATCTCCTATGTGGAAGCGCACGGCACGGCCACGCCGATGGGCGACCCGGTCGAGGTCGAAGGCCTGCGCCAGGCTTACGCCCGCTACACCAGCGACCTCGGCTTCAGCGCCATCGGCTCCCTAAAAAGCAACGTCGGTCACATGGTCACGGCGGCAGGCGCCGGTGGCTTGATCAAGACCGTGCTGGCACTCGAGAACGAGACCCTCCCGGCCACGCTGCACTACGACGCGCCCAACCCAGCCATCGACTTCAGCGCCACGCCCTTCAAGGTCCAGCACGAACGCGCCGCCTGGCCGCGCTCGCAACAGCCGCGCCGCGCCGGCGTGAGCGCATTCGGCGTCGGTGGCACCAACGCGCATGTGATCGTCGAGGAAGCGCCGCTGCAGGCGCCTTCCGATGCATCGTCGCTGCCACAGTTGCTGCAGGTCTCCGCCCGCACGCCCGCCGCGCTGGCCGCCGCGATCCAGCGCCTGGCCGACCACCTCGACGCGCACCCGGACGTGTCGCTGCCCGACGTTGCCCACACCCTGCGCGTCGGCCGCAAGGCATTCGCGCAACGCGCCGTCGTCGTCGCGGGCAACGTGGCGCAAGCCGTCGCCGCGCTGCGCAAGGCCGATTCGCCGATGCGCGCCAGCGCCACCGTCGCGGCATCGGCGCCGCAACCCGTTTTGATGTTCCCCGGCCAGGGCGCGCAGTACCCGCGCATGGGCCAGGGCCTCCATGAAGGCGACGCCGTGTTCCGCGCCGCCTTCGATGAATGCCTGCGCGCCTTCGACGGCGTGCTTGGTTTCGATATGCGCGAGCGCATGTTGTCAGCGGACTTGGCTGCGTTGTCACCGACGTCAGTGACCCAGCCAGCCATGTTCACGCTGGAATATGCACTTGCGCGCCAATTGCTGTCGCTCGGCCTGAAGCCGGCCGCGTTCATCGGCCACAGCGTCGGTGAGTTCGCCGCCGCGGTGCTGGCCGGCGTGATGTCGCTGGAGGACGCGGCCCGCCTGGTCGCGCGCCGCGGCGCGCTGATGCAGGCCCTGCCCGCCGGCGCGATGCTCAGCGTGCGCCTGCCAGCGGCCGACCTCGAAGCCCGCCTGCCGACCGCCATTTCGCTGGCCGCCGAGAACGGCCCGACTGCCTGCGTCGCCGCCGGCCCGTTCGAAGCCATCGAGACGCTGCGCGCCACGCTCGAAGCCGAAGGCGTCGCGGTGCGCCTGCTGCAGACCTCGCATGCCTTCCACTCGTCCATGATGGACGCGGCCGTGGCGCCCTTCGAGGCGCTGGTGCGCGAGGTGCAACTCTCTGCCCCCACGCTGCCGATCTACTCGACGCTGACCGGCCACCTGCTGACCGACGCCGAAGCCACCGACCCGCGCTACTGGGCCCGCCACCTGCGTGAAGCGGTGCGCTTCTCCCCCGCCGTGCGCAGCGTGATGGCGGAGGTGCCGTATGCCACCTTCATCGAGGTCGGCCCGCGCAACACCCTCGCCACGCTGGTGCGCCAGCATGCGACCAAGTCCTTCCCCGCCCCCGCCGTCGCGCTGCTGGGCGACCAGCCGGCCGACGAATGCGCCGCATGGCGGCTCGGCGCCGGCCGGCTCTGGGCCACTGGCGTCGAGATCGATCTCCTGAATCTCGACGAACGGGCGCGCAAGCTGCGCCTGCGTCTTCCCACCTACCCCTTCGAGCGCAAGCGCTTCTGGGTCGACATCGCAGCCACGGCCCCTGTGCCGGCCCCTGTCCCAGCCGCCGCGATCGCCCCTTCCGCACCCGCCCTTGCCGCCCCACTTTCACAGCCCCTCCCGGAGCCGACCATGACTGCCGTACTCCCACCCACTACCGCCGCCCCTGCGCGCCGCGCCGCCCTGACGGCACGCCTGCGCGAATTGTTCGAGGAGATTTCCGGCATCGAGATGGGCGACGCCGACGGCGGCGTGCCCTTCGTCGAAATGGGCCTGGACTCCCTCACGCTGACCCAGGCCGCCACCCAGGTCAAGAAGCACTTCAAGGTCAACCTGAGCTTCCGCCAGTTGATGGAAAGCTATCGCAGCTTCGACGCGCTCGGCGAATTCCTCGACGTGACACTGCCGCCGGATGCCACGCCCGCAGCGGCGCCTGCCATCGCAGCCCAGGCGACTGCCCCGGCGACCGCCGCCGCGCCACAGCTCCTGCCGCAGGCCGCCATGCCAATGCAGGCGATGCCGGTGCAAGCGCTGGCGCTGCCGGCCGCCGGCGGTACCTTGATGCAGCAGGTCATCGCCCAGCAGATGCAACTCATGCAGCAGCAATTGATGCTGCTCTCCGGCGCACCGCAGCAAGCGGCCGCCATGGTGGTCCCCACCGTTGCGGCGAGCGTGCCTGTCGCACCCGCAACGCCTGTCGCGGCACCTGTCGCAATGGCCGCCGCACCCGCCACCGCCGCAACCGACCCCGCCGACCCGTCCGAGCCCCAGGGCCCGATCAAGTACGACGTGAAGAAGGCCTTCGGCGCCATCGCCCGCATCCACACGCAGAGCAAGGACCCGACCGAGCGCCAGCGCGCGCGGCTGGCCGCCTTCATGCGCCGCTACACCGACCGCACCGCCAAGAGCAAGGCCTTCACCCAGGACAACCGCTCGCACATGGCCGATCCGCGCGTGGTCAACGGCTTCCGCCCGGCCACCAAGGAGATCACCTACCAGGTCGTGGTCGAGCGCTCCAAGGGCTCGCGCCTCTGGGACATCGACGGCAATGAATACGTCGACGTGCTGAACGGCTTCGGCATGAACATGTTCGGCTGGCAGCCCGAGTTCGTGCAGGAGGCGGTCCGCAAGCAGCTCGACGCCGGCTACGAGATCGGCCCGCAGCATCCGCTGGCCGCCGAGGTCACGCAACTGGTCTGCGAACTCACCGGCTTCGATCGCGCCGCCCTCTGCAACACCGGTTCCGAATCGGTGATGGCCGCGATCCGCATCGCCCGCACCGTCACCGGGCGCAGCACCATCGTGCTGTTCAGCGGCTCCTACCACGGCACCTTCGACGAAGTGCTGGTGCGCGCCGGCAAGAACGCCAAGGGCATGTCCGCCGCGCCTGGCGTGATGCAGGGCATGTTCGGCGACGTGCGCGTGCTCGACTACGGCACGCCGGAATCGCTCGAATTCATCCGTGCCAACGCCGACGACCTGGCCTGCGTGGTCTGCGAGGCGGTGCAGAGCCGCCGTCCCGACTTCCAGCCGCGCGAGTTCCTGCGCGAGGTGCGCGCCATCACCGAGAAGTCCGAAACCTGCCTGATCTTCGACGAGGTCATCACCGGCTTCCGTTCGCATCTCGGCGGCGCGCAGGAGATCTTCGGCATCCGCGCCGACCTGGCCTGCTACGGCAAGGTGATCGGCGGCGGCTTCCCGGTCGGCGTGGTGGCCGGCAAGCGCGAGTTCATGGACGCGCTCGACGGCGGTGCCTGGCAATACGGCGACGCCTCGGTGCCAACCGTGGGCGTGACCTACTTCGCCGGCACCTTCGTGCGGCACCCGCTGGCGCTGGCCGCCTGCAAGGCCTCGCTGCTGCACCTGAAGGAAGCCGGCAACGCATTGCAGACGCAACTCAACCTGCACACGGCCGCAATGGCCGACGAACTCACGGCCTTCTGCCGCGAAGTCGGCGCGCCGCTGGAGATCCGCTACTTTGCCTCGCTGTGGCGCGTGCACTGGCTGGAAGACCACCCGCTGCAGGACCTGCTGTTCGCGATGATGCGCAGCCGCGGCGTGCACATCCTCGACAACTTCCCCTGCTTCATGACGACCGCGCATTCGCAGCAGGACATCGCCACCATCAAGTCGGCCTTCAAGGAATCCATCGCGGAAATGCAGGAAGCTGAATTCCTGCCGCGCCGCGCCGCCGCCGTGCAGCGCTTCGACGCCGCCCATCCCCCCGTCCCGAACGCCCGGCTCGGCCGCGACAAGGACGGCCAACCCGCGTGGTTCATTCCTGACCCCTCCGCACAGGGCAAGTTCATCAAGATCCAACCATGATCGACGCAAGCAGCATGGCATTTGAAAACGACGACGCGGTTGCATTCGACCCTTTTGCGTCGGGCCAGATCGAGCAGATCGTTCCCAGCACCGAAGCCCAGCGCGAGGTCTGGCTGGGCGACCAGCTCAGCGCCGAAGCCTCGCTGGCCTACAACGAGTCCATGGTGTTCCGCCTGCGGGGCGCACTGCAGGTGCAGGCGCTGTCGCTGGCGCTGGATCAACTGGTCCAGCGGCACCAGTCGCTGCGCGCGACCTTCTCGGCCGACGGCACGCAACTCGTGATCGGCGAAGCCGCGCCGCTCGCGCTGGTGCAGCATGACCTGAGCTCCGGTGACGTGTCGTCGCGGCAACAAGCCCTGGCCGCCGCACATGCCGCGGCCATGCACCAGCCCTTTCCGCTGTCACAAGGTCCGTTGCTGCGTGCTGCGCTCTACAAGCTGGGCGCGGCCGAGCATGAACTCGTGATGACCGCACACCATGCAATCTGCGATGGCTGGTCCTGGGGCGTCATTGCCGAGGAACTGCCACAGCTCTATGCCGAACAGACCGGCGAGGGCCCTGCCCTCGACCCTGCCACCGGCTACGCAGACTACGCGGCCTGGGAGGCGGTCGAGGCTGCCAGCCCGGCCATGCAAGGGCACGTGGACTACTGGCTCGGCCGTTTCGGCGGCGGCAACCTGCCCGTGCTGGAGTTGCCGCTCGATCGCCCGCGCCCCGCCGTCCGCACCTTCAAGTCACGCCGCGTCGACCACCTGCTGGATCCGGCCTTGCTCGGCGAACTGCGCCGCGTCGGCGCCGGCACCGGCGTCAGCCTGTTCGCCACGCTGTTCAGCGGCTTTGGCGCGCTGCTGCACCGCCTCACCGGGCAGGACGACCTGGTGGTCGGCATCGCCGCTGCCGGCCAGTTGGCCAGCGACATGCCCAAGCTGGTGGGCCACTGCGTCAACACGCTGTCGCTGCGCCTCGCGGTCGACCCGAAGATGCCTTTCGACGCGTTTGCACGCGCATCGTCGAGCGTGCTGATGGACGCCTTCGAGCACCAGACCCTGACCTACGGCTCGCTGCTGACCAAGCTGGCCGTGCGTCGCGACCCGAGCCGCCTGCCACTGGTGAGCGTGCTGTTCAATGTCGACGGCGATGCGACGCCGAGCGCCGGCTTCCCCGGCCTCGAAGTCGAGCAGCGCAGCATCCCGCGCGCCTTCGAGAACTTCGAGCTGTTCGTCAACCTGACGCCGGCCGCGGGCGGCATGCGCATCGAGGCGCAATACAACACCGACCTGTTCGACGAAGCCGCCATCGTCCACTGGCTCTCCATCTACGAGACCCTGCTGCGTTCGCTCGCACAGGACCCGAAGCAGGCCCTGGCACAGATCAACCTGGTGTCGCCGGTCGAGGCACAGGCGCTGGCCGAGATGCAGCCGGAGCCCACCGCGTTGCCCGTGCCTGCGCTGATGCACACCGGTTTCACCGCCATGGCGGCGCTGCAGCCGGAGCGCCGCGCGATCCGTCACGGCGCGCGCACCATGAGCTACCGCGAGCTGGACGAGCAATCCAACAAGCTCGCGCATGCCTTGCGTGCACGTGGCGTCGGCCATGGCCAGCTGGTCGGCCTGTGTATCGAGCGCGGCTTCGACATGTTGATCGGGCTCATCGGCATCCTGAAGGCCGGCGCGGCCTATGTCCCGCTCGACCCGACCTTCCCCAAGGCCCGGCTCGACTATTACGCCGAGGACGCCCGCCTGAGCCTGCTGCTCACCTCTGCCCTGCTGTCCGGCGCGCCGCGCAGCTGGTGCGTCGATGCGGCCCAGCGCGTGTTCGAGATCGACGCCGAGAGCGAATGGAAGTCCGGCAGCGCCGAGGCGCTGGCCCCAAGCGCACTCGACGCGCAGGAAGAAGACCCGGCCTATGTGATCTACACCTCCGGCTCGACCGGCAAGCCCAAGGGCGTCGTGGTGCCGCACCGCGCCGTGTCGAACCTGATCCAGAGCATGCAGCGCGCCCCCGGCATCGGCCCGCGCGACCGCCTGGCCGCCGTGACCACGCTCTCTTTCGACATTGCCGTGGCCGAGCTGATGCTGCCGCTCACCGCCGGCGCCGAGATCATCATGGTGCCGCGCGAAGTGTCGATGGACGGCAATCAATTGCGCGCGCTGCTCGAAACCGAGAAGGTTTCCGTGCTGCAGGCCACGCCCGGCATGTGGCGCCTGCTGCTCGATGCGCAATGGACCGGCGGCCCGCAGATCTGCGGCTGGATCGGCGGCGAGAGCGTGCCGGCCGACCTGGCCCTGGCGCTGCTCGACAACTGCGCCGAAGTCTGGAACGTGTACGGCCCGACGGAAACCACCGTCTGGTCGACCGTCTGGAAAATGGACCGCGACCAGATCAGGCAGAGCGGCGTGTCGATCGGCCAGCCCATCGACAACACCGGCATCTGGATCCTCGACAGTGCGCTGCAAGCCTGCCCGGTCGGCGTGCCCGGCGAGATCTGCATCAGCGGCACGGGCGTGACGCTGGGCTATTTCGATCGCCCCGAACTCACCGCAGAGAAGTTCGTCACCACGCTGATCGACGGGCAGGAGACGCTGATCTACCGCACCGGCGACAAGGGCCGCTGGCGCAACGACGGCCTGCTGGAACACATGGGCCGCTTCGACTTCCAGGTGAAGGTGCGTGGCTACCGCATCGAACTGGGCGAGATCGAATCGCGCGCCAACGAAGCCCCCGGCGTGGCGCGCAGCGTGGTCATCACCCGCGAGGACCGGCCCGGCGACGTGCGCCTGGTCGCCTACCTCGCACTGACGCCCGGCGCCACCTTCGACGCCGCCGCCTTCGACCGCCACCTGCGCGCCCACCTGCCGCAGTACATGCTGCCGCAGCACGTGGTCACGCTGGATGCATTGCCACAGTTGCCCAACGGCAAGATCGACCGCAAGTCGCTGCCCGCGCCGCAAGCCGCGGCAGTGGATTCTGCCGAGCGCGTGCTGCCGCGCAACCCGCGCGAGCAAACCGTGCTGCAAGCCATGGAGCAGGTGCTGAACCTGCCGGGCCTCGGCATTCGCGACGACTTCTTCGCCCTCGGCGGCCACTCGCTGCTGGCGGCGCGCCTCACCACCCAGCTCGGGCGGACGTTCGGCATCACCGTGCCGCTGCGCACCTTGTTCGAGGCGCCGACGACCGAGCAACTGGCCGTCGTCATCGCCGAGATGCTCGACGCCGGCGCGACCACCACGCAGATCCCGCACCAGCCCGGCCGCACCAGCGCGCCGCTCACGCCGATGCAGGAGCGCATCCGCTTCCTGGAAGAGTTGCACCCGGGCCGCTCGGTCTACAACGAGCCCTCGGCGCACCGCTTCACCGGGCCGCTCAACGCCGTCAAGTTCGCCGCCGCGCTGAAGGAGATCATCCGTCGCCAGCCCGCGATGCGCACCAGCATCGGCGTGGACCCTGCCACGCGTGAAGCGGTGCAACGCATCGAGCCATCCATCGCGTTCGACCTGCCGATCATCGACCTGCAATCGGTCCCGGCCGACCAGCGCGAAGCCGAACTCGGCGAGCGCATGCAGACCCTGGCCGACCAACCCATCGACATCCACCGCGCGCCGCTGTTCCATGCCGCGCTGTTCCGGATGGCGCCGGACGACCATGCCTTCGTGTTCGTGCCGCACCACCTGGTCTGGGACGGCTGGTCCTTCGACCTGCTGCAAAGCGAACTCGCCACCATCTACAGCGCTTTGGTGAAGGGCGAGCCGCACGGCCTGCCCGAGTTGTCGGTCGATGCCGGCGACTTCGCCGCCTGGTACAGCAACTGGCTGAAGCAACCGGAATTCGAGGAGCAACTGCGCTACTGGAAGGCCCGCTTCGCCAATGCGCCAACACCGAGCGCGCTGAAGACCGACATGCCGCGCAAGGCCGGCATGAGCGGCCAGGGTGGCACGCAGTGGATCAGCGTGGACAAGACGCTGGCCGACCGCTTGCGCCAGGTCGCGCTCGAACACGGCGTGACGCTGAACATGCTGACGCTCGCGCTCTACCTCGCGATGCTGGGCCGCGTGACCGAGGGCGACGCCGTCACCATCGCGATGCCGGTGCGCGGCCGCGAGCAGCCCGAACTGGAAAACGTGATGGGCTTCTTCAACAACGTGCTGCCGCTCGCCTTCGAGGTCAAGCAAGGCCAGCGCCTCGGCGACTTCCTGCAGTACGTCAAGCGCGAACTGCTGGGCGTCATGGGCCACCAGCAGGTGCCCTTCGAGCGCCTCGTGGCCGAGCCGGAATTCTCGGCCCGCGTCAAGGGCGGCGGACTCTACCAGTCCCTCTTCTCGTTCCAGGACACCCGCGAACGTCCGCGCGACCTGGGCGGCCTGCAGGACCGGCAGATGCACCTGCTGCAGCGCGGCGCCACCGACGACCTCGGTGTCTGGCTGATGGAAAAGGCGCAGGGCCTGGAAGGCGCCGTGGTCTACAACGCCGACATCTACCGCCGCGACACCGCCGCCGCCTTCCGCGACCGCTACATCGAGGTGTTGCGTGCGGCCGCCGCGCAGCCCGACGGCCAGCTCGACGACCTCACCGCGCCCGGTGATTCGACCGCCGCCGCGCACCTGCAACGGCTGGGCAAGGGCTCGGCGGAGGTCAAGCCCGCGGCCGCGCCGGCGCAGCCCGCGGCGTCTCCCGGCAACGTGCAACCACTGCTGCTGCCCGAGCAGGCGCAACTGGCGCAGCTCTGGGCCAGCACGCTGGGCATCGACGTGAACGACATCCGCAGCACCGACAACTTCTTCGACCTCGGCGGCGAGTCGATGCAGGCGATGCGCATCGTCCAGCAGGCCGAACAAGTACTCGGCTTCCGGGTCGAGCCGCGCCGCTACGTGTTCGAGAACCTCGGCCAACTCGCCACCGCCGAGCTGGGCACACCCCTCGACCCATCGGCTGCGCCATTTGGCACAGAACGCGCACCTGTGAAGCGCGGATTGCTCGGCCGCGTGCTCGGCTGGGGCCGCAAGAACTAGGATTGCGCATGTCCATCACGGCACTCCCCTCGGCACTGGCCTGCGCGCTCTGGCGCGTCGACCTCGATACCCCGCCCGCGCCCGACGCGCTGCGCGGCCTGTCGCAGGCCGAGGCTGACCGGGCACGCCGCTTCGTCTTCGCACGCGACCGCAGCCGCTACCAGGCGGCCCACGTCGCGCTGCGCCAGACGCTTGCCGGCCCGGCGCGCCGCCATGCGGCCCAGTTGCACTTCACCGCGGGCAGCTTCGGCAAGCCGAAGCTGGAGGCCGCGACGGGCGTGCACTTCAACCTGAGCCACAGCCAGGGCGTGGGCCTGATCGCGCTGAGCGAGCAGGCCGAGATCGGCGTCGACATCGAACTGGTGCGCCCCATGCCCGATGCGGATGAACTCGCCGCCAACTACTTCGACGAGGCCGAGCAGGCCGCGCTCGCGGCCATCGAGCCCGGGCCGGCGCATGACCTCGCCTTCTTCCGCTGCTGGACGCGCAAGGAAGCCTGCCTCAAGGCTGTCGGCGTGGGCCTCGGGCTCGACACGCGCTCGTTCCATGTCGGCATCCGGCCGGTGGCGATGCACGTGGCGATGCCGCTGGACGGCGGGCCGATGCACCTGGCGCTGGTGTCCACCGACGGCGGCGACGGCGCGGTGGCGGCGCTGGCCATGGTGCTGACCGTCAAGGCCGGCGCAACCGAGGAATGCGAGGCATGCGCATGACCCCGCTCATGTTCGGACCTTCATCACGCCAGTTGTTCGGGCTGTTCCACCCTGCCGAACGGGTCGGCGCAACGGCAGTGCTGATCTGCCCGCCCTTCGGCCAGGAAGCCATCCGCGCGCATCGGCTGGTGCGCGTGCTGGCGGATCGGTTGGCGCGCTCCGGCGTGTCGGTGCTGCGCTTCGATTACTACGGCAGCGGCGACTCGCCCGGCGACGAATCCGAGGCCGAGCTCGAAGGCTGGCGTCGCGATGTCTGCGTGGCCCACGAGGAACTGGTCCGCCTGACCGAGGCGCGCAACGTGGTCTGGCTCGGCGCCCGGCTCGGTGCGGCGGTGGCGATCATGGCTGCGCACAGCGGGCGCTGCGACCCTGCGCGATTGTTGCTATGGGACCCGATCGTCGACGGCAAGGACTACCTCTCGCAGTTGCGGGAGCGGCACGTCGACGCACTGGAGCGCTCCTTCGTCGTGCCCAAGGCCGAATGGCGCCGCCAGTTGGCCCAGCCGCCCGAGACCTTCACCGGCGAACTGCTCGGCTTCGAGATCTCGCCGGTGCTGCATGGGCAGCTGCGCGCGCTCGACGCCGCCTCGCTGCCGCTGACCGCGCTCTACCAGACAACCGCTCTCGCGAGCGAAGACGACGTCGCGACCCGCCATTGGGCCGAGGGCGAGCTGGCGCGGCACATGCCGTTGCGCCTGCTGCCCTTCAAGCATCCAATGGAATGGGTCTCCGATCCACATCCCCACAATGCCATGGTGCCAGCCGAAGCTGTGCAGCGCCTGCTGGCGGAAGTAGGTAAGTGACATGAAAGAAACACCGGTTCTTTTCGGCGGCGACAGTTCCCTCGTCGGCATCGTCACGACGCCGAGCGAGGAAGGACGCATGGCGCCCGTCGCTTGCCTCATGCTCAACATGGGTGCCACGCACCGCGTCGGCCCGCACCGCGCCAACGTCAAGCTGGCACGGCACATGTCGTCGGAGTACGGCATCAGCAGCATCCGCTTCGACCTGGCCGGCCTGGGCGACAGCGGCGCGCCGGCCAGCGCCAACCACTACATGACGCAGGTGGTGTTCGACATGCAGGCCGCGATGAACCTCATCGAGACCATGCTCGGCATCCGCCGCTTCATCGTGATCGGCCTGTGCTCCGGCTCGACCAACGGCATGGCCGCCGCGATGGTGGACCCGCGCATCGTCGGCATCCTGATGTTCGACAGCTACGCGTTCCCGACCCGGCGCGCGCAGCTGGAACTCACCCTGCGCCGCGCCATGGCCGCGCCGACCAACCCGGCCGTGATCGCCAAGTCCATCCGCTGGCTGCATCGCAAGTTCTCGGCCAAGGCAGCGGCGGCGGCAGCGCCGGTCAACTTCATGCGGGCCGTGTCGCGCGAGGAAACGGAAGCGACCTTCCACCGCTCGATGACCGAACTGGTGGGCCGTGGCGTCGCGCTGTTCTTCCTCTACACCGGGACGAAGCACGTGCGCGACCGCGGCCGCGACCAGCTTGGCCGCTTCGCGTCGGAGCCGTACGCCCAGCACATCGATTACCAGTTCATCGCCGAGATCGACCACAGCATCACCACGCTGGCCTCGCAGCACACCTTCCAGGCAGTGGTGAGCGAATGGGTGCTGCGGGTGGTGGCCGGGCGGACGCCGGCGCAGCAGCATCGCGCAGCGGGAAGCAAGCCGGTGACGGTGAACGCGCCGCTGCAGGCGAGCGTGACGCCGCGCCTGCTGGGCCCGGTCGGGTCACATTAGCCCACCCCCGAAGCGCCTGCGGCGCTACCCCCTTCAAGAGGGCGCACCCAGCGGCCCGGCAAAGCCGGTTCCGCGGGTGCCCACGAACAGGCTTCGCTGTTGCTCGCCGCTGACCCCGGCTATTGGTGAGCCACCACGCCCACAGTGCGCTCCCCCGGCAAGCTCAACAAAGGCCCGGTGCCGCTGTACCGGTCCAGCGCCAGGTAGATCGCCGGCGTGATGTAGAGCGTGATCACCTGCGAGAAGATCAGCCCGCCCACCACGGCCACGCCCAGCGGTTGCCGCAACTCTGCGCCCGCCCCCAGGCCCAGCGCCAGCGGCAGCGCACCCATGAGCGCGGCCAGCGTGGTCATCAGGATCGGGCGGAAGCGCAGGCGGCAGGCCTCGCGGATCGCGTCGACCGGCCGCATGCCTTCGGTGCGCTGCGCGTCCAGCGCGAAGTCGATCAGCATGATCGCGTTCTTCTTGACGATGCCGATTAGCAGCAGGATGCCGATGGTCGCGATCAGCGTCAGGTCGAAGCCGAACAGCTTGAGCGACAGCAGCGCGCCGACCGCCGCAGAGGGTAGGCCCGCGAGGATGGTGAGTGGGTGGATGTAGCTCTCGTACAGCACGCCCAGCAGCACGTAGATCACCAGCACCGCCAGGATCAGCAGCACCGCCTGGCTGCCCTGCGAACTCTGGAATACCGCCGCATCGCCGCCGTAGCTGGTGATGATCGACTCGGGCATCTTGATGTCCTGCTTGAATTGGTCGATCTTCGCGGTCGCATTGCCCAGCGGCACGTCGGGCCCGAGGTTGAAGGACAGCGTGATGGCCTGCAACTGGCCCTGGTGGTTGACCGCCGTCGGGCCGATGGTGCGGCGCACGGTGGTGAACGCGGTCAGCGGCACCAGTTGGCCGGCCTTGTTGCGCACCGACAGCCGCGACATGTCCTGTTCGAACTGGCGGTCGTTGTCGGCCGCCGACAGGATCACCTGGTAGGTGTTGCTGGCGCCGTAGATGCTGCCGATCTGGCGGTCGCCGTAGGCGTTGTACAGGGCGGTGCGCAGGTCGCCGACCTGCACGCCGAGCACGCCGGCCTTGTCGCGGTCGATGTCGAGCGTGGCCTGCAGGCCGCGGTTCTGCGAATCGCTTGTGACGTCGCGGAAGTCGGGGTCGGCGCGCATGCGCTCCATCATCTTGCCGGCCCATTCGCCCATCGCGCCGGCGTTCACGCTCTGCAGCGTGTACTGGTAGCGTGCCTTGCTCTGGCGACCACCCAGGCGCAGGTTCTGCACCGGCTGCATGTAGACGGCGATGCCCGGGATCTCGCGGAAACGCTTGCGCAGTGATTCAAGCACCTGCGGCATCTTCATGCGCTCGCTGCGCGGCTTGAGCACGGCGAACAGGCGGCCCGCGTTCTGCGTGGCGGTCGGCCCGCCGGCGCCGACGAAGGAGGTCACGTAGGCCACGTTGGGATCGGCCTGCAGCGCGTCGGACACGCGTGCCTGCAAGGTCTTCATGGCGGTGAAGGAGATGTCCTCGGAGGCCTCGGTCGTGATCTGGATCTGGCCGATGTCTTCCTCGGGGAAGAAGCCCTTCGGGATGGTGACGAACAACCAGGCGGTGACGACGAAGGTCAGGCCGGCCAAGCCCAGCATGATCGGACGGTGCTTCAGCGTCCAGTCGAGCGAGCGCATGTAGCCGCCGTGCGTGGCCTGGTAGAGGCGTTCGAAAGCGCGGCCGATCGCGGTGCCGGGCTCGGGATGCACTTCCTCATGGTCGAGCTTGCCGGGCTCGTGGTCGACCTGCTTGAGCAAGCGGCTCGCGAGCATCGGCACCAGCGTGAGCGACACGATCGCCGACACCAGCACCGCCAGCGCCACCACCACCGCGAACTCGTGGAACAAGAGGCCGATGACGCCCGGCATGAAGAAGATCGGGATGAACACCGCCACCAGCGAGATCGAAATCGAGACGATGGTGAAGCCCACCTCGCGCGCGCCGCGCAGCGCGGCGGCCATCGGCGGCATGCCCTTCTCGACGTAGCGCATGATGTTCTCGAGCACCACGATCGCGTCGTCCACCACCAGCCCCACGGCCAGCGTGATGCCGAGCAGCGACACGTTGTCGAGGCTGTAGCCGAAGGCATAGAGCAGCGCCACGGCTCCGATCAGCGAGATCGGAATGGTGGCGGCCGGGATCAGCGTGGCCACCAGCCGGTGCAGGAACAGGAAGATCACCAGCACCACCAGCAGGATGGTGCCGATCAGCGTGAGCTGCACGTCATGCACCGCCTCGCGGATCGAGAGGGACCGGTCGTTGACCATGTCGATCTGCACGGACTGCGGCAGCTCGGCCTTGAAGCGCGGCAGCAGCGCACGAACCGCGTCGACCACCTGCACGGTGTTGGCATTGGGCTGGCGCTGCACGGCCAGCGTGATCGAGTCCTTGCCGTTGTAGCTGCTCGCCGTCTTCACCGACTCGAAGCTGTCCTCGATGGTCGCGACCTCGTCGAGCCGCACCGGCGCACCGTTGCGCTGGCCGACGATGACGCGGGCAAAGTCGGCGGCTTTCAGCATCTGCTCGTTGGCTTGGATGGTCAGCGTCTGGCGCGGGCCGTCGAGCACGCCCACCGGCGTGTTGGCATTGGCCAGGCGCACCGCGTTGGCCAGTTCGTCGAGCGTGATGTTGCGGGCGTTCAACAGATTGGCGTCGGCCTTGATGCGCACCGCGAAGGCCTTGCGCCCGTACACCGCCACCTGCGCCACGCCGTCGATGGTCGAGAGCGTGGGCGAGATCAGGTTCTCGGCATAGTCGTTCAGCTCGGTCGGGTTCATCGAATCCGACTGCAGCGAGATGAACAGCACCGGTGCGTCGGCCGGGTTGACCTTGCGGTACGACGGCATCTGCGTCAGTTCCGCCGGGAGCTGGCGTTGCGCCCGCAGCAGCGCAGCCTGCACGTCGACCGCGGCCGCGTCGATGTCGCGGGTGCTCACGAATTCCAGCGTCAGCGAGGTCACGCCCTGCGTGTTGGTCGAACTGATGGTCTGCAGGCCGGGGATGGTGGAGAACTGCTTCTCCAGCGGCAGCGCGACCGACGAGGCCATCGTGTCCGGACTCGCGCCCGGCAGTTGCGCATTGACGTTGATGACCGGCGTGTTGTAGCTCGGCAGGGCCGCCACCGGAATGCTGAAGTAGGCAAAGATGCCGATCACCACCACCGCCGCGGACAGCAGCACCGTCATCGCGGGACGACGGATGCAAAGCTCCGAGACGTTCATGACTTCACCTGCCTGGGCAGCGCGTCCGCTTGCCCCGGCGAAAGCGACGCGGGCGACACGGCCGACGAAGGCTCGCCCGGTGCAGTCCTGGGCGCGGCCGGCTTCTCGACCCGCACCTTGCCGCCCGGGCGCACGTTCTGCTTGCCCTCGATGACCACCTGCTCGCCCGGTTCGATCCCGGTCACCACCACCTGCGTGCCGAAGGTGTACGGGGTCTTGACCTGGCGCCGCGTCGCCTTCTGCTCGGCGTCGACCACATAAACCGACACGCCGTCGCCCAGCATCATCAGCGCGGCAGCGGGCACCACGGTCGCGTCACGCAGCGTGCGCACGGTGACGCGCGTGGCCACGAACTGGCCGGGCCACAGCGCCTGGTCCTCGTTGCCGAACACCGCCTTGGCGCGCACCGTGCCGATCTGCGGGTCGACCGTGTTGTCGACGAAGTTCAGCACGCCCATCAGCGGCTTCTTCCGGCCGGCAACCACGGCCTCCACCGGCGTCTGCGTCCGCGCCGCGGCCAACAGGTCCTGCAACTGCCCTTCCGGCACGGGGAAGCTCACCGCGATCGGGTCCAACTGGGTGATGGTGACCATCGGCACCGTGGGCTGCGCGAGGCTGCCCGGATAGATGGCGACCGCGCCGATGCGCCCGGCGATCGGTGCGCGCAAGGTCGCATAGCCCAGCGCCACCTGCGCCGATTGCACGGCGGCACGGTCCGCGGCAATGGCGGCCTTCTGGGCTTCCAGTTGCGAAAGGATCGTGTCGACCGCGCTCTTGGCGATGAAGCCCTGCCCCACCATTTCCTGACCGCGCCGGTACTGGCGCTCATAGTCGGCCAGCGTGGCCTCGTCCTTCTGCTGCTGGGCGCGGGCCTTGGCCAGGTTGGCCTGGTCGGGCCGGTCGTCGAGCGTGAACAGCAACTGCCCCGCCTTGACGAACTGCCCCTCCTTCACATGCACCTCGCGCACGGTGTTGGTGACTTGCGGACGCAGGTCGACGCTGTTGAGCGACACCACGCTGCCGTTGACTTCCACCGTGACCGGCACGGTTTGCTTCAGCGCGGCGCTGAGCGTCACCAGTGCCGGCGCGGCCACCGGCGCGCCGGCGCCATCGGCCTTGGCCGCGGCCTGCTGCCTGTGGCCCGCCCACCACCAGCCCCCGGCTGCGGCGACGGCCAACACGCCGGCAAGGGTGACAACAATTTTTTTCTTCATGGAACGACTTGCAAGGTACTGCCAGCATCGAGTAAAAAACGCCAGCTTGTTTACGAATAGTCACCATTGGACCAGTGGTCGAGGGGTGGAGTCCACAACCGGCAAAAAGATTGATCCAACGCCAGCGAAGGATCGCATTCCAGCCCTTGGGGAATTCCCTGAGGCCCCTCGGTAGAATCGCCGCTTCACAGCCTCTGGATATACCCCATGAATCGCTGCAAAAAATCCGCCACAACTCAAATCCTGCTAGCGCTTTCCCTTGGCTTGGCCAGTGCGGTCGGCCCTCTCGCCACCGACGCGCAAGCCCAGGTCTCGCCCGAGGCCGTCATCGGCGGTCGCAACTTTCCGACCGGCACCCTGCGCGGCAAGCTGCTGATCCTCAATGCTCCCGAGGTCATGCTCGACGGCCAGCCCGGCCGGCTCTCGCCCGGCGCCCGCATCCGCAGCCCGCAGAACATGCTGGTCATGGTGGGCGCCATCCAGGGGCAGAAGTTCCTTGTCAACTACACGCGCGACCCGGCCGGACTGGTGTCGCAGGTGTGGATCCTGACGCCAGAGGAAGCCTCCATCGAGCGGGAAACGGCCGAGCGGCCGTTCCTGAATTTCTGGCCCTTCGTAGCCGCCAGCCGGCCCCATGACGACGGCAAGACGCCGTTCGACCAACTGCCGAAATACGGCGAATAGGGCCGCGAACAGGGCCCTGCGCCAGGAACCCTTGAACACAGGGGGCGCAAGGGCTTCGCAACTGCCGCGGGAGAAATGCCGGCGATCCGGCCTACGCTCCTTGTGGCTGCATCCCGCCCTCCACGAATTCGTTTGCGTCCATCGCGTGCGACAGTGCCCACGATGGACATCGCCCCCAGGGAAACAACATGTCCAAAAAAGTATTTATCAAGACCTTCGGCTGCCAGATGAACGAGTACGACTCGGACAAGATGGCCGACGTGCTGAACGCAGCCCAGGGCTACGAACCCACGCAGAACGTCGACGAGGCCGACCTGATCCTGTTCAACACCTGCTCGGTGCGCGAGAAGGCGCAGGAGAAGGTGTTCAGCGACCTCGGCCGCGTGAAGCACCTGAAGGCCAAGGGCGTGAAGATCGGCGTGGGCGGCTGCGTGGCCAGCCAGGAAGGCGAGGCGATCATCGCCCGCGCGCCCTACGTCGACATCGTGTTCGGCCCGCAGACCCTGCACCGCCTGCCCGAGATGCTGAACCAGCGCGAGTCGCAGGGCCGGCCGCAGGTGGACATCAGCTTCCCCGAGATCGAGAAGTTCGACCACCTGCCGCCAGCGCGCGTCGAGGGCGCGACGGCTTTCGTGTCGATCATGGAAGGCTGCTCCAAGTACTGCAGCTACTGCGTGGTGCCCTACACCCGTGGCGAAGAAGTCAACCGCCCGTTCGACGACGTGCTGGTCGAGGTCGCCGGGCTGGCCGACCAGGGCGTGCGCGAGATCACGCTGCTGGGCCAGAACGTGAATGCCTATCGCGGCAAGATGGGCGACACCGCCGAGATCGCCGACTTCGCGCTGCTGATCGAATACATCGCCGAGATCCCCGGCATCGAGCGCATCCGCTACACGACCAGCCATCCGAACGAGTTCACGCCGCGCCTGATCGAGGCCTATGCGAAGGTGCCGCAACTCGTCTCGCACCTGCACCTGCCCGTACAGCACGGCAGCGACCGCATCCTGATGGCGATGAAGCGCGGCTACACGGCGATGGAATACAAGAGCACGGTCCGCAAGCTGCGCGCCATCCGTCCGGAACTGGCCCTGAGCAGCGACTTCATCGTCGGCTTCCCTGGCGAGACGGACGAGGACTTCGCGAAGATGATGAAGCTCATCCACGACTGCGACTTCGACGCCAGCTTCAGCTTCATCTTCAGCCCGCGCCCTGGTACACCGGCCGCGGCGCTGCATGACGACACGCCGCACGACGTGAAGCTCGCGCGCCTGCACGAACTGCAGGCCGTGATCGACCTGAACGTCAAGCGCTTCGGCAACGCGCTGGTCGGGCAGACCCGGCGCGTGCTCGTCGAAGGCGCCTCGCGCAAGGACGCCACCGAACTCATGGGCCGCACCGAATGCAACCGCGTCGTCAACTTCGCCGGCGACCCGCGCCTGGTCGGCCAGATGATCGACCTGCGCATCACGAAGTCGCTGGCCTACACGTTGCGCGGCGAGGTGCCGATCCGCGACGACATCACCGCGCCGGCCACCGCCCCCGCGGCGCTCGCCACCTGATGCCCACATCAAAATATTCCCGCGGCTCGTTCCAGCAACTGCTGCTGTTCGCGTTCCTCGTCATCACTGCGCTGCTGGTGGGTGTGGCCTTGCGCTCGCTGTTCCAGTACGAAACCTTGATGACCGAGAGCCGCAACGCGGCGGCACGCGCGCTGGCGCTGTCCGGCGGCGCGCAGTCGCTGGCCGAGCGCAGCGCGGCGATGGAGCGCGCGGGCCGGCAGTCGCTGGTGCTGAACGACGCGATGCTGCGCCGCCGCTTCAACGATGCGGTGCGCGACGCCACCGCCGTCGTCGGAAAGCTGGTGGACAACGGCCTGCCGCCGGAGTCGGTGGTCGGCTGGCGCGAGCAGCTCGGCGCGATCGAAGGGCTCATGGACGGCCCCGGCGACACCGCGCTGGCCCGCGAGAACAGCGTGGCCCTGCAGTTCCGCGAACTCGACGGGTTCAACACGGCCATCGCGCAGCAGGCGCAGAACCTGATCGAGACGCAGAACAATGCGCTGGCCGAACGCATCCAGAACGCCGGCGAACGGCTCATGCGCCAGGTGCTGGCGGCCAGCGCGCTGGCGGTCTCGCTGGCGCTGGCCTTTGGCGTGTGGCTGGCACGGCCCTTCAAGCGCATCGAGCGCGCCATCGTCGGGCTCGGGCAGAACCGCCTGGACGAGCCGATCAACATCCGTGGCCCGGTCGACGTGCGGCGCGTGTCGCAGCAGCTCGAATGGCTGCGCCTGCGGCTGACCGAACTGGATGCCGACAAGGCGCGTTTTTTGCGTCACGTGTCGCATGAACTCAAGACCCCACTCGCCGCGCTCCGCGAAGGCGTTTCCTTGCTGGAGGACGGCGTGACCGGCGCGCTCAACCCGGCCCAGCGCGAGGTCACGCAGATCCTGCAGCAGAACACGCTGTCGCTGCAGGGCCAGATCGAGGCGCTGCTGCGCTTCAATGCAGCAGCCTTCGAGGCGCGCGAACTGCGGCGCGAGCGCACCGCGCTGCTGCCGCTGATCGAGGAACAGATCGACGCGCAACGCCTGCAATGGCAGGCCCAGGGCCTCAAGGTACGGGCCGAAGGCGAGCCCGTCACGGCCACGGTCGACCCGGTCAAGCTGGGCACGGCCATCGCCAACCTGCTGTCGAACGCGATCCGCTTCTCGACGCGCGGCGGCACCATCACCATTGCCGTGTCGCATGAGCCAGGCGTGGCCCGCATCGACATCAGCGACGCCGGGCCCGGCATTGCACCGGCCGATCGCGACCGCGTCTTCGAACCCTTTTTCCGCGGCGAACGCCAGCCGGAGCATGCGGTCAAAGGCACAGGCATCGGCCTTTCGATCGTGCAGGAGTACATTGCTGCACATGGTGGCAATATCACGCTGCTGCCCGACGGCCCCGGCGCACGTTTTCGCATCGAGCTACCCCGCGCCGCATGAGCCGGATATCCCTGTTTCCCTTTTCATGTTGTTCCACATCGTTCGCAGAACCTCGCGGGTGACCGCGATTGCTTTGCCGTTGCTCCTGGCCGGCTGCGCCTTGCCCTCGGTGATCAAGCCCGCGGTCCAGGCTCCGCCGCCGCCACCGCCGATGCCGCGCGTGACACCGGTCGAAGTCGAGCCGACCGCGCCGGCGACGCGCCTGTTGCCGCCGTCCGCCGACAGCCCTTCGCCCAGCGCGACAGTTCTCGCCTACGCCGACCGGATCCGGCCCCTTGGCGGGAACGAACTGGGCAACGAGATCGCGCGCCTCGGCGATCCCGCCGATTCCCCGGTAGGACAGATGCAACTGGCGATCGCGCTGGCGCAGACACGCAACCCGCCCGACCTGGTGCGCGCGCTCAGCCTGATGCAGCGCGTGATCGGCAACCCAGCCGCCGAGGCACAGTCGCTGCAGCCGCTGGCCCGTGCGCTCGCACAGCGCTATGTGGAACAACGCCGCGTCGAGGAAGATCGCGACCGCCAGGCGCAGCAGGTGCGCGAAGCTCAGCGGCGCATCGACCAGTTGAACGACCGGATGGAAGCGCTGCGCGCCATCGAGCGAAGCTTCGGCCGCCCCAGCAACACCATCAGGGCCACGCCATGAACGCCGGTCGCACCGCAGTGCGAAGCACCACGAAAGTCGTCCCGTGACCGATACGACATCGCCCGGGGCGCGCCTGCTGGTGGTCGACGACGACCCCGACATGCTGCGCCTGCTCTCGATGCGGCTGAACTCGGCCGGCTACCAGGTCACGGCCGTGACCTCGGCCGAATCCGCGCTCACGCAGCTGGAAATCGAACACCCGCAACTGGTGCTGAGCGACGTGCGGCTGCCCGGCAAGGACGGCCTCGCGCTGTTCGACGAGATCCGCAAGCGCCATCCTTCCCTGCCGGTGATCCTGCTGACCGCGCACGGCACCATTCCGGATGCGGTCGAGGCCACCGCGCGCGGCGTCTTCACCTACCTGACCAAGCCCTACGAGGCGCGCGAGCTGCTCGAGAAGATCGGCCAGGCGCTGGCCCTCGGCGCCCCGGTCCACCTGCCCAGCAAGGGCAGCGACGAAAGCTGGCGCGCCGAGATCGTGAGCCGCAGCAACCGCATGGCCGAAGTGCTGGCCGAGGCCCGCATGATCGCCAAGTCGGACGCCAGTGTGCTGCTGCGCGGCGACAGCGGCGCCGGCAAGGAACTGCTGGCCCGGGCCATCCACCGTGCCAGCGCGCGCGCCGAGAAGCCCTTCGTCGCCGTCAATTGCGGCGCGATCCCGGAGGCGCTGCTCGAGTCGGAACTGTTCGGCCACATGAAGGGCGCCTTCACCGACGCCGTGGCCAACCACAAGGGCCTGTTCCAGCAGGCCGACGGCGGCACGCTGCTGCTCGACGAGATCGGCGACATGCCGCCGGCCCTGCAGGTCAAGCTGCTGCGCGTGCTGCAGGAGCGCGCGGTGCGGCCGCTCGGCGGCAGCCAGTCGATCGCGGTCGACGTGCGCATCATCTCGGCCACCCATCGCGACCTCGATGCCGCGATGGAAGCCGGCCAGTTCCGCGAAGACCTCTATTACCGTCTCAACGTCGTGACACTGACGCTGCCGCCGCTCAGCGCGCGGCGCGAAGACATCCCGCTGCTCGCCAACCACTTCCTGAACCGACTGTCGGCGAAGTACGGCAAGCGGCTCTCGGGCTTCGCGCCCGAGGCGCTCAAGGCGCTGACGACTTCCGCGTGGCCCGGCAACGTGCGGCAACTCTTCAACGTGGTGGAACAGGTGTGCGCCCTGTCGACCTCGCCGCTGATCCCTCTGTCGCTGGTGCAGCGGGCGCTGCGCGTGCCGACGGTCGAGGTGCAGACCTACGCCGAAGCCAAGCAGCGCTTCGAGCGCGACTACCTGGTGGGCCTGTTGAAGCTGACCGACGGCAACGTGGCCGATGCGGCCCGCATGGCCGACCGCAACCGCACCGAGTTCTACCGGCTGCTGCAGAAGCACGAACTGACACCAGGCCTGTTCAAGTCCGACGCCGGCGGCGGCCCCGGCGAGCCTGTCGCCGAGGAGCGACGCAGCTAAGTCTTTGATTTCATTGAGTTATCGAAATTGAACGGCGGGGCTTGTCGCCGTGCGGCGACAAAAGCGGAGGTTTCCACCCCTCCCGGACCCGAAATCTCGGGTAAACCCCATGTAAAGCGACGCAAGTCGTTGATGCACAAGCTGAATTCCCTGCTGGCACAGGTATTGCCCCTGTACTGGCATGACAGCACATCTCAGCCCCACATTCGCACTGCGTTCGCAGCGCGACGGCCTCCGTCAAAAACGGGTTTCGCTCTCGCGTCCCCGTGGCGCGGCACATCCGCACGCGGCGCACGATGCGTCCAGCGGCGCGGCGCCTGATTGCGTCTTCAAGCGCTTTCCGGCAATCGGCGACACGCTTGGCTCTGCCAGGCAACACTGGTAGGCCGCCCCCATGAAGCCGAGCAACTATTCACAGCTGAGCACACTTCAGGCGCTGGTTGAAAGCGCCCCGGCGCGCAGCCCGTTGCGCGAAGAGCGTCATCCGAACTCCGTCACGGCCCCGCCGGTGAACCGCGGTTCCATGGCGCCGCGGCCGTGGCGCGGCTTCTGGAACAGCATCGGCACCGCCATGCTCGTGCGCCTGGGCGCCGGCGGCGCGCGCCGTTCGGCGCCTGTCGCGGCGCCGAAGAAAGAGGCGTGGGAACGCGCCGCACAACGACGCCGGCTCGCCTTCATGGCGCTGACCCTGTTCAGCACCGTGATCGCCGCCATGTTGTTTGCCAACATCCAGCCGGACTACGACAACGCCTGGCTCGAATACGGCCAGATCGGCCTCTATGCGCTGCTCTCCGGCTGGGTCGTCACCGGCTTCGTGACCGCGCTGATGGGTTTTTATGTTTCCGTGCGCGGAGACAAGCATGCGCTGTCGGTCAAGCAGGTGGCGGACCATCCGATGAACCCGGAAGCCCGCACCGCGATCATCATGCCGATCTGCAACGAAGACGTGGCCACGGTGTTCGCCGGCCTGCGCGCAACCTGCGAATCGGTCGCCTCCACCGGCAATGCCAGGCACTTCGACGTGTTCATCCTGTCGGACAGCTACGCCCCCGAGACCGCCGCCGCCGAGCGCGCCGCCTGGGAAGACCTGCGCGCCGCGCTGGCCACCAACCCGAGCCAGCCGCAGGTCGAGGTCTACTACCGCCTGCGCACCCGTCGCACGCACCGCAAGGCCGGCAACGTCGCCGACTTCTGCCGCCGCTGGGGCAAGGACTACCGCTACATGGTCGTGCTCGACGCCGACTCGGTGATGAGCGGCGACTGCCTGAGCTCGATGGTCAAGCTGATGGAAGCCAACCCGAGCGCCGGCATCATCCAGACCGCGACGCAGGCCATCGGCCACGTCACGCTGCACGCCCGGGCGCAGCAATTCGCATCGCGCGTCACGGGTCGCCTGTTCACGCTGGGCATGCAGTTCTGGCAACTCGGCGAGTCGCACTACTGGGGCCACAACGCGATCATCCGCGTCAAGCCCTTCATGGACCACTGCGCGCTGGCCCCGATCAAGGGCACCGGCGGCATGTCGGGCGGCATCATGTCGCACGACTTCGTCGAAGCCGCGTTGATGCGCCGCGCCGGTTATCACGTGTGGCTGGTGTCCGACCTGGTCGGCAGCTACGAACAGCAACCGCCGGATCTGCTGGCCGAGCTGACGCGTGACCGCCGCTGGTGCCAGGGCAACCTGCAGAACGCCCGCCTGGTGGCCGAGCCCGGCATCCACCCGGTGCACCGCGCGATGTTCGTGACCGGCACCATGGCTTATGTCTCGGCCCCGCTGTGGCTCGCGTTCCTGACGCTGGGCACCGCGCTCTGGCTGAGCGGCACCAGCCTGCTGGGCCAATGGGACGTGCTTCCGGCGGAACTCGCCGGGCTGTGGGTCTGGACGCTGTGCCTGCTGTTCCTGCCCCGCATCCTCGGCATTGCCGCCGTGATGATGCGTGGCGAGCAGAACCAGTACGGCGGGCTGTGGGGCCTGGTCAAGAGCGCCGCGCTCGAGAGCGCGTTGGCCATCGTGCAGGCGCCGGTCCGCATGATTGCGCACTCGCTGTTCGTGGTGGTCGCCCTCACCGGCATCAAGCTCGACTGGAAGTCGCCTCCGCGTGAAGCCAATGCCGTGCCGTGGCGCGATGCGGCTTCGACGCTGGCGCCGATGAGCCTGGTCGTGCTGGCCCTGGCCCTGGGCATCGCGCTGATCGACCCGAGTGCGTTGATCTGGCTGATGCCGGTTGGCCTGCCGCTGCTGCTGGCGATTCCGCTGACCGTGCTGACGAGCCAGATCGGGCTGGGCACCAGCCTGCGCGAACGCGGCTACCTGCTGATTCCGGAAGAGTCCCGCTCGCCTGCGGTGCTGCGCCGGGCGTGGATGCACGCGGTGCGTCTGGCGCGTCCTGCGGCGCTGACTGCCTGAGACCGCTTCTGGCAATGAGCGCCCCACTTTGTTGGGGCGCTTTTTCTTGGGTTCTGGAGCGGGAGCACGCCGACGGCGTACCTTGCTCCGTTCACGCACCCGAACGCCCGGGCATCACCCTCCCACATTCAAAACCCGATCGCCATCCGCCCCACCGGCACCGTCTCCGGAATCCCGAACTTCAGCGCCGCGGAATCCACATCCTTCGGGCTCCTGTACGTTCCGAACATCCGGTCCCAAATCGACAGCAGCACGCCGAAGTTGCTGTTGTAGTGCGCCGGGTTGTCGCTGTGGTGGATCTCGTGCGTGCGCGGCGTGACCAGCAGCCAGTCGACCCAGCCCAGCTTCCAGCGTACGTTCATGTGCATCCAGGCATTGGTCAGCGCATAGAGGCCGAACAAGCCGCTCGCCAGCCACCAGGGCGAGACGCCGAGCAGCGGGCTCGCGAAGATGTAGGGCAGGTTGAACAGCACCTGTTGCAGGATCGAACCCCTGCACCCGGCCAGCCAGTACATGTGTGTCGGCGAATGGTGCCAGCGGTGCACATGCCATAGCACACCGACGTGCACGAGCCTGTGCATCCAGTACGCGCCGAAATCCGCGACCAGAAGGTAGGCCAGCAAGCGCACCGGGAAGGGCCAGGTTCCGATGGCCTCGGGCCAAGGGCCCTGCACATGGAACCAGAGATTCAGGAAGAACGCCGCCTTGATCACCACGAACGCATAGAAGGCCTGGGCCACGAGGTCGCGCCATAGCACCTTGCGCCACTCAATTTCGCGCGCGCCCCAGCGCCATTCGAGCAGCCCGAAGATCGTCACCATCAACAGGAAGGCGGAGCCCTTGAGAACGAGGGGGTAGCTGAGGAGAGTGGACACGGGTGTTCGATGGAGATTGGACTGGCTTCGGAGTGTCAGGCAGTCGCGCGGCACCGAAGGGCCGACGGTGCGACTCCAGCGATTTGCCGCAGACGAACCGTGGAATGTGCCACGTCTCCCCAATCCGAGTGGCTATGCCTTACCCACCGGATTGAAGGCTCAGAAGCGCGGCATTCCGCCCCCGCCCCCACCCATCCCCGGCATGCCCTTCATGCCGCCCATGCGCTTCATCATCTTCATGAGGCCGCCGCCCTTCATCTTCTTCATCATCCCCTGCATCTGCTCGAACTCGTTGAGCAGCCGGTTCACTTCCTGGACCTGCACGCCGGCACCGGCCGCGATGCGGCGCTTGCGCGTGGCCTTGAGCAGCTCCGGCTTGCGGCGCTCCAGCGGGGTCATGCTGTTGATGATGCCTTCCTTGCGGCGGATGTCGCGCTCGGCGCGCGTGAGGTCGGCCTCGGTCGCCTTGGCCGCCATCTGCGAAGGCAGCTTGTCCATGATGCTGGAGAGGCCGCCCATCTGCTTCATCTGCTGCAACTGGCCGAGGAAGTCGTCCAGGTCGAAGCCGCCGCCGCTCTTGACCTTGTTCGCGAGCTTCTGCGCCGCGGCAACGTCGACGCCCGCCGTGACCTGCTCCACCAGCGCCACGATGTCGCCCATGCCCAGGATGCGGCCGGCATGCCGGTCGGCGTCGAACACCTCGAGGCCATCGATCTTCTCGCTGGTGCCGGCGAACTTGATCGGCACGCCGGTGATCTGCCGCACCGACAGCGCCGCGCCGCCGCGCGAATCGCCATCGGTCTTGGTGAGGATGATGCCGGTCAGCGGCAACGCGTCCTTGAAGGCCTTGGCGGTGTTGACCGCATCCTGGCCCTGCATGGCGTCGACGACGAAGAGCGTCTCGACCGGGTTCAACGCCGCATGCAGCTGCTTGATCTCGGTCATCAGCACTTCGTCGATCGCCAGGCGGCCGGCCGTGTCGACCAGCAGCACGTCGAAGAAGTGGCGGCGCGCATGGTCGATGGCGGCGCGGGCGATGTCGAGCGGCTTCTGGTCGGCGGTGCTCGGGAACCACTCGGCGCCGGCCTGCTTCGTCACGGTCTTCAACTGCTCGATGGCGGCCGGACGGTACACGTCGCCCGACACGGTCAGCACCTTCTTCTTGCGCTTCTCGATCAGGTGCTTGGCCAGCTTGGCCGTGGTCGTGGTCTTGCCGGCGCCCTGCAGGCCGGCCATGAGGATCACCGCCGGCGGTTGCGCCGCGAGGTTGATGTCCGACACGCCCTCGCCCATGGTCGCGGCCAGCTCGCGGTTGACGATGCCGACCAGCGCCTGGCCCGGCTTCAGCGAGCCCAGCACTTCCTGGCCGAGCGCCTTTTCCTTGACCCGCGCGACGAAATCGCGCACCACCGGCAAGGCCACGTCGGCCTCCAGCAGTGCCATGCGCACTTCGCGCAGCATGTCCTGCACGTTGGCCTCGGTGATGCGGGCCTGGCCGCTGACCTGCTTGACGAGGCGCGAGAACTTTTCAGAGAGAGCGTTGGCCATGAAGAGATGCCTTGTTGCCCGCTGCCGCGAGCCGATGGAAGACGAAAGAAACCCGGACAGTATGCGTGAGCCCGGTGGCTGCGGGGAATGCCGCGGAGCCGGTGGCGCCGGGCTGCCTGCCGACGGGCCGCGACGCCGGAAACGGGCCGACGCAGGAGGCTGGTGACAATCTCCAGCGCATTAAACTCGGCTGATGATTTTAGCGAGCCCCTCCCCGCTCGGCGTGGCACTGGGCATCGCCGCCGCGTCGGCCTATGGCGTGACCGCGGTCGCGGCCTCCCGCCTGAGCCGCTCGGCCACGCAATGGCTGCTGATCCTCGCGTGGGTGCTGCACGGTATCGCGCTGGTGCAGGGTCTCGTCGGCGCACAACCCCGGTTCGACTGGGCGCCCGCGCTCTCCGTGACGGCCTGGCTGGTGCTCACGGTCTACGGCATCGAAAGCCGCATGTACCCCCAACTCACCGTGCGCCGCGCGCTGGCTGTGCTGGCGGCCGCCACGGTGCTGGTGGCCACTTTCTTTCCCGGCAAGCCGCTCGATGTGTCCGCGTCGCCGTGGCTGCCCCTGCACCTGGCGCTGGGCATCGCGTCCTACGGGCTCTTTGGCGCGGCCGTGGTGCATGCGTGGCTCATCACCCGCGCAGAGAAGCAGATCCGCCGCGCCAACGATCCGGAGGCCGGCGTGCCCCTGCTCACGCTGGAGCGGCTGACCTTCCGCTTCGTCACCGCCGGCTTCGCGCTGCTGACGGCCACGCTGCTGGCCGGCTTCTTTTTCAGCGAAACGCTCTATGGCCGCGCCTGGAAGTGGGACCACAAGACCGTGCTCTCGGTGCTGGCCTGGCTTTGCTTCGCGGTGCTGCTGGCCGGACGTGCGCGTGTCGGCTGGCGCGGGCGTACGGCGCGGCGCGTGCTCTACGCGGGTGCGGCGCTGCTGGTGCTGGCCTATGTGGGCTCGCGCTTCGTGCTCGAAGTCATGCTGGACCGCGTCGCATGAAATACCTGCTCGTGCTGTTCGTGGTCGCGGTGGCGATCTGGCTGTGGCGCCGCAATCGCCGCGAGGAAATGGAAGAGGCCGCACGGGCCGCGAAACCATCCGCGCCCCGGCGCGCGGGTGAGCCGCAAGAGATGGTGCGCTGCGCCCATTGCGGCCTGCACCTGCCGGCGAGCGACGCCATCGCCGGACCCGGCGGTGGCGTCTATTGCAGCATCGCGCACCGCCAGGCCGCGGCCGGATGAGTTCCCCGCTGCTTTGGTCGCGCGGCGAGCCCGGCAGCGAATGGGGCACCCTCGACAAGACACCGCAGGCGGACAGCCCGGCGCTGCAGCGCCTCTGGCGCGGCTTCATGACGGCGCGCAGCTTCGTGGCCGCCGTGCTGGTGATGCTGCAGGGCGTGAGCGTCGGCATCAGCCCGGCGATCCACCCGACCGCGCTGGTCATCTCGCTCCTCTACCTGGCGGCCGTGCTCGGCGCCATGCGCTATGTGCCCTTCCGCCCGCCCATCCGCGGCTTCCGGGGCGCATGGCTGGCCTCGATCGGCATCGACCTGGCCACCTTCACCGTGCTGCAACTGGTGCAGTCGCCGGGCAGCATCAACTACACGCCGCTGTTCGCCTTGCCGGTGCTGATGGGCGCGGTACTGGGCACGGCTTCGGTCGGCCTCGGCACCACGGCGGCGGTTTCGCTGCTGCTGCTGGGCGACGCGGGCTGGCAATGGCTCGACCATTCGGGCGATCCGTCGACCCGCTTCCTGCAGGCCGCGCTCACCGGCACCGGCCTCTTCGTCGTGGCGCTGCTGGCGCACCAGCTGGCCCTGCGCCTGGCCCGCGAGGAGGCCCTGGCTCTGCGCAGCCGCAGCACCGCGCAGTTGCATGCGCAGGTGAACGACCTGGTCATCGAGACCCTGAGCGAAGGCGTGCTGGTGATCGACGCCGAGGGCCGCGTCCATTCGGCCAACCCGGCGGCCGACGCGATCCTCGGGCGCGGCCTGGCCGCGATGGCGCTGCCCTTCGAGCTCGATGCCCATCCGGCGTGGCATTCGCTGGCGGTGCTGGCCGACGAGACCTTCTCGCAGCGCCAGCCGCAGTCCCAGGAGATGCCGATCGCGCAGGCCGGCGGCGCGCCACGCGAGGTGCGCGTGCGCACCCGCCTGACGCCGGCCAACGACCGGCGCATCGACAGCCTCTGCGTCATGTTCCTGCAGGACCTGCGCGAACTGGAGGCGCGCATCCGCACCGAGAAGCTGGCCGCCATGGGCCGCATGTCGGCGGCGGTGGCGCACGAGATCCGCAATCCGCTGGCCGCCATCACCCAGGCCAGCGCGCTGCTCGGCGAGGACCTCGTCGACCCGTCGCACCGCCAGCTGACGGCGATGGTGCAGCAGAACGCGCAGCGCCTGGCGCGCATCGTCGACGACGTGCTCGACGTGTCGCGCGCCCGGCAGCAACGCTCGCTGCCGCTGGGCGACCTGGTCGCGCTGGACGCCACGGTGCGCACGCTGGCCGAGGAATGGGTGCGCCAGACCCGGCGCCAGGGGGTGCTGCTGGCCCTGGACGCCGGCGGGCGCGACGTGCGCTTCGAGGTCGAGCACCTGCGCCGCATCCTGGTCAACCTGCTCGACAACGCTGCGCGCTATGCGGGCGACCGCGACGGCTCCATCCAGGTGACGACCGCGACCGCGCAGCGCGGCCGCGCCACCCTGCAGGTGTGGAGCGACGGCATGCCGCTGGAGCCGGCGGTGCAGCGGCACCTGTTCGAGCCCTTCTTCTCGTCCGAAAGCCGCTCCAGCGGGCTGGGCCTGTTCATCTGCCGGGAGCTTTGCGAGCGGCACGGCGCCACCATCGGCTACGAGCGCCGGCCGCTTGCCGCGACCGGGCCCGAGGGCAACGAATTCTTCGTCGTCTTTGCCGCCGCGGAGACGCGGCTGACACAATAGCGGCGTGAGCACCCACCATCCCACCGCCGTCCTGCCGGCGCAGATCCTGGTCGTCGACGACGAGCCCGACCTGCGCACGCTCTACGAACTCACCCTGCTACGCGAGGGCTATCGCGTCGAAGCGGCGGGCAGCCTGTCGGAAGCGCGTGAGCATCTCGACGCCGGCCGCTTCGACGCCGTCATCACCGACATGCGGTTGCCCGACGGGCTCGGCATGGAGATCATCCAGCGCATCCAGAAGGACCAGCGCAGCGAGCGTTGCGTGGTGATGACCGCCTACGGCTCCGCCGAGAACGCGGTCGAGGCGCTCAAGGCCGGCGCCTTCGACTACCTCACCAAGCCGGTCGACCTCAAACAGTTCCGCGCGGTGGTGGCTTCGGCCGTGCAACGCCAACCGCAGGCGGCCGTGCCGGCGGCCAAGGCGGCCCACCCGGCTGCCGTTCCGTCCGTCGGCGAGGGCCGCGGACCGACCCCGTCCACGACGCTGGGCGACCGGGCGCTGGAACGCCTGGTCGGCGAGTCGGAGCCGATGCGGCTCATCAAGTCGCACATCGCCAAGGTCGCACGCGGCATGGCGCCGGTGCTGGTGCGCGGCGAGTCGGGCACCGGCAAGGAACTGGTCGCGCGCGCCGTGCATGCCTGCAGCCAGCGCAGCGACGGCCCTTTCGTCGCGGTGAATTGCGGCGCCATCCCCGAGAACCTGCTGGAAGCCGAATTCTTCGGCGCGCGCAAGGGCTCCTATACCGGCTCCGCGGCCGACCGCGACGGCTATTTCCAGGCGGCGCGCGGCGGCACGCTGTTCCTCGACGAGATCGGCGACCTGCCGCTCGCGATGCAGTCCAAGCTGCTGCGCGCGATCCAGGAGCGCAGCGTGCGGCCGATCGGTTCCACGCAGGAAGACGCGGTCGACGTGCGCATCGTCAGCGCAACGCACAAGGACCTGCATGCCGAGGTGCAGGCCAGCCGTTTCCGGCAGGACCTGTTCTACCGGCTCAACGTGATCGAGATCTCGGTGCCGCCGCTGCGCGACCGACGCGAGGACCTGCCTGCGCTGTGCAACGCGCTGCTGGCGCGCATCGCGCAGGACGGCGGCATGCCGGTGCCGCGCCTGACCTCCGACGTGATCGCGCGGCTCGCGGACCATCCGCTCGAAGGCAACGTCCGCGAACTCGAGAATCTTCTGCACCGCGCGGTCGCCCTCAATGACGGGGACGAACTGCACCTGGACTTCATGAGCAACAGCGCAGCGCCTTTCGAAGCGGCCGCCCTACCCTTGACAGCGGCCGAGGCGGTGACGCCAGCGCGCGAGCGCCCGACGGCGCGGCCGGCGATGCCTTCGGACCTGCAGTCCTACCTCGACCAGCACGAGCGCGAAGTGCTGGTCCGCGCCCTGCAGGAGAGCGGCTTCAACCGCACCGCCGCAGCCGCGCGGCTGGGCCTGAGCCTGCGCCAGATCCGCTACCGCATCGCCCGTCTCGGCATCAGCACGCCGCACGGCGACGACGGCGGCGTCGGAACGCTGGACGACGCCGGATGAATGGAAAGTCGGACGCCGGCCTCTGGCAGGCGGGCTGGTACCGATTCGCCCGGCGCCTGGAATCTCCCAATTTCGGCCCCCGCCCCGCCGGCGCGCAAATCGACCTGATCGTGCTGCATTCGATCAGCCTGCCGCCGGGCGTCTACGGTGGCCATCAGGTGCAGGAGCTCTTCACCAACCGGCTCGACTGGGATGCCGACCCGTATTTCGACCGCATCCGCGGCCTGCAGGTCTCCAGTCACTTCTACGTGCGGCGCGACGGCGAGTTGTGGCAGTTCGTCAGCTGCGACGAGCGCGCATGGCATGCCGGCGCCTCCCGCTGGCGCGGCCGCGACAATTGCAATGACGACTCGATCGGCATCGAACTCGAGGGCCTGGAAGGCGAGCCCTTCGAGGACGCCCAGTACGAGACCCTGGCCAGCCTGTGCCCGGTGCTCGCGCAGCACTACCCGGTGGCCTTCATCGCGGGGCACGAGCACATCGCCCCCGGCCGCAAACAGGACCCGGGCAGCGGTTTCGACTGGCTCGCCCTGCAAGGCGCGTTGGCCTGGCCCCACACGATGTTCCCCGAAAGCACCGGCCTCCGCTGAATTTTCTCAATCGCGAAAGCCGTCGCGATGGGTCGCGCTCCAAGCCCCTGGCGCAGCGGAAATCAACGCCCGCGTGCAGCAACCATGCGGTCTGCGGGCCCAAATCGACCGGCAACCCGCATCATTACTGGATCGTGACAAAGTAGTCCAGCAACCACGGGCGCTCGCGCGCGGCATCCAGAAAAACCCGCGGGATGTGGCGTTTGAGATTCATGACAAACACTACATCTAGTGGCTTGTAGGCCCTATGGACACTAGATATAGTGTGCGCTCGGTCGGACATATTCCGTTACAAACAAACTTACATCCATGCTGCGGCACGCTCGGCTCGCAATGCCCCAAGCGCCGCTCGCCACAACAACAGTCGCAACCCGAGGATCCGAATGCAGACAGCACTGAACACCCCCGCCACGCCACGCCCCTCGTCCTCCACCCCCGCTGCCAGCAACCAGCCGCGCGACGTCGCCGGCACGCTGTCGGCGGATGCGCTCGCGCACTACCAGATCATCCGCCGCAATGGCGCAGTGGTCTCGTTCGAGCCAAACAAGATCGCCATCGCGCTGATGAAAGCCTTCCTGGCCGTGCACGGCACCCAGGGCGCGGCTTCCGCCAGCGTGCGCGAGACCGTCGAAGGACTGACCCAGGCCGTGGTGCGCGCGATGGTGCGTTCACGTCCGGGCGGCGGCACCTTCCACATCGAGGACGTGCAGGACCAGGTCGAGCTCGGCCTGATGCGCGGCGGCCACCATGAAATCGCACGTGCCTACGTGCTCTATCGCGAGCGCCGCACCCAGGAGCGCGCCAGCCAGAACGTGCAGGCCGCGCCAACTGCCGTGCCCACCTTGCACGTGCTGGACCGCGGCGAACGTGTCGCGCTCGACATCGAGGAACTCAAGGGCCTGATCGAATCGGCCTGCGAGGGTTTGGGCGCCAGCATCACGGCCGCGCCGATCCAGGCCGAGACGATGCGCAACCTCTACGACGGCGTGCCGCTCGACGAGGTCTACAAGGCCTCGATCCTGGCCGCCCGCACGCTGATCGAGAAGGACCCCGACTACACCTTCGCCACCGCCCGCCTGCTGCTGCACACGATCTTCCGCGAGATCCTGGGCCGCGAAGTGGCGCCGGCCGAACGCGCCACCGCCTACGCCGACTACTTCCCGCACTTCATCAAGAAGGGCGTCGAGAACGAACTGCTCGATGAGAAGCTGCTGCAGTACGACCTGGTCAAGCTCGGCGGCGCACTCAAGGCCGAACGCGACCTGAAGTTCGACTACCTCGGCCTGCAGACGCTGTACGACCGCTACTTCCTGCACGTGCGCAAGGCGCGCATCGAACTGCCGCAAGCCTTCTTCATGCGCGTCGCCATGGGCCTGGCGCTCAACGAGATCGACCGCGAAGCCCGCGCCATCGAGTTCTATGAAGTGATGTCCTCCTTCGACTTCATGTCGAGCACGCCCACGCTGTTCAACAGCGGCACGCTGCGCTCGCAACTGTCGAGCTGCTACCTCACGACCGTGCCCGACGATCTCGACGGCATTTACGAATCGATCAAGGAGAACGCGCTGCTGTCGAAGTTCGCCGGCGGCCTGGGCAACGACTGGACCCGCGTTCGCGCATTGGGCAGCCACATCAAGGGCACCAACGGCGAATCGCAAGGCGTCGTGCCCTTCCTCAAGGTCGTCAATGACACGGCCGTGGCGGTGAACCAGGGCGGCAAGCGCAAGGGCGCGGTCTGCACGTACCTCGAAACCTGGCACCTCGACATCGAGGAGTTCCTGGAACTGCGCAAGAACACCGGCGACGACCGCCGCCGCACGCACGACATGAACACGGCCAACTGGATCCCCGACCTGTTCATGCGCCGCGTGATGGAGAAGGGCAACTGGACGCTGTTCTCGCCCTCCAACGTGCCCGACCTGCACGACCTGTTCGGCGCCGATTTCGAGCGCGCCTACGTGGCCTATGAAGAGAAGGCCGCGCGCGGCGACATCAAGCCCTCGCGCACCGTGCCCGCCACCGACCTGTGGCGCAAGATGCTCACGATGCTGTTCGAGACGGGCCATCCCTGGATCACGTTCAAGGACGCCTGCAACGTGCGCTCGCCGCAGCAGCATGCCGGCGTCGTGCACTCGTCCAACCTCTGCACCGAGATCACGCTCAACACCAGCGACACCGAGACCGCCGTGTGCAACCTCGGCTCGGTCAACCTGCTGCAGCACTTGAAGGACGGCAAGGTCGACCAGGAAAAGCTCAAGCGCACCATCTCGACCGCGATGCGAATGCTCGACAACGTGATCGACATCAACTACTACGCCGTGAAGAAGGCGCGCGACTCCAACATGCGCCATCGCCCGGTGGGCCTGGGCCTGATGGGCTTCCAGGACGCGTTGTACGAACTGCGCATTCCCTATGCGTCGCAAGAGGCCGTGCAGTTCGCCGACGAATCGATGGAAGCGATCTGCTACCACGCCTACTGGGCCTCGACCAACCTGGCACGCGAACGCGGCAAGTACTCGAGCTACAAGGGCTCGCTGTGGGACAAGGGCATCCTTCCGATCGACACGCTCGACCTGCTCGAGAAGGCCCGCGGCGGCTACGTCGAAGTGGACCGATCGGCCACGCTCGACTGGGACGCACTGCGCCAGAAGATCAAGACCGACGGCATGCGCAATTCCAACTGCGTTGCCATCGCACCGACCGCGACGATCTCGAACATCATCGGCGTCGACGCCTCGATCGAACCCTGCTTCGGCAACCTGTCGGTCAAGTCGAACCTCTCCGGTGAATTCACCGTCATCAACCACTACCTGGTGCACGACCTCAAGCGCCTGGGCCTGTGGGACGACGTGATGGTGATGGACCTGAAGCACTTCGACGGATCGCTGCGTCCGATCGATCGTGTGCCGCAAGACATCAAGGCCCTGTACGCCACGGCCTTCGAGGTCGAGACCACGTGGCTCGTCGAAGCCGCATCGCGCCGCCAGAAGTGGATCGACCAGGCGCAGTCGCTCAACATCTACATGGCCGGCGCTTCGGGCAAGAAGCTCGACGACACCTACAAGCTTGCATGGCTGCGCGGCTTGAAGACCACGTACTACCTGCGCACGCAGAGCGCCACGCACGCCGAGAAATCGACGGTGCAATCGGGCCGCTTGAACGCAGTGTCATCGGGTGGCGATGCCACGCCGAAGATGAGCGCACTCGAAGCGGCTGCGCTCGCAGCGCAAGCGCAGATGAATGCGATGCCTGCAACCGACATCGCTTTCTGCGGTGTCGATGACCCGACATGCGAAGCGTGTCAGTAATCGTTGTGTGAATTGCGCGGCATCGACTCACAAGAGTCGATGCTCGTGAGCAACATAAGAACAAGATAATTGGAGCGCGATGTGAACGAGCACTTTGCATATCACATCGTTGCTCACATAATTTGAGCACTGGATTTTTCTATGTTGACCTGGGACGAAGAAGTCAAGCCCTCCTCATCGAAGGACATGCAACACGGATTGCAGCACTCCACGAATCACGGCGCACCAACCGGCCGCTCGATGGAAGTCCCGACTCCGCAAATTCCTCAAGCCGCCGTCGCGTCGCGCATGCTCGATGACGGCGCCACCGTTCCTTCGCGCACGGCTGCAACTATTGCCAGCGCAATGCCCACCGTGCCTGCCGCACGCCGCGTGAAGGCCGCCGACAAGCGCATCATCAACGGCCAGACCGACGTCAACCAGCTGGTGCCGTTCAAGTACAAGTGGGCCTGGGAAAAGTACCTCGCCACCTGCGCCAACCACTGGATGCCGCAAGAGGTGAACATGACGCGCGACATCGCGTTGTGGAAGGACCCGAACGGCCTCACCGAAGACGAGCGCCGCATCGTCAAGCGCAACCTCGGCTTCTTCGTGACCGCCGACTCGCTGGCCGCCAACAACATCGTGCTGGGCACCTACCGCCACATCACCGCACCCGAGTGCCGCCAGTTCCTGCTGCGCCAGGCCTTCGAGGAAGCGATCCACACGCACGCGTACCAATACATCGTCGAGTCGCTCGGCCTGGACGAAAGCGAGATCTTCAACGCATACAACGAAGTGCCGTCGATCCGCGAGAAGGACCAGTTCCTGATTCCGTTCATCGAGGCCATCAGCGATCCGCACTTCCACACCGGCACGCACGAGACCGATCAGACGCTGTTGAAGTCGCTCATCGTGTTCGCCTGCCTGATGGAAGGCCTGTTCTTCTACGTCGGCTTCACGCAGATCCTTGCGCTGGGCCGCCAGAACAAGATGACCGGCGCCGCCGAGCAGTACCAGTACATCCTGCGCGACGAGTCGATGCACTGCAACTTCGGCATCGACCTGATCAACCAATTGAAGCTCGAGAACCCCGGCCTCTGGACCGCAGAGTTCAAGGCCGAGATCAAGACCCTCTTCCTCAAGGCCGTCGAACTCGAATACCGCTACGCCGAAGACACCATGCCGCGCGGCGTGCTCGGCATGAACGCATCCATGTTCAAGGGCTACCTGCGCTACATCGCGAATCGTCGCGCACAGCAGATTGGCCTTGAGACACTCTTCCCGAACGAAGAGAATCCGTTCCCGTGGATGAGCGAAATGATCGACCTGAAGAAAGAGCGCAATTTCTTCGAAACCCGTGTGATCGAATACCAATCGGGTGGTGCCCTTTCCTGGGACTGAGACGTTTTCAGAACAACAATGCATTCAAGAATTGCCATCAGCGCACATCGCACCAGAGAGTGCGGCGACTGAAAAGGCGACGGTGTTCATGGTGCTGGAGCTTGATATCCAACGCCATGAATCGCTTCACGCTCACAAGCGGGCGTGGAGTGCTTCAAGAGGTTGATTTTTCAACTTGATCAAGGAGAAAGAAATGGCAACTGCAAAGAAAGCGCCGGCGAAGAAAGCCGCTGCAAAGAAGGCTCCGGCGAAGAAGGTCGCGGCAAAGAAGGCCCCGGCTGCGAAGAAGGCTCCGGCCAAGAAGGTCGCGGCGAAGAAGGCAGCTCCGGTGAAGAAGGCCGCTGCAAAGAAGGCGCCGGCCAAGAAGGTCGCGGCGAAGAAGGCAGCTCCGGCGAAGAAGGCCGCTGCCAAGAAGGCTGCGCCGGCCAAGAAGGCCGCTGCAAAGAAGGCGCCGGCGAAGAAGGCCGCTGCCAAGAAGGCCCCTGCAAAGAAGGCTGCGGCCAAGAAAGCCGCGAAGAAGCCTGCTGCCAAGCCTGCCGCCAAGAAGGCTGCGAAAGCACCCGCCAAGGCCGCCGTCGCCCCTGCCCCTGCGGCACAAACGACGCTGAACCCTCAAGCTGCATGGCCGTTCCCGACGGCCAGCAAGCCCTGAGTCATTCAGAGGCCCTGATCGGCGAAGCCCGGCACCGCAAGGTGTCGGGCTTTTTTATTATTTCGAGTTGCTCAAGCCCGGGCACCATCGGCCCGGTAGTGCCGGACCCGCCATGTTCCTCGAATGGAATGGCATGGCGCCGGTATCAGAGGCCGAGTGCTTTCCTGTCGACCGTGTAGTTCTGCGGGCCGCGCTGCGCAATCTTGAGCGCGCCGACCTGATTGCCCAGGGCCGCGCACTTCGCAAGCGGCCAGCCTTGCTCCAGGCCGAACAGCAGCGCGCCACGCCAGGCGTCGCCACAGCCCGTGGGATCGACCACGGCCGCTGGCGTGACCGCCGGCACATGCGACATGACACCGTCGATCCAGACCTCGCATCCCTCCGCGCCCAGTGTGACGACGAGACCTCGCACGCGCCGCGAAATGTCGGCGCTGCTCCATCCGGTGCGTTCGCTGAGCATCTTGCCTTCGTAGTCGTTCACCGTGACCCAGTCGGCCTGCTCGATGAAGTGCGACAGCTCGTCGCCGTTGAACATCGGCAAGCCCTGGCCCGGATCGAAGACGAAGGGAATGCTCGCGACCTTGAACTGCTCGGCATGCTGCAGCATGGCATCGCGGCCATCGGGCGAGATGATGCCGACCTTGAGGTCCGGACGTGCCGCGATGCGCGTGATGTGCGCCTGCTGCATGGCACCCGGGTGGAAGGCCGTGATCTGGTTGTTGTCACGGTCGGTCATGATCATCGCCTGCGCCGTGTAGGCATCCGCCACCGTGCGGACGAACTCGGTGCCAACGCCCAGTTCGTTGAGACGTGCAACGTAGTCGGCGCCATCGCTGCCGACCGTCGCCATCGGCAGGGCCTTGCCGCCGAGCGCATTGAGCGCATACGCGATGTTGCCGGCGCAGCCGCCGAAATCGCGCCGCAAGCCGGGCACGAGAAAGGACACGTTCAGGATGTGCAACTGGTCAGGGAGGATCTGGTCGGCAAAGCGGCCCTCGAAATTCATGATCGTGTCGAACGCGAGGGAACCGCAAATCACTGCTGCCATGTTGAGCCCTGAGGTGTTGGAAGGATTGGACGAAAGCGCGCGAAGCGCTCAAGGATAGAAGGCCACTACCCGGTAGCCGGCCACCGGCGACATCGCGGCGGCATCGGGTCCGCTGAGCGCGAGCGGCAACGATGCGACGCGTTCGGCCTTGGCCCCGAGCACCGCGGGCGCGCCGAAGTCGGCCGGCATCAGCACGCGCCGCACCACGGTGCGCTCCTGCGTGTCGAGCAAGGACAGCTCCACGGCCGGCATGGCCAGCGGCGTCGTCGCATTGCTGCGCAAGGTGAAGTCGAGGCGGTAGCCGTCGCCGGTCTTGTCGCGGGCGAATGACGCGCCGTCGATGGTGATCGCGCTGATCTGCCGAAGCGCCGATATCTCGCAGCCCGTGAACTTGCACAGCACTTCCACCACCGGCCGCAGGGAAGGCTCGCGTGCGACAAGCGCGTCGCGTTCGTGGCGCGCCCACTGCAGGCCGAGCAGCACGGCAAGAAGGATGAGCGCGACGATGATGAAGCCGCCGGACCTGCGCTCGCTTCGGACCGCAGCGGGCGCTTGTGCAAAGGGCGGCAAGGCTGCTGCAGGTTCGGCCGGCGCTTCGATGATGCTGGCCGAGGTGACCACGGGCGCGGGGAGCGGCGCTTCCTCCCCGGATGCTGCAGCGGCCGCGGCCCTGCGCGCGCGGGCATTTCGCACGGCTTCGATGCGCGCCTGGCGCAAGGCCTTTTGCAGTTGCGCGTTGCCGGATTGATCGACGAATGCCGAGAAATCGTCCAATGCCGCGATGGAACTGGTGAGCGAGTGCTGCGCCAGTGCAGGCACGGATTCGGTCGAGGGCGCGGCGCTCGCTGGCTCAGCCGTCGGCGACTCGGTGAACGACGAAGGCCACGGGTCATCGGCGATCAAGTCCAGCGACGGCCAGTCCGGGTGCGGCGCGAATGTGGCGGCATCGGGGAAGGCTGGCTGCAACTGCAGATTTGACTCCGGCTGCGGCTCTGACTCTGGCTCAAGTCCTGGCTCCTGCTCCTGCTCCTGCTCCGGCCCTGACGCCGGTTCCGGCCCTGGCTCCGACTCCGACTCCGGCTCTGTCTCCGGTCCTGGCCCTGCTTCTGGCTCGGACTTCGGATTCGTTTCGCCTTCGTCTTCGCCTTGCGAATCCTTGCGCGTCAGCGCCATCCGCGCGAGCTGCGGCTCCGGCGCGTCAATCGGAAGGTCGATCTCGATCAGAGGCTCGTCATGCTCTTCAGCTGCCTCGGCGACCTTCGGCTCCACGGCTTCCCCGGCAGGCGCGGCCGGCATGCTGACCGCATCGGGCGCTTCGCGCAGTTCCAGGGTTGCATCGAACACCTGGCTGCAACGACCGCATCGAACCCATCCATCCGATATCCGAAGCTGGTCGCGAACCACCTTGAACGTGGTTTCACAGGAAGGGCAGCGGGTGACAAGGCTCATTGGGCGGGCATTGTAGGTGGCGCGCCCGCAGCCGAAGCGCCAGGGACCGCGCCCCGTTCACGCGATGTCCAGCGCAGGCAACACTGCGAGCGAACCCTCAGACCGTGGCGGTCATGAGAATCCAGCCGTCCTCGCTGTCGCTGACCTGCAGGCGCGCATACGGCGCATAGGCCTCTTTCAGCTCTTCGGCCTGCCGCTCGAGGATGCCGGCCAGCACCAGCGATCCACCGGGCGCGACATGGCCGCACAGCAGGGGCGCCAACAGCTTGAGCGGCGTCGCCAGGATGTTGGCCAACACGGTCTGGTAGCGGCCTTCGGCTACGTCCGGAAGCCCCGCATTCAGTTGAACGGCGTTGGCCTCGGCATTGAGACGGGTCGATTCGACAGCGGCTTCGTCGATGTCGACTGCGTCGATGCGCGCCGCGCCATACTTTGCCGCGCCGATCGCCAGGATGCCGGAACCGCAGCCGTAGTCCAGCACGCGCTGCCCCGCGAGTCCATGCACCGCAATCCAGCGCAGGCACATGCGCGTGGTCGGATGCGTGCCCGTGCCGAAGGCCAGGCCCGGATCGAGCCGGATCACCTGCCTGGCCTGCGCGGGCGGTTCATGCCAGGTCGGCACGATCCAGAACTCGGGCGTGATCTCGACCGGCGCGAACTGCGATTGCGTCAGCCGCACCCAGTCCTGCTCCGGGACATCCATCACGCCGAGGATGGTGCAACCCTGGAAGAAGTCCTGCAACTCCAGTACCGTGGCAGCCTCGCGCGCGGCAGCCTCGTTAGGAAACAGCGCGATCACGCGCGAGCGCTGCCAGCCTTCCTTCGGCGGCGGCATGCCGGGTTCGCCGAACAGCGCCTGCTCCGAATCGGTCTGCGCATCCGCGTCTTCGACCGAAACGCTCAGTGCGTCCAACGCGTCCAGCGCGTCGCTGACGTTCTCTACGCCGTCCTCGGGAACCAGCAAGCGAAGTTCGAACACCGGCTGGGCCGCTCAGCGCTTGTGCGCCGCCAACCACTCTTCGAGATAGTGGATGTTGGTGCCGCCGGCCATGAACTTGGCGTCGACCATCAACTCGCGGTGCAGCGGGATGTTGGTCTGGATGCCCTCGACCACCGTCTCGTTCAAGGCGGTGCGCATGCGCGCCATGGCCTGCTCGCGGGTGTCGCCGTAGCAGATGATCTTGCCGATCATCGAGTCGTAGTTCGGCGGCACGAAGTAGTTGGTGTAGACATGCGAGTCGACGCGCACGCCGGGTCCGCCCGGTGGATGCCACATCGTGATGCGGCCCGGCGACGGCGTGAATTTCCACGCGTCCTCGGCATTGATCCGGCATTCGATCGCATGGCCGCGCATCTCGATCTGGCGCTGCGTGAAGGGTAGCTTTTCCCCGGCCGCCACCATGATCTGCGTCTTGACGATGTCGATGCCGGTGGTGAACTCGGTGACCGGATGCTCGACCTGCACCCGCGTGTTCATCTCGATGAAGTAGAACTCGCCGTCTTCGTAGAGGAACTCGAAGGTGCCAGCGCCGCGGTAGCCGATCTTCTTGCAGGCGGCCGCGCAACGCTCGCCGATCTTCTCGATCAGCTTGCGCGGAATGCCGGGCGCGGGCGACTCCTCGATCACCTTCTGGTGGCGCCGCTGCATCGAGCAGTCGCGTTCGCCGAGGTACACCGCGTTCTTGAACTTGTCGGCCAGGACCTGGATCTCGATGTGGCGCGGGTTCTGGAGGAACTTCTCCATGTAGACGGCCGCGTTGTTGAACGCCGCGCCGGCTTCCGCCTTGGTCATCTGGATCGCGTTGACCAGGGCCGCTTCGGTGTGCACCACGCGCATGCCGCGCCCGCCGCCGCCGCCCGCGGCCTTGATGATGACGGGATAGCCGATCGCGCGCGCAATGCGCTTGTTGGTGGCGGCGTCGTCGGAGAGTTCGCCCTCGGAGCCCGGCACGCAAGGCACGCCGGCCTTGATCATGGCCTGCTTGGCCGAGACCTTGTCGCCCATCGTGCGGATGTTATCGGGCGTTGGGCCGATGAACTGGAAGCCGCTTTGCTCGACGCGCTCGGCGAAGTTGGCGTTTTCGCTCAGGAAGCCGTAGCCGGGGTGGATCGCCTCGGCGTCGGTCACTTCCGCCGCCGAGATGATGGCCGGCATGTTGAGGTAGCTCTGGGACGACGGCGCCGGGCCGATGCAGACCGCTTCCTGGGCCAGCTTGACGTACTTGGCGTCGCGGTCGGCTTCCGAATAGACCATGACGGCCTTGATGCCCATCTCGCTGCAGGCGCGCTGAATTCTCAGGGCGATCTCCCCCCGATTCGCGACCAGAATCTTCTTAAACATCGGTCACTCGATGATGAACAGCGGTTGGCCGTACTCGACGGCCTGGCCGTTCTCGCCGAGGATCTGCGTGATCGTGCCGGACTTGTCGGCTTCGATCTCGTTGAGGATCTTCATGGCCTCGATGATGCAGATCGTGTCGCCCTCCTTTACCTGGCTGCCGACTTCGACAAAAGACGGGGCGCCGGGGCTTGAAGCGCGGTAGAAAGTGCCGACCATCGGCGACTTGACCGTGTGGCCAGCGGGCGCGGCCACCGCGGCGGGCGCGGGCGCCGAGGCTTCAGCAGCCTGTCCCGGCGCTGGCGCGGGCGCAGGCTGGGGTGCCGCGAGCGTCTGCACATACTGCATGGGCGCCGACGCGCCGGCCTTGACGATGCGCACCTTGCCTTCGGCTTCGGTGATCTCAAGTTCGGAAATATTGGATTCAGACACGAGGTCGATCAGTGTCTTTAGCTTACGAAGATCCATGGGCCTCCAAGCGCCAGCTTTTGCCGGTCATATGTATCAACTCGCCTGAAAATCGGCGATTGTTGGCGTTTTAGTGCCAAATGCCGCGTTATGGGCGGATTCTAGCCGTGAACGGACGCTCGTCGCCAGGCATCGAGGTCCGCGGGTTCGAGTTTGCCCATCTTACGTGCGGCCACGCCGCCCTCCGCGTTGACAACCATTGTGAACGGCAGGCCGCCACCCGTATTGCCAAGCTGGCGCAGCAACTCCGTACCTTCCATGCCGGCAAGGCCGATGGGAAAGGAAACCGGCGTGCGCTCCAGGAACTTGCGTACCGCGCTCGGCTGATCGATGGCCAAACCGATCACTTGCCAGCCGTTGGCCGCCTGATCGCGAAAGAAACGATCAACCATCGGCAATTCTTCAATGCAGGGCGGACACCATGTCGCCCAGAAATTGACCAGCAGCGGTTTGCCGCGCAGCGCCGCGAAGTCCATTTCGCCGCCTTCCGGACGCTCGAAACGCCGCGCCCAGAACGCCGCGTCCATCGGCTCATTCGCGTCGGACGTACCTGGGCGCCCTTTCCACCAGGCGCCGCCAGCGCCGGCCGCTGCGGCCAGGAACGCCACGCCGCCGAAAAGCCAGCCACGCCGGCCCGGATTCGGACTGTCGTTCATTCCCTGCCTGCTCTTTCCTGTTCAATCACCCGTCGCAATGCGCTCAGATCGCCCCGCGGCGCGCGTCCCTGCGCGTCGGGCTTGAGCGCGCCGCGCAAATCGTCCAGGTCGTAGACAAGCAGGTGGACGCCGATTTCCTCACCGAGCGGGCGGCATGGGGCGTGCACGCTCAACGCCTCGACCTGCTCGCCATGGAAGCCCGTGACCATGCGGGGTTCGTAGTCGACATGGTGGTCGATCAACGAAATCTCGGCCGACTTCGAGTCGTCGCAAAAAAGCTGGATGTAGATGTCGGACAAGCGGGTCGCCGTGCCGTGCCACACCGCACCGCCGACATGGGGCCTGAACGGCGCCATCCGCTCCATCCATTGAAGAGCCAGTTCGCGCAGCGCGCGCAATTCGGCGGGCTGGGTGTCGGCGCAATAGAGCGCGATGTAGTCGCGAACCTCGGTTTCGACCTCGTCGTTGTTGGGCAAGGCGGTGCGCTGGGGCAGCCCGAGATCGCGCAGCGCGCGACGCTTCGCCGGCCCGTACTCGAGCCCTTCCTCGACCACCAGGCGCGCGGCGGCAGCGGCGATTTCACGCTTGGACATATCCATGCCGGCATTCTGCCCGCAAGGCGGCTTGCACACAGGCGTCGCGGTCGGCCGCATCCCTAAAATCGACCGATGCATATTCATATTCTGGGCATCTGCGGTACGTTCATGGGCGGCGTCGCGGCGCTGGCGCGGGAGGCCGGCCACAAGGTCACGGGTTGCGATGCCGGCGTCTATCCGCCGATGAGCGACCAGTTGCGCGCACTTGGCATCGACTTGATCGAAGGCTTCGGCGCGGAGCAGCTGGCGCTCAAGCCCGATGTCTTCGTGGTTGGCAACGTGGTGTCGCGCGCACGGCTGGACGACGGCAGCGCCAAGTTCCCGCTCATGGAAGCGATCCTCGACGCCGGCCTGCGCTACACCAGCGGCCCGCAATGGCTGGCCGAAGAGGTGCTGCAGGGCCGGCACGTGCTGGCGGTGGCCGGCACGCACGGCAAGACAACGACAACATCGATGCTCGCCTGGGTTCTCGAAGCCACTGGCCGGGCGCCGGGCTTCCTCGTGGGTGGGGTCCCGTTGAATTTCGAGGTGTCGGCGCGGCTGGGCGCAGGCGGACCGGGCTCGGTCGGCGACCAGTCGCACGAGTTGGCGCGCATGGGGGCTCCGTTCGTCATAGAGGCCGACGAATACGACACCGCCTTCTTCGACAAGCGCAGCAAGTTCGTGCACTACCGGCCGCGGACCGCGGTGCTGAACAACCTCGAGTTCGACCACGCCGACATCTTCGATGACCTGGCCGCCATCGAACGGCAGTTTCACCATCTGCTGCGCACGGTGCCCGCCAGCGGCCGCGTGGTCGCCAACGCAACGGAAGACAGCCTGCGCCGCGTGCTGGCCCAGGGCTGCTGGAGCGAACTGGCGCGTTTTGGTGCAGGCGGCGAGTGGCAGGCGAGCGGATCTCACGATGCCTTCGACGTGCTGCGCCAGGGCGAGGTGGTCGGACGCGTGGAATGGGCGCTCTCGGGCCTGCACAACCAGATGAACGCGCTGGCCGCCATCGCGGCGGCGGACCATCTGGGCGTGCCGCCGGCGGAAGCAGCCGCCGCGCTCGCATCCTTCCGCAACGTGCGCCGGCGCATGGAATTACGTGGCACCGTGGAGCGCAATGGCGGCGCGATCTCGGTGTATGACGACTTCGCGCACCATCCAACAGCCATCCACACCACGCTCGACGGCCTGCGCCGCCAGCTCGATGCCCGCGGAAACCGGCCCGACCGCATCCTGGCCGTGTTCGAGCCACGCAGCAACACGATGAAGCTCGGCGCCATGGCCGCGCAATTGCCGTGGAGCCTGGAACAGGCCGACCTCGCGTTCTGCCACACGGCCGGACTCGGCTGGGATGCTGCCGCGGCGCTGTCGCCGATGGGCGCACGCGCGCAGGTGGCCGGCGAGATTGCGCCGCTGGTCGCGCAAGTGGTGTACGCAGCACGGCCGGGCGACCACATCGTCTGCATGAGCAACGGCGGCTTCGGCGGCATCCACGAAAAGCTCCTGTCGGCCCTGGACGGGGGGAGCTGAACGCCATGCGTGCGCAAGAATTGATCGAAGTGCTTCGGCTGCAGCGGCATCCGGAAGGTGGCTGGTATCGCGAAGTGTTCCGCTCGACGGGGCAGGTGGACCCGCAGCAGGGCCGGCCGCGGCGCGACGCGCTGACCAGCATCTATTTCCTGCTCGAAGCGGGGCAGCAGTCGCGGTGGCACCGGGTGCTGTCCGATGAGGTGTGGGTCCACCTCGAAGGCGTGCCGATCGCGCTCTGGACCTGCGACGCTGCCTTGCGCACCGCGCCTGCCCATGCGCGCCTTGGGCCGGTCGACGCGCATGGCACGCGGCCGCAGCAAATGGTGCCTGCCGGCCAGTGGCAGGCCGCGCGGCCGCTCGTCGCGCACAGCAGCGGCGACTACAGCCTGGCCGCCTGCATGGTTGCGCCGGGCTTCGACTTCGCGGACTTCTCACTCATGGCGCCGGACGGCGACGAAGCCGCAGTCCTGCGCCATCATTGGCCGGAACTGGCCAGCCTGATCTGATGCACCCCGGAATGTGCCCAAGGCGCTGCGCCACAAGGGCCCTCAGCCGCGGCGCTGCTTGACCGCCTGGGACAGCGTTTCAAGCACTGCGGCTGAATCGTCCCAGCCGATGCACGCATCGGTGATGCTCTTGCCGTATTCGAGGCCGGCGATCTTGTCCTTGCCGGGCGTGAACTTCTGTGCGCCGGCAATCAGATGGCTCTCGATCATCACGCCGAACACGCGCTTGCTCCCCCCGCCGATCTGCGCTGCGATGTCTCGCGCCACGTCGATCTGCTTCTGGTGCTGCTTGGAGCTGTTGGCATGGCTGCAATCCACCATCAACGTGGGCGGCAACTTGGCCGCTTCGAGGTCCTTGCAGGCTTCGGCCACGCTGGCCGCGTCATAGTTGGGCGCCTTGCCCCCGCGCAGGATGACGTGGCAATCCCGGTTGCCGTTGGTCTGCACGATCGCGACCTGGCCGTTCTTGTGCACCGAGAGGAAGTGGTGCCCGCGCGCCGCCGCCTGGATCGCGTCGGTGGCGATACGGATGTTGCCGTCCGTGCCGTTCTTGAAGCCGATTGGCGCCGACAGGCCCGAGGCCAGTTCGCGATGCACCTGGCTTTCAGTGGTGCGCGCGCCGATCGCCCCCCAAGAGATCAGGTCGCCGATGTACTGCGGCGAGATCACGTCGAGGAATTCGCTGCCGGCCGGCAGGCCGAGGCGGTTGATATCGATGAGCAACTGGCGCGCCATGCGCAGGCCTTCGTCGATGCGGTAGCTCTCGTCGAGGTACGGGTCGTTGATGAGGCCCTTCCAGCCGACCGTGGTCCGCGGTTTCTCGAAGTAGACGCGCATCACGATCTCCAGCGAATCGGCGTATTTCTCGCGCTCGGCCTTGAGCCGGCGCGCGTAATCGACTGCGGCCGCAGGGTCGTGGATGGAGCACGGGCCCATGACCACCAGCAGCCGGTCGTCCTTGCCCGCCATGATGTTGTGGATAGCGCGGCGCGTGCCGGTGATCAGCGTCTCGACCGGTGTCCCGCGGATCGGGAAGAAGCGGATCAGATGTTCGGGAGGGGGCAACACGTTGATGTCCTTGATGCGTTCGTCGTCGGTCTGGCTGGTCTTTTCGACGTTCGCATACCAGCTGTCGCCGGGCTGCTGGGTGTTGGGAGGGGTCATCGTGGTGCTCCAGGTTGGATTTCGAGAAGGCATAAAAAAACCGCCGGGGCGTGAGCGCCGGCGGTCTTTGGGGGTGTGCGTCTGTGTTCTACGCGCTCGCCTCTAGGCCGCCGGACATCCGGAACCAAAAGTACGAAAAAAAGTAAGCTGCGCGCAAAGACATGGGTGGCGAATGTAGCACAAGAGTTGCTGGCGGGAAACCGCGGATCTGGCTCAGCCGGACCGCCGGGATCGCCTGCTCAGGCGGTGCCGCCGACGGTCAGGCCGTCGATGCGCAGCGTGGGCTGGCCCACGCCGACCGGCACGCTCTGTCCTTCCTTGCCGCAGGTGCCCACGCCCGAATCGAGCGCCATGTCGTTGCCGATCATGGTCACGCGCGTGAGCGCATCGGGGCCGTTGCCGACGATGGTCGCGCCCTTCACCGGGTACTGGATCTTGCCGTTTTCAACCCAGTAGGCCTCGCTCGCGGAGAACACGAACTTGCCGCTGGTGATGTCGACCTGGCCACCGCCGAAGTTCGTGGCGTAGAGGCCCTTCTTGATGCTGGCCACGATTTCCTTCGGGTCCTTCTTGCCGCCGAGCATGTAGGTGTTGGTCATGCGCGGCATCGGTACGTGGGCATAGCTTTCGCGGCGGCCGTTGCCGGTGGGCTTGACCTTCATGAGGCGCGCGTTGAGCGAGTCCTGGATGTAGCCCTTGAGGATGCCGTCCTCGATCAGGACGTTGCGCTGGCTGGCGTTGCCCTCGTCGTCCACGTTGAGCGAGCCGCGGCGGTCGGCGATGGTGCCGTCGTCCAGCACAGTGACGCCCTTGGCCGCGACGCGCTGGCCGATGCGGCCCGAAAACGCGCTCGAACCCTTGCGGTTGAAGTCGCCTTCCAGGCCGTGGCCGATGGCTTCGTGCAGCAGGATGCCGGGCCAGCCCGGGCCGAGGACCACGGTCATCTCGCCGGCAGGTGCGGGGCGCGATTCGAGGTTGACGAGCGCGGCGCTGACCGCCTGCTCGACGTACTCGGCAATATGGGCTTCGTCGAAGTAAGCCAGGCCGAAGCGGCCGCCGCCACCGCCCGAACCCATTTCGCGGCGGCCGTTCTGCTCGGCGATGACGGTGACGGACAGTCGCACCAGCGGGCGCACGTCCGCGGCGAGCGTGCCATCGGCGCGGGCTACCAGCACCACGTCGTATTCGCTGGCGAGCCCGGCCATCACTTGCGACACGCGCGGGTCCCGCGCGCGGGCCAGCTTCTCGACCCGGCCGAGCAGTTCGACCTTGGCGGTGCTGTTTAGCGTGGAGATCGGGTCGATGCCGTTGTAGAGCGAGCGGCTGGAGGCGATCTTGCGCACCGGCGCCTTCACACGGGCCGAGCGGCCGGCGGAGGAGATCGAGCGGACCGTGCGCGCGGCGTCCAGCAGCGAGGCTTCGGAAATGTCGTCCGAATAGGCGAAGGCCGTCTTCTCGCCGCTGACCGCGCGCACGCCGACGCCCTGGTCGATGCTGAAGCTGCCGGTCTTCACGATGCCCTCTTCCAGGCTCCAGCCTTCGCTGCGCGTGTACTGGAAGTAGAGGTCGGCGTCGTCCACCTTGTGCGCGGTGATCTCGGCCAGCGCACGCGACAGGTGGGACTCGTCGAGTCCGAAAGGCGTGAGCAGGAGGCTTTGCGCCGTGGCGAGGCGCTCGATGGTGGGTTCGCGGGAGATCATCGGGGCATTATTGCTCGCGCCGATGATCGCTGTGTGCCGGGGGGTTAGCGCACGGGGCAGCCGGATGCGGGCAGCCGAACGCAGAAGTCGCAAAGGTTTCGCAGAAATCGCAAAAGGAATACCAAAATAATCTTGAATTGCCCTTCTGCGACTTCTGCGTACTTTTGTCTTTCTTCTGCGTTCGGCTGTCCGATTGCTTCAGCGCACCGTGTCGGCGATGGCCTGGAAGGCGCGCATATGCAAGCCGTGCAGCGGGCCGTTTGCCGCGCCGGGCGTGGAGCCGAGCCTGACGATCACCACTTCGGCCTTCGGGTTGACGTGGATGTACTGGCCGTAGATGCCCGAGGCCTCGAATGCGCCGTCGGCGTTGTGCAGGATCCACCACTGGTTGCGGTACGAGTAGCCGGGGCGCGCAGCCTGGTTGCCGGCCTTGAACTTCTCGCGGTCGCCACCGGCGCGGATCAGGTCGACCGCCGCCTTGGAGACCAACTGCTGCCGGCTGAACACGCCGCCGACCTGCCCGTCGTTGCGCAGCATCTCGCCGAAGCGGGCCAGGTCGCGCGCGGTGGCGTTGAAGCCGGAGCCCATCGACTCGAAACCGAGGCGGTCGATGTTGATCGCAGCGTCGTTCTCGGCCCCCATGCGGCTCCAGACGCGCTCGCTGAGGTTTTGCGAGAACGGCTTGCCCGTGACCCGGTTCACCAGCCAGCCGATGATCTCGGAGTGGACGGTCTTGTAGCTGAAGCCGGCGCCGTGCTCGCCCTCCTTCTTCAAGGTCTTCAGGAAGGTGATGGTGTCGCGCGGGCCGTTCCACGTCGGCGGCGTCGGCACCAGGCCCGAGGCCATCGCGTACTGGTTCATTTCGGAGGTCGGGTCGGCATAGTCCTCGCGGAACCTGACGCCGGCCGTCATGTCGAGCGTCTGCTGGACGGTCGCGTCTTCCCACGCGGTGCCGGCGAGTTCGGGGATGTAGCTCGACACTTTCGCGTTCGGGTCGAGCTTGCCTTCTGCGATGAGTTGCGAGGCCAGCACGCCGGTGAGGGACTTGGTGACCGAGAACACCGCGTGCGGCGTGTTCGGCGTCATGCCGCTCCAGTAGCGCTCCAGCACCACGCGGCCCTTGTGCAGCACGACGATGGCGTCGGTGTAGCTGCGCTCGGCATAGGCATCGATGCCGACCTTCTGACCGCGATCGTCCGTGAAGGTGAAGCCCGACCAGTCGCGCTCGGCGCGCGGCAGTTCGGTGGCCGCGCCCGAGCCGCGCCAGACGTTGCGGCTGGGCACGAGTTCACGCATGTGCTGCAGGGCCCAGCGGACCTGCGGAAACTGGCCGGCGTTCTGGAAGCTGACCTGCTTGTCGGCCGGCGCTGGCGAGCCCTGCATCCAGCCGAGCTTGACGGGGTCGCTGTCGGTGGACGAGAGCGGCGCGGGAGGTGTCTGTGCCATGCTGAATGCGGTGGCCGCGGCCAGTGCAATGCCCGCGCTCGCGCGGGCGATGAGGAACGCCATGTCTTGTCTCCGTTGATTTTGGGGAATGCGCACCGATTGAAGCCGGTGCCGGGGTCCGAGGCTATCGCGCCGGGGACATGGGCTACGACTGCATCAGACGCCGCGCGCGCGAGATCGACATCAGGATGCCCAGCGCCAGTCCCAGCGTGACCATCGCCGTGCCGCCATAGCTGATGAAGGGCAAGGGCACGCCTACCACCGGCAGGATGCCGCTCACCATGCCCATGTTCACGAAGGCGTAGGTGAAGAAGATCATCGTGACTGAGCCGGCCAGCAGGCGCGAGAACAGCGTGGGCGCGTCCATCGCGATGGCCAGTCCGCGGAAGATCAGGAAGACGAAGGAGACGATCAGAAACGCGTTGCCGACCAGCCCGAATTCCTCGGAATAGGCCGCGAAGATGAAGTCGGTGGTGCGCTCGGGCACGAACTCAAGGTGCGTCTGCGTGCCCTGCATGAAGCCCTTGCCGCCGATGCCGCCCGAGCCGATGGCGATCATGCCCTGGATGATGTGGAAGCCCTTGCCGAGCGGGTCCTTGGTCGGATCGAGCAACGTGCAGATGCGCTGCTTCTGGTAGTCGTGCAGCACGCGCCAGTCGAAGCCGTCTGCGCACAGTGTCGATTCGTAGCCGACGATCAGCGCCACCGCGACGAGGCCGATCACCACCGGCGGCACGATCAGCTTCCAGGACAGCCCCGCAAAGAAGATCACCGACATGCCCGCCGCCAGCACCAGCAGCGCGGTGCCGAGGTCGGGCTGCTTCATGATGAGGCCGACCGGCACCCCCAGCAGCACGGTGGCCACGATGAAGTCGAGCGGCCGCAACTGGCCTTCGCGGCGCTGGAACCACCAGGCCAGCATCAGCGGCATGGCGATCTTGAGGATCTCGCTGGGCTGGATGACCACGCCGACGTTGATCCAGCGCCTCGCGCCTTTCTTGGTGATGCCGAACACCGCCACCGCGATCAGCAGCGCGACGCCCACGGTGTAGAGCGGCACCGCAAACGCCATCAAGCGCTGCGGCGGTATCTGCGCCACCACGAACATGATGAACGCCGCCAGCAGCATGTTGCGGCCGTGGTCGATGAAGCGCGTTCCGTGGTCATAGCCGGACGAATACATCGTGACCAAGCCCGCGCAAACCAAGAGCAGCACGGCGAAGGCCAGGTAGCCATCGAAGCCCTGGAAGATGGGCGCGATGCGGCGCGCGAGGGAAGGTTGCTGGAAGACGGCCGACATGGGGCGCAATTATCGCCCCGCCCACCCGAGAATGACCGCGGGGAGGCAACATGCGCCGCCTGGAAACGCCCGCTAAAGCTTGATTCCCGCGGCCTTGACCGTCGGGCCCAGCACACCCACCTGTTCTTTCACGAAGTCATTGAACATCGCGACGGTCTCCGGCTTTGCCACGATGGCCAGTTCCGTCAACTTCTTCTGGATATCGGGCATCACCAGCACTTCATTGCATGCCGAGTTGATCCGGGCCACCACGTCGGCAGGCATCCTGGGCGGGCCGGACAGGCCGAAAAAGTTCTCGAGAACCAGCTTGGGCTGCTTCAACTCCACCATGGTGGGCACCTCAGGCATCAGCGGCGCGCGCTGAGCGCTTGTCACTGCCAGGGGAACAAGCTGCCCGCCCTTGAAGAAGGGGATGTACGAGGTGATGACATCGATGCCGATCGGGATGGTGTTGGCGATCAGGTCGGTGGTCATCGGCGCGCCGCCGCGATAGGGCACGTGCACCATGTTCAGGCCGGTCGTCTTCTTGAGCAGTTCGCCGTGGATGTGCCCGATGGAGCCGGGGCCGCCGGAGCCGAAGTCCATGCGCCCCTGCTTCCTGGCGACGGCCTCGAACTCGGCATAGGTATTGATGCCGGACGGCTTGCTGGCCATGATGACGAGCGGCGCGGCGCCCAGGTAGGCCATGTGGGTGAAGTCAGCCACCGGATCGTAGGGCTGCTTCTCCAGGGTGAACGGGCCGAGCGCGATGGGCGTCGTGTTGGAGAGCAGCAGCGTATAGCCATCCGGCGGCGCCGTGGCCACGAGCGTGCCGCCAATGGTGCCTCCCGCGCCGGGCTTGTTGTCGACGACGACCGGCTGCCCCAGCTTCTTGCCCAGTTGCTCCGCCATGAGGCGGGCCAGCACGTCGCTCGAGCCACCCGGAGGGAAAGTCACGATGATCCGGATGGGCCGGTCCGGCCATTGTGCGTAGGCGGGGAAAGTGGCTGCGGCAGCGCTGGCTGCGAGCCAATGCAGCGCGGTGCGCCGCGAGGGGTTGAAGCGGTTCATGGCGTCCTCTGGAAAGTGCTGACCGCAGTTAGCAGGAAACGCGCCTGCCGAGGCCGCCGTCACGGAAAGGCGAGCTGTACCACCGTCCGCCCCGGCTGGCTTTCCAGCGCCAGGTGCGCGCCGATGGCCTGCGCGCGCTGGCGCAGGGCGCGCGGCGGCTGGCTGGCGTCGAAGCCGCGGCCGTTGTCCACGGCGCGCAATCGCAGCACGCCCTCGTGCATAGCGGCCTCGATGCGCAGCACGCTGGCGCCGGCGTGCTGCAGCACGTTGGAGATGACCTCGAACAGCAGGAATTGCAGTTGCCGCATGGCAGGGGCGTCCAGGCGCGCCACGGGTTCGAGTTCATCCACCGCCCACTCCAGCCCCACGCTGGATGCGGCCAGCCGCGGCTCCAGCCGATAGCGCAACGCGGCCAGCAACGCACCCACGTCCCCGGGCGGCATGTGGATCGCGTCGATCGACAGCTTGAGCTGGTCCAGCGAATCGCGCAGCGTGCGCATCAGCTCCGATGGCCGGGCCTGGCCGGACTGGATCTGGTGGATGGCCGCGCTGATGTGCGAGCCGACGCCGTCGTGCATGTCGCGCAGGATGCGTTCACGCTCGAGCGTGCGCGCCTGCTCGCGGCTGGTGGCGTCGAGCCGGGCGTAGGTCGAGGCCAGTTCGCGCTCCCGATCGGCCACGCGGGCGGCCAGGGTGCCGAGCAGGTTCCTGGCCTGGGTGCTGGCGGCCTGGAAGCGCTCGAGCACGATGGCCAGCAAGGCGATGCCGAAGAACACCGATGTGTAGCGCACCCAGGTGGTTTCACCGTAGCTGTCGCTCAGGCGGATCACGGCCCAGTCGCGCAGCGCCACCAGCACCGTCAGCACCGCGGCCGAGCCGACCAGCACGCGCCCGGTGTCGGGCCGGCGCACCGTGGCCACGGCAAAGACGCCGATGTAGCCGATCACGCCGACCAGTTCCAGCGCCAGCCACCCGGTCAGCCAGCGCGGGTCGGCGCGGCTCAGCGAGATCCAGCAGCAGGCAATGGAGCCGAAGAACATGAGGGCCATGGACCACCCCATCCAGCGCATGCGGGGGTGCCGGTCCCAGCCCGCGACATGGTGGCAGAACAGCATCGCCGACGCGGCCCAGCCCGAATAGCAGGCGGTCATCAGCGTGCCCCAGCCCACCCAGCCGATCGGCGGCGTGGCGATGGCGGCATCGGCCACGCGCAAGGCCCAGCAGAATTCCGCCAGCGCGGCCCAGAAATAGACGGGTTCGCGTCGGCGCCCGCCGGCCACGCCGCTGTCGGACTGCGTGAGCCACAAGGCCAGCGCGATGGCACCGACGACGACGCTGAAACCCACCAGCAGGACGGAGCCGGTGAAACGCCAGGCGTAGTCGACGCTGAAGGCCGCCAGCACATCGTCGGCCGGGCCGATCAGGACCGGGGACAAGCCGGCGCGGCGCCCGGAATCGGCCCGCAGGCGGACTTCGAGCAGGTTGGTGCCGGCGCGCAGCAACTGCGCCGGGATCATCAGCGACCTCGGCGACTTCGCATAGTCCGCACCGTTGCCGTGCGACAGGTCGCCATGCACGCGCAGCAGTTCGCCATTGAGGCGCACTTCGAAGGTGCTGCCGATGCGTTGCAGGTACAGGGCCCAGGGGCCGTCGGGCCGCCCGGGCAGCGTGAAGGGCAGCGAGAAACTGGCCATGCCGGGCCGCGCATGTTGTTCGTGGTCCCAGTTGTAGGGCAGTTCCACCGGCGCCGTGGTGGCCTGGCCATCGACGGTGCTGCTGACGCTGCCCTGCCGCAATTCCAGGACGGCCGCTCCGGTGTGGGCAGACGCGAAGGCGCAGGCCCAGCACACCAGCAGCGCCATGGCCGCGGCGCGCCAGCCGCGCATCAGGCCGCGCCCGGGTGGTGCAGCAGGCCCAGGCGCATGGCCTCGAAGACCGCCTCGTTCTTGGAGTGAACCGCCAGCTTGCCATAGAGGTGCTTGATGTGGGTTTGCACCGTGTGCACGCTGAGGCCTTGCAGGCGCGCGATCTCGGCGTACGAGAAGCCGCGGGCGATCAGCGTCAGCACCTCCTGCTCGCGGCGCGAGAGCAGCGCTCGCGCCGCGCCGTCCGGGCCTGGCGGGGGCGTGGTGGGCGCCGCATCGGGCTCGGCCCGGCCGCCCGACTGCAGCAGCCGGTATCGCGCCAGCACGCGCCGCGCGATCATCGGCGAGATCGGCGAGGCTCCGGCCTTCATCTCGAGGATGGTGAGGGCGATGTCCTCTGGCGCGGCGTCCTTGTGGATGTAACCAAGTGCTCCGGCCTCGATGCTCGCGAGCACGCTGTCCTCGTCGCCGAAGACCGAGATCACGAGGGGCTCGCACTGCGGGTAGCGGGCCACTGCGGCCGAGATCACGTCGAGTCCGCTGCCGTCGGGCAGGCCGAGGTCCACCAGCAGCACGTCCGGAGCCACCGCGTCGCCGTCGAGCCAGTCCAGCGCCTCGCGCACGGAGGCCGCGCCGCCAAGCCACTGCAGCCGCGGGCTGCGCCGCACGCTCGCCTCGAAGAACGCGCGGGCATGGTTGTCGTCCTCCACGACCAGGACGCCCCAGGGCGGGGGCGATGTCAAGGTCGTTTCTGTGGGGGACATGGGCCTGAGCATAAATCGAGTAACAGTTAATACACATTGTTGACTGCCGAATTCATGGGATGCATGGCGAGGCGGAGTGAGTCGACACTTGTTACAAACTAGCCGCACGGGCTCCTGCCGGGGTCCGCCCGCCCGCCCTACGATGACACCTCCCTCCAGAACAAGGCAGCGCGCAGTGACCGTGGCCCCTGCATAACCCGCTATAAATTTCATAGCATGCGACATCTTCCCGCGACCCATCTGCTATACCTGCACGGCTTCCGCTCGTCTCCGAACTCGACCAAGGCGCAAGTGATGGCGCGCCGCGTCGCGGCATCGCACCCGGAGGTTCACTGGTGGTGCCCGCAGTTGCCGCCCTCGCCGCGCGAGGCCATCGACATGGTCATGCGCGGCATCGCGTCCTGGCCGCGCGAGTCGATGGCGGTGGTGGGCTCGTCGCTGGGCGGCTTCTACGCCACCTACGTGGCTGGAATGACCCGCTGCCCCGCGGTGCTGTTGAACCCGGCGGTCGACCCGGCGCGCGACCTGGCGCACCACATCGGCACGCAGACCCAGTGGCATGACCCGGCGCAGCAGTTCCATTTCCGCCCGGAGTACATCGGCGAGCTGAAGGCGCTGGAAGTGGGGGCGCTGCCGCGGCCGGAGCGCTGCTTCGCGATCGTGGCCAAGGGTGACGAGGTGCTCGACTGGCGCGAGATGTCGGCGCGCTATGCCGGCAGCCGCATCAAGCTGCTGAACCAGGGCGACCACGCGCTGTCGGATTTCGAACGGGCGCACCTGGACGAGGTCATGGCGTTCCTGAACCTGTAGTTCGCCCCCGGACTCCTCGGGGTAATCCGCGCACAAGCCCTCGGTTTTCACGCCTCGGGCCCATGGGACAATCGTCACCATGTTTGTATTGTTTGAAGAAGCCGGCAAATACCTTGGCGGTCGCGTGCTGTCGGAGGCGGAAGCCTCGGCCCAGGTCGAGCTCGACACCGGCAAGCGCGTCAAGGTCAAGGCCGCCAACATCGTGCTGCGCTTCGAGAAGCCCGGCCCGGCCGAGTTGATCAGCGAGGCGCGTGCCCTGGCTGCAACCATGGACCTCGACCTCGCCTGGGAGTTCTCGCCCGAGGGAGAGTTCGGCTTCGCCGACCTGGCGGCCGACTATTTCCAGGACAAGCCCACGCTGGCGCAGCAGGCTGCCGCGCTGCTCGGCCTGTTCGATGCGCCGCATTACTTCCGCCGCGCCGGCAAGGGCCGCTTCAAGAAGGCGCCCGCGGAGATCGTGCAGCAGGCGCTCGCGGCCATCGAGAAGAAGAAGCAGGTGCAGGCGCAGATCGACGAATGGGCGAAGCAACTGGCCGAGGGCACATGCCCGGCGCCGGTGCGCGACCAGCTCTACAAGATCCTGTTCAAGCCCGACAAGAACGCGCCCGAATACCGCGCCGTGGTCGATGCCTCGCGCGCCTCGCAGCGGCCGCCGCTGGAACTGCTGGAGCGCGCCGGGGCCATCGACTCGGCCTACCAGTTCCACTGGAAGCGCTTCCTGTTCGAGAACTTCCCCAAAGGCACCGCCTTCCCGGCCCTGCAGGCGCCAGCGATCACCGACGCACTGCCGCTGGCCGAGGGCGTGCAGGCCTTTTCCATCGACGATTCGCAGACCACGGAAATCGACGATGCGCTCTCCGTGCGGGGCCTGGGCAGCGGCACGGTCGTCGTCGGCATCCACATCGCGGCGCCGGGCCTGGCGCTGGTGCCCGGCAGCGCGATCGACCAGGTGGCGCGCAACCGCATGTCCACGGTCTACATGCCGGGCTACAAGATCACGATGCTGCCGGACGACATCGTGAACGCGTACACCCTGCAGGAAGGGCGCGACTGCCCGGCCGTCTCCCTCTACGTGACTTTCGACGAAGCCTCGCTCGAACTGAAGGGCACCGAGACCAAACTGGAACGCGTGCCGATCGTTGCCAACCTGCGGCACGACCAGCTCGACGCCTTCGTCAGCGAGGAATGGCTGACCGACGCCAGCGTGCCCGACGGCGACGCGCCGGCGGTGGCCACGCAATTGCGCGAGCCGCTCGGCTTCCTGTTCCGCCTGGCGCGCAGCCTGAAGGCGCAGCGCGAAGTCGTGCGCGGCAAGCCGGAGAACTTCAACCGACCCGATTACAACTTCCGGCTTGAGGGGAATGTCGGCGAGCCGAGCGGTGAAGAAAAGGTCAGCATCAGCACCCGCCGCCGTGGCGCGCCGCTGGACCTCATCGTGGCCGAGGCCATGATCCTGGCCAACAGCACCTGGGGCAGCTGGCTCGGCGAGTTCGGCGTGCCGGGCCTCTACCGCAGCCAGGCCAGCCTGGCGCCGGGTGTGAAGGTCCGCATGGGCACCAGGCCGGCGCCGCACGCAGGCATCGGCGTCAAGAGCTATGCGTGGAGCACTTCCCCGCTGCGCCGCTACACCGACCTGGTCAACCAGTGGCAGATCATCGCCGCCGCTCGCCACGGCAAGACCGCCGCGCTGGCCGCGCCCTTCAAGCCGAAGGACGCCGACCTGTTCTCGATCCTCTCCGGCTTCGATGCGGCCTACAGCACCTACAACGGTTACCAGGCCGGCATGGAACGGTTCTGGACGCTCAAGTACCTGCAGCAGAACGGCATCACCGAACTGGACGCGACCGTGATGAAGGACTTCCCGAACGGTGCGCTGGTGCGCGCCGACAACCTGCCGCTGGTGTTCCCGGTGGCCGGCCAGCAGGAGCGCGGGGCGCACTTGCGGGTGAAGCTCGGCGACATCGACGAGATCGCGCTCGACGTGCACGGCACCGTGATCGCACGCCTCGATGCAGCGCCCGACGCGGCGGCCATCGAGGACGATGGCGGCGACGAAGAGGAAGTCGCCGGCCCGATCGCCATCGCCGTGGATATGGCGGACAGCGAGGCCACCCCGGACAACGTGCCCGCATGAACCTGCGCGACTTCAGCGTCCTGCAGATCGCGCTGGGGATTTCGATCCTCGCCCACGGCGTGTTGCTGGCCGTGCGATTTGCCGATCCCGAGGCCTTCGACCGCGCGTTCAAGGAGACCGCGCTCGAGGTCATCCTGGTCAATGCGGCGACCAACGAGAAGCCGGACAAGGCGCAGGCCATCGCGCAGCGCTCGCTGGCCGGCGGCGGCGACCTGGAGCGCGGCCGTGCCACCAGCCCACTGCCGCCCTCGGCCTTCACGGCGGTAGGCGATGCGTCCGAGGATTCACAGCGCCAGGTCGAATCGATGCAGGCGCAGCAGCAGCTCCTGCTCGCGCAGATCCGGCAGCAACTCGCCACCATGCCCCTGCCCGATCCGCGCAACTCGGGCGACCCGGCGCAAAGCAGCGACCGCGAGGAACAGCGCCGCCAGTTGCTGGAACTGCTGGCCGAGATCGAGAAGCGTGTGAACGAGGAAAACGCGCGACCCAAGAAGCGCTACATCAGCCCCGCCACGCGCGAGGCCGCCTATGCGATGTATGTCGATGCGCTGCGCCGGCGCATCGAGGCGCGCGGCACCGAGAACTTCCCCGAGGCCGCGGGCAAGAAGCTGTACGGCGCCCTGACCATGCTGGTCACGATCAACTACGACGGCAGCGTGGTGGGTGCGGAGATCGTCGAAAGCTCAGGCAACACGCTGCTCGACAAGCGCGCCCAGGCGATCGTGCGCAGCATCGGCAATTTCGGCAAGTTCACCGACGCGATGCGCAGGCAGACCGACCAGATCGTGCTGCCCTCCCGCTTCCGTTTCACCCGCGACGAGACGCTCGAGGCCCGGCCCTCCGCACCCTGACGGCACTCTGATCGCGACTTCGAGACAGACAAGAAGGGAGAAGGCCATGGACCTGTATTGCGTGATGGGCAACCCGATCGAGCACAGCCGCTCGCCCTGGATCCACATGCGCTTTGCCGAACTCACCGGGGAGGCGCTGGACTATGGCCGGCGCCTGGTGCCGCTCGGTGGCTTTGCTACGGCGGTGGCCGCGTTGCGCGCCGATCCCGCGGGGACGGCGCGCGGTTGCAATGTCACGGTGCCCTTCAAGTTCGATGCGGCGGCGCTTGCGCAGCACGTCACCCCGCGCGCCGCGTTGGCGCAAGCGGTGAACCTGCTGAGCTTTCGTGACGACGGCATCCATGGTGACAACACCGACGGTGCGGGTCTCGTCAACGACATCCAGCGCAATGCCGGCGTCGAACTGCAGGGCCGCGACGTGCTGCTGGTTGGTGCGGGCGGTGGTGCGTCGGGCGTGCTCGGGCCCTTTCTCGAAGCGGGTGCGCGGCGCGTGGTGGTGGCCAATCGAACACTTGGCAAGGCAGTGACGCTGGTGCAGCGGCATGCGGCGCTCGCCTTGTCGCACCACGCCGAGATCGAAGCGCAGGAACTCGATACCGTCAGCGGCAACTTCGACGTGGTCGTCAACGCCACCGCGTCGAGCCTGGGCGGCGGCGGCGTGCCCGTGGCCGCCAGCGTGTTGAAGCCCGGCGCGCTGGCCGTCGACATGATGTACGGGCCGGCCGCGGCCGGCTTCATGGACTGGGCGCGCGAGAACGGCGCGGTGCCGCGCGACGGCCTCGGCATGCTGGTCGAGCAGGCGGCGGAGGCCTTTGAAACCTGGCGCGGCGTGCGGCCGCCCTCCGCGCAGGTGCTGGCGGAACTGCGCGCGCTGGTCGCGGGCTGACGACGGGCGATGCGGGTCGTGTTCCGTTGGGTGCTGTGCCTGCTGGTGGCAGGACTGGCTCTCGAACTCTTCTTCGTCGTGCGCATCGCGGCGATGGCCGCGATCAATCCTGAATCGACGGCATTCCAACGCTCCGAGGCCTGGCAGATCGCAACGCATGGCCGTGCCAATGGCGGGCACGAGTGGCAGCAGGACTGGGTGCCCTACGCGCAGATCTCGGAGACGCTCAAGCGCGCCGTCATCGCCAGCGAGGATGGCGAGTTCATCTACCACCAGGGCGTGGAATGGGAGGCGATCGAGAAGGCCCGCCAGCGCAATGCCAAGGCCGAGGAGATCGCCGCCAGGCGGGCGGCGCAGGCAGCAGCCAGCGGCAAGCCGGCGCGCCCGCCGAGGCTGCGCGGCGGCTCCACCATCACGCAACAACTCGCCAAGAACCTGCTGCTCTCGGGCGAGCGCACCCTGCTGCGCAAGGGCCAGGAACTGGTGCTGGCGACGCTGCTGGAACTGCTGCTCAGCAAGCAGCGCATCCTCGAGATCTACCTCAACAACGTCGAATGGGGCGAAGGCGTGTTCGGCGCAGAGGCCGCGTCGCGGCACTACTTCAACAAGCCGGCCGCGCGGCTGAATGCCAACGAGGCGGCACGGCTCGCGGTGATGTTGCCGAGCCCGAAATTCTTCGAGCGCCGGCCGACCTCGGCCTACATCCTGGGTCGCAGTGCGACCATCGTCGCGCGCATGCCGTCGGCTGATCTGCCCTGAGGCAGATCGGGCCTGCGCGCCCGTATCATCGCGGCCATGTTGGCAAAAATAGTGGGATGGGTCTTGCTCGGCGTGGTGCGCTTGCTCACCGGCTCGCAGGCACGTTGGTATGGCTGCCCGCCCAAGGCGGAACAGCGCATCTATTTCGCGAATCACCAGAGCCATGCCGACATCGTCATGATCTGGGCCGCGCTGCCCGAGGAATTGCGCGTGATCACCCGGCCGATCGCTGCGCGCGACTACTGGGCCAACACGCCGGTCAAGCGCTGGATCACGACCGAGGTGTTCCATGCGGTGTATGTGGATCGCGGCCAGGCGGCAGCACCGCCGCCCTCGCCTCCCCCGCCGGCTGAACGGGTCGAGCCATCGATGGAGCCCGTCCAGGCGATCCAGTTGCCGCTGGTGCCGTCCGAACCCGAACCCCAAGCCGAACCCGAGGCCGTGGCCGCGGCGCCCGCCGCCGTCCTGGACAGCAGCGACCCGCTGACGCCGCTCGTCGAAGCCCTCAAGAGCGGCGACTCGATCATCATCTTTCCGGAGGGCACGCGCGGCAACACCGGCGAGCCGCAGAAGTTCAAGTCCGGCCTCTATGCGCTGGCGAAGATGTTCCCCGACGTGGTGCTGGTGCCGGCGTGGATCGACAACATCCAGCGAGTCATGCCCAAGGGTGAAGTGGTGCCTGTGCCGATCCTCTGCTCCGTGACCTTCGGCGCGCCGATGCAGGTGCAGGAAGGCGAGCAACGCCGCCCGTTCCTGGAGCGCGCCCGTGCCGCCGTGCTCGCGCTGCGCGATGTTTGAGATCGTGTGAGCGCCCCCGCCATGCCCGCGCATTCACACCTTCCGAGTTGAAGAAGCCCCGTTCATGAATCAATCCTTGCGCAGCCTGACACCGGGCCAACAGGTCGGCGCCCTGTTCCTGATCGTCTTCGGCATCCTGACCATCGTGAGCATCGCCACGCTGATCATCGGCCTGCGGGAGCGCCGCAACCATGACCGCGGCGAAGCATGGCTGCAGGACTTCAACGACTTCCGCCGCCTGCTTCGCACCAGCTGGGGCATGGCGGTGATGTTCTGGACCGGCTGGGTGCTGGGGCCCGGCTTCGCGACCTTCCTGTTCGGCCTGCTCGCGTTCCTGGCGCTGCGCGAATTCATCACGCTGTCCCCGACGCGGCGCGGCGACCACCGCAGCCTGATCCTGGCCTTCTTCGTGGTGCTGCCGCTGCAGTTCATCCTGGTGGGCACGGCGCACTTCAACCTGTTCACCGTGTTCATCCCGGTCTACGTGTTCCTGGCCATTCCCACGGCGAGCGCGCTGGCCAACGACCCGAGCCATTTCCTCGAACGCAATGCCAAGCTGCAGTGGGGCATCATGGTCTGCGTCTACGGCATGAGCCACGTGCCGGCCTTGCTGCTGCTGTCGTTCCCGGGCTTCGAGGGCAAGAGCGCGTTCCTCGTCTTCTTCCTGGTGTTCGTGGTGCAGGCCTGCATGGTGGTGCAGCACCTGATCGCGCGGCATTTCGTCTACCCGCCGGCCGAAGGCAGCAGCCAGCTGCGGCGCTGGTTGACGCGCCCACCCTTCGCGCCCAACGTGAGCCGAAGCTTCAACTGGGCCAGCTGGAGCGCGGGCATGGCCATCGGCACCGTGGTGGGCGGCCTGATGTCCTTCATCACGCCCTTCAAGTACGGACAGGCCATGGCGATGTCGCTGATCGCCTGCGTGGCGGGCTCGATGGGCCACCTCGTGATGAAGGCACTGAAGCGCGATCGTGGCATACCGCATTGGGGCCAGAAGGGCGTGGGCGTGACCGGAGCCGCCGGCCTGCTCGACCGGGTGGATGCGTTGTGCTTTGCGGCGCCGATCTTCTTTCATTCGGTGCGCTGGTATTTCGGGCTTTGAACAGGTGGTCGCCGGGAATGCGGAATCGGACTTGACCGTACGCAGAGGACGCGAAGGTTCGCGAAGGACGCGAAGGAACTCCGAAAGAGATTCTTTTCTTCTTTCTTTTGATCGTCCTCGCCGACGCCCTTGCATGGGGCAGTTCGACTACATTCCTGTGTCAATGCCTTCCTCCCCTGCATGCCGCCGTCGACCCACCCAGGGGGCACCTTGCCCTTGCTCAGATGCGCATCCTCGGCATTGATCCCGGCCTGCAGACCACCGGCTTCGGCGTGGTCGACGCGGATGGCCATTCGCTGCGCTATGTGGCCAGCGGCACCATCAGCACCAAGCACATGGTCGGCGGCGAACTGGCATTGCGGCTGAAGGTGCTGTTCGATGGCATCGGCGAGATTGCCGAGCGCTACCAGCCGACGGCTGCGGCGGTCGAGATCGTGTTCGTCAACGTCAACCCCCAATCGACATTGATGCTGGGCCAGGCGCGCGGCGCCTGCCTGACGGCGCTGGTCGTCAACAAGCTCAGCGTGGCCGAGTACACCGCGCTGCAGATGAAGCAGGCCGTCGCCGGCCATGGCAATGCGGCCAAGGCGCAAGTGCAGGAGATGGTGAAGCGGCTGTTGAACCTGCCGGGCCTGCCGGGCGCCGATGCGGCCGATGCGCTGGGCATCGCGATCACGCATGCGCATGTCGGCAGGTCGATGGAGCGCTTGGGGGCGGCGGTGACGAAAGGCTCCGGGGGCGGGTATCGGCAGGGGCGTACGCGCTGAGTTCGGACTGCGCAGCAGCAATGGCCGCGGATGCGGGATCGGACTTGACCGTACGCAGAGGACGCGAAGGCTCCGCGAAGGACGCGAAAGATTCAATTCAAAGGATAAGGAAGGGATTCCTTTCTTGGGGTTCTTTTCGCGTCCTTCGCGGAACCTTCGCGTCCTTCGCGTACGGTCAAGCTCGCAATCAAGAAGAACCTTCGATCACCTGCAAGGATTGATCAGAACCCGCGCTCCGCAATCAGCACCGCAAAGAAGCCGAACGCCGCCAGCAGCGTCCACTTGAGCACGATCCAGCCGAAGCGCCGGTACCTGGCTTGGCCGGTGCCGGCATAGAAGGCGAATGACACGCCGGCCACCAGCAGCAACAGCAGGATGGCCCAGCGAAAGAGAAGCATTGGCTGCTGGCTTGCCGGGCTACCAGGCGCGCGCGACCTCGGCGAAACCGGCGGGCGCGCGCTTCTCGTCGTCGAAGGTGACGATTTCCCAGGCCTGGGGTTGCTCCATCAAGGCGCGCAGCAGCTTGTTGTTGAGTCCATGCCCGGAGCGGAAAGCGCTGTAGGCGGCCAGCAGCGGGCGGCCAACGACGTAGAGGTCGCCCATCGCATCGAGGATCTTGTGCTTGACGAACTCGTCGTCGTAGCGCAATCCGCCGGCATTGAGCACCTTGGTGTCATCCATGACGACGGCGTTGTCGAGCCCGCCGCCCAGCGCCAGCCCCTTGCTGCGCATGTACTCGACTTCCTTGGTGAACCCGAAGGTACGCGCCCGCGCGATGTCGCGGCTGTAGGAGCCGCTGCCCAGGTCGAACTCGAAACGCTGTCCGGTCGAACTCACCACGCGATGGTCGAAGTCGATCTCGAAGCTGAGCTTGTAGCCGTGGTACGGGTCGAGCCGCGCCCACTTGGCGTCATGGTCCTTGCCCTCGTGCACCTCGACCGGGCTGATCACCCGGATGAAGCGGCGCGGCGCGGCCTGCAACACGATGCCCGCGCTTTGGAGCAGGAACACGAAAGAAGAAGCCGAGCCGTCCAGGATCGGCACCTCGTCGGCCGTGATGTCGATGCGCAGGTTGTCGATGCCCAGCCCCGCGCAGGCCGACATCAGGTGCTCGATGGTCTGCACCTTGGCGCCACCTGAGGAAATGGTCGACGCCAGCCGTGTGTCGGTCACCGCCTCCGGCGTCATCGCGATGTCCACCGGCTCAGGCAAGTCCACGCGCCGGAAGACGATGCCGGTATCCACCGGCGCCGGGCGCAGCGTGAGTTCCACGCGTTGCCCGCTGTGAAGCCCCACGCCGACCGCGCGCGTGATGGCCTTGAGGGTTCGTTGTTGCAGCACGGCCGTGATTTTAGGAGCCGCAGCCCCCGAGCGCACCACCCGTCGGGCTATCGCCCCAATAGCCGACATGCGCCCTCCCGGTACAGCCGGATAGGAAAGCGAGCGAAGCGAGGCGCCCCGAGGTCATGTGCCACCCCGGCCCGACTGATGTGGCAGTGAGCGTAGCGAGCGCCCCAAGCTCGCGCCGAGCAGCGCAGCCGTACTCCTGTACGGCGAGCAGCGCAGGTGCGAGATTGGGGCGCGCAGTAGCTCAATGCCATATCAGTCAGCTTGGCGGCGGAGGAAGGCGGGGATCTCGATGTCTTCCATGCCACCCGACGACAGCGCATCCACCTTGGCGGTCGCCGCCGTGCGATTGGTGCGCCACACGCTCGGCACCGACATGTTGTCGTACTTCGTGTTGCCGTGGCCGCCATGCCCGACCGCGCCCGTGTTGAGGGTCGGCAAGCTGAAGCCGACGTTGTCGGTGCCGGTGCGGCGGATCACCTCGAGTTCCGGCTTGCGGCTCACCCCTTGGCGCGACAGGCCGGTGGCGACCACCGTCACGCGCATCTCGTCACCCAGGTTCTCATCGTAGGCAGCGCCGTAGATCACGTGCGCATCGGCAGAGGCGTAGGCACGGATGGTGTTCATCGCAAGCTTCGATTCGGCCAGCTTCAGCGAGCCCTTCGATGCCGTCACCAGCACCAGCACGCCCTTGGCGCCCGACAGGTCGATGCCTTCGAGCAGCGGGCAGGCCACGGCCTGTTCGGCGGCGATGCGGGCGCGGTCCGGGCCGCTGGCGGCGGCCGTGCCCATCATGGCCTTCCCGGGCTCGCCCATCACGGTGCGCACGTCTTCGAAGTCGACGTTCACGCCGCCGTACTCGTTGATGATCTCCGAGATGCCGCCGACCGCGTTCTTCAGCACGTCGTTGGCATGCGCGAATGCTTCGGCCTGCGTCACGTCGTCGCCCAGCACTTCCAGCAGCTTCTCGTTCAGGATCACGATCAGCGAATCGACGTTCGCTTCCAACTCCGCCAGGCCGCTGTCGGCATTGCTCATGCGCTTGCCGCCTTCCCAGTCGAAGGGCTTGGTGACCACGCCCACGGTCAGGATGCCCATCTCCTTTGCCACGCGCGCGATCACGGGCGCCGCGCCGGTGCCGGTGCCGCCGCCCATGCCGGCCGTGATGAACAGCATGTGCGCGCCGTCGATGGCCGCGCGGATCTCGTCGAGCGCCGCCTCGGCCGCGTCACGGCCCTTGTCCGGCTTGCCGCCCGCGCCAAGGCCGTTGTTGCCGAGCTGGATCAGCTTGGGCGCATTGCTGCGCGACAGCGCCTGCGCATCGGTATTCGCGCAGGCGAACTGCACACCCTGCACACCGCGCTCGATCATGTGCGCGACTGCATTGCCGCCGCCCCCACCCACGCCGATCACCTTGATTTGCGTGCCCTGGTTGAACTCTTCCATTTCGATCATTTCGATGGTCATTTCTGACTCCTTCATTTTTTGCAGTTGCCGTTATGTGATGAATGAATTTCTTTTGTCGTCTTGCGCAGTCACCGGTGTCGCTCTATGGCGGAGGGCCTGTGCGTCGCCATCGCTCGTTGAAATGGCGCGGCGGTCCCGCGCGGGCATGGGGAACATGGGGCCTGGCCGGGTTCAGTGTGCAGGTGCGCATGATCAGAAGTTCCCCACGATGAAGTCCTTGAAGCGGCCGAACGCGGTCTTGACCGACCCGTTCTTCTGCGCGACCTTGAAGCCGCGCATGCGTGCAAAGCGCGCTTCTTCCAGCAAGCCCATCACCGTCGCGGCACGGGGCTGCGCGACCATGTCGGACAGCGCGCTCGAATACTTCGGGATGCCGCGCCGCACCGGCTTGAGGAAGATGTCCTCGCCCAGTTCCACCATGCCGGGCATGACGGCGCTGCCGCCGGTCAGCACCACGCCTGACGACAGCACTTCCTCGAAGCCCGACTCGCGCACCACCTGCTGCACCAGCGAGAAGATCTCCTCGATGCGCGGCTCGATCACGCCGGCCAGTGCCTGCTTGCTCAGCATGCGCGGCCCACGGTCGCCGAGGCCCGGCACTTCGACCTGCGTGTCCGGGTCTGCCAACAGTTGCTTGGCATAGCCGTGCTCGACCTTGATGTCCTCGGCGTCCTTGGTCGGCGTGCGCAGGGCCATCGCGATGTCGCTCGTGATCAGGTCCCCGGCAATCGGGATCACGGCCGTGTGGCGGATCGCGCCGTTGGTGAAGATCGCCACGTCGGTGGTGCCAGCGCCGATGTCGACCAGGCACACGCCGAGTTCGCGCTCGTCCTCGCTCAGCACCGCCTGCGCCGAGGCCAGCGGGTTCAGCATCAGCTGGTCCACTTCCAGGCCGCAGCGGCGCACGCACTTGATGATGTTCTCGGCCGCGCTCTGGGCGCCGGTCACGATGTGCACCTTGGCTTCCAGGCGCATGCCGCTCATGCCGATCGGCTCCTTCACGTCCTGGCCGTCGATCACGAACTCCTGCGGCTCCACCAGCAGCAGCCGCTGGTCGCTGGAGATGTTGATGGCGCGGGCCGTCTCCACTACGCGGGCCACATCGGCGGGGGTGACTTCCTTGTCCTTCACCGCCACCATGCCGCTCGAATTGATGCCGCGGATGTGGCTGCCGGTGATGCCGGTGTAGACGCGGCCGATCTTGCAGTCGGCCATCAGCTCGGCCTCCTTGAGCGCCTGCTGGATGCTCTGCACGGTGGCGTCGATGTTCACCACCACGCCGCGCTTCAGGCCATTGCTCGGCGCCACGCCGAGGCCAGCCAGCTTCAGTTCGCCATTGGGCAGCACCTCGGCCACGACCACCATTACCTTGGCAGTTCCGATATCGAGTCCGACGACAAGGTCTTTGTATTCTTTGGGCATGAAAAGTCCTTGGGTTCTCTATTTCTTCTTGGGGTCGGGTTTCTTGGGATCGTTGACGACCGTGGTGACGCCGCGCATGCGCAGTGCGTAGGCATCGCGGTGCCGCAGGTCGGCAGCTTCAACGTACGACAGGTTGCGGCCGTATTGCTGGGCCACTGCCGTCACGGATTTCAGGAACACCTGCAGGCGCAACGCGACCTGGTCGGCCTGGCCGCGACCGAGTTCGATGATGGCGCCGGTGCTGAGCACCACCTTCCAGCTGCCGCGTCCGGACAGTTCCAGTTCGTCGATCTGCAATTCATAGGGCTGGAAGATCGGCACGAGCACGCGGTACATGCCGAGCACCTGGCCGGCCTGGTCGACCGGGCCGTCGAGCCGCGGCAGTTCGTCGTCGACCTCGGCCACGTTGGCTTCGAAGACTTCGCCGAAGTTGTTGACCAGCCTGGACGTGGATTCGTCGCCCCAATGCGCCACCGGCACCTGCTCGGTCAGCGTGGCGCGCAGGCGGTTCGGGAATTCGCGCCGCACCACGGCCTTGCGCACCCATGGCACCGACTCGAAGGCCGCGCGCGCCTTGGCCAGGTCGACGGTGAAGAAGTTGCCTGACAGTTGCGGCGCGACATTGGCCCGCAAGGTGATCTCGTTGTTGTGGGTCACCTGGCCGTCCACGCGGATCGCGGCCAACGGGAAGAACGGTTGCCGCAGCACCCACCAGGCCCCGGCGGCCAGCAGCACGAGCGCACACACCACGAACACCAGGTTCGCGGTGATGTTCATGAGCCTGACGTCGAAGGGGACGGCGATGCTGTCGGCCATGTCAGTTCCCCGCGCTCCGCGCCGTTGCGCCATCGCTGCCCGCCGAGGGAGCGTTGGCGTCGCGCCCGGCCGACGAATCCAGCGCGGCCGAGGCCAGCACGCGCAGGCACAGGTCCTCGTAGCTGGTGCCTGCCGCGCGCGCCGACATAGGCACCAGCGAGTGGCTGGTCATGCCGGGCGAGGTGTTCATCTCGAGCAGGAAGGGCTTGCGGTCGCTGGCGCGGATCATCAGGTCCGCGCGGCCCCATCCGCGGCAGCCGAGCGTGTGGTACGCGGCCAGCGTGATGTGCTGGATGGCGCGCTCTTCCGCTTCCGGCAGGCCGCTCGGGCAGTGGTACTTCACGTCGTCGGTGAAGTACTTGTTCTGGTAGTCGTAGGCGCCTTCGGGCGCGGCGATGCGCACCACCGGCAGGGCCACGGCCTGCAGCCCCTGGCCGAGCACGGCGCAGGTCACTTCCTCGCCCTCGATGAACTCCTCGCAGAGCACATCGGCGTCGTACTTCGCGGACAGCGCGACCGCGTCCTGCATCTCTGAATAGCCCTGCACCTTGGTCACGCCAATCGACGAGCCTTCTCGCGGCGGCTTGACGATGAGCGGCAGGCCCAGCACGTCCGGCACGGCGCGGATCTGCTCGCGGCTTTGCTGGTCGTGCGCGAGGCGCACGTACTTGGGCGTGGGCAAGCCATCGGCCTGCCACAGGCGCTTGGTCATGACCTTGTCCATGGCCAGGCTCGAAGCCAGCACGCCGGAGCCGGTATAGGGAATGCCGAGCAGTTCGAGCGCGCCTTGCACGGTGCCGTCCTCGCCGTGGCGGCCATGCAGCGCGACGAAGCAGCGTGCGAAGCCCTCGCGCCTCAGGTCGGCCAGGTCGCGCTGCGCCGGATCGAAGGCATGCGCATCGACGCCGCGCGAGCGCAGCGCCTCCAGCACGCCATTGCCCGACAGCAGCGAGATTTCCCGCTCGGCAGAACTGCCGCCGAACAGCACGGCCACCTTGCCCAGTGATTTCACATCGACGCTCACAATGCCCGCCCCTCGCGCGTGAAGCGCTCCGCTTTTTGCGACGCCGCGCCGCCGAGTTCCACGACCCGGGCCGGCACGGCGCCAATCGAACCTGCACCCATGCAGATCACCACATCGCCATCGCGCGCGTTGTCGAGAATGGCCTGCGGCATCGCGCCGATGTCATCCACGAAAACGGGCTCCACCTTGCCGGCCACGCGCAGTGCGCGCGCCAGCGAACGACCATCGGCGGCCACGATCGGCTGCTCGCCGGCCGCGTAGACCTCGCCGAGCAGCACCGCGTCAGCGGTACCGATGACCTTGACGAAATCCTCGAAGCAGTCGCGCGTGCGGGTGAAGCGATGCGGCTGGAAGGCCAGCACCAGCCGACGGCCCGGGAACGCGCCGCGCGCCGCGGCGATCGTGGCCGCCATCTCGACCGGGTGATGGCCGTAGTCGTCGATCAGCGTGAAGCCACCTTCAGCCTGCTTGCCCCGCACAGCGACTTCGCCGTAGCGCTGGAAGCGGCGGCCCACGCCGGTGAATTCGGCCAGCCCGCGCTGCACGGCTTCGTCGGGGACATTGAGCTCGACGCCCACCGCGATCACCGACAGCGCATTGAGCACGTTGTGCTCGCCGGGCAGGTTCAGCACGATGTCCAGATCGGGCAGGGTGACGCCGTTGCGGCGCTGCACCGTGAAGTGCATCTGCCCGCCCACCGCGCGCACGTTGATGGCACGCACCTGCGCGCCTTCGTTGAAGCCGTAGCTCGTGACGGGGCACGACACCTCCGGCACGATGTCGCGCACCGCCGGATCGTCGGTGCACAGGATCGCGACGCCGTAGAACGGCATGCGATGCAGGAAGTCGACGAAGGCCTTCTTCAGTTTGCCGAAGTCGTGGCCATAGGTCTCCATGTGGTCGGCGTCGATGTTCGTGACCACGGCCATGACGGGCAGCAGGTTCAGGAACGAGGCGTCCGACTCATCGGCTTCGACCACGATGTAGTCGCCGCTGCCCAGTTGTGCATTGGCGCCCGCGCTGTTGAGGCGGCCGCCGATGACAAAGGTCGGGTCCAGACCCGCGGCGGCGAGCACGCTGGCCACCAGGCTGGTGGTCGTCGTCTTGCCGTGCGTGCCGGCGATGGCGATGCCCTGCTTGAGGCGCATCAGTTCGGCCAGCATCAGTGCGCGCGGCACCACCGGGATCTTCCTGGCGCGCGCCGCCACCACCTCCGGATTGCTGCCACCCTGCACGGCCGTCGAAGTGACGACGGCATCGGCACCCGCGATGTTGGCCGCGTCATGGCCCACGTGGGTGCGAATGCCGAGGCCCGCGAGCCGGCGCAACGTGGCGCTGTCGGAAAGATCGGAGCCGGAGATCGTGTAGCCGAGGTTGAGCAGCACCTCGGCGATGCCGCTCATGCCGACGCCGCCGATGCCGACGAAGTGAATGTGGTGAATCGCATGCTTCATCTGGCGAGCTCCTCACACGCGCGGACGACTTCGTCGACCGCTTCTGTTTTCTTCATCGTGGCCGCCTTGAGGGCCCGTGCGACAAGTTCGTCGCGTGATGTCTTCTGTAGCAAATCAGCCAACCATTCAGGCGTCAGTTCGGTCTGCTGCACCAGCCATCCGCCGCCCGCATCGACGAGGAAGCGGGCGTTGGTGGTCTGGTGGTCGTCGACCGCCGAGGGAAAAGGAACAAACAGCGTGGCAGCGCCCACGGCTGCGATTTCAGTGACGGTGCTGGCGCCGGCGCGCGCGACGATGAGGTCGGCTTCCGCATAGGCGCTCGCGGTGTCCTCGATGAAGGGCGTCAGCTTGCCTTCGACGCCAGCTGCCGCGTAGTTGGCGCGCAACTCGTCGATCTGCTTGCTGCCGGCCTGGTGGGTGACGACCGGACGCAGCGCCGGGGCGATCAAGGCCAGCGCCTTGGGCACTACCGCGTTGAGCGCCTTCGCGCCGAGGCTGCCACCGACCACGAGCAACCTGAGCGGCCCGCTGCGTCCGGCAAAGCGTTCTTGCGGGCCCGGTTGCGACAGGAATGCGGCACGCAACGGATTGCCCACCCACTTTGCGTTCTTCAGCACATCGGGGAACGCGCTGAACACGCGGTCTGCCAAGCTCGCCAGCACCTTGTTGGCCATGCCCGCGACCGAGTTCTGTTCATGCAGCACCAGCGGCTTGCCGAGCAGCACGCTCATCATGCCGCCGGGGAAGGTGATGTAGCCGCCGAGGCCGATGACCACGTCGGGCTTCACGCGGCGCACGACCGCGATGCTCTGCATGAACGCACGCAGCAGCTTGAGCGGCAGCATCACCAGCGTCATCGGACCCTTGCCGCGCACGCCGCCGAACTGCACCGGCTCGAAGGCGAATCCGCGCGGCGGCACCAGTTGCTGCTCCATGCTGCCGGGGGCGCCAAGCCAGTGCACGCGCCAGCCGCGTGTGCGCAGCTCCTCGGCCACGGCCAGGCCCGGGAAGATGTGCCCGCCAGTTCCGCCCGCCATGACGAGTGCCGTCTTCATACGCGCCCACCTCGCATGAGCACGCGGTTCTCGTAGTCGATACGCAGCACCACGGCCAGCGCGATCAGGTTCATCAGGATCGCCGATCCTCCGAAGCTCATCAGCGGCAGCGTCAGTCCCTTGGTCGGCAATGCGCCCAGGTTCACGCCCATGTTGATGAAGGTCTGGAAGCCGATCCAGATACCGATGCCTTGCGCGACCAGCCCCGAGAACACGCGGTCCAGCGCGATGGCCTGGCGGCCGATGTGCATGATGCGGCGGGTGAGCCAGAAGAACAGCACGATGGCCAGCAGCACGCCGACCAGGCCGAACTCCTCGCCGATCACGGCCATCAGGAAGTCGGTGTGCGCCTCGGGCAGCCAGTGCAGCTTCTCGACGCTGCCGCCCAGGCCCACGCCGAACACCTCGCCGCGCCCGATGGCGATGAGCGAGTGGGACAGCTGGTAGCCCTTGCCAAGCGCGTTGTTCTCGCCGAACGGATCGAGGTACGCGAAGATGCGCTCGCGGCGCCACGGCGAAGAGGCCACGATCATGCCGAAGGCCACCACCACCAGCATGGCGATCACGAAGAACATGCGCGCATTCACGCCACCCAGGAACAGGATGCCCATCGCGATCACGGCGATCACCATGAAGGCGCCCATGTCCGGCTCGGCCAGCAGCAGCATGCCGACCACCACCACCGCCACGCCCATCGGCAGCACGGCGCGGAAGAAGCGCTCCTTGATCTCCATCTTGCGCACCATGTAGCTGGCCGCATAGAGCACCATCGCCAGCTTGGCGAGCTCGGAAGGCTGGAAGCTCATGAAGCCCAGCGGAATCCAGCGGCGCGCGCCGTTGACGCTGCGGCCCACATGCGGAATCAGCACGGCCACCAGCAGCAGCAGGGAGGCGATGAACAGCCAGGGCGCCGCGCGCTCCCACGTCTTCATCGGCACCTGGAAGGCCAGCAGCGCGGCCACGAAGGCGACGCCGAGGAACAACGCATGCCGCAGCACGAAGTAATACTGGCTGTAGTTCATGCGCGAGAAGCGCGGGTTGTCGCCCAGGGCGATGGAGGCCGAATAGACCATCACCAGCCCCCATATCAGCAGCGCCAGCGTGACCCACAGCAGGGCCTGGTCGAAGCCGAGCACGCGCATCGGCGTGGCCTTGGTCTGCGAGATGTCGGCGCCGCCCAGGCGTACCGGCAGGTGCATCGGCAACGCGTCGATGCCGGATTTGGCCCGGCGGAACAAGCCGCTGAAGCGGCCGCCTTCGCGCGGGGTGTTCGGGGTGTTGGACACGGCCTGGTTCATTCGCCGTCTCCATCCGCAGGTGCATTCGCGAGTTCTTCCACGGCCTCGCAGAACACGGCCGCGCGGTGTGCGTAGTCCTTGAACATGTCGAAGCTGGCGCAGGCCGGCGACAGCAGCACGGCATCGCCGTGGTGGGCCCGCTTCGCGGCCGCGCGCACTGCTTCTTCCATCGACCCGGCATGCACCAGCGAGACGCCCGTGCCCGCCAGTGCCTCCTCGATGATGGGCGCGTCACGGCCAATGAGCACGACGGCGCGCGCGTATTGGCGCACGGGCGCGGCCAGCGGCGAGAAGTCCTGCCCCTTGCCCTCGCCGCCGAGGATGAGGACGATGCGCCGGTCGACACCCAGCCCGATGAGCGCTGCAACGGTGGCACCGACGTTGGTGCCCTTGCTGTCGTCGAAGTACTCGACCTCGTCGACGATGTGCACCGGTTCCACGCGATGCGGCTCGCCGCTGTATTCACGCAAGCCGTAGAGCATCGGGCCCAGCGGGCAGGCTGCGGCGCTTGCCAGTGCCAGCGCGGCCAGCGCATTGAGCGCGTTGTGCTGGCCGCGAATGCGCAAGGCGTTGGCCGGCAGCAGGCGCTGCACGAAGATCTCTTCTTCCTGCACGGCGCCGCGCTTGCGCTTCTGGGTCTCGTCAGCCTCCAACGCGCGCACCAGCCAGGCCATGCCGTTCACGCGTTCGATGCCGAAGTCGCCCGGGCGCAGCGGCATGCCGGCGCCGAAGCTGATGTAGGTGCGATGTTGCGGCCGTTGCAGCTTCACGCGCACCGGCGCGGGCAGCATGCGCATGACGGCATCGTCGTCGCGGTTCAGGACCAGCAGGCCCTTGCTGCCGAAGATGCGTGCCTTGGCCGCGCCATAGGCGGCCATGTCGCCGTGCCAGTCGAGGTGGTCCTGCGTCAGGTTCAGCACCGTGGCGGCCGTGGGCTCGAAGCCCTGCACGCCGTCGAGCTGGAAGCTGGACAACTCCAGCACCCAGACATCCGGCAGCGTGTCGGTGTCGATGTGCGCACTCAGGGTGTCCAGCAGCGTCGGACCGATGTTGCCGGCGACCGCGACGGTCTTGCCCGCGCGTTCGACCAACTGGCCGGTGAGCGAGGTGACGGTGGTCTTGCCGTTGGTGCCCGTGATGGCGAGGACCGAGGGCGTGTAGCCCTTGGCCGGCAACGGTTCTGCCGCGAGCACGGGCCGCGGCGCTTCTTCCTCGGGCGCGGCAAGCGCGACGGGGACGGAGAGTTCGGCGATGCGTGCAACGAACTCGGCCGCTTCCTTGGCCGCCGTGCGGACGTAGGGCTTGCCGGGCTGGTGCGTCGGCGCGGTGATCGTTGGGGCAGCAGGCTCGCTGGACACGGATGTGGTTTCGGCCCACGCAGACGTGGGTGCGGCTGGCGCCGCAAAGGACTCGGCAGGGACGCCGGACCTTGTGTCGCCCTGCGGCGTTTCTTCGCCGTGTTCCGCGTCGGCGACCGGCTCAAGACTTGCCACTGCCGTTGCGGTGGCGGTCTTCGCTTCAGGGAGCGGCTCCGGGCCGGTGTCGGCCGACAGGGCGATGGGCTCCGCTTCGATGTCCGTCATGCCCGCCGGTTCGGGCTGCGTGTCGACGGCGACCGCTTCATCAGCAGGCAGCGGTTCGACCGCAGGCGGCGCCTGTGTCGCTTCACTGGGCGATGCGACCGAAGCGACGGGCTCCGCTGCATCAAAAGGCAGGTCCGCCTGAACTTCCGCTTCAGTAGTCGATGCCTGTTCCTCAACCACCGGCGCATCCACCGTCCGCAGGTCCAGCAGCGCCCGCGCGAACAGGTCCAGCTCTCCACCGACAGACAGTCCCATCGCACGCGCCGCATTCACGACCGGCGCAATGGTCGCTGGCGACAACCCCGGCGAGCGATACACCGCACGAATGGCGCTGCCTTCCACCAGCGCCGCCGTGAAGGCTCCGCCGACGAAAGCCACGCCGGGCAATTCTTCCTGCAGCTTGCCCAACTGCGCCGGCGCCTCGCGCGTATCCGCCACGGTCACGACCGCGCCGTTGCGCACGCACCAGCGTGCCATCGCCATCCCCGAGGCGCCAAGGCCGAGGATCAGGACGGGCAGGTCTTTGAGATGCTTCACGCTCGCCTCACCTCAGCTTCAGCGTGGACAAACCCACGAGGCACAGCAGCATCGTGATGATCCAGAAGCGCACGACCACCTGCGTCTCGCGCCAGCCGCTCTTCTCGAAGTGGTGGTGCAGCGGCGCCATCTTCAGGATGCGCCGGCCCTCGCCGAAGCGCTTCTTCGTGTACTTGAAATAGCTGACCTGCATCATCACGGAGATCGCCTCCACCACGAAGATGCCGCCCATCACGAAGAACACGATCTCCTGCCGCACGATCACGGCGATGGTGCCGAGCGCGCCGCCCAGCGCGAGCGCGCCCACGTCGCCCATGAACACCTGCGCCGGATGCGTGTTGAACCAGAGGAATGCGAGGCCTGCGCCCGCCATCGCCGAGCAGAACACCAGCAACTCGCCCGAGCCAGGGATGTGCGGGAAGAACAGGTAACGCGAATACACCACGCTGCCCGTCACGTACGCGAAAACGCCCAGCGCCGAGCCCACCATCACCACCGGCATGATCGCCAGCCCATCGAGCCCGTCGGTGAGGTTGACCGCATTGCTCGCGCCCACGATGACCAGGTAGGTGAGGATGACGAAGCCGATGCCGCCGAGCGGATAGCTGATCTCCTTGAAGAAGGGCACCAGCAGGTTGGTCTTCGGCGGAAAGTTGAGGTCGAATCCGGAGCGCACCCAGGCATAGAACAGCTGCAGCACGCGCCAGTTGGAACTCTCCGAGATGCTGAACAGCAGGTAGAACGCGGCCAGCAGGCCGACCACGGACATCCACATGTACTTCTCGCGCGAGCGCATGCCTTCCGGGTCCTTGCGCACCACCTTGCGCCAGTCGTCGACCCAGCCGATCGCACCGAAACCCAGCGTCACGAACAGCACGATCCAGACGAAGCGATTCGACAGGTCGAACCAGAGCAGCGTCGCCAGCACGATCGAGAACAGCACCAGCACGCCGCCCATGGTCGGCGTGCCGCTCTTGCTCAGGTGCGTCTCCATGCCGTAGCCGCGCACCGGCTGGCCGATCTTCAGCGCGGCCAGCCGGCGGATCACGAAGGGGCCAGCAGCCAGCCCCACGACGAGCGCCGTCATCGATGCCCCCAGCGCACGGAAGGTGAGGTACTGGAACACGCGCAGGAACCCGAACTCGGGCGTGAGCGTTTGCAGCCACTGGGCGAGGCTCAGCAGCATGTGTTGAAACCGAGCGTTTCAATGGTCATGACCGGTCTCCTCTTGTTGTGATGGGGGCGCGGCTTCGGCAATCGCCTGCAGCACGCGCTCCATGCGCATGAAGCGCGAACCCTTGACAAGCACGCTGCCGGCTTGCGGCAGCAGTGCGAGCACCGCCGCGTTGAGCGAGTCGATGCTTTCGAAATGGCGCGCCCGGCCCGGGTTTTTGCCGAAGGCCACAACGCTGTGGGTCGTGGCCGCGCCGAGCGCAAAAAAATTGTCGATGCCGCGTTCGCGGGCCCAGGCGCCGACTTCCGCATGGAAGCGTTCGCCTTGGTCGCCCACCTCGCCCATGTCGCCAAGCACAAGCATGCGCGGCGCCGGCAGCGTAGCCAGCACGTCGATGGCCGCGCGCACCGAGTCGGGATTGGCGTTGTAGCTGTCGTCCACCAGCGTGACGGTGCGGCCATTGGCCAGCTGCAGCGCACTGGCGCGCGAACGGCCCTTCACGGGCTCGAAGGCATCGAGGCCATGGGCGATGTGGTCGAGCGACACGCCGGCCGCCAGCCCGCAGGCCACCGACGCGAGCGCGTTCAGCACGTTGTGACGGCCCGCGATGCGCAGCGTGCAGCGCAAGTCGCCGAGCGGCGTGCGGGCGGTGACACGCCAGGCCTGGCCCAGCCACTCGGCCGCCACCAGCGACACACTGGCCGCCGGGTCTTCGCCGAAGGTGAGGCAATGGCGTCGCGCACCCTCGCCTTCGCTTGCGAGCCGCGTCCACAGCGGCGTGAACTCATCGCCATGTGGGAACACCGCCGTCCCATCGACCGGCAGCGCGGCCAGCACCGCGCCGTTCTCCAGCGCCACCGCTTCCACCGTGGCCATGAATTCCTGGTGCTCGCGCTGCGCGTTGTTGACCAACGCCACCGTCGGCCGTGCGATCGCAGACAGGCGTGCGATCTCACCCGGATGGTTCATGCCGAGTTCGACCACCGCGAGCCGATGCTGCGCACGCAGGCGCAAGAGCGTGAGCGGCACGCCGATCTCGTTGTTGAAGTTGCCGGCGGTCGCCAGCGCATCGTCGCCGGCCGCGTTGCGCAGGATGCTCGCGATCATCTGCGTGACCGTGGTCTTGCCGTTGCTGCCGGTGACCGCGACCAGCGGCAGCATGTATTGGTTGCGCCATCCTGCCGCCAGGGCGCCCAGCGCGGCCAGCGAGTCGCCGACTTCCAGCCCCGCCAGTCCCGCGGCCTCCAGCCCGCCATGCGCCACGGCCGCGGCGGCGCCGCTGGCCCTGGCATTGGCCAGAAATTCGTTGGCATCGAAACGCTCGCCCTTGAGCGCCACGAACAGGTCGCCCGCCGCGAGCGAGCGCGTGTCGGTGTGCACGCGGGCGATGGGCGTGGCCGCATCGCCAACCAGGCGTGCGCCCGGAATCCAGGCCTGGGCTTGCGCGAGCGTCATCATCATGGACGCACCCTCCGCGCCAGCGCATCCGCCGCATGCACGCGGTCCGAGAAAGCGATCTTCTCGCCGGCCACTTCCTGCCAGGCTTCGTCGCCACGCCCTGCCAGCAGCACCACGTCCTGCGGCGCGGCTTGGGCGATGGTGTCGGCGATGGCCTTGGCGCGGTCGGGTTCGATCTGCGCTTCGTCGGGCTGGGCCAGGCCCAGCATGATCTGGCTGATGATCGCGGCCGGCTTTTCGGTGCGCGGGTTGTCGCTGGTCACCACCACGCGATCGGCCGCCTTCTCCACCACGGCCGCCATCATCGGCCGCTTGATCGGGTCGCGGTCGCCGCCGCAACCGAACAGGCACCAGAGCTTGCCGCCGCGTTCCGTGACCAGGGGCCGCAGGCCTTCCAGCGCCTTGTCGAGCGCGTCCGGCGTGTGGGCATAGTCGACCACCACCAGCGGCTGGCCCTCGACGGCGACGCGCTCCATGCGGCCGGGCACGCTGCCGAGGCCGCGGCAGGCATTCACCGCATCGGCGAGCGACAGCCCGAGGGCGCGCAAGGTGCCGATCACGCCCAGCAGGTTCGACACGTTGTACTGGCCGATGAGCCGGGTCGCGAGTTGCTCCGTGCCGCCGCCTTGCTCCGTCACCGAGAAGCGCAATCCTTCCGGGCCATAGCCGATGTCATGCGCGCTCAAGCGCGCCGGGCCACCGGCGGCCGTGAGCGTCCAGACGTCCAGCCCGCCACAGTATTCGTCGAGCAGATTGCCCATCAGGCTGGCGCCATGCACATCGTCGATGTTGATGACCGCCGCGCGCAGGCCAGGCCAGCGGAACAATTCGGCCTTGGCCTGCCAGTAGGCATCCATGCTGCCGTGGTAGTCGAGGTGGTCCTGCGTGAAATTGGTGAACACGGCCACGCGGATCTCGCAGCCGTCGAGCCGGCGCTCGGCGATGCCGATCGACGAAGCCTCGATGGCGCAGGCGCCAAAGCCGCGCGACACGAAGCCGCGCAACTCGCGCTGCAGCATCACCGGATCGGGCGTGGTGAGGCCCGTGTATTCCAGGTCCGGCGGCACGCCGATGCCCAGCGTGCCCACCACCGCGCACGGGCCCAGTCCGGCATGCGTGGACAAGGCCTCGCTCAGCCACCAGGCCGTCGAGGTCTTGCCGTTGGTGCCGGTCACGGCCAGCAGTGCGAGCTGGGTCGACGGCCAGCCGTAGAACGACGCGGCGATCGGCCCGGTGGCCGCCTTCAGCCCTTCGTAGGCGGCCACCGAATCACTCTCGAAGCCGAAGGCCTCGACACCCTCGCGCTCGACCAGGCAAGCCGCGGCGCCCTGCGCGAGCGCCGCCTCGACGTGCGCGCGGCCATCGGTCGCCGCGCCGGGCCACGCAATGAAGGCATCGCCGTCGCCGACGCGGCGGCTGTCGGCATGCAGGTGCCCGCCCACGCGCGAACGCAGCCAGTGACCGGCTTCGTTGGGCGACTTGAAGCGGATGTCGTCCATCAGAAGCTCTCCTCCACGCCCTTGGTCACGACCTGCGGCTTCACCGCGAGGTCGGGCGCGACATTCATCATGCGCAGCGTCTGTTGCACGACTTCGCTGAACACCGGCGCGGCCACGATGCCGCCGAAGTAGCTGCCGGCCGTCGGCTCGTCGAGCATCACCGCGACGATGATGCGCGGCTTCTCGATCGGCGCCATGCCGGTGAACCAGGAGCGGTACTTGTTGCTCGCATAGCCCTTGCCGACCTGCTTGTGCGCCGTGCCGGACTTGCCGCCGACCGAATAGCCGATGGTCTGCGCCAGCGGGCCCGTGCCGCCCGGCCCTGCCGCCATCTGCAGCATGCGGCGCACGGCCTTCGCGTTCTCGGCCGAGAACACGCGCACGCCGACGGCCGGCTCGTCGCTCTTGAGCATCGTCGCCGGGATCAGGCTGCCATCGTGGGCGAAGGCGGTGTACGAATGCGCCATCTGGAACAGCGAGGCCGACAGCCCATATCCATACGACATGGTCGCCTGCTCGATCGGCCGCCAGCTCTTCCACGGGCGCAGCCGCCCGGTCACGGCGCCAGGGAAGGTGAGCTGCGGCTTCTGGCCGAAGCCGAGCGAGCTGAACGACTCCCACATCTCGCGCGGCGCCAGGCGCTGCGAGATCTTGGTGGCGCCGATGTTGCTCGATTTCTGGATCACGCCTTCGACAGTCAGCGTGCCGTAGTTGTGCGTGTCGCTGATGGTCGAGCCGGTGATGGTCAGCTTGCCGGGCGCGGTGTCGATCAGTGTCTGCGGCGTCACGCGCTTGAGTTCGAGCGCGGTGGCCACGGTGATCGGCTTCATCGTCGAACCGGGCTCGAAGGTGTCGGTCAGTGCGCGGTTGCGCAACTGCTCGCCGGTCAGGTTCTGGCGCTTGTCCGGCACGTAGCTCGGGTAGTTGGCCAGGGCCAGCACTTCGCCGGTGATGGAGTCGAGCACCACCACGCTGCCGGCCTTGGCCTTGTTGGCGGTGACTGCATCGCGCAGCTTCTGGTAGGCGAAGAATTGCACCTTGCTATCGATGCTGAGCTGGATGTCCTTGCCCTCGATCGGGGGAATCGACTCGCCCAAGCCTTCGACCACGCGGCCGAGCCGGTCCTTGATCACACGACGCGAGCCGGTCTTGCCGGCCAGGTCCTTGTCGAAGGCCAGTTCGATGCCTTCCTGGCCGTGGTCTTCCACGTTGGTGAAGCCCACCACGTGCGCGGCCGCTTCGCCCTCGGGGTACTGGCGCTTGTATTCCTTGCGCTGGTAGATGCCCTGGATGTCCAGCGCGGCGATCTGCTTGGCAATCGGCTCATCGACCTGGCGCTGGATCCAGACGAAGGTCTTGTCCTCGTCGGCCAGCTTCTTGTCGAAGTCCTTTTGCGACATGCCGAGCAGCTTGGCCACCTGCTTGAGCTTGGCGCGCACCTCGGGGTCGTCGCGCTCGATGTCTTCCGGAATGGCCCAGATGCTCGGTGCGATGACGCTCGACGCGAGGATCAGGCCGTTGCGGTCGAGGATGCGCCCGCGGTTGGCGGGCAGCTCCAGCGTGCGGGCATAGCGCACTTCGCCCTGGCGCTGGAAGAAGGCGTTGTTGATGACCTGCACATAGGCGGCGCGGCCTGCCAGCGCGACGAAGCCGATGGCCACGCCGGCCACGATGAACTTGCTGCGCCACACGGGCGTCTTGCTCGCAAGCAGCGGGCTGGTGGTGTATTGGACGCTGCGGCGGGTCATGCTAATGCCCCTTCTTCGTCGTCGCGCCGCCGCCCGCAGGCACGGGTGGCGCTGGCGACACCACGGCCGGGATCACGCTGCCGTCCTGGCGGACGTAGAGCGTGATGGCGGGGGTGGTGGTCGCCATCTTGAGTTGTTCCTTGGCCAGCTTCTCGACGCGCAGCGGCGTGGCCTGGGCCCGCTTGTCGACCTGCAGGCGGTCGAACTCGACTTCGAGCCGGTGCGCTTCCGCGTTGACCCGCTCCATCTCCGTGAAAAGCTGGCGCGACCTGTACTGCGTATGCACGAGCAGCAACGCCGTCGCAAGGACGGCGATGAGCAGGAGCAGGTTGAACCGGGCCATCCCTTGCCTCTAGACGGTGTCGGTGCGCTCGGCCACGCGCAGCACGGCGCTGCGGGAGCGCGGGTTGGCCGCCACTTCGGCGTCTGACGGGAAGATGCGCGCCACGCTGCGCAGCTTCATGGCCACCGGCGCGGCAAAGGGCGCGCGGCGGTCGTACACCTCGCGCGAATGCTTCGCGATGAACTGCTTGACGATCCGGTCTTCCAGCGAGTGGAAGCTGATCACAGCGAGCCGGCCTCCAGGTTGCAACACGTCGATGCTCGCTTCTAGCGCCTGTTGCAGCTCTTCAAGCTCGGCGTTGATGAAAATCCGAAGAGCCTGAAATGTGCGCGTTGCAGGGTTCTGGCCCTGCTCGCGGGTTTTGACCGCGCCAGCCACGAGCTCGGCCAGTTCGGTGGTGGTTGAAACTGGGCTCCGTTCCTGTCGGCGAGCAACAATCGCCTTTGCAATCGGAACAGCAAACCGTTCTTCGCCATAGTCACGTATTACCTCGGCAATCTGCTGTTGTTCGGCTGTTGCCAGCCAGTCGGCCACGCTCTCGCCGCGCGTGGTGTCCATGCGCATGTCGAGCGGGCCGTCGAATCGAAAACTGAATCCGCGCGCCGGGTTGTCGATCTGGGGCGAACTGATGCCCAGGTCCATCAGCAGGCCGGCCACGCTGCCGGACGGCAACTCGCCCAGGTCCCGGAATCCCTGGTGACGGATGGAAAAACGCGCATCCGTGATGCGCGTTGCTTCGGCGACCGCTTCCGCGTCCTTGTCGAACGCGATGAGGCGGCCATCCGGCGCCAGTCTTGAGAGGATGAGCCGGGAATGGCCTCCCCTCCCGAAGGTGGCGTCCACGTAGGTGCCCGCTGCTGCCGGTGCGTCGGCAAACAGGGCTTCGACCGCTTCGTTCAACAAGACGGTCGTGTGGGTCCATGCGTTGTCCACGATCGCCTTCAGAAGGCCAAGTCCTGGAACGCGCCCTCGGCCATGCCGGCGGCCAGTGCCTCGGCTTCCTTGGCGTCGTGCGTGGCCTTGTCCCAGAGCTCGAAATGGCTGCCCATGCCGAGCAGCAAGGTGTCCTTGCCGATGCTGGCCGCCGCGCGCAACTCCGGCGAAACCAGGATGCGGCCGGTGCCGTCCATGTCGACGTCCATCGCATTGCCGAGGAACAGGCGCTTGAGCCATTGGTCCTTGAGCGGCATGGCGGCGATGCGCTCGCGAAACTGCTCCCATGCGGGACGCGGAAAGATCATCAGGCAGCCGTGCGGGTGGCGCGTGATGGTGAGTTGGCCGTTGGCGGTCGCGCTGAGGACGTCACGGTGCCGGGTCGGCACGGACAGCCTCCCCTTTGCATCCAGATTCAGCGATGAAGCGCCTTGAAACACGAAAACGACCTTGGTTGTGAGACGCTGAAAACCTCCAAAACGGAGCTTCTACAGACACTTTTTCCCACTTAAATGCACTTTTTTGCACTGTAGCAGGAAACAAGTACGTCGCAACAGGCGGTCGCGGCAATTTTTTGCAATGGAATCAACGACTTAGCGGTGTTTTCGCAGGCTGGAAAACGCGAATGTCGTTGCAAATGAAGCACTTAGCTCACGCAATGAATGTGTTGCGTGAAGCGGCTGCAGCCGCAGTTGTTGCTTACAGGATGAACCGGGAAAGGTCCTCGTCGTGACTTAATGCCTGCAGGCGGGCGTCGACGTAGGCCGCGTCGATGCGAACGGTCTGCCCTTCGAGCTTGGTCGCGTCGAAGCTGACTTCGTCGAGCAGGCGCTCCATCACCGTCGAAAGTCGGCGGGCGCCGATGTTCTCGGTGCGCTCGTTGACCTCGAAGGCGATGCTGGCGAGTCGCGTGATGCCTTCGGGCGTGAATTCCAGCGTGACGCCTTCGGTAGCGAGCAAGGCCTGGTATTGCTTGACCAGCGAGGCGCGGGTCTGCGTGAGGATGCTCTCGAAGTCGGAGACCGAGAGCGACGACAGTTCCACCCGGATCGGAAAGCGCCCCTGCAGTTCAGGGATCAGATCGCTCGGCTTGCTCAGGTGAAAGGCGCCGCTGGCGATGAACAGGATGTGGTCGGTGCGCACCACGCCGTACTTGGTGCTGACGGCGGTGCCCTCGACCAGCGGCAGCAGGTCGCGCTGCACGCCCTGGCGCGACACATCGGGGCTGCCCTGCGATTCGCTGCGCGTGGCCACCTTGTCGATCTCGTCGATGAAGACGATGCCGTTCTGCTCGGCGCTGGTGATGGCCTGCGCGCGCACTTCGTCTTCGTTCAGCAACTTGCCGGCTTCCTCGTCGATGAGGAGCCGCAAGGCTTCGGAGATCTTGAGCTTGCGGGTCTTGCGCTTCTGGTTGCCGAGCTGGCCGAACATGCCGCGCAACTGCTCGGTCATTTCCTCCATGCCGGCCGGGCCCATGATCTCGAGCGGCGCGCGCGCCTCGGCCAGGTCGATCTCGATTTCCTTGTCGTCGAGTTGATGCTCGCGCAGCTTCTTGCGGAAAGCCTGCCGGGTGGCGTTGTTGCTGTCGGCCTCGACCACGCCCTCGGCGTTGCGCGCCGAGGGCAGCAGCACGTCCAGGATGCGGTCTTCTGCCGCGTCCTCCGCCCGCATGCGCACCTTGGCGCTCTCGCTTTCGCGGGTCTGCTTGACCGCGATCTCGGCCAGGTCGCGAATGATCGAATCGACGTCCTTGCCGACATAGCCCACCTCGGTGAACTTGGTCGCCTCGACCTTGATGAAGGGCGCATCGGCCAGGCGGGCCAGCCGGCGCGCGATCTCGGTCTTGCCGACGCCCGTCGGGCCGATCATGAGGATGTTCTTTGGCGTGATCTCGGCGCGCAGCTTGTCGTCCACCTGCTGGCGGCGCCAGCGGTTGCGCAGCGCGATGGCCACGGCGCGCTTGGCCTGCGGCTGGCCAACGATGTGGTTGTCGAGTTCAGAAACGATTTCCTGGGGGGTCATGGACATGGCAACGAATCTTTTGGTTGTCTATGCGCATGCAGCCCCCTTTCCAGCGGTCGCCGCGGAACCGGCATGGCCGGGCCGCGAGCGGCGTCCCCTCGAAGGGGTTGGCGGAGCGCACGCAGTGCGCGCAGCTTGGGGGTGGGCTACAACACCTCGACGGTGTGGTTCATGTTGGTGTAGATGCAGAGCTCGCCCGCGATCTCGAGCGAGCGCTTGACGATCTGGTCGGCCGGCATGTCGGTGTGGTCCAGCAGGGCCTTGGCCGCCGACTGCGCGTAGGCGCCGCCCGAGCCGATGGCCACGATGCCGCCTTCCGGCTCCAGCACGTCGCCGTTGCCGGTGATGATCAGGGAAGTGGTTGCATCGGCCACGGCGAGCATGGCTTCGAGGCGGCGCAGCACGCGGTCTGTGCGCCAGTCCTTGGTGAGTTCGATCGCGGCGCGGGCCAGCTGGCCCTGGTGCTTCTCGAGCTTGGCCTCGAAACGCTCGAACAGCGTGAAGGCATCGGCCGTGGCCCCGGCGAAGCCCACCAGCACCTTGCCGTGATAGAGCCGCCGCACCTTGCGCGCAGTGCCCTTGATGACGATGTTGCCCAGCGTGACCTGGCCGTCGCCGCCGATCGCGACCTGGTCGCCGTCAGGGGTCTTGCGGCGCACGCTGACGATCGTCGTTCCGTGAAACTGTTCCATCGAAGCCATCTGGGGTTGTCGAGGGGCGATGCAAGCCCCTTGCCTGTTAATTCGAGCGCACCGCGACCGAGGCGTGATCGGCAATGCCGATCACCTTGAAGAAGGCGGCGAGCATGCGCTGCACATCCACGAACTCGACACGCTGGCCGCGTGCGGCGCGCGCCATTGCCCAGTTGAGCAATGTGCCAGCCGCCGCAAAGTCCATGCGGACCAGGGCGGCGCACGACACCGTTGGCACCTGCGCATCGACCAGTTCCGCGTCGAGCTCGTGCAGCACGTCGTGGCATTCGCCAGTCAACTCACCCACCAGCAGGCGGTGGCCCGCGACGGCGGGCGCCGGCGCCGGTTCGACGGAAGTCCCGAGGCCCATGCGCATGCTGGCCAGCGACATGCCCGACGGCTTCGGCTGCGGCGCCGCTGCCAGATCCGCCGCGGCATAGCTGCCAGCGGGGTCTTCCCATGGAGGCGGCGACACCTCGTAGGTGATGCAGTAGTTGAGCGCAGTCAACTCGAAGCCGTCGACATCGTTCATCACGCGCAGGATGGCCATGCGCAACTGCCACCAGACCGGCTCGGTGTTGCGGTTGTTGGTGGGCGTGGCCGCGGCCAGCACGGCCAGCAGCTGCTCGGCGCCCGCGAATCGCAGCTGCACCGGCGATGCGGCCCAATGCTCCATCAGCGCACGCAAGGGACCGGCGGCTTCGGCATGGATGCCGGCCAGGTTGTGCCATTCGAGGGTCCAGACCGGGCCGGCGCCCGAGAGGGCCTGCGTCAGTCCGGCGAGGCCGCCTCGGGTGAGTTGCTCGGGGCAGGACCAGTCCGCCCCGTCCGGCCCGCCGGCGCCGCGGCTGTCGAGTTCGGCCGCACCGGCCACCTGCACTTCCCGCGCCAGGGCACGCAGCGAAATCCATTCGGGGCCCGGCTTCTTGAAGCGCTGGGCATAGCGCATGCTGGTCTGCGAGAACTTGTCGAAGTCGCCAGTGGCCCGATAGAAGTCGAGCAGCGCGCGCCAGATCTCGACGTTGTCGGCCTGCGGCGCCTCGGGCGCCAGTGTCTGGAGCAGGATGGCCTCGGCGCCGGGGTCGTCGCCGTGCGCGAAACGGATCGCGGCTTCCTCGAGGCCGCTGTCGATACCTGGCGGGCGGGGCAGGTGCGACTCCCCGGACGCCGCGTCGCCAGCGACGGGTGGCGCCTGGCCCGGCTCGGTGTCGGCGTAGGCGCGCGCCTGCTGCGCCGCCATGGCGGCGGGAGTCATCGGTTCGCCGTTGGAGCCTTGCTGCCGGTTCTTCCACCATTGCTGCGACATCTGCTCTTCGATCTCGTCGATCTTCTTGAGCGTGAGTGCGCGGCCTGCAGTCTTGCCGGTGGTGCTGCTGATGCTGAAGGAGGACGGTGTGGCCTCGCGCGAACCGGAGGCTTCGCGCTGGCGGAGCTTGCGCAGCATGTCGAACTCGCGCCGGCGCACGAAGTCGTTGCGCTGACGCCGCTCGATCATTTCCTTGAGCATCTCCCGGCTGTAGCCAGTGTCGGACGAGCCAGCATCCTGCTCATCCAGTTCCGCCCAGTCCTTGAGCGGGTTGCGGACGAACTTGGCTACTTTGGACAGCAGGCGGCCGGGCTCCTCTTTGGCCATTTCTTAGTCGCCGAACATCTTCTGCTTGAGCTCTCGGCGCTGTTGCGCTTCGAGGGAAAGGGTGGCCGTGGGTCGGGCCAGCAGGCGGCCGACGCCGATCGGCTCGCCGGTCTCGTCGCAGTAGCCGTAGTCGCCGGCGTCGATGCGCTGGATCGACTGCTCGATCTTCTTCAGCAGCTTGCGCTCACGGTCGCGGGTGCGCAGTTCGAGGGCATGCTCTTCCTCGATGGTGGCGCGGTCGGCCGGATCGGGCACCACGACCGTGTCTTCGCGCAGGTGCTCGGTGGTTTCGCCGGCGTTCTCGAGGATGCCCTGCTTGAGGCCCACCAGCTTGAGGCGGAAGAAGGCCATCTGCTTGTCGTTCATGTACTCGCTGTCGGGCATGGCGATGACTTCGGCATCGCTCAACTGTTCCGGCGTCTTTGTCTTCCAGTTGTTGGCAAGCTTGGGGTCTTTCTTGAGCGCGACGTGCGGCGGCGGCACCAGCGCGGTCGATGCGACCTGCGTGAAGCTGGACTTGGCGGCGGTCGAGGCCACGGACTGGGCCATGGACGGCACAGTCAGCTGGGACAGGCGCGAAACGCGTCCAACGCGGGGGGCCGGCGTGACAGGGGCCGGAGCGGGAGTGGGGGCGGCAGCCGTTTTTTTCATGGGGGTCGTGACAGAAGCGGAAGGGACGGCAGGATGACTGGCCGGTTTTGCGGATTTGGCGAGGGGGGGCGGGGCGGGGCCGGGTTTCGTGGCGGAAGCCTTGGGCGCTTCTGGCGCAGCCTCCTTGCCGGCTGTCTTCTTGACGGCCGGTGTGGCGGGCGCTGCCTCGGCGGCGGGTTTCTTCACGGTACTGGCTCCTAGGACGGGCTGGATCGCGCTCTACAGGTACTCTCCCCGCAAGAACGTTGGCGAACACATGCCTCGCGGGTTCCCGATTTTTAGTGCAAGCTCGCCAGCAGCGACCACGGGTTATACCCCCGAATTCAGACCACGAACGCGCTCTCTACTGTGCCGGTAGTGACTTCTCTTCTGCATGGCAAACGAAAGCGGCTCCCGGAACAGGCGCGCGATTGTATAGACGAAAGTGTCGAGTTGCGGCCGATAACGCTCCCCCCGGATCATTTCACGTCCGGAACATCGCGAAACCAGTTCCTTCGGGCTGTCGGTATCACCCGCGATGGGGCAGCCTCGGGGTGCGCGCGGGCGGCTCTTCACCAGGGACATCGTGGAACCGGCTCTGCCGGGCCACCGATGTCGGCCCCGGTGAGGGGGCGGGAGTCGCGTCACGCGGTGGCGCAGCGACCTGGGGCAAAGGCTAAACCAGGCACTGGTCGAGACCCTGTTCCAGGATCTCGCGCGGCAGTTCGATGCCGATGAACACCATGCGGCTCTGGCGGGCTTCGTCCGCGCCCCAGGCCGGGCCGAGGTCGCTGCCCATCAATTGGTGCACGCCCTGGAAGATCACCTTGCGCTCGGTGCCCTTCATGTTCAGCACGCCCTTGTAGCGCAGCATGCGCGGGCCGTAGATGTTGACGATGGCGCCGAGGAAGTCCTCCAGCCGGGCCGGGTCGAAGGGGCGGTCGGACCTGTAGACGAAGCTCTTGACGTCGTCGTCCGTGTGGTGATGGTGGCCGTGGCCTTCGTGCGCATGCGAAGGGTGGTCGCAGTTCTCGCCGTGTTCGTGATCGTGGTGATCGTGGTCGTCTTCCTTGAGGAAGTCGGGGTCGATGTCGAGCTTGGCATTCAGGTTGAAGCCGCGCAGGTCGAACACCGAAGACAGCGGCACCTCGCCGAAATGCACCTTCTGCTGCGGCGCGCGGGGGTTCATGTGCTTCAGGCGATGGATCAGCGCCTCGGTCTCGTCGGCGGCGACCAGGTCGCTCTTGCTGATGAAGATCTGGTCGGCGAAGCCGACCTGGCGGCGGGCCTCCTGCCGGTCATTGAGCTGCTGGGGTGCGTGCTTGGCATCGACCAGCGTCAGGATCGAGTCGAGCAGGTAGCTTTCGGCGATCTCGTCGTCCATGAAGAAGGTCTGCGCAACGGGGCCGGGGTCGGCCAGGCCGGTGGTCTCGATGACCACGCGGTCGAAGTCGAGCAGCCCCTTGCGCTTCTTGGCAGCCAGCACCTGCAGCGCCTCGCGCAGGTCTTCGCGGATGGTGCAGCAGATGCAGCCGTTGCTCATCTGCACGATCTGCTCCTTCGACTCGGTGACGAGGATGTCGCTGTCGATGTTCTCCTCGCCGAACTCGTTCTCGATGACGGCGATCTTCTGGCCGTGCGCCTCGGTCAGGATGCGCTTCAACAAGGTGGTTTTTCCGGAGCCGAGGAAGCCGGTGAGGATGGTGGCGGGGATGAGGGCCATGAGGTGCTCCGGTCGCGAAAACAGGGAAAGGGCGGAAAGTTTAGCGGGCGGGGAATAGGTCTGCTGTCGTGGGGTTGGGCTTGCCGGGATGCGGGAGCGGGCAGCCGAACGCCGAAGTCGCAAAGGTTTCGCAGAGGTCGCAGAAGGAAGACAAAGAAATACTCAAGGAATTCTTTGATTCTCTTTTTTGCGCCTTCTGCGAAACCTTTGCGACTTCGGCGTTCGGCTGCCCGAATTCACGCCGGCCGGCGCACCACCACCAGCCCCTTGAGGTACTCGCCCTCCGGGAACTCGATGGTCATCGGATGGTCCGGCGCGGCGCCGAGGCGCTCGCTGATGTAGCCGTCGACGCCGGCGTCGATACCCGCCGAGGCGACGATCTTGTGGAACAGGTCGGCGCTGATGCCGCCGGAGCACGAGAAGGTCAGCAGCACGCCGCCGGGCACCAGCAACTGAAGGGCCAGGCGGTTGATGTCCTTGTAGGCGCGGGCGGCGCGCTCGGCATGGGCGACCGTCGGGGCGAACTTCGGCGGGTCCAGCACGATGGCGTCGAAGGTCTTGCCGTCCGCGATGAAGCGGCGCAAGGTGGCGTTGACGTCGGCGTCGAGGTACTGGTTGTCGGCGCCGGCGAATCCGTTGAGCGCGACATGCGCTTCGGCGCGCTGGAGTGCGGGCAACGAGGAATCGACCGAGGTCAACACCGCTCCTTCCAACGCATCGGCGGCACGCAGGCCGGATAGCGCCGCGACGGTGAATCCGCCCGTGTAGCAGAAGCAGTTCAACACGCGGCGGAACTTGCGATGCCCCGCGATCTCCGCGAAACGCTTCCGGCTGTCGCGCTGGTCGAGGTAGAAGCCGGTCTTGTGGCCGGTGGCGATGTCGAGCGAGAGTTGCCACTCGTGCTCGCGGATGGTGAGCTCGGTCGGACCGTCGCCGCGCAGCCAGCCGGTGGTCGGTTTCAGGCCTTCCCGCTCGCGGCCGCTGGCGTCGGAACGCTCGTAGAGCCTGGTCAAGCCGGTGGCGGCGAGCAAGGCATCGGGCAGCACTGCCTTCCAGCGCTCGACGCCGGCCGACAGGAATTGCGCAACCAGCGTGTCGCCGTAGCGGTCGACGATCAGCCCGGGCAGGCCGTCGGCCTCGCCGTGGACCAGACGCACGCCGTCGCTCTGCAAGTCGAACAGGCCGCGCGCCTGCACCGCCCGAGCGACACGCCCGGCGAAGAAGGCGGCATCGATGCGCTGGGCTTCGTCGAAGCTCCAGGCGCGGGCACGGATCTTCGATGCGGGGCTGAATGCGGCCCATGCGAGGAACTTGCCTTCATGCGACTCGACGCGCACCGTCTCGCCCGCGTCCCCGCCGCCCTTGGCAATGGCCGATTCGAAGATCCATGGATGGCGGCGCAGCAGCGACCGCTCCTTGCCCGGCCGCAGCCGCAATGCTTTCATGGGGGTTCCCTGGTGATGTTGTTCAGGCCTTCCTGGCCTTTCGTGTCTCGGGGCGCGCCTTGGCGCGTGGATGGGCCGCGTCATACGCCTTGGCCAGGTGCTGGAAATCCAGCCGCGTGTAGACCTGCGTGGTGGTGATGTTGGCGTGGCCGAGCAACTCCTGCACAGCGCGCAGGTCGCTGCTCGACTGCAGCAGGTGACTCGCGAAGGAGTGCCGCAGCATGTGCGGATGGACCGGCGCCGGCAAGCCGGCCTTCAGGCTGCGCAGGCGCAAGGCCTTCCACACCGCCTGCGCCGAGAACCGCGCGCCATTGCGGCCGATGAAGAGGGCCGTGGCGCCGACCGGGTCGCGCAGGGTGGCCGCCGGCAGCGCGGCGCAGTCGTCGCGCACGGCCAGCCAGGCCCCCACCGCTTCACGGGCCTTGGCGCCCACCGGCACGCTGCGGCGCTTGCCACCCTTGCCAAGCACATGCGCTTCGCCAGCGGCCAGGTCGACCCAGCCGCGCGCCACCGCGCTGGCCCGCACGTCGAGCCCGACCAGTTCACTCACGCGCAGGCCACAGCCATAGAGCAGTTCGACGATCGCGTGGTCGCGCGCCTCCGTCCACGGGTCGGCCTCAGGATCGCGGTGTTCCGCCAGCCGCACGGCGTCGTCGACGGCCAATGCCTTGGGCAGCGGACGGTCGGCCTTGGGTGCGTGCACGTCCTGCACCGGATTGGCATCGACCAGGCGCTCGTTGCCCAGCCAGCGATAGAAGCTGCGCCAGCACGACAGCACCAGCGCGATGCCGCGCGACTCGCGCCCTGCCGCGTGAAGCTGGGCCATCCAGCGCCGGATGTGGGCGGTCTGCACCTGTTGCAGCGGCAGGCTCGCCGCGGCGGCCTTTTCGGCCAGCGTGCGCAGGTGGATCGCATACAGCTCGACCGTGCGCGCGGCCAGCCGGCGTTCCACGCGCACATGTTCCAGATAGCGCTCGATCAGGTCCGAATCCACAGCGAATTTCCTTCCAGGCACGCGTTGGCCGTCAGAAATACCCGGCCAGCGCATTGTTGACGATCGCCAGCGGCTCGCGCACCACGCCCTTGAAGAACAGGAAGGGGCTTTTCCCGCAAGTCGGCGACGCCGCCGCGTATTGCACGTCGAAGGCGCGGTCGAATCCGCTCGCACGCGCCAGCCGCTCGATCCGCCAGAGGTGGTACGGGTCGGAAACGACGATCACGCGCTTGATGCCGGCAGCCTCCAGCACCGGCCATGACATGGCGAGGTTCTGCCGCGTCGACGACGACAGCGCCTCCTTCAGCACGGGGCCGCTGAAGCCAGTCTCCCGCGCATAGGCCTCCATCACCTGTGCCTCGATGCGCGCGTCCTCGATGTCCTTGCCGCCCGACACGACCAGTTGCCGCACCTGGCCGCTGCGTGCGAGCTCGATGCCGCGGTCGACGCGGTTGGTGAGGCAGGGATTGATCTCGCCGCCCACATAGGCCCGGTTGCCGAGCACCAGGGCGCCATCGGCCGTACCCGTGGGCGGATGCGCGATGCGTTCGCTCGCGTGCTGCCAGATCATGGCGGCCAGCGCCACATGCAGCGCGCAAAGGAGAAGCGCCGCGCCCAGCAGACGCCAGCGCCATGCCATGGCGCGGGCCAGCAGCGTCAAGGCCGCAGCCGCGAGAGCGCTGCCGACGCCAGGTCGGCGATGCGTTCGAGGAAGTCGGTGCCCATCTCGGGGTTGAAGCGCTGCGCATCGGGCGATGCGAGCACCAGCAGGCCGAAGGCCGGCGCGCCCGGCTCGGCGCGCAGGGGGATCAGCGCGATCGACACGGCCGCGCGCGCATCGCCCAGCCAGTTGGCCGCCTCGAAGCCGGAATTGAGCCCGCAGTACGGTGCGGTGAGCGAGGTGGCCAGCGTCTTCACGTCGTCGGTGACCCACTGGGCATAGCCCTCGCTCCAGTAGGTCGCGTCGCAGTCCCACACCTTGATGGCGGTCTGCGGCACCATGAACAGCGTCTGCAGGTCGGCCGCGATCTGCCAGGGCAGGCCGCGCGCATCGCGCGTGGTGAGCAAGCCTCTTGTCCAGCGCTGCAGCCGGTCGGCGGTGACGACGTTCTCGGTGCCGTGGCGCACCATGTCCATCACGCGGTGCTCCAGCGCCTTGATCTTCTCGCGCAGCATCTCGGCCTGGCGCTCCTGCAGGCTGACGGCACGGTTGCCGTGCGGGCTGGTCAGTTGCACCTGCGAAAGCAGTTGCGCATGGCGTTCGAAGAAGTCCGGCGTGTTGGCGAGGTAGTTGGCGATGTCGTCTTCGGTGATCGGGTTCATGGCGTCGGAATGGGTGGGTTTCATGGCTGCTCGGGTACCTCGATGTCGCCTTCGAACACGGTCACGGCCGGGCCGGTCATGAACACGGGCAGGCCAACGCCCGCCCATTCGATGGTGAGGAGCCCCCCGCGCGTTTCCACGTCGACGCGATTGTCGAGCAGGCCGAGTCGGATGCCCGACACCACCGCCGCGCAAGCCCCGGTGCCGCAAGCCAGCGTCTCGCCGGCGCCGCGCTCGAATACGCGCAAGCGGATCCGCGAGCGGCTCACGACCTGCATGAAGCCGGCGTTGACGCGTTGCGGGAAGCGCGGGTGGTGCTCGATGAGCGGGCCTTGCGTGGCGACTGGCGCAGTGTCGACGTCGTTCACGACCTGCACCGCATGCGGATTGCCCATCGACAGCACGGTGACGGGAAGGATGGCGCTCTCGGCATGGGTGCTGATGGCCAGGTGCCAGGTTTCCCAGGCGCCTTCGGGCTGCGGCGTGAGGCCGGCCGGGTCGAAGGGCACCTTCTCGGGCTCGAAGACAGGCGCGCCCATGTCGACGGTGACCCGGCCATCGGCGCCCATGCGGGGCTCGATGACGCCAGACAGCGTCTGCGCGCGCACTGCCTCCTTGGTGGTGAGGCCGCGCTCGCGCACGAAGCGCATGAAGCAGCGTGCACCGTTGCCGCACTGCTCCACCTCGCCGCCGTCCGCGTTGTGGATCACGTACTGGAAATCGATGCCCGGCGCGGGCGAGGGCCGCACGGTCAGGATCTGGTCGGCGCCGACGCCGAAGTGGCGGTTGCCGAGGAAGCGGTATTGCGCAGCCGTGAGCCCGAGGCTGCCACGGGTCTCGTCGAGCACGACAAAGTCATTGCCGGCCCCTTGCATCTTGGTGAAGCGAATTCGCATGGGCGCGATTATCCTGCGCGGCATGCAGGCTGCCTTCATCGTGACGAGCGCGATCAACGCCAGGTCCGGCATGTTCGCGCCCGAGGAGCGACTGCGAGACACGATCGGCACGATCGATTCGATCCGCCAGCGCGTGCCGGATGCGGCCATCCATCTGCTGGACATGTGCGGCGACGGCCTGCAGCCGGCGCAGGCCCGCGTGCTGTCGCCGGCGGTGACGCGGCTGTTCGACTACTCGGGGCTGCACGACGTGCAGGCGATCTACAAGGCGCCCAATCCCGACGTGGTCAAGAACCTGACCGAGATGACCTGCTTCCAGCATTTCCTGCACAGCCAGGAAGCGCTGCTGGACGGGGTCGATCGAATCTTCAAGCTGTCAGGGAGGTATCGGCTGGACGAGCGCTTCTGCATCGGCGACTACGGTGATCCGGGCTACCGCGGACAAATGGTCTTCTCGGGCCGGTACGCGAGCCAGTTTGCGCCGGAGGTGACGGGCAACGACGCCGCGGACAACTTCCAGCTGATGTCGCGCCTCTGGTCCTTCGATGCCTGCCTGCTGCCCGTGGTGCGCAGCGCCTACGGGCAGATGATCGAGCGCATGGTCGAGCGGCTGAACGCGGGTGGCTACGTCGACATCGAGCATCTGCTGCACCGGTACATGCCGCGCGCGCGCATCGCCATCCGGACGCCGATCGGCGTGTCGGGACGGCTTGCGCCGAATGCGCGGGAGATCAGCGACTGAAGGCGGCGCTCAGGAGACTCTGATCAAGTCCCCCGCGAGGACGCGCGCCTCGGCTCGGGATGGGATGCAAGGCGCAAACCGCAGCCTTGGCCCAAGCCATGGCGAGGATTTGCAACGCCGCAGACCGCCCGGGCGGAGGATGCGCGGTCCGCGGGGGACCTGATCAGAGTCTCCCTCATCAGCCGCAGCGCGCGCCGACGATGCGACCACTCGCCTCGATATCGACGTTCAGGCGAGTGGCATCCACGTCGCGCGGGGGCGGATCGGTCGGGCGCACGCTGCGGGCGCTGCGGGCGCCGGCACGCAGACGCATTTCCTCGAGCGTGCTTGCGTCGATCGGCTTGCCCAGCGCAAAGCGGGCTTCGGTGGCGCGGCATTCCTGGGGCATGGTGCCGGCGAAATTCGGCGGCGGCGGCAGTTCGGAAGACAAGGGCCGAACGTCGCCGCGCATCTGGCAGCCGGCCACGGCGGCCACGCCAAGCAGCAGTCCGCATGTGAATTGCGTGCGTTCCAGCCAGTTCATGGTTTTCCCGTTTTGCCATTTATCGATGGCTTGCATGGTAGCCCCCGGCCGTCCCGCTGGCGGTGTGCCCCTCTGTACGACATGACATAGGCCGAAGGTGCCTCGGACGAGACGCGGGGCAATCGCCATCCAAATAGCGGTGCGCAGGATCACCTCCCGTGGTTCCCAGGCACGCACGAGTTACCGTCACGCGATGAACACCCGCACGCCCTCATCATTGCCTCGCCTGGTCTGGCCGGGCCACGCATTCCTGCCAGGCTACCTCGCGGCACTGGAGCGCGGCTGGTCACCCAACAACCTCCGTGCCGACGCCGGGCGCGAGGAAATCGAACAGATACGGCGCGACGCGGACGCCTTCCTGGCCGGCCTGGTCGACCGCGAAGGTGCTGGCCCGCCGGTGACGATGCCCGACGGCTCGACCGTGCCCAAGTTGCCGGGCTATCGGCGCTGGATCTGGGACGGGGAGTTCTGCGGCAGCATCGGCTTGCGCTGGCAGAAGGGAAGCAACGCCTTGCCGCCGTATTGCCTGGGCCACATCGGCTACGGCGTGGTGCCGTGGAAGAGCGGGCGCGGCTACGCCACGGAAGCCTTGCGGCTGCTGTTGCGCGACGCAGTCGCCGAAGGCCTGCGCTACGTCGAGATCACGACGACGCCGGACAACCTGGCGTCGCAACGCGTGATCGCGCGCAACGGCGGCGTGCTGGTCGAGGAATTCATCACCGTGCCCGCCATCGGCGGCAACCGCGAGCTGCGCTATCGCATCAAGCTCGAATCCTTGCCGGACGCCTGAGAAGGTCTGAATCTTTCTACTGCGGACGCCGATCTCGGGCCTGCGGTCCTCACCGCACGAGAGTGCGGTTCCGGTCCTCGACCCGACATCGGCGCCCTCGCTACGAAATCTTCACACCTTCCGAGACCAGCACCCTGCCCCTCCGCCGAAGCGCGCGGCGAGGAAGTCCAGGAAGCAGGCGATGCGCGCCGCCAACTGCGTGTTGCGGTAGTAGACGGCGTTGATGGCCTGCCGCACATCGACGGTGTCCTTCGCAAGCACCTGCACCAGGTCGCCTCGCGCTCGATCTCCGGCCGTCATGAAGTCCGACAGGCAGACGATGCCGCTGCCCTGCAAGGCCAGGTGGCGCAGCGTCTCGCCGTTGGAGGCGCCGATCGTCGGTGTGATGGCCCATTCGTCGCCATGCGTGCCGCGCAAGGGCCAGCGGTTCAAGGAATCGAGGTGCGTGAAACCGAGCAACGTGTGCTTGCCGAGGTCGGCCACCGCCTTCGGACGGCCGTGCGCCTTGAGGTAGGCCGGACTGGCGAGCACACGCAACCGGCTGATCGCGAGCGGCCGTGCGTGCAGCGTGGAATCGCGCAGCTCTCCGATGCGGATGGCTACGTCGGTGCGCCGCTCCAGCAGGTCGATGTTGAGCTCGTCGGTGTTGAGCTCCAGCGCGATCTGCGGGTACGTGCGGCGGAACTCGGGCACCAGCGGCAGGATGGCATGCAGCATGAAGGGCGTGGCGGCGTTCACGCGCAAGCGCCCGGCGGGCTGCTGGCGGCGCGCGGCCATGTGCTCCTCGGCATCGTCGATCGAGGCCAGGATGGCGCGGGCGTGGACGAGGAAGGCATGGCCTTCCTCGGTGAGCTCGATGCGGCGCGTGGTCCGGCGCAGCAGGGTGGTGTCGAGCTTCTTTTCCAGGCGGGCGAGCGCGCGGCTCACGCCAGAGACGGTCTGCCCCAGCTGGTCGGCCGCGGCCGTGATGGAGCCCGTGCCGACCACGGCGGCAAAGGCCTGCAATTCCTCGAGGGTAGTTTTCATTGTTGACTCCCAGTCAACAGAATTGTGCAGACTGACGGGTTTTTCTGCAAAGACGATCGGCCGACACTCCATGCCATCCCACAGGAGTTGCCTTTCATGCCCATTGCCCTTTTCGCGCTGACGCTCAGCGCCTTTGCCATAGGCACGACCGAGTTCGTGATCGTCGGCCTGCTTCCCACCGTTGCCGCGGACCTCGGCATCGACATTCCGTCGGCTGGCCTGCTGGTCAGCCTCTATGCGCTCGGCGTCGCCATCGGCGCGCCGGTGCTCACCGCGCTCACCGGCAAGGTGCCGCGCAAGCTGTTGCTGCTCGGCCTGATGGCCTTGTTCACCGCGGGCAACCTGCTGGCTTGGCAGGCGCCGAGCTACGAGACGCTGGTGGCCGCGCGCGTGCTCACCGGCCTCGCGCACGGCGTGTTCTTCTCGATCGGCTCGACCATCGCGACCGGGCTGGTCGCCAGGGACAAGGCCGCCAGCGCCATCGCGATCATGTTCACCGGCCTCACCGTGGCGCTGGTCACGGGCGTGCCGCTGGGCACTTTCATCGGCCAGCACTTCGGCTGGCGCGAGACCTTCCTGGCCGTGTCGGCACTGGGTGTGATCGCGTTCATCGGCAGCTGGATGTTCGTGCCGAAGAACATCCGCCACACGCCGCCGGCCTCGCTGGCACAGCAGGCCAAGGTGCTGGCCGAGCCGCGCCTGCTGCTGGTCTATGCCAAGACGGCCATCGGCTATGGCGGCACCTTCATCCCGTTCACCTTCCTCGCGCCGATCCTCACCGAAGTCTCGGGCTTCAGCCCCGGCGCGGTGGGCTGGGTGATGCTGGTCTACGGCGTGTCCGTCGCGGTCGGCAACATCTGGGGCGGCAAGCTGGCCGACCGCATGGGGCCGATCCCGGCGCTGCGCATCATCTTTGCGCTGCTGGCCGTGGTGCTGCTGGTCTTCAACTTCACAGCGCCACACAAGTGGCTGGCCCTGCTGACCGTGCTGGCCTGGGGCGCGGTCGCGTTCGGCAACGTGCCGGGGCTGCAGGTCTACGTCGTCAAGCAGGCCGAGCGTTTCACGCCGCAGGCCGTCGACGTGGCCTCGGGCCTCAACATCGCGGCCTTCAACCTCGGCATTGCCGGCGCGGCCTGGGCCGGCGGCCTGATCGTCACGCATCTGGGGCTGATGCATACGCCCTGGATCGGCGCGCTGGTGGTGCTGGTGTCTCTTGCGCTGACGCAATGGAGCGGCTTGCTCGACCGCAGGCTGGCCCACCCCCGCAGCGCCTTCGGCGCATCCCCTCCAGGGGGCGCACCCGGCGGCCCGGCAAAGCCGGATCCGCGGGTGCCCCCGCACAGCCCTCGCTCCCCTTCCATGCTGCGTTGAGGAATGAACCCTTTCAAATCCCGCATTCAAGTACTCCTACCATGAACACCAACAACAGCATTCCCCTCTTCGGCCTCGGCACCTTCCGCCTGACCGGCCAGACCGTCATCGACTCGGTGAAGAACGGCCTTTCGCTCGGCTTTCGGCTCATCGACACGGCGCAGATCTACGGCAACGAGGCCGAGGTGGGCCAGGCGATTGCCGAGAGCGGCGTCGCGCGCGAGGACCTCTTCATCACCACCAAGATCTGGACCGACAACTATCCCAAGGCCAAGCTCGGGGAGAGCCTGAAGGACAGCCTGGCGAAGCTGCGCACCGACCATGTCGACCTGACGCTGATCCACTGGCCCTCGCCCGCCAACGCGGTGCCGGTGGCCGAATTCATGCGCGCGCTGGCCGAAGCCAAGGCGCAGGGGCTGACGAAGCGCATCGGCGTGTCGAATTTCAACATCGACCTGATGCGGCAGGCCATCGACGCGGTGGGTGCGCAGGCGATCGCGACAAACCAGGTCGAATTGCATCCCTACCTGCAGAACCGCAAGCTCGCGGACTTTGCACGCCGCCAGGGCATCGGCATCAGCTCGTACATGACCCTGGCCTACGGCAAGGTGCTGGGCGACCCGGTGCTGCAGCGCATCGCCCTGGCCCGCGGCGCCACGACTGCGCAGGTGGCGCTGGCCTGGGCCATGCAACTCGGCCATGCGGTGATTCCGTCGTCCACGAAAGCGGCCAACCTGGAAAGCAATCTGAAGGCGCGAGCGCTGCATCTCAGCAACGAGGAGATGGCGCAGATCGCGGCGCTCGACCGCGGGGAGCGCCTCGTCAGCCCGGACGGCCTCGCGCCGCTGTGGGACTGAGCCGCTGAGCCGCCCGAACTATCGCGAGGCCGCCCAGGCGCGCAGGATGGGGATCGCCTCGCCGTCCAGCTTCTGCTCTGCCGGCAGCGCGCGCTTGTGCAGCGGCGCGCCGGCTTCGGCACGCAGGGTCTCCACGTCGATCGGATGCCGGTCGGCCGCGGACACACCCGCAAACGCCTCCCCCGACTGCGCCAGCGACGCACCGTAGTAGAGCTTGCGAATGCCCACGATATGCATCGCCGCCGCGCACAGCACGCAGGGCTCGCACGAGGAATAGAGATCACAGCCCGACAGGTCCACCGTCTCCAGCTTGCGGCAGGCGTCGCGGATGGCTTCCACCTCGCCATGCGAGGTGGGGTCGAAATGTGCGACCGAATGGTTGAAGCCTTCGCCGACCACGGCGCCGTCCTTCACCACCACTGCGCCGAAGGGTTCGGTGCCGGGCGTGTCGAGTGCCCGGGCCGACAGCGCCAGGGCGCGCCGCATGAATGTCTCGTCGTACAAAACGTTCTCTCCTCAAATCAGGATGCCGTCGCGCGCAACGACCTGCCCACCGGCCACCACCAGCTTGCGTGCTGGCCTGGCGACCACCGCCTGCGCCACCGTCTGCGCATCGACCAGGACCAGGTCGGCCCGGTCACCCGGCACCAGTCCGTAGGCCTCGAATCCGCAAGCGCGCGCGGCGGCGTGGGTCACGCAATCGAGCGCGACATCGAGTTCATCATCGCGGCGCAGGTTATAGCGCAGCCCGATCAGCATCGCGCGCTCCAGCATGTCGGGGTTGCCGTAGGGCGACCAGGTGTCGCGGATGCCGTCGTTGCCGCCGAACACCGTCACGCCCGCATGGCGGCACACCATCAGGGGCGGCACGTTGCGCGAGGCCGAGCCGGTCGTGACCAGCACCACGCCCAGCGCCGCCATGCGCGCGAGCAGCGGGTCGCGCTCGGCCGGCGCCAGGTCGCCCAGGCAGAAGCCATGGCTGATCGCGACCTTGTTCTGCAGGCCCAGCGCCTGGGTGCGGTCCAGGATCAGGCCGAGCGAGAACGCGCCCATCGCACCGGGTTCGTGCAGGTGGATGTCGAGCGGGCAGCCGTGGCGCTCGGCCAGGCCGAACAGCACATCGAGCGAGCGCACCGGGTCGCCGTCGATGGCGCAGGGGTCGAGGCCGCCCAGCACGTCGGCGCCGGCCGCCATGGCCCGGTCGAGCAATTCGGCCGTGCCCGGGCGGATCAGCAGGCCGGACTGCGGGAAGGCGACGATCTGGATCTGCTGCTGCAGCGCGGCCATGGCGTCGCGCGTCTGCAGGACGCCTTCGAGGTGCCGCAGGCCGGCTTGCGTGTCGATGTCCACATGGGTGCGCAAGCGGGTCGTGCCCAGCGCCAGGAAGGCCCGGGCCAGCGCCAGCGACTGGCCAGCCGCGTCGTGGCCGCTCGCATGGCGGAACGCCCGCTCGTTGTCGATCTTGTCGGAGAGGCGCTGGCCGACCTCGTTGCGGTACCAGTCCATGCCCCACAGCGTCTTGTCGAGGTGGGTGTGGCCTTCGACCAGGGCCGGCAGCAGCAAGGCGCCACCGCCCTCCTCGGTCGCGCATCCAGTCGGCGCCTGCAACGCCGGGCCGAGCACGGCGATGCGCCCGCCCTGCACCAGCACGTCGAGCGGTGCACCGCCCGCCGGACGCACGTTGCGGATCAGCAGCGAGGCCACGTCCATGTCCCGCGCCGGAAGTTCATCAATGCTCCTGCAGCACCGAGAGGATGTTGCCCGCCGGGTCGCGGAACCACGCGATGACCGGGCCGCCCGGGTCGCGGCAGATGTCGTTGGAATCGGTCTCCAGCCCGGGCATGTCGTAGGACTCGAAGCGAACGCCACGCTCCTTCAGCGCGGTCACCGTCTTGTCGACGTTCTTCACCGGAAAGTTGAGCACGGTATAGGTGGCCGGCGCGTGATTGGGCTTGACGTACACCAGCACCTCGGTGCCGCCGGCCAGGTGCAGCCTCATCAGGCCGTCGTCTTCCGACACGTCCAGGCCCAGCGTCTCGCCGTAGAACGACAGCGCAATGCTCATGTCGTCGACCGAATAGCCGCTGAAGGCCTTGCTGTTTTTCAGCATGTCGTCTTCTCCTTTGACTTGGCTCCGGGGAGCATAGCGCCCACACCGCCTGAACGGTTCAGGTCGCCCGGGGCTGGAGCCGCCGCAAGATTCGGACCGCGCCGGAAGCGAGTGGGCAATCCGGGTTATCCGCAGTCCCGGTTTCCGCACGGCAAAGCACGCGCGGGCCAGTCTCCCGATAATGCTGCGATGGTCCGCTCAAGCCAACAAATCCATCCGTCACGCCAGCCCGCCCCTTTGCTGCCCGCCGCGACGGTGCTGCTGCTGCGCGACACGCCCGCCGGCATCGAGGTCCTGATGACGCGGCGTTCCGACAACGCCAGCTTCGCGCCGGGCGCGTACGTCTTTCCGGGCGGGCGCATCGACGACAACGACGTGGAGGCGCGACCGATCGCCGCGCGGCGCCGCACACAAAGCCGGCTGCAAATGACGCAGGCCATCGCGGCCATCCGCGAGTGCTTCGAGGAGCTGGGCGTGCTGCTCGCGCGCCACACCGACGACAGCCGCATGGTCAGCGGCGCCGAGGTGGCCGCCATGGACCGCGGCAATCCGCCCGCCGTGACGCTGGCCGCCCAATGCGCGGTGAAAGGGCTGCGGCTGGCCTCCGACGAGGTCTTCACCTTCGCGCACTGGATCACCGACCGCGACATGCCAAAGCGCTTCGACGTGCCCTTCCTCGTCGCGCGCATGCCCGAAGGCCAGGTGCCGGTGGCCGATGAGGCGGAGCAGTTCGAGCCCTGCTGGGTGCGCCCCGCCGATGCACTGGAACGCCATGCGAAGAAGCGCTTCTTCATGATCTTCCCGACGGTGCGTACGCTGGAAAAGCTGGCCGCCTTCGACAGCGTCGACGCCGTGCTCGCCGCCTGCGCGCGCGAGCATCCGCTGTGGACCAGTTGCCCGCGCGGCGGCTTGCTGGGCGGCAAGGAGTTGCGCTACATGGAGCACGAGTCGCCCTTCGGCGAACTCGCGCTGGTGTGCCCCGATGGCCAGTTGGTGCACACGCTCGACTGGCAGTGCGAGGAACCGGTACGCCTGCTGAAGAACGTGATGCGCCTGACTGCGCCCAATCCGGGCGCGATGACCGGCCCCGGCACCAACACCTACATCGTGGGCGACGCAGCAACCGGCTACCTCGTGATCGACCCCGGCCCGAACGACTTCGACCACATCGGCCGCCTGTGGCGCATCACCCAGGGCGACATCCGCGCGATCGTCTGCACCCATTCGCATTCCGACCATTCCCCGGGCGCGCTGCCGCTGCAGGCGCTGTGCAAGAAGCAGCGCCCGCCGATCCTCGGCCTTCCCTCGGCGCCGAGCGCGCGCCCCGCGGCACGTTTCACGCCGGACCGCGTACTGGCCAACGACGAGCGCATCACGCTCTCCGCGCACGCGTTGCCGCCCGACGGCGTGCCGGCCCCGACGCACACGCTGCGCGTGATCCATACGCCGGGCCACGCGGCCAATCACCTGTGCCTGCTGCTGGAAGAAGACGGCCTGCTGTTCAGCGGCGACCACATCCTGAACGGCAGCACCACCGTGATCGACCCGCCCGACGGCAACATGACGGCCTACCTGCAGTCGCTCGACCTGCTCGACGAGGCCTGCGTGGCGCATGCGGTGGAGTTCATCCTGCCAGCGCACGGCTACGTGCTGGGACAGGCGCGCACCGCCATCGCGCGGCTCAAGGCGCACCGCCTCAAGCGCGAGGCCAAGATCGCCGCCGCAATGCGCGAGCAGCCCGAGGGCACATCGGAAGACTGGTTGCCGATCGCCTACGACGACGTGCCTTCGCGCATGTGGCCGGTGGCGGCACGCTCCCTGCAAGCCCACGTCGAGCGCATTCGAACGCTGGCGCAGCCATGAACGAGCGCCGCGCCAGGGGTGCTCCCTCGCACGCCGCAGAGGAGGAAGAAGGCATCCGCCTGGCCAAGCGCGTCGCCGCGATCGCCAACGTATCGCGCCGCGAGGCCGAACTGCTGATCGAGAACGGCGCGGTGCGCGTCGACGGCAAGGTCGTGGAAGTGCCGGCGCGACGCGTGCGCGACGAACAACAGGTGGAAATCGCCAGCGGGGCGCGCCCCGTGGCTGTCGAGCCTGTGACGCTGCTGCTGCACAAGCCCGCCGGCATCGCCTTCGATGCGCCGCTGGAGCGCTTGCTGGTCGCGTCGAAGCACAGCGAAAGCGACCGCTCCCAGCGTCCGCACCTTCAGCGGCATTTCGTGGGGCAGCAATGCTTCACGCCGCTGGAGAAGGGCGCCAGCGGCCTGATCGTGTTCACGCAGGAACCGCGCGTGCAGCGCAAGCTGGTCGAGGACGCCGGGCTGATCGAGAACGAGGTGATGGTCGACGTGGCCGGGCTGGTCAACGGCGTGGCGCTACACCGGCTGAACCAGTCACCCGTGATCGACGGCCGCGCCATGCTGCCCGCGAAGGTCAGCATCGGTCAGCAGGCCGAGACACGCACGGGCCTGCGCTTTGCCGTCAAGGGCAGCTGGCCGGGGCAGATCGCGCAGATGTGCGACATGGCCGAGCTGCGCATCCTGCAGATGAAGCGCATCCGCGTCGGGCGGCTGCCGCTGGCGGGGCTGGAGGTCGGCGAGTGGCGCTTCATGGCGCCGGGCGAGCGCGTTTGAAATTCAGGCGGTGAGATAGATGGGCGCCCCCGATCAGGCGTCCACCTCGCCATCTCGGTGCTGGAGAAGCCTGCCGATGGATCGGACGATGGTTTCGAGCCTGTCGAGGACTTTCATGGCCGCGGACGCCTCGACGCCACTTTCGGGCACTCCGGTCCGACCGGCGTCACAGCGCCAATCCTTGCACCTGTGACGCGGCCACCAACCTTCTGCCAAAGGCCTTCCCGTCGAAGAGGTCTACGAACGCAGCCGGCAGGCTGTCGAATCCGTGGCTGATGTCCTCTCGCACCACCAGGCGCCCTTCCCGCCACCATGTGTTGATCTGCGCAATGGCCTCGCCGTAGCGCGCTGCATGGTCGTAGGCCAGCAGGCCCTCGACGCGCAGCCGCTTCGAGATCAGGTGGCTGGTGTTGCGGATCCCGTGGCGTTCCTGCGGCGCGACGCTGTAGTCCTCGGTCTGGCCGCACACCACGATGCGCCCGCGTACCTTCATGTGCGGCAGCGCGGCATCCACCATGCGGTTGCCGACGTTGTCGAACAGCACATCGATGCCTTCCGGGAAACGGCGACCGAGTTCGGCCGCCATGTCGTCGATCGTCTTGTAGTTGAATGCGTCCGCGAAGCCGGCCTCGCCGGTCAGCCATTCGACCTTGGCATCGCTGCCCGCCACGCCAGTCACGCGGGCGCCCATCAGCCTCGCAAACTGCCCGGCCGCTGCGCCGACCGCGCCTGCGGCGGACGTGACCAGCACCGTCTCGCCGGCTTGCACACAGCCGACGTCGCGCATGCCGAAGAAGGCCGTCATGCCGGGCGTTCCCAGCAAGCCCAGCAGTGCGCTCGCGGGCATCGTGCCGCGTTCGGGCGCCTGCTTCAGCGCCGCCTCCGGGAAATCGCCCGCCTCGCGCCAACCCAGCAGGCCGGTCACCAGATCGCCGGCGACGAAACGCTCGCTGCGACTCTCCAACACCTGCGCGACGGCCGCGCCGCCGACCACGCCGCCCAGCGCCACCGGCTCGACATAGCTGCGCACGCCGCCCAGGCGTGACCGCATGCCGGGGTCGACGGCCCAGTAGAGGGCACGCAAGCGGACGCATCCAGCCTGCAGCGGTGCGAGTTCACGGGCTTGCACGCTGAAGTCGTCCGCGCGCGCCTTTCCGTCGGGGCGCCGCGCCAGCACGATCTCGCGGGTTTGCATGGTGTCGATCTCCTGGGGCCGCGCCGCGATCGACGACGCGATGTGAAAAGTGTGAAGCACGCCTGTAAGCCGGATTCTGTGCGCCGGATTCGTCTTGCGACGCACCCGGCGTGACCGCCATTAATCTGGGCCGCCGGTCACCCGGACGGCTCGATGCCACCTACCCGCCAGCTCAGCGGAACCACCTCGAAACTGGCCTACTTGGTGTTGCTGCGCGCAGAGATTGCCCGTTTCACCCGATGCCGGGTTGCCCCGGCACCGACTCGTCTCTGTTGCTCTGATCCTCACCTCACGATGGGGAGCCGTTAGCTCCTGCGCTGTCCTGTGCAGTCCGGACGTTCCTCCAGTGCGGTCTTTCGACGCGGCGCCTTTCGGCGTCGCCCCTTGCGGGCTTGCACCAGCGGCGGTCCGGCGTGCTTCACGGGGTGGATTATCTCGCCACAATGGCGGTCCACCGTTCGTTGACCTTCAGGAGTCCGATTTCATGAAAGCCCAGAGCATCCTCGACACCATCGGCGGCACGCCGCACATCCGCATCCAGCGCCTGTTCGGCAATGCGACCCAGCAGGTCTGGATCAAATCCGAGCGCGCCAATCCAGGCGGTTCGATCAAGGACCGCATCGCGCTGTCGATGGTCGAGGACGCAGAGAAGTCCGGCGCGCTCAAGCCCGGCGGCACCATCGTCGAGCCGACCTCCGGCAACACCGGCATCGGGCTGGCGATGGTCGCGGCGGTCAAGGGCTACAAGCTGGTGCTGGTCATGCCCGACTCGATGTCGGTCGAGCGGCGCCGCCTGATGCTGGCCTACGGCGCCAGCTTCGACCTCACGCCGCGCGCCGGCGGCATGAAGGCGTCGATCGCGCGCGCCGAGGAAATCGTCGCCTCCACCCCCGGCGCCTGGATGCCGCAGCAGTTCAACAACCCGGCCAACATCGAGGTGCACGTGCGCACCACGGCAGAGGAAATCGCCGCGGACTTTCCGGAGGGCATCGACGTGCTCATCACCGGCGTCGGCACCGGCGGCCACATCACCGGCTGCGCGCAGGTGTTGAAGAAGAAGTGGCCGAAGCTCAAGGTGTTCGCCGTGGAGCCGGTGGCGTCGCCGGTGATCTCGGGCGGCCAGCCATCGCCGCACCCGATCCAGGGCATCGGCGCCGGCTTCATCCCGAAGAACCTGGACACCAGCCTGCTCGACGGCGTGATCCAGGTCGATGCCGAACCGGCCCGCGAGATGGCGCGCCGCTGCGCCCGCGAGGAAGGCATCCTGGTCGGCATCTCCTCGGGCGCCACGCTGACCGCCATCGCGCAAAAGCTGCCGGACCTGGCGGCCGATGCGGTGGTGCTGGGGTTCAACTACGACACGGGCGAGCGCTACCTGTCGGTGGAAGGGTTCCTGCCGGTGTGACCCCACCGGGCGCCCCTTCCAGCGCGCCCTTTTCCGTTCTCGGCGAAAATCGCCGCTCCAGCGCCCGCGCCGCCCACCGCGGGCGCTGTCCGTTTCACCCCGTCCTGCTTGATAACCACAAGCCTCACGATGATCCGCCTCTCCGAAATCAAACTCCCCCTGGACCCGCCTTCCGACGCCCTGCCGCGCGCGGTGCAGGGCCTGCTCGGCGTCGAGCCCGAGGCCATTGCCGACATCCACGTCTTCAAGCGCAGCTTCGACGCGCGCAAGGTCGACTTGCTGCAGGTCTACATCGTCGACGTGACGCTCGCAGACCCCTCGCAGGAAGCGAAGCTGTTCGCCAAGCTGCACGGGAATCCGCGCGTGATACCGACGCCCGACATGGTCTATCGCGTCCCGGCACAGGCGCCCGCCGAACTGCCCGTGCGCCCCGTCGTCGTGGGCTTCGGGCCCTGCGGCATCTTCGCGGCGCTGATGCTCGCCAAGATGGGCTTCAGGCCGATCGTGCTGGAGCGCGGCAAGACCGTGCGCCAGCGCACCCGGGACACCTGGGGCCTGTGGCGCAAGAGCGTGCTCAACCCCGAGTCGAACGTGCAGTTCGGCGAAGGCGGCGCCGGCACCTTCTCCGACGGCAAGCTCTACAGCCAGATCAAGGACCCGCGCTTCCTCGGCCGCAAGGTGATGGAGGAGTTCGTCAAGGCTGGCGCGCCGCCTGAGATCCTCTACGTCGCGCATCCGCACATCGGCACCTTCAAGCTGGTGAAGGTGGTCGAGACGATGCGCGCGGAAATCATCGCGCTCGGCGGGGAAGTGCGCTTCGAGCAGCGCGTGACCGACGTGCTGATCGAGGACGGTCACATCCGCGGGCTGACGGTGCTCGACCAGGCCACCGGCGTGTCGAACCCGGTGCGCGCCGACCATGTCGTGATGGCGCTCGGCCACAGCTCGCGCGACACCTTCGCGATGCTGCATGAGCGCGGCGTGCACATCGAGGCAAAGCCCTTCTCGATCGGCTTCCGCGTCGAGCATCCGCAGGGCCTGATCGACCGCGCGCGCTGGGGCCGCCACGCCGGCCATCCGCTGCTGGGCGCGGCCGACTACAAGCTGGTCCACCACGCGAGCAACGGGCGTTCGGTCTACAGCTTCTGCATGTGCCCGGGCGGCACGGTGGTCGCGGCGACGAGCGAGCCGGGCCGCGTCGTCACCAACGGCATGAGCCAGTATTCGCGCAACGAGCGCAATGCGAATGCCGGCCTCGTCGTGGGCATCGAGCCGCGCGATTTCCCGGGCTGGTCGTCCGATGCGCCAGGGGATGCGCTGGCCGGCATCGCGCTGCAACGCGAGCTGGAATCCAACGCCTTCGTGCTCGGCGGCGGCGACTATCGCGCGCCGGGCCAATTGGTCGGCGACTTCGTCGCAGGCAACCCGTCGACCGTGCTCGGCAGCGTCGAGCCTTCGTACAAGCCGGGCGTGACGCCGACCGACCTGCACCTGGCGCTGCCCGCCTATGCGATCGAGGCCATGCGCGAGGCCTTCCCGGTATTCGGCCGCAAGATCAAGGGCTTCGACCTGCACGACGCCGTGCTGACCGGCGTGGAAACGCGCACCTCATCCCCCATCAAGATCACGCGCGGCGAGGACCTGCAGAGCCTGAACGTGCGCGGCCTCTATCCGGCCGGCGAAGGCGCGAGCTACGCGGGCGGCATCCTGTCGGCTGGCGTGGACGGCATCAAGGTCGCGGAAGCCGTGGCGCGCGAGCTGCTGGCCGATGCGGCGCAGGAACGGACGGCGAGCCTGTGATGCAGCCGATGCCCTTCTTCGCCCGCCCTTCGATGGTCCAGTTCGCCGCGGCCACGCTGGCCATGGCCGTGGTGGTGCTCGCTTCCAACATCCTCGTGCAGTTCGCCATCAACGACTGGCTGACCTGGGGCGCCTTCACCTACCCGGTGGCCTATCTGGTGAGCGACCTGGTCAACCGGCGATTCGGCCCAGGCGTGGCGCGCCGCGTGGCCTGGTTCGGATTCGCGGTGGCCGTCGTCGCATCGCTGGCGCTCGCGCCGGTGCGCATCGCGCTGGCATCGGGCCTCGCATTCATCGCTTCGCAATTGCTGGATATCCGCGTGTTCGACCGGTTGCGCCGCGCGCTGTGGTGGCGCGGGCCGTTGGTCGCCACCATCGTCGCGGCAGTGCTCGACAGCATCGTGTTCTGGGGGATTGCCTTTGCGGGCGAAGGCGGACCGTGGCTCAGCTGGGCGGCGGGTGACCTGATGGTCAAGCTCGGCGTCGGCGTGCTGATGCTGCTGCCGTTCCGGTTGTTGATCGGGCGCCGGGCGACCGTGCCATCCGGCTGCTGAGCGCGGCCCCTGCGCGATCGGTTTTCTCGCCTCAACCCTGCGCGTTCTGCAGTGCCGCGATGCGCTCTTCGATCGGCGGGTGCGTAGCGAACAATTGGCCCATCTTGCCGGTGATGCCCATGGCCTCCACCGCCTTCGGCAACTCGCCGGCCGGCAGGCCGCCCAGGCGGGCCAGCGCATTCATCATCGGCTGCTTGCGGCCCATGAGCTGGGCGGCACCGGCGTCGGCGCGGAACTCGCGCTGGCGCGAGAACCAGGCCACCACGATGGCGGCGGCAAAGCCGAGCACGATGTCGAGCACGATGGTCGTGATCATGTAGCCGATGCCGGGGCCCGAGCTGCGGTCGTCGCCGCGGCGCAGGAATGAATCGACCGCGTAGCCGATCACGCGCGACAGGAACACCACGAAGGTGTTCATCACGCCCTGGATCAGCGTCATCGTGACCATGTCGCCATTCGCGATGTGCGCCACCTCGTGGCCGATCACGGCTTCGATCTCTTCGTGGGTCATGCCTTGCAGCAGGCCGGTCGACACCGCGACGAGCGACGAGTTCTTGAAGGCGCCCGTGGCAAAGGCATTGGGCTCGCCTTCGAAGATGCCGACTTCCGGCATGCCGATGCCGGCCTTGTCGGCGAACTTGCGCACGGTGTCGACGATCCAGGCCTCGTCGGCGTTCTGCGGGTTGTCGATCATGCGCAGGCCGGAGGACCACTTGGCCATCGGCTTGCTGATGAGCAGCGAGATGATCGCGCCGCCGAAGCCCATCACCAGCGCGAAGCCGAGCAGCGACGTGAGGTTGAGCCCGTTGGCCGTGAGGAAGCGGTTGACGCCCAGCAGGCTGGCGACGACGCCGAGCACCGTGACAACGAGGACGTTGGTCAGGACGAAAAGAAGGATGCGTTTCAAGTTGATTTCTCCGTGGGGAACACCGTGTGACACCAGCGCGCAGATGAGGGCCGGGCGGGCCGATTCAAGCTGCGCTCAACGCGATCCCGTGTGGGTTGTTCTTCTACTCAGGGGAGCGGCGTGGACGAAAAACGTCGGAGTCATCATAGAAGCAAAAGTTCGTGTTGTCGGCCCACCAGCCGGGCACGCCGAGCACCGGCAGCGGCACGAAGGGCTTGGTCGCGAGGTGCGTGGCGTCGAGTGCGGCGGCGATGGCCGCGTCGTCATTGGCGATGGAGGGATCGGGGCCCGGCGCGAGTAGCACATGGGCCGTGGCCTGCTTGCGCGGAAAGACCAGTTTTTCCATCAGGGCATGGCCGAAGATGAGCAGCCGCGATTGCTGCCACAACGCGCGGTCGGTGACGAAAAGGCGCTGCCAGTCGCGTGCGACGAGCGCCTGCCAAAGCGCGGGCGGCGCATCGAGCACGGCGCCGTTTTCATCGAAGAGCGTGAGCGCGTCACGCAATGGTCCGCGCGTGGCGCCGATGCCGGTGCGTGCGATTTCGCCGGCCTGCAACCGGTTCAAGCGGCGCTTGGCCTGCGGGGCGTTCAACCAGACGAGGCCGTTGAAGAAGTCATGAAGGTTGTCGCGCGTGGGCACGGTGCCGGTGCGGTGGATGAAGGCTTCGTAGGCTTCGCCGGTGGGCAGATGGTCGTGCGGCACGAAGCGCGGCAGGCCGGGCGGCGCTGCTTGCAGCAATGCCGCTGCGGTCGACGTGCGCCTGGCAGCGAGTTCCAGCGATTCGCCCGGCACGTGCCACGGCGTCAGCCACTCTCGGGACCAGTCGACGGGGGCCACACGCTCAGGGTGCGGGCGTGCCGATCCAGCGGATGCGGTCCGGGTGCTGCAGCACGGCGAATTCCGCGGGCAGTTGCTCGAACAGCTTGATGGAACTGGCGCGCTTGCCGAGCAGCTTGGCCGCGCGCAGGGCCTGGGCGATGTCGTTCAGCGCGACCTCGTTGCCACCGCGCAAGGCGGGCACAGCCTGGAGTATGAATTCGGCGGCTTCGGATGCGGCCGATGCCTTGGCGCTTTTCTTCGCTGCAGTCTTGGCCTTCTTTGAGGCAGGAGCGGCCTTGGCGCGCGGCGTCTTTGCCGGGCTGTCACTCGCAGCGCCACTTTTCGCGGCCTTCGCCGCGGTCTTGCGACCCGCGGTGCGCGCGGCGGGCATCGATGGCGCTGCGGCGGCGGCCGGGCGATCGCCCTTGCCGTGGTGCTGCAGATCCGTGAACTCGTCATAGGCCGTGGTGGTCTCGTCGCCCGTCTTGCCCTGCTGGCCGATGCCACAGACGCGGCAGCCCTTCTCGCGCAGGCGGATCACGAGCGGCGCGAAATCGGAATCCGACGACACCAGGTACACGACCTGTGGCCGCTCGCTGACGGCCAGGTCCATCGCGTCGACGGCAAGCGCGATGTCGGTGCTGTTCTTGCCTGCGGCGAGGTTCACCATCGGCCGCACGCCAAGGCGCTTGAACACCAACTGATGCTTCAAGGCGACTTCAGCGGTGCAATAGGCACGCCGCACGTGCAGGTGGCCGTGCTCGGCCAGCACCTTGTGCACCGCCTGCTCCATCACGTCGGCCGAGACGTTGTCGGCGTCGATGAGGAGCATCACCTTGGGCATGTCGTTCATGTGAGTTTCCAGTTCAGTGTTTCGCCGCCGCGCAAAGGCTTCAGCGTGGCGTCGCCATAGGGGACGGTTTCGGGCACGGTCCACGTTTCGCGCTTCAGCGTGATGGTGTCGGCGTGGCGAGGCAGGCCGTAGAAGTCGGGGCCGTGGAAGCTGGCGAAGCCTTCGAGCTTGTCGAGGGCGTCGACATTGTCGAAGGCCTCGGCATACAACTCGATCGCGGTCAGTGCGGTGTAGCAGCCTGCGCAGCCGAGCGCATGCTCCTTCAGGTGCGCGGCATGCGGGGCGCTGTCGGTGCCGAGGAAGAAGCGGTCGCTGCCGCTGGTGGCTGCTTCGACCAAGGCCACGCGATGCGTCTCGCGCTTGAGCACCGGCAGGCAGTAGTAGTGCGGGCAGATGCCGCCGGTGAAGATGGCGTTGCGGTTGTAGAGCAGGTGGTGCGCGGTGATGGTGGCGGCCGTGAACTTGCCGGCGTCTCGCACGTAGTGCGCGCCCTCCTTCGTGGTCAGGTGCTCGAACACGATCTTGAGTTCGGGGAAGTCGCGGCGCAGCGGGATCATCACGCGATCGACGAAAGCGGCTTCGCGGTCGAACAGGTCGATGGACGGGTCGGTCACTTCGCCGTGGATCAGCAGCAGCAGGCCGTGCTTCTGCATCGCCTCCAGCGTCTTGTAGGTCTTGCGGATGTCGGTCACGCCGGCATCGCTGTTGGTGGTGGCGCCGGCCGGGTAGAGCTTGAGTGCGCGCACGCCGGCCTCGGCTGCAAGTGCGATCTCTTCCGGCGGCAGCTTGTCGGTGAGGTAGAGCGACATCACGGGCTCGAACTTCGCGCCGGCCGGCACCGCGGCGAGGATGCGCTCGCGGTAATCCATGGCCTGCTGCGCGGTGGTCACGGGCGGGCGCAGGTTGGGCATGATCAGCGCGCGGCCGAACTGGCGGGCCGAATGCGGCACGACCGCTTCGAGCGCGGCGCCGTCGCGCACGTGCAGGTGCCAGTCGTCGGGACGGGTGATGGTGAGGGTGTCTGCGGGGCGGGTCATGGGGCAATTCTCCCACCCGATCCCATCGCATCGCGCGGCGCCGCGACGTAGCATCAGCCGATGCCCACCTATCAAGGAAGCTGCCATTGCGGCGCCATCCGTTTCGAGATCGACACCGTGATCGATCGCGTCACGCAGTGCAACTGCTCGGTCTGTACGAAGAAAGGCATCCTGCACCACCGCGTGGCGCCCGAGAATTTCCGGCTGCTCGGCGGCGACGAGACGCTCGGCACCTACCAGTTCGGCACGCGCGTCGCCAAGCACCACTTCTGCACCGTGTGCGGCATCCAAACCTTCACGCGCCCGCGCGCCGCGCCCGAGCTCTACACGGTGAACGTGCGCTGCCTGGACGACTATGACCTGCAAGCCGAATCGCCAGAGATCGTGCCCTTCGACGGGCGTCACTGGGAGCAGGAAGTCGGCAAGTTGACATAGACGCGACAGGGCGGCAGGGCGGCAGGGCCGGTCAAGGTAAGCCCTATGGGCCTGAAATTTCACTGCAGTTAGCATTCGGCGCGCCAACATGCCCGACTGGCGGGCGCGGTCCCCTTCCCATTCCCCCAATGTCTTCTCCCACCGAATCCGGCCCCGTACTGGACGCCGCGAGTCCCCTGCCCCCCGATATCGAATCCGCCGACGAACCGGTCAAGGTGCCGCTGGCCATCGAGGATTGGGCCACCGTGATCATCATGGGCCTGCTGGCCTGCATCACCTTCGCGAACGTGGTGGTGCGCTATTTCACCGACTCCTCTTTTGCCTGGACCGAGGAGTTCTCGGTGTTCCTGATGATCCTGCTGGCGATGGTGGCCGGCTCGGCCGCAGTAGCGCGCGACCGGCACATCCGCATCGAGTACTTTTCCGAGAGCGGCTCGATGGCGCGGCGCAAGCGGCTGTCGCAGTTCGGCGCGGTGATGGTCGCGGCGCTGTTCTTCCTGATCGCCGGGCTGAGCCTGCGGATGGTGTGGGACGACTACAAGTTCGAGGAGACCTCGCCCGGGATCGGCGTGCCGCAATGGTGGTATTCGATCTGGCTGCCGATCGTGTCGACGGCGATTGCGCTGCGGGCCTGCGGGCTGTTCGTGCGCCGGGGTCGCCGCGACAGCAAGGAAGCTGAATGATCGCAACCCTGCTCTTCGTCGCCTTCGTCGTGATGATGCTCGTCGGCGTGCCGATCGGCGCGGCGCTCGGGTTGGCCGGTGCGGCGTGCATCGCGCTGGCCAACGGGGACGCGCAATGGTTCGGCCTGCTGGCCGTGCCGCAGAACTTCTATGCGGGCCTGGGCAAGTACCCGCTGCTGGCGATCCCGATGTTCGTGCTGGTCGGCTCGATCTTCGACCGCTCGGGCGTGGCGCTGCGGCTCGTGAACTTCGCGATTGCCATCGTCGGGCGCGGGCCGGGCATGCTGCCGCTGGTGGCGATCCTGGTGGCGATGTTCCTGGGCGGCATCTCGGGCTCGGGGCCGGCCAACGCGGCGGCTGTCGGCGCGGTGATGATCGCCGCGATGTCGCGCGCCGGCTACCCGCCTGCGTTCTCGGCCAGCGTGGTCGGCGCCGCGGCCGCGACCGACATCCTCATTCCGCCCTCTGTGGCCTTCATCGTGTACTCGGTGATGGTGCCGACCGCGTCGGTGCCAGCGCTGTTCGCGGCCGGAATGATCCCCGGCATCCTGGCCGGACTCGCGCTGATCATTCCGGCGGTGTGGATGGCGCGCGCCAACAAGATGGGCGCACTGGAAGCGACGCTGCCGCGTCCCCCGTTCTGGAAGAGCCTGGGCGAAGCCGCCTGGGGCCTGGCCGCGCCGGTGCTGATCCTCGGCGGCATGCGCGCCGGCTGGTTCACGCCGACCGAAGCGGCCGTGGTCGCAGTGTTCTACGGCCTGTTCGTGGGCATGGTGATCTACCGCACGATCAAGGTGAAGGACCTGTTCGTGATCCTGCGCGAGTCCGGCGAACTGTCGGCGGTGATCCTGCTGGTGGTGTCGCTTGCGGGCATCTTTGCGTACTCGCTCTCGACGCTCGGCGTGATCGACCCCGTTGCCAAGGCCATCACCAATTCGGGCCTCGGCGAATACGGCGTGCTGTCGTTGTTGATCGTGTTGCTGATCACTGTCGGCATGTTCCTCGATGGCGTCTCGATCTTCCTGATCTTCGTGCCGCTCCTGTGGCCGATCGTGCAGTTCTACAAATGGGATCCGGTGTGGTTCGGCGTGATCCTCACGCTGAAGGTGGCGCTGGGCCAGTTCACACCGCCGCTGGCCGTGAACCTGATGGTGTCGTGCCGCATCGCCAACGTGCGCATGGAAGACACGGTCCGTTGGGTCGGCTGGATGCTGTTCGCGATGTTCCTCGTGATGGTGGCCGTGATCGCCTGGCCGCAACTCGCGCTCTGGCTGCCCGCCAAACTCGGGTATTGATTTTTTTCCTCAGGAGACAGTCCACATGAAGTTCCGCCGTTCGCTGCTCGGCCTTGCCGCCATGGCCACCGCACTCGCCACCTTCTCAGTCGCGGTGCCCGCGCAAACCGCCTACAAGCCCGAATACAAGCTGTCGCTCGTGCTGGCGCCGCCGACGGCGTGGGGCCAGGCCGGCAAGATCTGGGCGGACCTGGTGAAGGAACGGACGCAAGGCCGCATCAACATCAAGCTGTATCCCGGCGTGTCGCTGATCCAGGGCGACCAGACGCGCGAGTTCAGCGCGCTGCGCCAGGGCGTGATCGACATGGCCGTCGGCTCGACCATCAACTGGTCGCCGCAGGTGAAGCAGCTCAACTTGTTCTCGCTGCCGTTCCTGATGCCGGACTACGCGGCGATCGATGCGCTGACGCAAGGCGAAGTCGGCAAGGAAATCTTCGCGACCATCGACAAGGCAGGCGTGGTGCCGCTCGCGTGGGGCGAGAACGGGTACCGCGAAGTCACCAACTCGAAGAAGCCGATCAAGTCGCCCGATGACCTGAAGGGCATGAAGATCCGCGTGGTCGGCTCGCCCCTGTTCGCCGACATGTTCACCGCGCTGGGCGCCAACCCCACGCAGATGAGCTGGGCCGATGCGCAACCGGCATTGGCCAGCGGCGCGGTCGATGGGCAGGAGAACCCGCTGTTCCTGTTCACCGTGCTGAAGATGCAGAACGTGGGCCAGAAGTTCATGACCACCTGGGGCAACGTCGCCGACCCGCTGATTTTCGTGGTCAACAAGGAGATCTGGGCGTCGTGGACACCGGCGGACCAGGCAATCGTGCGGCAGGCTGCGATTGATGCCGGGAAGCAGGAGATCGCGATTGCGCGCAAGGGGCTGATCGAACCCGGCAAGCCGCTTCTGAAGGAAATCGAGGGGATGGGGGTGACGGTGACGCAGCTGACGCCCGCGGAGCGCGAGGCGTTCGTGAAGGCGACCCGGCCGGTCTATGCGAAGTGGAAGGGGACCGTGGGGGCAGATCTGGTCAACAAGGCCGAGAAGGCGATTGCTTCGAGGAAGCAGTAACAGCTTGCGGCGAAGAAGCCCTGTGCTGGGGCTTTATCACCATCAAGTGTTCAGCCGGAAATCCGGCTCCGGAGCCCACACGCCCCGCCTTCAGGTCTAAATCGGGTATCGGAAGCTGGCGTCGCGCTATCTCAGGTCGAACTTGCCCCGGCGCACACTGTCGATCCGCGGGGGGCGTTCCCATACCTCGGATGGTCCAGCCAAGTCAACGTGAGATGCGTTGGATCGCTTTGGGCCAGGCGTGATCGCAACGTCCCTCCGGTGTCGTCGTTGAACGCCAGCATCCGCAAGCAACGCTGTAGCAGCAGCGAATCGCGCTCATCGCGCGTAGCGATCGGTCCGGAACTTGAACCGACCGCAAAACATCTTCCGTACCCGCGCCACACGCACCCGGCCCACGATGTCGCGTCGAAAAACTTTGCGTAACGCGTGTTGCTACCGAGCTTCGTCTCAATTTGGCACAACGTAACCAACGTACAACACGATTTGAGAACCACCTGAAATCGCAATCGCATCGAAGGCTTCATCTTTCAGGCTTGCAAATTCATTAATTTCGGTTACTTTGCCCGCAAAATTCCTCCCAGAAAACGCGTCGACAGCCAACCTTGGCAGCCAATTTTTTAAAAATGCGGCAGGAACCGGAATAAGTCGCGTGGTTTTTGGAACTGCTCGAGATTGTAACTTTTTTATTTCCATTTCGTTTGATTCGATGACCACGATCAAGCTGAGGTAGTCCGTGCGACCCGGAACGTCAAATCCGCCCGAACTCTCCGGAAGCGAAAGGATCTTCCATTTAATAGATTTTGCATCTACCTTCAGGTCGACATATTTTTTTAGATCTTCCTGTTTATCGATAAATTCCGGCTCGTTCATGCTGCACCCGTAGCAAAGGAAAATCACCAAGAACATTAGCATCCTACCAAGAGTACAACCACTCACGGAGAAACAATTATCTATTCGACTTTCTATATTTTTCACCTTTCACCTCCCAAGTTGAAGCGCCACCAACCCATCGAACATTTCTGGTCATAATTGCAATGTTCATATACTGATGAGCTAGACCGGTGATCTCAAATCTTCCGTTCTCCGCGTCGTCTGTTTTCGTAGCGATATCTTTTCCGCCCGGATTAAAGTTGAACTTATCTTCAACATGAAAAGTGAGATCCGCGTCGTAGACCAAATCAAGCTTCGAATTTAGTTCAACAAGAACTTTGGCAGAAATCCACACAATGTGGGCACCTAGTGCTCTTTGCCAGTTGGTCGTTGCGGGATAGGGCAACGTGGGGCTTTGCCCGAAGGCGCCAACAGCATATTGGTCGCTCGTTACGCTGAATTCCTCTCTATTGCGCCCTATTACTTGAATATGAAGAACCGCATCCGCTATGATATTTTCCAAACCAATCTTCCCATTGGGGTCGTCTTTAACATACCGGTCGTATTCAAAATGGCGGTCCTTCCCCTTTCCGTGTAAAAACCAACGATACGCAGCGGTTGCATCAACCCATTCGGGGCGAGTTATTTCTGCGACGTCCAATTTAGCCTTCCATACCTCCAGCGAATATCTATCCGCGAGGGTTGGCTCCTGATGCGAATAAACATCCAGAAACCCATTGTCATGTTTAATGAAGGGACGCTGAGGCTCGCCAATTCGATATCTTCCAGAGCGCTCAACCAACATCAGTGCGACGTCTTTGGTCGCGGCGCTCGGCCTGTGTAGCGTTGAAGTAGCACTTTTTGATTGAGAATCCATCCTAGCCTCCCGATATTTTTCTAACCCGCCTCAACGCCTCAATACTCCAGAATACGCGAGCATTTAACTTTTTTTCTGATGCGATTTTGTCTGTCATGCCATTTTCATCAGTAAATCCGTGCATGAAATCACCATCATCAAGTTCAATGAAATATCGAACTCCTTTTTCCGGGCGCCCTGAGGTCGAATTCAAGAAACGAAAGGATTCTTCGTAGCTCGCCTCACTGAGATTCCCTGGCAACTTCTGAAGGGTCGTATAGCTTTTGTCCGGCCCCACAAACGCCTTGCTCGTCCCCTTCACATCAAGCAGCCCCGGCATCTTCAGGATGATGTTGGCCCCATCCAGCGTGATGCTGGTCTGCCCGCCCTTCAGCGTGATCTTCTCCTTGGCCAGCACGTGGATCTCGTCGGTGCTGCTTGTGACGGTGAAGCCCTCCTTGGACAGCCATTCCAGCTCGTCGGTGTGGGCCTGGATCGAAACCGGGCCGTCCTGCGCGATGACCTGGATGCCGCCCTCGGCTGCAAATAGGCCCACGCTCTTGGCCGCTGCAAGGCTCACCGTTTTGCCTGCGGCCAGATGGGCTTGTTGTTGAGATGTCCAGTGGATGGCATCGCCTGCGTAGATGATGCTGCTCGCCGGGGTGGCGAGGTTCAGGCTCGTGTTGGCGTCCAGCACCATCAGGGGCCGGGCGAAGGCCGGGACTGGGTGCTTGTCTTCCCGGCTGTCGACACCGCCGCCGTCGGGGCTTTTGGCGCTCTGGCCGTTGACGGTGTCTGGGTAGTGGCCGTTCTTCTCCGGATCGAGGTCGTCCAGCAGCGGTTGCAGCCTGTCGTTGGCTTTCAGCGCCAGTGCTTCGGCACCGCTGGCCGCATCCGAGAGTCGCTCCGCCGCCTGCTTGCCCGCTTCGAGTTGCCCTCTCGCGCTGGTCGTGTCCTGCGTAGTGCCCTGACCCCGGTTCTGCGCCACCGTGGAGATCAGGAAACCTTCGCCCGCCCGCACCGCCACCCACGCGTCCGAGCGCAGTTCAGCACCCGTGCCACGCCAGGTGCCGCGACTGGCCGATTCAGGCGCCTGCGCGTTCAGGTGCCCCAGGTTCAACTGGCTCGCTGCATTGGAACTGGCCAGCCGGGTGCGAACCTGTCCTGGCGCGTCATCCGTCATCCACTGGTTGAAGCCCGACCCATCCAGGCTCCTGCTGTGCCAGCCCGAGAGCACCCCGGGGTGGTTCGCGCTTGAGTCGACCCCGGCCGACCACGGCGGCAGGTCCTGCGCATTGAAGAGTTGATGCGCAATCACCGGCCGGTCGATGTCGCCTTCGATGAAGACCAGCAGGACTTCAGTGCCCTTCCTCGGCAGATGATGGTGGCCCCAGTTGGGGCCGGCCAGGGATGTTGCGACTTGGACCCAGACAGAGGCAGCAGTACTCACATGGCGACCGGCCTGCACCAAGGTGCCCTGCCGGTTGTACTGGCGCAGGTAGTCCGCCTCGCTCTGGCGTTGCGCCTGCCAGGCGAACCTGACTTGCACCCTGTGGTCGCGCTGGGTGTGGACAGCCGTGTTCGGGTCGTCGTCGCTGCCGCCGACCACGATGGCGATCATCGACTCCGGGGCGGTGGGCTTCTGGATCAAGACCGGAGCGATCTTTGCTTCGCCGGGGTGGGCCTCGAAGGTGTTGCGGTAGCTGCCCTTCTCGATGTCGGTGGCTTCGAGGATGTCGGCGGCTTGCGTGCCGAGGTTGTTGGCCGCTTCATGGCGAACAGCCAGGCAGGTGAACTCCTGCTGGTCGCCATCGACGCCGTAGCGGTCGTGCTGGCTGAGCTTGAAGCGCTGCCCGGCGGCGAGCACGCGCACGCTGCCTTGGCCCTGGTAGCGCTTGATGCGCGATTCGTGGGCGAGCAGCAGCGCCTCGGCGAGTTGGTGGGCGGCGTCGCCCGTGGCGTAGCGGTGGGCGCCGGCGCCGTCGTGGTTCTCCAGGACGGGGATGTCGCCGAGGTCCAGGTTCGTGCTGCTCTGGCCGGCCGGCGCATGCAGGGTGTCGGTGCGCCAGGCGCTGCGGGTGATGCTGTTGGGGGCCATCTGGCGCTTGGCGGACCAGTGGGTGATGCTGTCGCTGACTTCGGTGGCGCGCACGCCGTGGAAGCGGATGGGAGACAGAGGGCAATCCGGCAACTTCGCATGCGCGTCGAAGATGACCAGGCGATGGCGCGACGGGGAGACTTCGGTGCTGGAGGACGAGCGTTCGGTCTGCTCGTGCTCGAACCGAAAGCTCAGGCTCGCCTGGGCGAGCAGGCGCCGCACGAAGGCCAGGTCGGATTCGCGGTACTGCGTGCAGGTCGGCAGCACCGGCAGCTCCCGCAGCACCGAGAAGCTGAAGTTGGCGACGGGATAGTCCGCGAAGACTTCGCTGACGATCTCGCGCACGCTCTTGTTGGCGTAGACGAAGGAGTCGCGACGCAGGCCGAGTTGGGCGAGCCAGGGTTGCAGGTGGAAGCGATAGCGTTCGACACCGCCATCGCCGCCCAGCGCATCGACGCCGATCAGTTGGCCGTGCCAGGCGCGCGTGCTGCCGTCGGCCAGCAGCAGGCGCAGGGTCACCTCCTCGCCAATCAGTTGAACCGGATCGAACACACCGGAGGTCGCCAGCACGTCGACGGTGAAGTCGAAGAGGCTGTTGACCGACTCAAGCCCGGTGAAGCGCTCGACCACGATCGAGTCATTGGCGACCTTGGCCGCCTCGGGCACGGTGAGCGTGATGAGCCGCGCATGCTGCGAAAGCACCGCGACATTCAGCCCGCTGATCTCCCAGACCTGGGAGCCGGGGGCCGGCATGAACGGGGGCGAAGATAGATCTGACATGGCTGCCGTCGTGATATGGAATCCACGGGCAGCTGCGCTTTGGCTCGACGCATGTCGGCGCGCTCTTGACTACCCTCCCTTGACGCGCTTTGCGCGCGCCGGGGGCATGGTAGCGCATCGAATTGTCAACATTGCCTGCCAACCTCCACTGCATTGGCGAGGCAATGTACTTCTCGCGTGTGGCAGCAGATTTACTGCACGACAACGGCGCCGGTTCTCCCCGCCGCCTCGCCGACCACCGCCGGTGCGTCCCAGCCACCGCCCAGCGAGCGGATCAGCGCGACCGTCGCCTGGTATTGCGCCGACTTCACCTGCAGTTGCTGGCGGCGGTTCTGCAGTTCGCTGCGACGCGCATCGAGCAGGTCGAGTTGGCTGACGTAGCCATTGCGGTAGCGCGCATCGCTCAGCACGGTCGCACGGCGGGCCGATGCCACGGCGCGGGCCTGCACCACCGACTGCTCGTCGAGCAGTCGCAGCGCCGCGAGCTGGTCTTCCACTTCCCGGAACGCGACCAGCACCTGCTCGCGATAGCTCACCAGCGCCCCGTCGAGCTGGGCCGATGCGCCCTTCACGCCGGCTTCGCGCCGGCCGCCGTCGAACAGCGGCAACGACGCCAGCGCACCGATGCCCCACGATCGGGCCGACCACTGCAACAGGTCGCCGAGGTCCGTCGACGCGTATCCACCGGCGCCTGTCAAAGCGAAGGTGGGGAACCATGCCGCCTTTGCAACGCCGACGCGTGCCTGCGCGGCTTCCGCGGTTCTCTGCGCGGCGGCGATGTCCGGCCGGCGTTCGAGCATGGTCGAAGGAAGTCCCGCGGGAATCGACGGCAGGGCAGTCGTCCATTCGACGGTGCCAACGCTGAACTCCGAAGGCAGTGCGCCGGTGAGCACCGCGAGCGCATGTTCGAGTTGCGCGCGCTGGCGATCCAGCGCCAGCGCGTCGGATTCGTTCGACGCCAGTTCGGTCTGCACGCGCACCACGTCGAGTTCGGCCAGGTCGCCGGCACGGTAGCGGCTCTGGGTCACGCTCAGCGTGCCGCGGTAGGCCTCGACCGTGTCGCGCACGATGGCGCGTTCGGCGTCGAGCGCACGCAGTGCAAGGTAGCTCTGCGCCACTTCAGCCTGGACCAGCAGGCGCGCGCTGTTCAGCAAGGCTTCGCGCGATTGCGCGTCGAGCGCGGCGGCGTTGCTGGCACCCGAGAGGCGGCCGAACAGGTCCACTTCGTAGGACACCGTCGCGCCGGCGGTGATCAGCGTCGCCGCCCGCTTGCTGCCGTCGCCGCGGTCCAGGCCGGCGCCCCGGATGCCGCCCGCGCCGAGGCCGACTTGCACCGAGCGATCGGCATCGACCGAACGCGCGAGGGCGCGCGCCTCGGCCAGGCGTGCCGCCGCCTGCTGCACGCTGGTGTTGGCGATGGCCGCGCGCTCGACCAGGGCGTTGAGTTCGCTGTCGTTGAAGACGCGCCACCAGGTGCCGTCGGTTTGCGCGGGAGCACTTGAGGCAGTGGCGGTCACCTGCTCCTTGAACTGTGCCGGCGTCGTGACGCCCGACGACAAGTCCGCAGTCGAAGCGCAACCGGCCAGCACGAGGGCAGCAACCAGCGGCAGCAATGCACCGCGAAGGGTGGAAGAAATACGGTTCGTTGTCATGGTTGGAACTCCTGCCTCATTCACTCGTTCGTTCGTTCATTCATGCGACTGGTGCGGCGCCGCCGGCTGTGCATGCTGCGCGCCACCCCCGGCGCCCGTCTTGAACGCTTCGAGATGCGGCACCTCGCCATGCAGCTTGAGCGGCTTGTTGCCCGTCAGCTTGCGCAGCACCACGTAGAACACCGGTGTCAGGAACAGGCCGAAGGCCGTCACGCCGATCATCCCGGCGAACACCGCGACGCCCATTGCGCTGCGCATCTCGGCGCCGGCGCCGGTCGCGAGCACCAGCGGCAGCACCCCCATCACGAAGGCCAGCGACGTCATCAGGATGGGCCGCAGGCGCAGCCGGCTTGCCTCGATCGCGGCCTGTATCGGCGTTCGCCCGGCAAACTCCAGTTCCCGCGCGAACTCCACGATCAGGATCGCGTTCTTCGCACTCAGCCCGACCAGCACGATCAGCCCGATCTGCGTGAACACGTTGTTGTCACCCCCCGATATCCAGACGCCGGTCATCGCGGCGAGCAGGCCCATCGGCACGATCAGGATGATCGCGATCGGCAGCGTCAGGCTTTCATACTGCGCAGCCAGCACCAGGAACACCAGCAGGATCGCCAGCGGGAACACGAGGAACGCGGAGTTGCCGGCCAGGATCTCCTGGTAGGTCAGCTCGGTCCATTCGAAGCCGATGCCCTTGGGCAGCGTCTCGGCCGCGATGCGTTCGATCGCGTCCTGCGCCTGGCCCGAGGAATAGCCTGGGGCCGGCCCACCGTTGATGTCGGCCGCGAGGTAGCCGTTGTAGCGCATGGCACGCTCCGGGCCGAAGCTGGACGACACCTTCATCAGCGCCGACAGCGGCACCATCTCGCCCGCGTTGGAGCGCACCTTCAGCAGCCCCACGTCCTCGGCGCGCGCGCGGTACGGCGCATCGGCCTGCACGCGCACGCTATAGGTGCGGCCGAACTTGTTGAAGTCATTGGCGTAGAGGCTGCCGAGATAGATCTGCATCGTGTCGAAGATGTCCGTCACCGGCACGCCGAGCTGCCGCGCCTTGGTGCGGTCGATGTCGGCATAGAGCTGCGGCACGTTGACCTGCCAGCTCGTGAACAGGCCGGCCAGTTCGGGCGCCTTCTGCGCCTTGGCCATGAAGGCCTTCACCGCCGCGTCCATCTGGTCGTAGCCGAGCGAGGCGCGGTCTTCCAGCTGCAGCTTGAAGCCGCCTGTGGTGCCCAGGCCCGCCACCGGCGGCGGCGGGAACATCACGATGAATGCGTCCTGGATGCCGGCGAACTGCTGGTTCAACTGGCCCGCGATGGCGCCGCCGCTCTGGTCGACACGCTTGCGTTCGTCGAAGGGCTTCAGCGTCGCGAACACGATGCCGGAGTTCGAGCTGTTGGTGAAGCCGTTGATCGACAGGCCCGGGAACGCGATCGCGTCCTGCACGTTCGGGTTCTTCTTCATGATGTCGCCCATGCGATGGATCACGTCCTCGGTGCGGTCCAGCGTGGCGCCGTCGGGCAGTTGCGCAAATCCGATCAGGTACTGCTTGTCCTGCGCCGGCACGAAGCCGCTGGGCACGGCCTTGAACAGGCCGAAGGTCACGCCGACCAGCGCGAGGTAGACCACGAGCATGATCGTCTTGCGCGAGATCACACCCTTCACGCCGGTGCCGTAGGCCTCCGAGCCGCGATGAAAGAGCTTGTTGAAGCCGCGGAACAGCCAGCCGAACACACGGTCCATGCCGCGCGTCAACGCGTCCTTCGGCTGGTCATGGCCGCGCAGCAACAACGCCGCTAGCGCGGGTGACAGCGTCAGCGAATTGATCGCCGAGATCACCGTCGAGATCGCGATGGTGACCGCGAACTGCCGGTAGAACTGGCCCGTCAAACCGCTGATGAAAGCCAGCGGCACGAACACCGCGACCAGCACCAGCGCAATCGCGATGATCGGCCCGGACACTTCCTTCATCGCACGGTATGTCGCCTCGCGCGGCGTCAGCCCCGCCTCGATGTTGCGCTCGACGTTCTCCACCACCACGATCGCGTCGTCCACCACGATGCCGATCGCCAGCACCAGCCCGAACAGGCTCAGCGCGTTGATCGAGAAGCCCAGCACATGCAGCACCGCGAATGTCCCGATCACCGAGATCGGCACGGCCAGCAGCGGGATGATCGACGCACGCCACGTCTGCAGGAACAGGATCACCACCAGCACCACCAGCGCGATGGCTTCGAGCAGCGTGTGCAGCACCGATTCGATCGATGCGCGCACGAACTGCGTCGGGTCGTAGGCAATGCGGTACTCCACGCCTTCGGGCATGTTCTTGGCCAACTCGGCCATGGTCTTGCGCACGTTGGCCGAGATGTCGAGCGCATTCGAGCCCGGCGCCTGGAACACGCCCATGCCGACCGCAGCGTCGTTGTTCAGCAGCGAGCGCAGCGAATAGTCGGCCGCGCCCAGTTCGAGCCGGCCGATGTCGCGCAGCCGCGTGACCGCGCCATCGGCACCGGTCTTCACGATGATGTCGCCGAACTCTTCCTCGTTCTGCAGGCGGCCTTGCGCGTTGATCGACAACTGCATGTCGACACCGTTGAGCCCCGGCGATGCGCCGACCACGCCAGCCGCGGCCTGGATGTTCTGGCTGCGGATCGCGGCGACCACGTCGCTGGCCGAGAGGCCGCGCTGCGCGACCTTCTGCGGGTCGAGCCACACGCGCATCGAATACTCGCCGCCGCCGAAGATCTGCACCTGCCCCACGCCCTGGATGCGCGCAAGGCGGTCCTTCACGTTCAGCACCGCGTAGTTGCGCAGGTAGTTGATGTCGTAGCGGTCATTGGGCGAGACGAGGTGCACCACCATCGTCAGGTCGGGCGCGCTCTTCACGGTCGTGATGCCGAGGCGGCGCACTTCTTCCGGCAGGCGCGGCTCGGCTTGCGAAACGCGGTTCTGCACGAGCTGCTGCGCCTTGTCCGGATCGGTGCCGAGCTGGAAGGTCACCGTCAGCGTCATCACGCCGTCCGTGGTCGCCTGGCTGCCCATGTAGAGCATGCCTTCGACCCCATTGATCGATTCCTCCAGCGGCGATGCCACGGTCTCCGCAATCACCTTCGGATTCGCACCCGGGTATTGCGCGCGCACCACGACCGAGGGCGGCGCGACTTCCGGGTATTCGGAGATCGGCAGGTTGCGCAGCGCGATCAGGCCGGCGATGAGCATCAGCACCGACAGCACGCCCGCAAAGATCGGCCGGTCGATGAAGAACTTGGAAAGGTTCATGTTGTTCTTTCAGGAAGCGCGCGAGACGCTCACGAGTTCGAGGCCAGCTTCGGTGCAGCCGGCGCTTGCGCCGTCGCATCCATCGGCACGGTCTGCGGCGCCACCAGCGCGCCGGGGCGCACATGCTGCAGGCCGTTCACCACCACGCGCTCGCCCGTCTTGAGGCCGCTGGCCACCACGCGCAGGCCATTGGCCGGCGCGCCGAGCGTGACTTCGCGGTACTCGGTCTTGTTGTCGCCGTTCACCACCATCACGAACTTCTTGTTCTGGTCGGTGCCGATGGCGCGTTCGCTCACCAGCATCACGTTGCTGCTCTTGGCCTGGCCCATGCGGATGCGGGCGAACTGGCCGGGGATCAGCGCACCGTCCTTGTTGTCGAAGGCGGCGCGCACGCGCACCGTGCCGCTGCGCGCGTCGACCTGGTTGTCGATAAGTTGCAGCTTTCCTTCGATGGGTGTGCCGGTGCTGGCGGCCGTGCCCATCTGCACGGGAATCTGGCCGATCAGGTTGCGCGCGCTCGCGCCGCCCGGCATGTCCCGCAGTGCCTTGACGATCACGGACTCGTCGGCATCGAAGCTCGCATAGATCGGGCTCACCGATACGAGCGTGGTCAGCACCGGCGCGCCGGGGCCGGCTGCCACGAGGTTGCCCACCGTCACTTCGATCTTGCCGATGCGGCCCGACACCGGCGCCTTCACCTGCGTGTAGCCGAGGCTCAGCCGCGCGGTCTGCAGGGCGGCCTGCGCGGCGCGCAGGTTGGCCTCCGCTTCGCGCTTGCCATTGCTGCGCTCGTCGAACTCGCGTTGCGCGATGGCCTGCTCATTCCACAGCCGGGCGGCGCGCACCTGTTCGCTCTGCGCCTGCGACACGCGCGCCTGTGCGGCTGCGACCTGCGCTTCGGCGCGATCGACGTCGGCGGCATAGGGCGCGGGGTCGATGGTGATCAGCAAGTCGCCCTGCTTCACCAGCGAGCCTTCCTTGAAGTGCACGGCCTGCACAGCGCCGGCCACGCGCGAGCGCACGTCGACGCGCTCGACGGCTTCGAGCCGGCCCGAGAACTCGTCCCATTCGGTGATCTCGCTATTGCCGACAGTGGCCACCGACACGGGGATCGCCTGAGGCGCCGGCGGCGGGTTGCTGGCATCCACCCTTTCGGTGTGCAGGCCCACGAAGAGCACGCCCGAGGCAAGGGCCACGGCCGCGGTCAGCGCCGTCACCGTCGGCCAGAGACCCTTGCGCGCCACGGAGGAAATTTGTTGCTTGGTCATGATGTTTCGTCCTTTTGGGTCAATTTCGGGAAAGCGATGGCTACCCAGCGCTCATGGCGCTGGAAAGCGTTTTGTTCTGGTTAACGAGGCCGAGGTCTCCGTCGGCCGGGAATGCAGCGGCTGGCGCTGTGCGCCAACTCAGTCGTCTGTCGGGGTCAATCCGCCGGGGGCGGCGTCGTCGCGCTGAAGAACTCGCGGAAGTGCTGCTTCACCGTCACCGCGCAAGGGCACTCGCCAGTGGCCCCCTGCGTCAGCGACTCGGCCCACTGCGAAGCGGGCGGCAGCACGATGCTCTGCACTTCATTGCCGGCCGCGCGCAAGCGGCCCGCATACGTCAGCGCCTCGTCACGCATCGCGTCGTCCTGCCCGACCAGCACCAGCGTGGGCGCCAGCTGGCCGAGCCGCAACGACGCACCGGGCACCGCATACGGATGCATCGCATCCTTCGGCTTGCCAAGGTACTTCGCCCATCCGGCCGCCCACTTGCACTGCGCCACGTCGTCCGTCGCCTTGCGCAGCGACGGCGTGCCGGCGCAAGGGTCCAGCATCGGCGACAGCAGGATCTGGCCGGCCAGCGGTGGATGCCCGCGATCCCGCGCGATCAGCGCCACCGCGGCAGCCAGGTTGCCGCCGGCTTCTTCGCCGGCAAGGAACACCCGTGCACCCTTGCCGCCCAGCTTCACACGGTTCTTGTAGAGCCACTCCAGCACATCGAAGCCCACCTCGATCGCGCCCGGAAAGGGGCTCTGCGTTGCCAGCGGATAGGCGAAGGACACGACCACCGCACCGATGTCGGCCAGCAGCCGCGCCACCATGCGCCCGTCGTCCAGGTCGCCGCAGACGAAGGTGCCACCATGGAAGTGCAGGATCAGCGGCGAGGCGGCCACGCCGGAGCGCGTGCCATAGATGCGCACCTTGACCGGGTCCCGCTTCGGCAGTTCGATCTTCATGTCGCACTCGGCCACGCCCGGCGCTTCTGCGTTGGCTGGCTGGGACGATGGGCGGGGTGACATGGCGCGTACCTGTGAAGGGTCAATACAAAACTGCGATGGTTGGATATTAGGCGCTGCCAGGCCCTTGAAAACAGCGCCAAACCTCTCACTCTGTTTCCGTCCGACGAACAATCGCGGGTTTTCTTGCGTGTGAGAATCCCGCTCCCCCGGCCGCCTGGCCTGGGTTTCAGGAGCTGACCCCATGGACCCCATTCACGCGATGCGCGCCTTCGTTCGCGTCGTCGAAGCCGGCAATTTCACCCGCGCGGCCGATTCGCTCGACCTGCCCAAGGGCACGGTCACCAAGCAGATCCAGGCGCTGGAGGAGCGCGTCCAGGTGAAGCTCCTGAACCGCACCACGCGCCGCGTCACGGTCACGCCGGACGGCGCTGCCTACTACGAGCGTGCCGCCCGCCTGCTGAACGACTTCGACGACCTGGAGTCGAGCATGACCAACGCGCAGGCCAGTCCCAAGGGCCGGCTGCGGGTCGACGTCGGCTCGTCCACCGCCAAGCTCATCATCATTCCGGCGCTGCAGACCTTCTGCGACCAGTACCCCGGCATCCAGGTCGACCTGGGCGTGACCGACCGGCCGGTGGACCTTATCGGCGAGAACGTCGACTGCGTGATCCGCGGCGGCGAGTTGCAGGACCAGTCGCTGGTGGCGCGCCGCATCGGCACGATGCCCTTCGTCACGGTGGCTTCGCCGGCCTACATCCAGCGCTACGGCATGCCGCAACATCCAAGCGAGCTGGAGAAGCGGCACCACGTCGTCGGTTTCTTCGCGTCGAATTCGCGGCGCAACTACCCGCACGAGTTCAACCGGGGCGATGAGCGCATCGAGCTGTCGGTGACGTATCGCGTGTCGGTGAACGAGAGCAACGCGCACCTGGCGTCGGTGCTGGCGGGCTTCGGCATCTCGCAATGCGTGAGCTTCCAGGCCGTGCCGCACATCGAGAAGGGCGAGCTGGTCGAGGTGATGCCGGAATGGACGCGCGATCCGTTGCCGGTGCACGTGGTGTACCCGCCCAATCGCCACCTGAGCCCGAAGGTGCGGGCGTTCGTCGACTGGGCGGCGGAGCTGTTCGCGAAGCATCCGCAGCTGCAGCGGACCTGAGCCGGCGCGGCGGTCAGTCGCCGGAAAAAGAGCCGCGTCTGGCGACCGCGCGGCTGTTCCGACTATTCCCGATGGGCCACATCGCGCGCCCGTCCGCCCATGAAAAAGCCCCGCGTCGCGGGGCTTCGAATTGGCTGGATGCGCGCTCAATGCGCCAGGATCTTGTTCAGGAAATCCTTGGTCCGCGGCTGGCGGTTCTCCGGATGGCTGAAGAACTCGTCCTTCGAGCAGTCTTCCAGGATGCGGCCGCCCACGTCGATGAAGATCACGCGGCTCGCGACCTTGCGCGCGAAGCCCATCTCGTGCGTGACCACCATCATGGTCATGCCTTCCTTGGCCAGCGTCACCATCACGTCGAGCACTTCGCCGACCATTTCCGGGTCCAGCGCCGAGGTGGGTTCGTCGAACAGCATCACGATCGGGTCCATGCTCAGCGCACGGGCAATCGCCACGCGCTGCTGCTGGCCGCCGGAGAGCTGGCCAGGGAACTTGTCCTTGTGCGCCATCAGTCCCACGCGGTCGAGCATCTTCAGGCCGCGCGTCTTGGCTTCCTCCGCGCTGCGGCCCAGCACCTTGATCTGCGCGATCGTCAGGTTCTCGGTCACCGACAGGTGCGGGAACAGTTCGAAGTGCTGGAACACCATGCCGACCTTGGAGCGCAGCTTGGGCAGGTTGGTCTTGGGATCGTGCAGCGCGATGCCGTTGACCGTGATCTCGCCCTTCTGGAATGGCTCCAGCGCGTTCACCGTCTTGATCAGCGTCGACTTGCCCGAGCCCGACGGCCCGCACACCACGACCACGTCGCCCTGCTTGATGCTGACCGAGCAGTCGTTCAGCACCTGGACCGGGCCATACCACTTAGAAACGTTCTTGATTTCAATCATTTCTTAACTCCGATCATCTGATGATGGCGATCTTCTTGTGCAGCCGCTTGACGAAATACGACAGCGTGTAGCAAAGGATGAAGTACACGACGGCAGCCAGCAGGTAAGCCTCGATCGGCCGCCCGAAGTTCTTGCCCGCCGTCTCGAAGCCCTTGAGCAGGTCGTAGGCGCCGATGGCATACACCAGCGACGTGTCCTGGAACAGGATGATGGTCTGCGTGAGCAGCACGGGCAGCATGTTGCGGAACGCCTGCGGCAGGATCACCAGCTTCATCTGCTGGCCGTAGCTCATGCCCACCGCCTGCGCCGCATGGACCTGGCCGCGCGGAATCGACTGGATGCCGGCACGCATGATCTCGCTGAAGTACGCGGCCTCGAAGGCGATGAAGGTGATCACGGCGGAGATTTCGGACCGGTAGTTCACGCCCACCTTGCCGAAGATCGCGTAGAACGACGCCGGCATCAGCAGGAAAAACCACAGGATCACCATCACCAGCGGAATGCTGCGCATGCCGTTGACGTACAGCGCCGCCGGCGCATCCAGCCACTTCTTGCCCGACAGGCGCATCAGCGCGAGCAAGGTGCCGAAGATCACGCCACCCACCGTGGCCACCACCGTCAGCATCACGCTGAAGTAGAAGCCCTTCAGCACGAAGCTGCTGATGACGTCCCAGTTGTAGAAGGAGAGGTCGAGATGCATCATGATCAGTGTCCCCCGCCGCCGGCCGAGACGATGAAGCCGGGCACGCGGGTCTTCCTCTCGATGTACGACATGATCCGGTTGATGGTCAGTGCGGAGATCACGTAGAGCACGGTCACCGCCAGGTACACCTCCACACCGCGCGAGGTTTCTTCCTGGACCTGCATGGCGTACATCGTCATCTCGGAGATCGACACAGCGAAAGCCACCGACGAGTTCTTGAAGATGTTCATCGTCTCGCTGGTGAGCGGCGGCATGATGATGCGGTAGGCCATCGGCAGGATCACGTAGCGGTAGTACTGCGGCGTGGTGAAGCCCACCGCCATGCCCGCGTAGCGCTGGCCCTTGGGCAGCGCCTGGATGCCCGAGCGAACCTGCTCTGCGATACGCGCCGATGTGAAGAAGCCCAGCGCCAGCACCACCAGGATGAACGGCGGCACGCCCTTCATGAACGGGACCAGGGCTGGAATCACGTGGTACCAGAGGAAGATTTGCACCAGCAACGGGATGTTGCGAAACAACTCGACCCAGGCATTGCCGAATCGAACCAGCCAGGGGTTGTCGGGCAGTGTGCGGATGATGCCGACCAGCGAGCCCAGCACGAGGGCCACCACCAAGGCCACCAGGGCGACGGACACCGTCCAGCCCCAGGCACTCAGCATCCATTCCCAGTAAGTCGGGTACTTGCCCCCGGGATCCTCTGTTAGCCAAGCCCAGTTTCCCATCGGGAATCTCCTCTGTACGTCGAAAGTTGGCGAGCGCCCTTGTGAAGTAAGACGCCCGCCGAAAGGGCGGGCGTCCTGCAAGTCAGCGTCGCAGTGCGATCACTTCTTGACCTGGTAGTCTTCCATCGGCTTGTCGTTCGGATTCGCCCAGGCGTCCTTGGTCGCGGCCGACAGCGGCAGGTTGACGGTGACGTTCGCCGGGGGGATCGGCTTCAGGAACCACTTGTCCCACAGCTTGTTCAGTTCGCCGCTCTTGATCTGGCCCTTGATGCTGTCGTCCACGGCCTTCTTGAACGCCGGGTCGTCCTTGCGGATCATGATGGCGATCGGCTCGACGCTCAGCACTTCACCCACGATCGCGAAGTCCTTCGGTGACTTCGACTTGGCGATGTTGGAAGCCAGGATCGAGCCGTCCATCACGAAGGCATCGGCGCGGCCCGATTCGAGCAGCAGGAAGCTGTCCGAGTGGTCCTTGCCATAGAGTTCCTTGAAGTCGATGCCGCCGGCGCGTTCGTTCTTGCGCAGCGTCTGCACCGAGGTCGTGCCGGTGGTGGTGGCCACGGTCCTGCCGTTGAGGTCCTTGATCGAGTTGATGCCCGAATTGGCCTTGACCGCGATGCGCACTTCTTCCACGTAGGTGGTCACGGCAAAGGACACGTCCTTGGCGCGCGTGGCATTGTTGGTGGTGGAGCCGCATTCGAGGTCGACGGTGCCGTTCTGCACCAGCGGCACGCGGTTCTGCGAGGTCACTGGCTGGTACTTGGTTTCCAGCTTCTTGCCCACGGCCTTCTCGAGGTCCTTGATGATGTTGGCGCAGATGTCGTAGTGAAAGCCCGTGTACTGGCCGTTGCCCAGCGTGTACGACAGGCCCGACGATTCGCGCACACCTTCGGTGATGACGCCTGAGGCCTTGATCTTGGCCAGCGTCTCCTCCGCGAACGCGCCGCCAGCGGCCAATGCCGAAATGGCAAGCACCAGAATCTGTTTCTTCATGAAGGCTCCTTGAATAAAAAGGTGGAAATCGTCTGAAATTTTAAGCATTCACGTTTTCGGGAATACCCGTGTCCCGCATTTGGTGCGCGGGGCACCCTCCAGGATCGACGCGTGAGGTGATTGTCACCTAGTGTTAAGCAGGCTTTGTGCCCGAAGGCTGCGCCGCCGGCGGCACCGGTGTGACTAATCGCACGGGCTGCGTCAGGTGCTCGGGCACGAGCAAGGCGGCCATCTGCTCGCGCGTCATGATGCCCAGCGCCTCGGCCACTTCGTCGATGGCGCCGCCGGACTTGAGCGCCGTCTTGGCGATCAGCGCAGCCTTTTCGTAGCCGATGATCGGGTTCAGCGCCGTGACCAGCGTGACCGACTCGCGCACCCGCTTGGCCAGGAACTCGCGGTTGGCCTCGATGCCTTCGACGCAATTCTTCTGCAGCGTGACGCAGGCGTTGCCCAGGTGCTGGATGCTCTTGAACAGGCTCCAGCCCATGATCGGCTCGAAGGCGTTGAGCTGGAGCTGGCCGGCCTCCGACGCCATCGTCACCGTGATGTCGTTGCCGATCACCTCGAAGGCGACCTGGTTCATCACCTCCGGAATCACCGGGTTGACCTTGCCGGGCATGATCGACGAGCCGGCCTGGCGCGCCGGCAGGCGGATCTCGCCGAAGCCGGCCTGTGGGCCGCTGGAGAGCAGGCGCAGGTCGTTGCAGGTCTTGCTGAGCTTGGTGGCCACGCGCTTGAGGACGCCCGAAAGCTGCACGAAGGCGCCGGTGTCTTGCGTGGCCTCGATCAGGTTGGCCGCCTGCTTCAGCGGCACCTCGGTCTGCTCGGCCAGGTACTGGCAGGCCAGGTTGGCATAGCCATGCGGCGCGTTGATGCCGGTGCCGATGGCGGTGGCGCCGAGGTTGATTTCCTCGATCAGCGCGCGGGCTTCGGCCAAGCGCTCCTCGTCCTCGCCGATCATGATCGCGTAGGTCAGGAACTCCTGGCCCAGCGTCATCGGCACCGCGTCCTGCAACTGGGTTCGGCCGATCTTCAGGATGTCGCGGAATTCCAGCGCCTTGGCCTCGAAGCTCTTGCGCAGGTCGGCCATGCAGACCAGCAGCCGGCCGATGGCGAACCACAGCGCCAGCCGCACCGCGGTCGGATACACATCGTTGGTGCTCTGCGACGCGTTCACATGGTCGTTCGGATGCAGCACGTCGTAGCTGGCCTTGCCGTGGCCCATCTTCTCCAGCGCGAGGTTGCAGATCACCTCGTTCGCATTCATGTTGGTCGAGGTGCCGGCGCCACCCTGGATCACGTCGACCACGAACTCGTTGAGCAGCTTGCCTTCGATCAGGTCCTCGCAGGCCAGGATGATCGCGCCGGCGCGATCCCGGTCGAGCGCACCCAGGTCCGCGTTGGCGCGCGCCGCCGCCTTCTTCACATGGGCTAGCGCGCGCACCAGGTCGGGCATGGCCGAGATGCGGGTGCCGGAGATCGCGAAGTTCTCGACCGCGCGGGCCGTGTGCACGCCCCAGTAGGCGGCGACGGGAATCCGCTTTTCGCCGAGGAAGTCGTGTTCGGTGCGGAAGTTGGAATCCATGGCGAGCCCTCGGTTGGAAGAAGTGCGGCGACTGTAGATTCGCATGCCGGCCAGCGCCAATGCCGTATGCGGGGGCCGTCATGCACGGCTGACATGGATGCTCAGAACCTGAGAATGAATTGGACGTGTGCGTGCCCGGCCGATTCGTTCACAGGTTCTTCAACTCGCGCCGTCGCGCGCGACCGCCACCGGATGGGCCCGCAGATAGGCCCACAAAGCATCGGCCGCGCTCTTGCCAGCCGGCGCGGCCTCCGCGGCGGCGCCCTTGCCGCGACCCGAAGTCTTTGCAGCCGGTGGGGCGCTGGGCAACTCGCGGTAGGCCTGTATCTCCAGCGTGACATCCAGGCCCTGGACCTCCGGCGGCAATGCGCTCACCAGCCTGCGCGCCTTGACCTCGCGCCGCACCGCGCTCTCCGGCAGGAAGGCGATGCCATGGCCCTCCAGCGCCATCACCTTGAGGCCCTCGGCCATGTCGGTCTCATACACGCGATCGAGATGGATGGCCGTGCCCGACTCCTTGAGCAACTGGTCCACCACGCGCCCCAGGTAGGCGCCCGGCGCATAGCCGAGGTACGGCAGCGGGCGGCCGGCGCGGCCCGGCAGCCGGTAGCGCGGGGCGCCATCGGCATCGGGCTTGACCCAGGCCGACACCCGCTCGTTGCCCAGGCTCACCATCTCGTAGCGGTTGGCATCGAGCTGCAGCGGCTGCGAGGGATGCTGGTAGGAGATGAGCACGTCGCAACTGCCCTCCACCAGGCGCAGCACCGCGTCGTGCACGTTGAGCGCGATGAGCCGGCTCTTGATCGGCCCGAAGCGCTCGCGCAGCATCGTGACCCATGCCGGAAAGAAGGTGAAGGCCAGCGTGTGCGGCACTGCGAATTCGATGACGTCCTGCGCCGCCGCGGTGTGGCCGCGCAGCATGGCGCGCGTGCTTTGCAGCCCCTGCAGCATTTCGAGCGCCTGGCCGTAGAGCGTCTGGCCCGCGGGTGTCAGGCTGGTGGGATAGGAGGTGCGGTCGACCAGGTCGGTGCCGGCCCAGCCTTCGAGCGCCTGGATACGGCGCGAGAACGCCGGCTGCGTCACATGCCGCAGTTGCGCGGAGCGGCTGAAGCTGCGCGTTTCAGCCAGACTAACGAAATCTTCCAGCCACTTGGTTTCCATAGGTCGGAGGATTATGTTCTTCCGGCATGGGCCTGAAACGCCTTGTGGAGGCAGGGAAAACGCCGAAACCGCCCGGTTTGCAGCCGGTTGCGACAGGACTACGATGCCCGTGCCATGCCAATCACAGAACTGAACGAACTCAGCGCCACCGAGCTCTCCCGCCGCATCGCACGCCGCGAGGTGTCCTGCGTCGAGGTCATGCAAGCCTCGCTCGCGCGCATCGACGCCCTCAACCCACGCTTCAACGCGATCGTCTCGCGCCGCGACGCAGACGCCTGCCTGGCCGATGCCCGAGAGCGCGATGCGCAACTCGCGCGCGGCGAGCGCATGGGCTGGATGCACGGCTTCCCGCTCGCGGTAAAAGACCTGAGCCACGCGATCGGACTGCCCACGTCGATGGGCTCGCCGCTCGCGCCGAAGACGCCGGCGCGCACCGACAGCCTGCATGTCGCCCGCGCACGCGCCGCCGGCGCCGTCATCATCGGCAAGACCAACACGCCCGAGTTCGGCCTGGGCTCGCACACCTACAACCAGGTCTTCGGCATCACGCGCAATGCCTGGGACCCGGGCAAGACGGCCGGCGGCAGCAGCGGCGGCGCGGCAGTGGCGCTGGCGCTGGGCATGCTCCCGGTGGCCGACGGCAGCGACATGATGGGCTCGCTGCGCAACCCGGCCGGCTTCAACAACGTGATCGGCATGCGACCCTCTCGCGGCCGCGTGCCGGGGTCACCCGACGACGAACTGTTCTTCCAGCAACTGGGCACGGAGGGGCCGATGGGCCGCACGGTGGAAGACACGGCGCGCCTGCTGTGCGTGCAGGCCGGCTTCGACACCCGCCTGCCGCTGTCGATGACCGACGCCCTGCCCTCGGCCGACGCGCTCGACCTGGATGGCGATGTGAAGAAGGGCCTGCGCATCGGCTGGCTCGGCAGCATCTGGCCGGACCTGCCCATCGAGGACGGCGTTCGCGAGCTGTGCGAAGCCGCGTTGCAGACTTTCCGCGCGCTGGGCTGCGAGGTCGAGCCCTGTGTGCTGGATGTTCCGCGCGAACAGAACTGGACCGCCTGGCTGCGCCTGCGTCAACTGATCGTGAGCGGCAAGCTCAGCGTGCTGGGCGCCGACCCCGCCTACCACGCGCACATCAAGCCCGAGGCGCTGTGGGAGATGGAACAGGGCAAGCAGCTCGACGCCGCGTCGCTGCACCAGGCCTCGGTGTTCCGGTCGAACGTCTATCGGGCCTTCGCGCGGCTGTACGAGCGCTTCGATTTCCTGGTGGCCCCCACCGCCCAGATGTTCCCCTTCGATGCCGAGATGCACTGGCCGCCACAAGTGGCCAACGTGCCCAGCAAGACGTACCACCACTGGATGGAAATCGTCACGCCCTTCACGCTGGCCGGCGTGCCGACGCTGAACCTGCGCGCGGGCTTTGGCGCGCAGGGGTTGCCGATGGGGTTGCAGCTGGCGGGGCCGGTGAATGCGGACCTGGCGGTGCTGCGCCTGGGGCATGCGTATGACACCGCGTGCGAATGGTCGGCGTTGCAGCCGCCGGTGCTGGCGTTGGGGTTGCCCGGCTGAAATTGCCCCGCTGCGCGCAGCGCCCGAAATGCGATGGGCGCCGCCGCAAACGGGGAGAACCTAGACCAGATACGTCTCAGCCAACAACGCCCAGTAAGCCGCGCCGATCGGCAGGTTGCTGTCGTTGAAGTCGTAGCCCTGGTTGTGCACCATGCATGCGCCGTGCTCATCGCCGCGGCCGTTGCCGATCATCAGGTACGACCCCGGACGCTTTTCCAGCATGAACGCGAAGTCTTCGCTGCCCGTCACCGCCTTGGCTTGCGCTTCCACATGCTCGTCGCCGACCAGTGCGCGGCCGATGCTGCGTGCGAATTCGGTTTCCTCCGGCGTGTTGACCAGTACCGCGTAGCCCTTTCGGAAGTCGATCTCCGCGCGCACGCCAAAGCTCTCGGCCTGTCCGATGACGATCGCCTTCAACCGTTGCTCGATCTGCACCCGCATCTCGCGCGTCAGCGCGCGCACGCTGATCTCCATGGTGACCGTCTGCGGAATCACGTTGTTCGCCTTGCCGGCATGGATCGCGCCCACCGTCACGATCGCCGTCTCCTGCGGGTCGGCATTGCGCGACACGATGGTCTGGAGCGCCATGATGATGCTGGCAGCCGCGACGATCGGGTCCTTTGCATAGTGCGGCATCGCGCCATGGCCACCCACGCCGAACAGCGTCACTGTCGCGTAGTCCGACGACGCCATCGTCGGGCCTTCGCGAAACGCCAGGTCGCCCTGGCGGCGGCCGGGCATGTTGTGCATGGCGTAGATCGAATCGCAGGGGTACTTCTCGAACAACCCGTCGTCCATCATGCGCGTCGCGCCGCCCATGCCTTCTTCGGCCGGCTGGAAGATCAGGTTGAGCGTGCCCGAGAAGTCGCCCTCTTGCGCCAGGTACTTGGCCGCGCCGAGCAGCATCGCCGTGTGGCCGTCGTGGCCACATGCATGCATGATGCCGGGCCGCTTGCTGCTGTAGGCCAGCCCGGTTTTTTCCTCGACGGGCAGCGCGTCCATGTCGGCACGGATGCCCACGCTGCGCGAACCGCTGCCGCGCTTCAGCTGGCCGACCAGGCCGGTACCGCCAAGGCCGCGCTCGACCTGATAGCCCCAGGCGCCGAGCCGCTCTGCCACCAGCGCGCTGGTGGCGTGCTCCTCGAAGCCGAGTTCGGGATTCTCGTGGATGGTCTGGCGCACCGTGATGAACTCCGCGGCGTGCTGGTGCATGTACTTCAGGTAATGGTCCGGTGTCTTGGGCATGATTTGTCGAGCGTTGATTCGTGGTTCTTGAGAGGGAGCGCCGGCCCGGTTCAGGGGCGCAGGGCCATCGTCGCGGGCAGCCGTGTCCAGGGCAGGTCGCCCGGCTCCACCGCCATCGGGCCGGCGGCCTTGGCGACGAGGATGGTGCTGGCGATGGGTGTGAAGTCGGCGCGGAAGTGCACCGAACTCTTGTTGACGAGGATCTTCATTTCCTCGGGCTCGATGCCGACGTAGCGGAAGAACTCGCGGTCCAGCATCTGTGTCTTCTGCGAGCTCACCACGACAAGCACGCCATCGACGTCGAGGCAGGCGCTGGGGCCGAGCGACACCTTGCTGCCGCGCCCCATCGGGCCCTTCATCATGACCTTGCCATCGCTGAGCTTGCGCACGACGGCGCGCACCGGCACCGGCGGATCGCTGAACTGGCCGGCCCAGGTCGGCACCGACTTGCCCAGCGTCACATCGAGTTGCGCGCCCTCGCCTGCCGCATGCGCGGCAGCGGCGGCCTCGGGGTCGAACAGCAGGCCGATTGCCACCTGGCCCGGCATGCGTTCGCCGGCCTTGAGCGCGAGCAGCGCGCGCAGCATGCCGGTGGTGTTGCTGTCGCCGCCGGCGCCGGAGTTGTCCTGCGTATCGGCAATGACCACGGGCTTGCTGGCGTCTGCGGCCAGCGCCATTGCCTTGGACACCGCCGCCTCGGGCGAGAGGATGTCCAGGATCCATTGGCTGCGCGGCTGGTCGGCGCGCTCGAACAGCGCCTGCACCGCTGCCTCGGCCTCGTCGCCATAGCCCCAGACCACCGGCCCGCATTCGGCGATGTCGGCCGCCGGAAAGCCCATGGCAAAGCTCAGCACGCAGTCATGGCGCGCATCGAGCGACTTCAGCGTCTCATACACCCCGTCGGCCGGCGCCATCATGGTGCACTGCGCGTTGAGCGAGAGCAGGAAGGAGAGGCGGCGCACCGCCATCGGCTCCTTGCTGCCGCGCGCCAACCGGCGCTCCAGCAACTTGGCGGCCAGCCGGCCGGTGTCGGCCGTGTCCACGTGCGGATAGGTGCGGTAGGCGACCAGCGCATCGGATACGTCGAGCATCTGCCGCGTCACGTTGGCATGCAGGTCGAGGCTGGCCACGATCGGCACCGCCGCGCCCACGCGCGCGCGGATGCGCGTGAGCAGTTCGCCTTCCGGGTCTTCCAGGTGCTCGGTGACCGCGGCGCCATGCAGGTCGAGGTACACCGCATCGACGGGGCCACCGGCCAGCGCCGCGAGCAGGTCTTCGTCGATCGCCGCGGCGATGCGTTCGAAGGCGTCCTGCGTGACGTGCGCCGAGGGCACCGCGCCGGCCCATGCCGACGGCGCCAGCGACCAGCCCCGTTCCTCGGCATGGTCGATGAAGCCGCTGATGGGCAGCGTCAGTCCGCGGTAGGCGTCGATGATGGCCTGGCCACGCCGGTACGGCGGGAAGGCCGAGCCGGCTTCGAAGGCGGCCCAGTCGGCCTTGGTGGGGGCGAAGGTGTTGGTTTCGTGCTGGAAACCGGCGATGAAGACTCTCAATTCAGGTCCTTTTTTGGTTGGGCAGATTTTTTCTGGATTCGCTGCGGCGCGGATCAGCTTCGGGCGAACGCGAAGTCGCGGCCCGGCGCTGCCGCCAGCAGTCGCCGCGTGTAGTCCTCCTTCGGCTGGAAGAACACCTCCGCCACCGCACCCTGCTCCACGATCTTGCCTTGATGCATGACGATCACGCGGTCGCAGATCTGGCTGGCCACGCGCAGGTCGTGGGTTATGAAGAGGATGCCGATGTGGGTCGCGCGCTGGATCTCGTCGAGCAGCCTGAGGATCTGCGCCTGCACCGATACGTCCAGCGCCGATACGGCTTCGTCCGCGATGATCAGCTTGGGCTTGCAGGCCAGTGCGCGCGCGATCGAGATGCGCTGGCGCTGGCCGCCCGAGAACTCGCTCGGATAGCGGCGCAGCGCCTCGGGCTTGAGGCGCACCAGGTGCATCAGGTCCTCGGCTTCCTTCCAGGCCTGGTCGCGGCTCACGCCGAAGTTGAGCGGGCCTTCGATGATCGAATCGCCCACCGTCTGGCGTGGGTTCAGGGAACGGTACGGGTCCTGGAAGATCACCTGCACGTCGCGCCGATAGGGCGACAGGCCGCGTCCCTTCAGGTGCGCGACCGATCGCCCGCTCGCATGGATGTCGCCCGAGGTCGGATCGATCAGCCGCGCAATGCAGCGCGCCACCGTCGACTTGCCCGAGCCCGATTCGCCGACGATGCCCACGGTCTCTTGCGGCCGCACCTTCAGCGACACATCGCGCACCGCATCGACGCGGCGGCGCTTGCCCGGCCAGGAGCCGGTCACGTAGGTCTTGCAGATGTTCTTCGCGTCGAGCAGCGGTTCCACGTCGGCAATGGGCAGGCGCGACTGCGAGGCAAGTTCGGGCACCGCATCGAGCAGCATCTTGGTATAGGGCTCGCGCGGACGCGTCAGCACCTCGTGCTTGTCGCCCTTCTCGATCATGTGGCCGAGTTGCAGCACCACCACCTCGTCCGCGATCTCCGCCACCACGCCGAAGTCGTGCGTGATGAACAGCACCGCGGTGCCGTTCTCCGTTTGCAACTCGAGGATGAGCTTGAGGATCTCGGCCTGGGTGGTCACGTCGAGCGCGGTGGTCGGCTCGTCGCAGATCAGCAGCACGGGCTTCAGGATCAATGCAATGGCGATCACGATGCGCTGGCGCTGGCCGCCGCTCAGCTGGTGCGGATACGAGGCATAGATGCGCTCGGGTTCCGGCAACTTGACGCGCGCCATGATCGCGAGGATCTTCTGCCGCCGTTCGGCTGCGCCCATCTTCACGTGCTGCACCAGCATCTCGTCGATCTGGTCGCCGCAGGTCATGACCGGGTTGAGCGCGGTCATCGGCTCCTGGAACACCATCGCCATCGAAGGGCCGCGCAGGTTGCGAAACTCGTTCTGCGGCGCGCCCACGAGTTCCTTGCCTTGCAGCTTGATCGAACCCGCCGTGGGCGCCAGGCCCGAAGGCAGCAGACCCATGATCGCGTTGGCGATCACCGACTTGCCGGAGCCCGACTCGCCGAGCAGGCAGACGATCTTGCCGGGCGGCACGTCGAAGGAGATTTTCTCGACCGCATTGGGACGGTCGGCGCCGCGCGGCAGCGAGATGGCGAGGTCGCGCACCGCGAGGACGGGCGTGGGCGAAGTGGATGGATTCATGGCTTCATTCACCGCGCTTGTTGAACTTGGGGTCCAGGGTGTCACGCAGCCCATCGCCCATCACATTGACCGACAGCACCGTGAGCGCCAGGAAGATGCCCGGAAACAGCACGTTGTGCGGGAACTGGTTGAACTGCGCACGGCCCTCGGCCATGATGTTCCCCCAGGTCGCCATCTCGGCCGGCAGGCCGACGCCGAGGAAGGACAGGATGGCCTCGACGAGGATCGCCGTCGCGCACACGTAGGTTCCCTGGATGATCATCGGCGCAATGGCGTTCGGCATGATGTGCTTGAAGAGGATCTTCCAGGTCGGCGTATCGAGCGCGATGGCCGCTTCCACATACGGCTCCTCGCGCACGCTCAGCACCACCGCCCGCACCAGCCGCGCCATGCGTGGAATCTCCGGCACCGCAATGGCGAAGATCACGATCGGCAGCGTGCCGCCGAACAGCGCCACCAGGCTCACGGCGAAGAGGATGCCGGGGATGGCCATCACGCCGTCCATGAGCCGCATGACGATGCCGTCGAGCTTGCGGAAGTAGCCCGCCAGCAGGCCGACCGTGAGGCCGAACACCAGCGTGAACAGCGCCACCGCGATGCCCACCGTGATCGACACGCGCGCACCGTACAGCGTGCGGCTCCAGATGTCGCGGCCGAGGCTGTCGCTGCCCATGACGAACAGGTGCTCGAAGGTATTGCCGTCCAGGCTGTTGAACTCCCCACGCGTGCCGGGCAGCAGGTTGGCGCTGCCGGGATCGATCGCGCCGGGGTCGATGGTGCCCAGCAAGGGCGCGGCGATGCCCATGACGATGAGCACCATCAGCACGCAGCCGCCGATGCGCACCGACCAGTTGTCGAGCACGCGCTTCCACAACGGGCGGCGCTTCCTGGAAGGGGTCGCCGCTTCGACGGGCAGGGGCGCCTCGTCGAGCGCCGAAGTCATCTCGGTCATGTCTTTGTGTCCTCGACCTGCGGTCAGTAGCGGATGCGTGGATCGAACACCAGGTAGCTGATGTCGACGAGCAGGTTGACGGCGACGTAGATCACCGAGAAGAAAAGCGTGATGCCCTGGATCAGCGGAAAGTCGCGCGACAGCACCGCATCGACCGTGAGCTGCCCCAGGCCCGGGATGGCGAACACCGACTCGGTCACGACCACGCCGCCGATCAGCAGCGCGATGCCGATGCCGATCACCGTGACGATCGGCACCGCCGCATTCGCCAGCCCGTGCTTGATGAGCACGCGCGCCTCGGAAATGCCCTTGGCCCGCGCCGTGCGCACGTAGTCCTCCGTCATCGCCTCGGCCACGGCGGCACGCGTCACGCGAGCGATCAGCGCCACGTAGATGATCGACAACGTGATCGCCGGCAGGATCAGGTTTCGCAGCCACGGCCCGACGCCGTCCCCTATGCGGTTGTAGCCCTGCACCGGCAGCCACTGCAGCTTGAGCGCGAAGATCCAGATCAGCACGTAGCCGATCACGAAGGCCGGTATCGAGAAGCCCAGCGCGGAGAAGCCCATCAGCCCGCGATCGAGCCAGCCGCCGTGCCGCCAGGCCGCGATCACACCCAGCGGCACCGCGATCAGGATGGTGAGCACCAGCGTGACGCCGGCCAGGGAGACGGTGGGCTCGATGCGCTGGCCGATGAGTTCGGTCACCGGCTTCTTCATGAAGAAAGACTCACCCAGGTTCCCCTGCACGACCTTCCAGCTCCAGCGCGCGAACTGCGTGGGCAGCGCGTCGTTGAGGCCAAGGCTTTCGCGAACCTTTTGCAGGTTCTCGGCGCTGGCGTTGTCGCCGACGATGTTGGCCGCCGGATCGCCCGGCGCCAGCCGCGTCATGAGGAACACGATGAGGGCGACGACGACCAGCACCGGGATCGTGGCGACGATGCGCCGCAGGAGGAAGCTGAGCATGGCGCTGGGATCAGTTCTTCTTCAGACCCCAGAACACACCGACGGGCGATGGCACCAGGCCGGTCACCACGTCCTTGCGCAGTGCCGAGTACAAGGTCCACTCGCCGATCGGCGCATACACCGCCGCGTCGAGCACGCGCTCCTGGATCGCGGTGGCGAGCGGCTTGCGTTGCTCCTCGGTGGAGGCGGCCAGGAATTCGCCCTTGAGCTTTTCGAGCGGCTCGTCGGTGGTCCAGCCGAACCAGCCCTTCTCGCCGTTGCCGGTCATCGGTGCGAAGAACATCGGGTTCATGTTGTCGGCCACGCTCCACGCCGTGATGAAGGCGTTCCAGCCGCCCTCCGCCGCCGGCTTCTTGACGGCGCGACGCGCCACCAGCGTCGGCCAGTCCATGGACACCATGTCGACATTGAAGCCGGCCTGCTTCAGCAAGGCCGCCATCACCGGCGGCAGCTTGTTGAGCGAGGTGAAGTTGGACGGGTACATCAGCACGATCGGCTCGTTCTTGTAGCCGGCCTCCTTCAGCAGCGCCTTGGCCTTCTCGAACTGGGGCTTGCCGGTGAAGTAGGAGGTCTTGTCCGACCAATAGGTCGAGCCCAGCGGGTAGATCGACGGGTTCGGCTTGTAGAGGTCCTTGCTGATCATCTGCGCACGCAGCAACGCCTCCTGGTTCACCGCCAGGAACGCCGCCTGCGCGATCTTGGCGTTGTTGAACGGCGGCACCATGCGGTTCAGGTGCAAGGCGAACGAGGCCGACGGCACCTGCTTGCCGAGTTCGATCTTCGGGTTGGCCTTGAGCGTCGCGTACTGGTCCGGGGGCGAGATCTCGAGCATGTCGACCTCGCCATTGGTGAGCGCATTGACCTGCGTCTGCGCATCGTTCAGCACCACCCATTCCAGGCGATCGACGTAGACGACCTTGCCGCCCGCGGTGCCCGAGGCCGGCTCCTTGCGCGGCACGTACTTGGTGTTCTTGATGTAGACGACCTTCTCGCCAGGGCGGTATTCGTCGGTCTTGAAGATGTAGGGGCCGGAGCCGACGGTGCTGCTGATCTGCTGGTCGGCCGGCGTGTCGGCCACGGCCTTGGGCATGATGAAGGGCGGGTTGGCCGAGGGCTTGGCCAACGCCTCCACCACCATGCCGAAGGGCTCCTTGAAGGTCAGGACGAAGGTCTTGTCGTTCTTCGCGTCCATGCTGCTCATGGCCATCATCATCTTCTGGCCCAGGGCGTCGCGCTGCGCCCAGCGCTTGATCGACTGGATCACGTCCGCCGAGGTCACGGGCTTGCCGTCATGGAAGGCCAGGCCTTCGCGCAGCGTGAAGGTCCAGGTCTTGCCGTCGGCGCTGCTGTTGTAGTCGCTGACCATCTGCGGGCTCACCTTGCCGTTGATGTCGACGCCGAACAGCGTGTCGTACACGTTGTAGCCGTGGTTGCGCGTGACGAAGGCGGTGGTCCAGATCGGGTCGAGGATCTTCAGGTCGGACTGCGGCACCATGCGCAGGACCTTGGGCGCATCCTGCGCCAGCGCAACGCCGGCAGCGCTCGACATCAAGCCGCCGATCAGGAAGGTAAGGATGGACTTCTTCAAAGACATGACTGGCAGTTCCTAAGGTAAAGGGAGGTAGCAAACTCGACAAAAAACAATCAACGGGACACCTTCCGTGCCGATACATCGAATCCGGATTCGACCTGGACGGCCAGCTTGGCCAGGCAAGCCTCGAACACCTCGACTTCTTCGCTGCTGAGCACGGACAGCAGCGACTTCTCCATCTTTCGGCCGAGACGGTCGCACTGCTTGACGATCTCGCGGCCACTGGCCGTGAGGTGCAATTGCACCCAGCGCGCGTCTTCGGTGCCGATCTGGCGCACCAGCAATTCGCGCCGCGCCAACGAGGTCACCAGCTTGGACACCAGCGTCTTCTCGAGCCTCGCCTTGCTGGACACCTCTCCCTGCGTGATGCCGGGTTGGCGATGCGCCAGGCGCAACACGCGGAGCTCGCGCAGGCTCACGTCGCAGGCCTCCTCGTAGATGGCGGAAGCCATCTGCTTGGCCTGGTCGTTGACGACGTCCATCCTGAAGGTCAGAAAATCAATGGCAGGGCGCGACATCCAAGTCTCCTGTTATTGCTAACGGCAATAGTTGCCAACTGCAACTTGTCCTGGACGTTAGCAGCATTCATGCCACCTGGCGACCCCCGGAATTTCCCGAAGTCGACACCAGATTGGCGCATCGAGCGCCGTCGTCGTGCCTGACGACATGGGGATTCACGGAAACCGTTCCGGGGCGGAGTCGATGTCGATCTCGACCCTGGCGGTGAGCCGGGCCAGGCACTGCTCGAAGGATTCGAGTTCCGCATCGGTCAATACGGACAGCATGGATTTCTCCAGCTTCCGGCCCACGCGGCCAGCGCGCTGGACTACGTCCTGACCGTGTTCCGTCAGGAACAGGTGACCCGAACGGGCGTCCTGTGCGCCACTTTCGCGCACCAGCAGGCCGCGCTCGGCGAGCGTCTTGACGATCCTGGAAGTGGTTGATTTGTCGAATTGCGCCTGGCCCGACGTCTCGCCTTGGGTGATGCCGGGGTGGTGGGCGGCGAGGCGAAGCACACGCAGTTCGCGCAAGCTCACGCCGCAGGACGCTTCATAGATACCGGATGCGAGCACCTTGGCCTGGTGGCTGAACACGTCCACACGGTACGTGAGGAAGTCAATGGCGGCACGCGACATCCCGGCTCTCCCTGATTGCAATCGGAAACAACTGCGGATTGCAACCGTCCCCGGGGCACATTAGCAGCATCTGTGGCTAGCCGTCATCCGCGAATGCACCGATGGCCCGGCCCCGCCGTTCGGTCCACGCTGTGAGGCTTTGCGGGGCACGCCCGCCCAGGGGTACCAACCCAGGGAAGGCGGACCTGCTACGGGGCAGGCGCCTTCGGGTTGGCCTTCAAACGGCAGTCACCACGCCGCGTCCGGCAAAGTGGCCTTCCGCATTGGCGAGGAAGCGCAGGAAGGATGCCTCGGTCGCCTCAGGCGACCAGCCTGCCAGGTGCGGCGTGATGATGAGATTGTCGAAGCCGATGAGTTGCGCCGGTGGCTTCGGCTCGCTCTCGTAGACGTCCAGGCCGGCGCCAGCGATGCGCCCGTCACGCAAGGCCGCCGCCAACGCCTCGGTGTCGACCACGCTGCCCCGCCCGATGTTCACGAGGAAGCCTTGCGGCCCCAGTGCGTCGAGCACTTCGGCATTGACGATGTGCGTCGTCGCCGGCCCGCCGGGCGCGGCGCACACCAGCACGTCGGCCCATTCCGCCAGGGCCTTCAGGTTGCTGAAGTACTGGTGCGGCGACTCCGCCTTCGGCTTGCGGTTGTGATAGCCGACCGGCATGTCGAAGCCGGCCGCGCGCCTGGCGATCTTCTGGCCGATGGTGCCCATGCCGAGGATGCCGAGGCGCTTGCCGGAGACGTTGGGTGGCTGCGGAATCGCCAAGCGCCAGACGCCCTCGCGACATTTCTGGTCGAGCATGCGGAAGTTGCGCACCGCGGCGATGACGAGGCCGAAGGCATGGTCGGCCACGCAGTCGTCGTTGGTGCCCTGCCCGTTCGCGACCACGATGCCGCGCGCGCGGGCCGCATCGACGTCGACCAGCTCGAAGCCGGCGCCCATGCAGCAGATCAGTTCGAGCCGGCGCATCGCGTCCATCTCGGCGGCGGTCACGCCAAGCACGCCGATGGTCAGCACCGCGCGGAACTCCGCGCCGCGCGCCGCGATGGCAGCAGCGCGATCGGTGGCCGTCGGCGCATAGCGCATGTCGTACAGCTCGGCGAGGCGGGACTGATGCTCACTGGAGAGCGTGTGGGCAACCAGCAGGGGAATCTTGTCGGACATTCGGCATCGGCTCCTGGGGAAACTACAGAACGGGGGTGGCTTCGACTTGTTGCATGGCCCACATCCGGGCATAGCGGCCGTCCTGCGCGAGCAGGCCCGCGTGGGTGCCGCGCTCGACGATGACGCCGCCTTCGAGCACGAGGATTTCATGCGCGTCCACCACGGTGGAAAGACGGTGCGCGATGACCAGCGTGGTCTTGTTCTGCGCGGCGCTCTGCAGCTCGGCCTGGATGGCCCGTTCGTTGGCGGAATCCAGTGCCGACGTGGCCTCGTCGAAGATGAGGATCGGCGGGTTCTTCAGCAGCGTGCGCGCGATGGCGACGCGCTGCTTCTCCCCGCCCGACAGCTTGAGGCCGCGCTCGCCGACCGGCGTGGCATAGCCCTTGGGCGTGGCGGCGATGAAGTCGTGGATGCGCGCGGCCTTCGCGGCGGCCACGACCTCCGCGTGCGTGGAGCCCGGCCGGCCGTAGGCGATGTTGTATTCGACGGTGTCGTTGAACAGCACCGTGTCCTGCGGGACGATACCGATGGCCTGGCGCACGCTGGCCTGCGTGACCGAGCGGATGTCTTGTCCGCCGATGGTGATGCGGCCGCCGCCCGAGCTGGTGGCAGCCCCCCCGGGGGGCGAGGCGCCGCGTGAAGCTTGCGGGAACCCGGTCCCGACGTCATAGAAGCGATACATGAGCCGGGCCAGCGTCGACTTGCCGGAGCCTGAGGGGCCGACCACCGCGACCGTCTTGCCTGCGGGGATTTCAAAGCTCACGTGGCGCAGGATGGGGCGTGCAGGTTCGTAGGCGAAGCTGACATCCTCGAAGCGGACGGTGGCGTCGGGGGAAGCACCCTCGCCCCCGCCCTCTCCCGCTTGCGGGAGAGGAAGTAGTTGCAGGGGCAAAGCCCCGGGCGCGTCGCGGATCTCGCGGTCCTTCTCCATGAGCACGAACATCTTGTCGAGGTCGGTCAGGCTCTGCTTGATCTCGCGGTAGATCACGCCGAGGAAATTCATCGGGATGTAGAGCTGGATCATGAAGGCGTTGACCATCACCAGGTCGCCCAGCGTCATGCGCCCATCGACCACGCCCGAGGTGGCGCGCCACAGCATCAGCACCAGGCTCACCGCGATCAGCATCTGCTGGCCGGTGTTGAGCATGCTCAAGGTGCGCTGGCTCTTGATGGCGGCCTTGCGGTAGCGGTCCAGGCTGGCGTCGTAGCGCTGCGCCTCGAACTCCTCGTTGTTGAAGTACTTGACGGTCTCGTAGTTCAGCAGCGAATCGACCGCGCGGCTCTGCGCCATCGTGTCGAGCTCGTTCATCGTCTTGCGGAACTGGGTGCGCCACTCGGTCACCGTCACGGTGAAGGTGATGTAGATGACCAGCGCCACCGCGGTGATCCAGACGAACAACTGGTCGAACTTCACGCCAAGGATGCTCAGCACCAGCACCAGTTCGATGAGCGTCGGCACGATGCTGTAGAGCGACATCGAGATCAGCGAATGCACGCCGCGCGTGCCGCGTTCGATGTCGCGTGTCATGCCGCCGGTCTGCCGCTCCAGGTGGAAGCGCAGGCTCAGCGCATGCAGGTGCCTGAACACCTCCAGCGAAATGCTGCGCGCCGCGCCCTCGGTCGCCTTGGCGAACACCAGTTCGCGCAGCTCCCCGAACAGCGAGGTCGAGAAGCGCAGTAGCCCGTAGGCCACGAGCAAGGCGATCGGCACGACCAGCAGCGCCTGCGCCATATCTGGTTTCGGCGTCATCGTGTCGACCAGGTTCTTCAGCAGCACCGGCACGCCGACGTTGGCGACCTTGGCGCCCACCATGAAGGAGAGCGCCGCGAGCACGCGCCACTTGTACCGCCAGAGGTAGGGGAACAGGCGGCGCAGCGTCGCCCAATCGGAACGGTCGCTGCGCGCCGGGGCGTGGGCGCCGGCGTGGGATGGGTGTGGAAGTGTTTCGCCGCTGCGGCGCATGAAAGACAATCGTGGCTGTAGTTTTCACCAGATTGTGCCCATGTCCAATTCTCCAAGCGCCAACGCGGCCACCCCCCTTAAAAGCCTGCCGACCGACATGGACCTGGTGCTCAAGGTCATTCCGATGCCGGCCGACTGCAATGCCAACGGCGACATCTTCGGCGGCTGGGTCATGGCGCAATGCGATTTGGCCGGCTCGGTGATTCCGGCGCGCCATGCCAAAGGCCGCATGGCGACCGTGGCAGTCAATGAATTCATCTTCAAGCAGCCGGTGCGGCTGGGCGACATCCTGTCCTTCTACTCCAAGCTGGTGAAGATCGGGCGCACCTCCATTACCGTCACGGTCGAAGTGTTCGCCGAGCGCTTCCGCACGCAGGGCGAATACATCAAGGTGACGCAGGCGACCTTTACCTATGTCGCAATCGACGAGAACGGACGGCCGCGGCCGATCGAGCAGGACTGAACGCAGTCCGGTGTCCGACAGGAGCGAGCCGCTGGCGCCGCCGGGCTAAGGCTGGAAGCCCGAGTTCTTCACCACGGGCGCCCACTGCGCCTTGTAGGCGGCCAGCATCGCCACCGTCTGCGCGCTGCTGCTGGTCACCGGCACCATCTCCGCCGACTTGAAGCGGGCCTGCAATGCCGGATCGGCCATCGCCTGCTGGATGGCCGTGGCAATCGCGCGCTGGCGCGCAACCGGAAGCGAGGCCGCGGCATAGACCACGTTCCAGCCCGCGGCCGAGAGGTCGAGCCCGGCCTCCTTGAAGGTCGGCACGTCAGGCAGCGTGGGGGAACGGCGCACACCGGAGACGGCCAGGATCCTGATCTTGCCGGACTTGGCCAGCGGCTCCAGCGCGTCGAGCGAATCGAAGGCGATGGGCACATGCCCACCCATCAGGTCGTTGAGCAGCGGCGCCGAGCCCTTGTAGCCGACGATGGGCATCTTGACGCCCATCTTGTCGCCGAGCATCAGGCCGAAGAAGTGCGGCAGGCTGCCGGTCGCAGGAACGCCGGCCGCGACCTTGTCCTGGTTGGCCTGCATCCAGGCACGCAGGTGGCCGAACTCGCGCACCGGCACGGCCGGGCCCACCGCCACGCCGAAGTCGTAGCTCGTCACCTGCGAGAGCGCGACATAGTCCTTGTCCGGGTCGTAGCCGTTGTCCTTGAACACCAGCGGCGCGATCAGCATGGTGGCCGGGTTGGCCAGCAGCACGAGGTTCTGGCCCAACGTGTCCTTGTAGACCTGCTGCGCGGCCAGCCGCCCGCCAGCGCCCACGCGGTTCTCGACGATGACGGTGACGCCGAGCTTCGGCGCGATGGCGTCGGCCAGCAGGCGCGCGGCGCGATCGGAGGTGCCGCCCGGCGGATAGGGCACGACGATCTTGAGGGTGCCGCCTTCGAGCGCGGGGGCTTGTGCATGGCCAAGGCTGCCGAACAGGGCCAGCGCCGTGGCGGCGGCCAGGGCCTGTCGTCTGTCGAGGGTCATGGGGTCGTCTCCGGGCGTTGTCGTGCCGGGGACTCTAAACCTTGCCCCCGGCTCGTCAGACCTTCGAGAAGTCCGGCTTGCGCTTTTCCATGAAGGCCGAGAAGGCTTCCTTGGCAGCCGGTGCACGCATCGCATTCGCAAAGCTCACGCTTTCCACGCCGATGCGCTCCAGCACGGCGGGCTGCTGGCCCATCTTGAGCAGGCGCTTGGTCTCGACCAGCACCGAAAGCGGCTTGGCGGCCAGCTTGCGAGCCTGCGCCTGGGCGACGCCATTGGCCTCGGTCGGCGGCACGACGCGGTTCACCAGGCCCACTTCGAGCGCGGCCTCGGCCATGAAGGGCTCGCCCAGCAGCAGTGCCTCGGCGGCGCGGTGGTAGCCGAACATCTGCGGCGCCAGCATGCTGGATGCGGCCTCGGGCACCAGGCCGAGGTTGACGAAAGGCATCGAGAAGGCTGCGTTGTCGCCCGCCACCACGATGTCGCAATGGAACAGCAGCGTGGTGCCGATGCCGACGGCCGGACCGCAGACGCTCGCGACGACAGGCTTCGGAAAAGCCGCGATGGTGCGCAGGAAGCGGATGGCCGGCGACTCGCCTTCGGTCGGCGACGCCGGCTTGGCGGACTGGGCCATGAAGTCGCCGATGTCGTTGCCGGCGCTGAAGATGGTCGGGTCGCCCTGGATCAGCACGGTGCGCACGGCGGCGTCGGCGCTAGCCTGCTCGATCGCATCGGACAGCGCGTTGTACATCGCGCCGGTGATCGAGTTCTTGCGCTCGAGGCGGTTGAAGGTCAGGGTCATCACACCGGCTTCGGTGTGGACGAGGATGTCGGTCATGGTGCTGTGCTCAATTCAGAAGTGAAGAAAAAGGGGGCTTGGCTCATGCAGCCAGGTACTCCCTGACGAAGTCCAGGCGGTCCTGGCCCCAGAACATGTCCTTGCCGACGAACATCGTCGGTGCGCCGAACACGCCGCGCTCGACGGCCTCCTGCGTGGTGGCCTTGAGCTTGTCCTTGGTGCCCTGCGCGTTCGCGAGTGCGAGCACCTCGGCCGCGTCGAAGCCGGCGGCCTGCAAGACCCCGCCGACGACGGCCGGGTCGTTCATGTTCTTGCCATTGACCCAGATCGCGTCGAAGACGGCCTTGACGAACGCTGCAAAGCGCTCCGGCTGCTGCGCCTGGATGCCCGTCGCGGCGCGCATCAACAGAAGCGTGTTGATCGGGAAGTGCGCGTTGTGCGCAAAGGGCACGCCATAGCGCCTGGCGAAGCGCTTCAGGTCCTCCGTCATGTACGGGCCCTTCGGCTTGATCTCGGCCGGCGAATGGTTGCCGGTGGCCTGGAACACGCCGCCGAGCAGCATCGGTCTCCAGTCGATCGTCGCGCCGGTGTCGGCGGCGATGTGCGGCAGTTGCGTCGCGGCCAGGTAGGCGGCGGGGCTGCCGAAATCGAAATAGAACTCTACGGTCTTTTCCATCGTGTCTCCTTGGGTTGTCTTTGGGCTCAGAATTTTTCCGACCAGGGGCGCAGGTCGAGTTCATGCGTCCAGGCATCGCGCGGCTGCGCGTGCAGCATCCAGTACATGTCGGCGATGTGGTCGGGGTTGAGGATGCCGTCCTGCGCCTTCATCGCGTAGCGTTCCGGGAAGTTGCTGCGGATGAATTCGGTGTCGATGGCGCCATCGACGACGACATGCGCGACGTGGATGCCTTGCGGGCCGAGTTCGCGCGCCATCGCTTGCGCCAGGGCGCGCAGGGCCATCTTCGCGCCGGAGAAGGCGCCGAAGTTGGCCGCGCCGCGCAGCGACGCCGTCGCGCCGGTGAAGATGATCGTGCCGCGGAGCGCGCCTTCCGGCACGTTGCGGGCCACCATCTTCTTCGCGACTTCGCGGCCGTTGAGGAAGCCGGAGAAGCAGGCCATCTCCCAGACCTTGAAGTACTTGCGGGCGGTCTCGTTCAGGATGCTCTCGGGCACGTTGGCGCCGATGTTGAACACCATGACCTCGATCGGCCCGATGGTCGACTCGATCTCTTCGACCAGCGCGACGACCTCCTCTTCCTTGCGTGCGTCGCAGGCGAAGGCGCGGGCCGCGCCGCCGTCGGCCTCGATCTGCGCGACCAGCGGCTGCAACTTGTCGAGGCTGCGGCGCGTGACGCATGCGATGTAGCCTTCGCGGGCGAAGCGGCGGGCGATGGCGCCGCCGGTGGCGTCACCGGCGCCGATGATCAGTGCTGTCTTCTGGGCCATGTTGTCTCATTCCTTGTAGTAGACGATCTGGTTCGACGTGGCGAGCAGTTCCCCCGCCTCGCTCCACAATTGCGCGGTCTGGTCGAAGAAGCCATTGTGGAACTGCTGGCCGACCGCACGGCCCAACAGGTAGCCGGTACCGACTGCCGCGAGCTCTGCCGCGCCGGCATGGAAGTAGGTGGTGATCGAGACGGTTCCGGCTGGCACATGCCTGGCGCGGCGCAGCCAGACACGCGGATAGAACATGTCGCTCATCGCGGCCAGCGAGGCGAAATCGAGCGCGCGCGGTTGCGCGTCGCGCAGCCAGATCAGTGTCTCGCTGTGCTTGCTGCTGCCATCCCAGGTCGAAGGAACGAAGCCGCCGACCGGCCGCATCTCGTACTGGTTGAGCCATGCCACGCCGGACGGGCCGATGCGCATGCGTTCGACCGCCGTGGGCGCCGCCACCGGCGGCATCGGCATGTCGTTGTCGCCCCAGGTGTCGCGGCGCGCCGCCGTGACGACGGTGGCCGTGGTGTTGACCTGCGGTGTGCCATTGGCGTCGGCTTGGGTGATCTGGAGGGTCCAGTGTTGGGTCGAGCGATTGGTGCGCACCGCCACGGCATGCACGTCGAACGCACCGGCCGACACCGCGGCGGCGTAGTTGACGGTCAGCGCGACGGGCGTGCCAAGCAGGTCCGGATGCGAGAGCACCGCCTGCAATACGATCGCCGCCGTGGTGCCGCCGAACGGGCCGACCATGTTCCAGTAATCGGGGCTGGTCGTGCCGGTGAAGTGGCCCTTGCGCGAGCTGGGCGTGAGTGCGAGAGCCTTGTCGAAATTGTGGATGGCGGTCATGTCGGCAGTGTGCATGGATTGGCGCTGGGAGACGGTCATGGAGGTGACGGCGGGCTGTGTCGGGATCAAAAAAAGGGCGCCCACGGCGCCCTGTTCAACTCACACTCTTTCGAAGATGCCCGCGGCGCCTTGGCCCATCCCCACGCACATGGTCACCATGCCGTACTTCAGGTTCTTGCGGCGCAGCGCGTGCACCACCGTCGCCGAACGAATCGCGCCGGTCGCACCGAGCGGGTGGCCCAGTGCGATGGCGCCGCCCATCGGATTCACCTTGCTCGGGTCCAGGCCCAGCGTGTTCATCACCGCCAGCGACTGCGCCGCGAAGGCTTCGTTCAGTTCGAACCAGTCGATGTCCTCGTGCTTCAGGCCGGCATAGCGCAGCGCGGCCGGAATCGCCTCGATCGGGCCGATGCCCATGATGTGCGGCGGCACGCCCTTGCTGGCGAAGCTGACGAAGCGCGCGAGCGGCGTCAGGCCGTATTGCTTGATCGCCTTCTCGCTCGCGAGGATCAGCGCGCCCGCGCCGTCGGAGGTCTGCGAGCTGTTGCCCGCCGTGACCGTGCCACGTGCCGCGAACACGGTGCGCAGTTTGGCCAGGCCTTCGATGGTGGTGTCAGGGCGCGCGCCTTCGTCGAGGCTCACGGTGCGGGTCCTGGCAATCGGCTCGCCGGACGCGAGATCCGGCGTGCGGTCGGTGACTTCGATCGGGGTGATCTCGTCGGCGAACTCACCGGCGGCTTGAGCGGCCAGTGCCTTCTGGTGCGAGGCGAGCGCGAACGCGTCCTGCGCATCGCGGCTCACCTTCCACTGCTGCGCCACCTTCTCGGCGGTCAGGCCCATGCCGTAGGCGATGCCCACGTCGCCTTCACGCTCGAAGAGCGACGGCGACAGCGAGGGCGAGTTGCCCATCATCGGCACCATGCTCATGCTTTCCACACCGGCCGCGATCATCACGTCGGCTTCGCCCACGCGGATGCGGTCAGCGGCCATCTGGACGGCGGACAGGCCCGAGGCGCAGAAGCGGTTGACGGTGATACCGCCGATGCTGTTGGGCAGGCCGGCCAGCACCGCGCCGATGCGCGCGACGTTGAGGCCCTGCTGGCCTTCGGGAATCGCGCAGCCGCAGATGATGTCCTCGATGGCCTTCGGGTCCAGGCCCGGCACTGCGGCGAGCGCGGCCTTCAGCGTGGTCGCCAGCAAGTCGTCCGGGCGGTAGTTGCGGAAGTAGCCGCGATGCGACTTGCCGATCGGCGTGCGCGTGGCGGAGACGATGTAGGCGTCTTGAATTTGCTTCATGAATGGATGTCCAGTTGTCTTGCTCCCTCTCCCGCCTGCGGGAGAGGGTTGGGGTGAGGGAGAGTGAGTCCAGCGCAGCACCACTGCGCTCCATCGGCCCCCTCTCCCGCCTGCGGGAGAGGGTTGGGGTGAGGGTCTGCGTTTTCATTGAGCGCCCGGAGAATGACTTCCAGCACCGCTTCCGTTTGCCCCAGCACTTCGTTGTTCCAGAAGCGCAAGACACGGAAGCCTTCGGCCTGGATCAAGTCCGTTCGCCGCTGGTCGTATTCGACTGCGTCCGCATGCTGCCCGCCATCGAGCTCGATCACGAGCCTGGCCTCGAGGCATGCGAAGTCCGCGAAGTAGGGGCCGATAGGTCGCTGGCGGCGGAATTTGAAGCCTGAGGGGCGACGGTCGCGCAGGTGGTACCAGAGCAGCGTTTCGGCATCGGTGGGGACGGCGCGAAGCGCCTTTGCCCTCACCCTAGCCCTCTCCCGCGGGCGGGAGAGGGGACCAGAAAAGTCGTCGCTGCTCATGGGGCCTGCGCTCAGTTGCGTACCGGCTTGCCCGTCGACAGCATTCCCATGATCCGCTCCTGCGTCTTGGGATGCACGATGAGCGAGCAGAACGCCTTGCGTTCCAGCGCCATCAAATACTCTTCGGTCACCAGCGAGCCGGCGTCGATGTCGCCGCCCGTCACCACTTCAGCGATCAGGCTGGCGATGTGGAAGTCGTGCGCGCTGATGAAGCCGCCGTCTCGCATGTTCACGAGCTGGCCCTTGATCGTCGCCGCGCCGCTGCGGCCGGCGACGCGGAAGCTGCGGCGCAGCGGCGCGCGGTAGCCCGCATCCGACATCGCCTTGACCTGCTGTTGCGCGACGTAGAGCAGTTCGTCCTTGTTCGGCACGATCACGTCGCTATCGAGCAAATAGCCGAGCTTCTTCGAATCGAGCGCGCCGGTGCCGACTTTGGCCATCGCGGCGGCGGTGAAGCCTTCGGTGAGGAAGGGCAGCAGGTCGGTGCCGGTCGAAGCGGCCGCGTTCTCCGCCGCACGGCGAGCGATGTAGGTGAGGCCGCCCGCGCCGGGGATCAGGCCCACGCCGACTTCGACCAGGCCGATGTAGCTTTCCATCGCCGCGACGCGCTTGGCCGAGTACACGGCCAGTTCGCAGCCGCCGCCCAGCGCCAGGCCGCGAATGGCCGACACCACGGGCACGCTGCTGTGGCGGATCTTCAGCATGACTTGCTGCAAGGCTTCTTCAGCGCCTTCGACCGCGCCGATGCCGGCAACCACGAAGGCTGGCAGCATGGCTTGCAAGTCGGCGCCGACCGAGAACATCTCGTCCGGCGACCAGATCACCAGGCCCTTGTATTCGGCTTCGGCCAGGTCGACCGCAGCGCCCAGCGCCTCCGCCACATCCGGGCTGATCGCATGCATCTTCGAATGGATGCTGGCGATGAGCACTTCGCCTTCCAGCGTCCAGACGCGCACGTCGCCTTCGTCGCTGATCGTCGTGCCGGCCTTGTTGGCGTCCTGCGCGTTCGCACCGAGCACGCTCTCGGGGAACAACTGGCGCGCGTGCACCGGCAGCCTGCGTTGCGGCACGAACTTGTTCGCCGACGCGCTCCACGAGCCTTCAGCCGTGTGCACGCCACCGGCTTGCGCAACCGGACCTTCAAACACCCACTTCGGCAGCGGCGCGTTCGTCAGCGCCTTGCCGGCGTCGATGTCTTCCTGGATCCATTGAGCCACCTGCGTCCAGCCGGCTTCCTGCCACAACTCGAACGGGCCCTGCTTCATGCCGAAGCCCCAGCGCATCGCGAAGTCGATGTCGCGCGCGCTTTCGGCAATGGTCGCGAGATGGATCGCGGCGTAGTGGAAGCTGTCGCGCAGGATGGCCCAGAGGAACTGGCCCTGCGGTCCTTCGCTCTCGCGCAGCAGCCGCAGGCGCTCGCCCGCGGGCTTCTTCAACATGCGGCCATAGACCTCGTCGGCCTTCTCGCCCGAGGGCACATAGTCGCCCTTGGCCAAGTCGAAGCGCAGGATGTCGCGGCCGGCCTTCTTGTAGAAGCCGCCCTTGGTCTTGTTGCCCAGCTTGCCGAGTTCCAGCAGCTTGGCCAGCACCGGCGGCGTCGCGAAGTTCGGATAGAACGGATCGCTCTTCTCGTCGAGGTTGTCCTGCAAGGTCTTGACCACGTGGGCCAGCGTGTCGAGGCCGACCACGTCCGCCGTGCGGAAGGTGCCCGAACTGGCGCGGCCCAGCTTCTTGCCGGTGAGGTCGTCGACCACGTCCGGCGTCAGGCCGAACTTCTCGACTTCCTTCAGCGTCGCCAGCAGGCCGGCAATGCCGACGCGATTGGCGATGAAGTTGGGCGTGTCGTGCGCGCGCACCACGCCCTTGCCGAGCGTGCTGGTGACGAAGGCTTCGAGCTGGTCGAGCACTTCGGGCCGGGTGGTCGGCGTGTTGATCAGCTCGACCAGGAACATGTAGCGCGGCGGGTTGAAGAAGTGAATGCCGCAGAACTGCGACTTCATGGCTTCGGGCAGCGCTTCGCTGAGCTTGGTGATCGACAGGCCCGAAGTGTTCGAGGCCAGGATCGCGTTCTTCGACACGTGCGGCGCGATCTTCTTGTACAGATCGAGCTTCCAGTCCATGCGCTCGGCGATCGCTTCGATCACGAGGTCGCATTCGCCGAGCTTGTCGAGGTGGTCGTCGTAGTTGGCGACCTCGATCAGCCCCGCGTCGGCAACGTCGCCGAGCGGCGCGGGCTTGAGCTTCTTGAGGTTGTCGATGGCACGCGTCACGATGCCGTTCTTCGCCGCGCCTTGTGCGACAGCGCCGGTCGCGTCTTTCGCGGCCAGGTCGAACAGCACCACCGGTACTCGGACGTTGACCAGGTGCGCAGCAATCTGCGCGCCCATCACGCCGGCGCCGAGCACGGCGACTTTCTTCACTTGGAATCGGGACATTGAATTTCCGTCTGATGTTTCTTACTGGACTCGCGTCCAGGTTTGCGTGCGCCCGATGCCGAGCACCGAGCCGCGCACTTCCAGCTTCTTGCCACCCTCGATGGGCGTCAGGCGCAGCGTGTAGGTCTTGCCGTTCTCGGGGTCGAGGATCTTGCCGTCTTCCCAGACGTCCTTGCCCTCAACTTTCTTCGCACCGCGGATGATCTCGAGGCCGACCATCGGCTTGCCCTTGCGGTCGTCGCTGCACTCGTCGCACACCGCGTCCTGCTTGGCCTCCTTGCGCAGCAGCTTCTCGATGCGGCCGCTCACCACGCCACCGGACTCGCTGATGCGGATCTGCGACTTGACCTCGTTGGTCTTGTCGTCGATGGTGTGCCAGGCGCCCACCGGCGTCATCTGCGCAAAGGCGCAGGCCGAGGTCATCGCGAAAAGAATGGCCGTCAGTGCAAGCTTCATGGTCGTGTCCCCTTTGTTTGTCGAAATGAAGATCAGGCCAGCGCCGCGTCGGTGTCCATCAGCACCTTGCTGCCCGTGCGCGCGTTGCGCATCAGCGTCGCGGTCTCGGTGAACAGCTTGGCGAAGTAGAAGCGCGCGGTCTGCAGCTTGCCGACGTAGAACGGGTCGGTGTTGCCCGCCGCGATTTCGCGCAGCGCCACTTGCGCCATGCGGGCGAACAGGTAGCCAAACACGAAGTGGCCCGCGACGCGCAGGTAGTCCACCGCGGCAGCGCCCACTTCATCGGGGTTCTGGAAGCCCTTGAAGCCGACTTCGGTCGTGAACTTGGTCAGCTGGTCGCCCAGCACGGCGATGGGCGTGATGAACTCGCTCATCTTCTCGTTGACTCCTTCCTCGGCCACCAGCGCGCCGACCAGTTTGCCGAACTTCTTCAGCGTGGCGCCGTTGTTGCCCAGCACCTTGCGGCCCAGCAGGTCCAGCGACTGCACGGTGTTCGTGCCTTCGTAGATCATGTTGATGCGGTTGTCGCGCACGAACTGCTCCATGCCCCATTCCGTGATGAAGCCATGGCCGCCGTAGACCTGCATGCAGGCGTTGGTCGCGATGTGGCCGTTGTCGGTGATGAAGGCCTTGACGATCGGGGTCAGCAGCGCGACCAGTTCGCCGGAGTCCTTGCGCACCTTTTCGTCGGGGTGGTGGTGTTCCTTGTCGAGCAGCAGCGTGCAGAAGACCTGCAGCGCGCGGCCGCCTTCGGCGTAGGCCTTGGCGGTCAGCAGCATCTTGCGCACGTCGGGGTGCACGATGATCGGATCGGCATCCTTGTCCTTGGCCTTCACGCCCGTCAGCGAACGCATCTGGATGCGGTCCTTGGCATAGGCCAGCGCGTTCTGGTAGGCCACTTCGGTCAGGCCCAGCGACTGGTTGCCCACGCCCAGGCGTGCGGCGTTCATCATCACGAACATCGCGGCCAGGCCCTTGTTGGGCTCGCCGACCATGGTGCCGGTAGCGCCGTCGATGGCGATCTGCGCGGTGGCGTTGCCGTGGATGCCCATCTTGTGCTCGAGGCCGGCGCAGAAGATCGGGTTGCGGTCACCCAGCGAACCGTCCGCCTTGACGTGGAACTTCGGCACCGCGAACAGGCTGATGCCCTTGCTGCCCTTGGGCGCGTCCGGCAGGCGAGCGAGCACCAGGTGGATGATGTTCTCGGCCATGTCGTGTTCGCCGGCCGAGATGAAGATCTTGTTGCCGGTGATCTTGTAGCTGCCGTCGGCCTGCGGCTCGGCCTTGGTGCGCAGCATGCCGAGGTCGGTGCCGCAATGCGGCTCGGTCAGGCACATGGTGCCGGTCCATTCGCCGGTGGTGAGCTTGGGCAGGTAGGTCTTCTTCTGCGCGTCGGTGCCGTGCGCCTGCAGGGCTTCGTAGGCGCCGTGGGAGAGGCCGGGGTACATGGTCCAGGCCTGGTTCGCGCTGTTGAGCATTTCGTAGAGGCACTGGTTCAGCACGTACGGCAGGCCCTGGCCGCCGAACTCGGTGCTGCACGAGAGCGCCGGCCAGCCGCCTTCGACGAACTGTGCGTAGGCTTCCTTGAAGCCCTTAGGCGCGGTGACTTCGTGCGTGGCCTTGTCGAGCGTGCAGCCTTCCGCGTCGCCGGAGATGTTCAGCGGGAAGGTCACTTCGGCAGCGAACTTGCCTGCTTCTTCGATGACGGCGTTGATGGTGTCGACGTCGGTTTCCGCATGCTTGGGCATGGCCTTGAATTCATCGGCGACATGGAAGACTTCATGCAGCACGAATTGCATGTCACGCAGCGGCGGGGTGTAGGAAGGCATGGACGAAAGCTCCTGAGCAGTTTCTTGGGTAAAAAGTGAATCAGCCTTCGCGCGATGGCGAGGACTGCATGGACGCGGGGCGCGGGGCTGACGGCGTAGCCGAGCGCTGGATGATGTTTCCGAAGCCTCGCCTGGCGCGCTCGATCGAACCGGGCACGTGCAGGAAGCGCGCTTCGTAGTGAGACGCAAGGATGAGTCCGTGGATCTCGAAGGCGATCTGGCGCTCGTCGGCGTCGTCGCGGAAGTGGCCTTCGGCCGTGGCCTGCTGCACCGCGCGGAACATGGCGCCCTGCCAGATGTTGACCGACTCGACCAGCGCGTCGCGCACCGGCCCCGGGCGGTCGTCGAATTCGGTGGCGCCGCTGATGTAGATGCAGCCAGAGTCGATCTCGACCGAGGTGCGCTTCATCCAGTTGTCGAACAAGGCGCACAGGCGCGGCAGTCCGCGCGGCGCCGACATGGCGGCGTAGAACACTTCCTGCTCGAAGCGGGCGTGGTATTCGCGGACCACGGAGATCTGCAGTTCCTCGCGCGAGCCGAAGTGCGCGAACACACCCGACTTGCTCATCTGCGTGAGTTCGGCCACGGCCCCTATCGACAGGCCCTCGAGCCCGATCTGTGCGGCAAGATTGAGCGCCGCATCGACGATGGCGGCCTTGGTCTGCTGGCCCTTCTGGGCGGTACGCGAGGCTTTTGCGGACGCGGCGGTGACGGACATGAGTGCTTATTCAATAAAACGAACGGTCGTGCTATTTTGCAGTGAAACCGCGTCACGCAGAAGTGCAAAGCCCCCGACTTCTGGTGGACTATTACGTGAGTGACGTCTTTTCAGGGCGGCGTGATCGGCACGGAAAAGGCGGTGCATGCCACGCCCGATGGCTACACGCTGCACTCCTCCGGGGCGGGGATGCCAAGTGCGCGCGCGTGATGTCGCAGGGCCACATCCAGGTCGATATGTCGGGTCATTCTTTGCCACCCTGTTGGCGATTCGAAGCGCCAAACCTAGAATCCAGCCCGCAGGAGAGCGAGCGGTCATGCGACCGCTCCACCGAAGGCGCAAACTCCCATGAACGCTCAGGTCGACCTTTCACGGGGTCGTGTACTGCACCCATCGATATCGCCGTCTGGAGAGCCATCGGGCACATGCCCGATGCACCGAAGGAGCAACACCCCCGCGGGCGCGGAGGTCGAAACTCTCAGGTAACAAGGACAGGGGGAGCGGCTTTTGAAATCCATTCAAAGGACCTCCCATGCGCGTGATCGTGTTGGGCGCCGGCTTGCTCGGCGTCACCTCGGCCTATTACCTTCAGAAACTCGGCCATGAAGTCACCGTGGTCGACCGGCAGGCCACGCCGGCCGCCGAAACCAGCTTTGCCAACGGCGGGCAGATCTCCGTCAGCCATGCCGAACCCTGGGCCAATCCAAGCGCCCCGATCAAGGTGCTGCAATGGCTGGGCAAGGAAGACGCGCCGCTCCTGTTCCGCATCCGCGCCGACATGCGCCAGTGGATGTGGGGCCTGCAGTTCCTGCGCGAATGCACACCGGCGCGGACGAAACACAACATCGAGCAGATCGTGCGACTGGGCACCTACAGCCGCAGCATGCTGCAGGCGCTGCGCAGCGAAACCGGCCTCGGCTACGACCAGCGCACGCAGGGCATCCTGCACTTCTACACGACGCAGAAGGAGTTCGACGGTGCACTGAAGCCGGCCGAGCAGATGCGCGCGCTGGGCTGCGAGCGCCTCGTCATTTCCGCCGACGAGGCGGTGAAGCTCGAACCCGCGCTGGCCCACATCCGTCCGCAACTGGCCGGCGCGACCTACACCGCCGAAGACGAGTCGGGCGATGCAAACCGATTCGCACGCGAACTGGTCAAGCTCTGCGAAGCGGCTGGCGTCAAGTTCCTCATGAGCCACACCGTGACGGCGATCCGCGAGGCAGGCGGCAAGGTCGAGCACGTCGAAGCCACCGACATCGAAGGCCGCTTCCAGCGCCTGCAGGCCGATGCCTATGTGATGGCGATGGGTTCGCTGAGCCCGATCTATGCCAAGCCGCTGGGCATCGAGTTGCCGATCTACCCGGCCAAGGGCTATTCGGTGACGCTGCCGGTGAAGGATGCGTCCAAGGCCTACCAGGTCTCCCTGACGGACGACGAGTTCAAGCTGGTGTTCTCGCGCTACACATCGGAGGATGGCCGCGGCGACCGCATGCGCATCGCCGGAACGGCCGAACTCAACGGCTACGACCGCGACCTCAACCGCGTTCGCTGCGAGGCGATCGTGCGGCGCGTAGAGCAACTGTTTCCAGGTGCGGGCGACACGTCCAAGGCCCAGTTCTGGACCGGCCTGCGCCCGGCGACGCCGAGCAACGTGCCGATGATCGGCAAGACGAAGCTGCCCAACTTCTTCCTCAACACGGGGCATGGCACGCTGGGTTGGACGCATGCCTGCGGGTCCGGCAAGTCGATCGCGCACATCGTGAGTGGATTGGCGCCGGAAGTCGACTTCGCATTCCAGAAATGAGCCGCCGAATGCGGACTTGAACGCACGCGAAGGTCGCGAAGAAACGCAAAAGGACGCAAAGGATTCAGAAAATTTCCGTATTCCTTTTGCGTCCTTCGCGGAACCTTCGCGTCCTCTGCGTCCGGTTCCCGTATTCAGAACCCGCTTCCGCAGGTCAGCGACTCAGAGCTTGAACGGCACAACTTCCTGCCGCTGCTCGCCCAAGCCATCGATCCCGAGCGTCATCACGTCGCCCTTCTTCAGGAACACGGCCGAGGGCTTCATGCCCATGCCGACGCCCGGCGGCGTGCCGGTGGTGATGATGTCGCCGGGCTCCAGCGTGTTGAGCTGGCTCACGTAGCTCACCAGCTTGGCGACATTGAAGATCATGGTCTTGGTGTTGCCGGTCTGCATGCGCTTGCCGTTGACGTCGAGCCACATGCCGAGCTTCTGCGGGTTGGGCACCTCGTCGCGCGTGACGAGCCATGGGCCGATCGGGCCGAAGGTGTCGAAGCCCTTGCCCTTGTCCCAGGTCAGCCCGCGCTCGAGCTGCCATTCGCGCTCGCTCACGTCGTTGATGAGGACATAGCCGGCGACGAAATCGAGTGCCTCCTTTTGCGACACCCAGCGCGCGCGCTTGCCGATGACCACGCCCAGTTCGACTTCCCAGTCGCCCTTGACCGAGCCCTTGGGCAACATCACCGGATCGTTCGGACCCTGGATGCAGCTCACGGCCTTGGTGAACACCACGGGCTCCTTGGGAATCGGCATGCCGGACTCGGCCGCATGGTCGGCGTAGTTCAGGCCGATGGCGATGAACTTGCTGGTGTTCGCCACCGGGCAACCCAGGCGCGGCTTGCCACGGACCAGCGGCAGCTTGTCGGTCTTGATCTTGCGGATCTTGGCCAGCGTAGCGTCGCCGAGCTGGGCGCCGCCCAGGTCCGGCACCACGGCGCTGAGGTCGCGCAGTTGGCCGTTGTCGTCGATCAGGCCTGGCTTTTCCTTGCCCGGATTGCCGTAGCGCACGAGTTTCATGTCGATAGTCCTTTCAGAGAGGGATGGGAAGTGTAGTCAGCGCGCTCGCGCCGCGAATCAATAGGTGGCCCGGCCGCCTGACAGGTCGAAGGTCGCGCCGGTGGAGAACGCGCAGTCCTCGGTGCAGAGCCAGGCGACCATCGATGCGATTTCCTCCGGCGTGCCGAAGCGGCCCATCGGGATCTTCGAGAGCATGAAGGCGATGTGCTCCTTCGACATCTGGTCGAAGATCGCGGTCTTCACCGCCGCCGGCGTCACGCAGTTCACGCGCACGCCGGTGCCGGACAGTTCCTTGCCGAGCGACTTGGTCAGCGCGATGACGCCGGCCTTGCTGGCGCTGTAGGCGCTGGCATTCGGATTGCCCTCCTTGCCGGCCACCGACGCGATGTTGACGATGCGCGACCAGGCCCGTTCGCGCAGGTGCGGCACCCATTCGCGGCAGCAGAGGAAGGTGCCGGTCAGATTTACGTCGATGACCTGGCGCCAGGCGTCGACGGGGTAGCTGTCCACGCTGGTGTTGGGCCCGGTGATGCCGGCAGAGTTGACCAGCGCATCGACCACGCCGCCCGCATCGCGCAGCGCGAGCGTGGCCTGCACGGCCTTGGCCACGCCGGCCGCATCGGAGACGTCGACCGCGACGGCCTTGGCATTTGCGCCGAGTCGTCTCGCCGCCGCATCCGCTGCAGCCGGGTCGCGGTCCCACAGCGTGACGCTGCCGCCCGAATCGAGAAGGCGCTGCGCAATCGCAAAGCCGAGACCGGTCGCGCCGCCGGTGATGACCGCGTGGCGGCCGTCGAAATCGAGGCGGTTCATATCGTGATGCCGCCGTCGACCGAGAAGGCCTGGCCGGTCGCGAAGACGGCCTCGTCGCTCGCGAGGAACACCACCACCGGTGCGATCTCCTCCGCCTGCGCCAGGCGGCCCATCGGTTGCCGTGCAATGAAGGCCTTGCGTGCAGCCACCGGGTCTTCGTTGGCATTGATGCGCTCGCCCAGCGAGGGCGTGTCGACCGTGCCCGGGCACACCGCGTTGCAGCGGATGCCCTGCGCGACGTAGTCGGCGGCGACGCTCTTGGTCAGGCCCAGCACGGCCGCCTTGGTGGTGCCGTAGACGTTGCGGTTCGGCAGGCCCTTGATGCTGGAGCAGACGCTGGCCATGTTGATGATGCTGCCCGCGCCTGCGGCGAGCATGCGCGGCAGCACGGCCTGGATGGTCCAGAACTGGGCGCGCACATTGAGGTTGAAGGCGAACTCCAGGTCGGCGTCGGTGGCCTCGAGGATCGGGCCGTTGTGCACCACGCCGGCGCAGTTGAACAGCACGTCGATGGCAGGCATGCGCGCGACCAGCGCCTGGATGGCGCCCTTGTCGAGCACGTCCAGTACCGCGGTCTGCACGTTGGCCGTGCCCGCATAGGCGTCCAGCAGCTTCGGGTTGACGTCGGTCGCCCACACCTGCGCGCCTTCGGCCGCCATGGCCAACGCGGTGGCCCGGCCAATGCCCTGCCCGGCCGCCGTGATGAGGGCCGTCTTGCCTTTGAGTCGCATGCTGTCTCCTGGAGTGGAATGAGGTGGCGATGTGCCGAGAGGGTGCCGCCGAGGGTTTCGCCCGATGGCTGCGGCGCGGCGGGGATCGTATTCTGAATTGGCCTTACCACTTGTCCAATTCAGGACAACCCTTAAGATCCCGCCTGAAACGCCCCGCGACCTTACGCGCATCCCCGTGCCGCTGCAATCCATCGAACCCAAGCGCCTGTACCGCCAGATCGCCGACCAGCTGCGCGCGCTGATCGCGAAGGGCGAGTTCGCGACGGGTGCGCGGCTGCCTGCGGAGCGCGACCTGGCGCGACAGCTGGGCGTGAGCCGCCCCTCGGTGCGCGAGGCGCTGATCGCGCTGGAAGTCGAGGGCTGGGTCGAGGTGCGCACCGGCTCCGGCGTGTACGTGCTCGATCGCTCGAAGCGATCGAGTCCCGCCGTCGAGGTCACCGAATGGGGCCCGCTCGAACTCATCCGCGCGCGGCGCGTCGTGGAGGGCGAGACGGCCGCGCTGGCGGCGATCCACGGCAAGAAGCGCGACTTCGACGCCATGCGCCGGGCGGTCGACGCCATGCGCGCCCAGGCCGACCAGAGCGTGATGCCGCTGGAGGGCGACCGCGCTTTCCACGTCGCCATCGTCGAGGCCAGCGGCAACGCGGTGCTGGTCGAGACGGTGCAGGGATTCTGGGACTCGCGCTACGGCCCGCTGTTCACGCGGCTCGGCGGCTACTTCGAGAACGCGGTGTCGTGGCGCCATGCGATCGCCGAGCACGAGGCTATCGTGGCCGCCATCGTCGCGCGCAATCCCGATGCCGCGCGTGCCGCCATGCATGCGCACATGGACAAGTCCCACCAGCGCTACAGCGCCAGCTGGCGCCGCGCCAAGGCGGCATGAGCCGCTGATCCATCGTTTTCCCGTGACAGACCTTTCAACCACCCTGGAGAGAGACGCATGAACAAACGATTCGCCTTCAAGACCCTGGCCGTCTGCGCCATCGCATGGAGCGCGCTGGGCGCCATGGGCCTGGCCAGTGCGCAGACCGTCAAGCTGAAGTGGGCGCATGTGTACGAGACGTCCGAGCCCTTCCACAAGTACTCGCTCTGGGCCGCGGAGGAGATCAAGAAGCGCACCAACGGCAAGTACGAGATCCAGGTGTTCCCGGCCTCCAGCCTGGGCAAGGAAAGCGATATCAACCAGGGGCTGACGCTTGGCACGGTCGACATCATCCTGACCGGCGCGAGCTTTGCAGCCAACACCTACAAGCCGCTGGCTGTCACGTACTTCCCGTTCATCTTCCGCGACTCGGAACATTTGCTGAAGTACGCGCAGAGCGATGTGTTCAAGGAACTGGCCAAGGGCTACGACGAGAAGAGCGGCAACCACATCACGGCGCTCAACTACTACGGCGCCCGCCATGTCACATCGAACGCGGCGCATCCGGTCACCAAGCCGGAGGACATGAAGGGCCTGAAGATCCGCGTGCCCGATGCACCGGCCTATCTCGCCTTCCCGAAGTCGCTGGGCGCCAACCCGACACCGATCGCGTTTGCCGAGGTGTATCTCGCCCTGCAGAACGGCACGGTCGACGCCCAGGAGAACCCGCTGCCGACCATCGAGGCGAAGAAATTCTTCGAGGTGCAGAAGAACATCTCGCTGACCGGGCACATCGTCGACTCGCTGCTGACGGTGACTTCGGGCCAGGTGTGGGGCAAGCTCAGCGCGGATGAGAAGAAGATCTTCTCGGACGTGATGCAGGAGGCCGCCGAGAAGACGGGCCGCGAGATCATCGCGTCCGAAGCGCGGCTGACCGAGGAGTTCAGGAAGAAGGGCAACAACGTGATCACGGTCGACAAGAACGCGTTCCGCGAGGCCGTGCTGAAGGCGACCAAGCCGACGGACCAGGGCTATCGGCAGCAGGACTACGACAAGATCCTCGCGATCAAGTAGCTCGGCCCGGACGGACGTTCATGACCAACCAGAAAATCATCGATGACGAGGGCCACTTCCACGCCGAGGACGAGGTCGTCGACCTGTCCGACACCATCTTCGAAGGCTGGCTTGCGCTGGCGATCTTCTGGGCGCTGGGGCTCACGGTGTTCTACCAGTTCATCACGCGCTACGTGATGAACGACTCGGCGGCGTGGACAGAGGAGGTGGCGCGCTACATGCTCATCGGCGTGGTGTTCATCGGCGCGACCATCGGCGTCGCGAAGAACAACCAGATCCAGGTCGACTTCTTCTACCGGCACATGCCGGCGGCGATGGGCCGCTGGATGTCGCGCGCGGTGGACGTGGTGCGCATAGCCTTCTTCGTCGCGGCGGTGGTGATGACCATCCAGATGATGCTGAAGATCGGGGACCGCACGCGCATGACCATCGTCGATGCGCCGATGAACATCGTCTACGGCGTCTGCCTGTTCGGCTTCGCGGCAATGGCCTTCCGCTCGGTGCAGACGGCGCGCATCCACTGGCGACGCGGCTACAGCGTGCTGGAGCGGCCCGAGTCCACGCTGGCCGACCACTGAACCACCGACTCAAGACAACAAGAACAACATGCTCAAGATCTACTTCCTGCTGTTCATGTCGGGCGGCATCCCAGTCGCGATCGCGATGGCCAGTGCGTCGCTCGCGTACATCCTGCTGTCCGACAGTACGCTGCCGCCCTTCGTGGTCATCCATCGCATGGTGAGCGGCATCGACAGCTTTCCGCTGCTGGCCGTGCCCTTCTTCATCCTGGCCGGCAACCTGATGAACAACGCCGGCATCACCACGCGCATCTACAACTTCGCGCTGGCGCTGGTCGGGTGGATGAAGGGCGGGCTCGGGCACGTCAACGTGCTGGGCTCGGTGATCTTCGCGGGCATGAGCGGCACCGCCATCGCCGATGCGGCCGGCCTCGGCACGATCGAGATCAAGGCGATGCAGGAGCATGGCTACGAGACCGAGTTCGCCGTCGGCGTCACGGCCGCCTCGGCCACGCTCGGCCCGATCATCCCGCCGAGCCTGCCCTTCGTGATCTACGGGATGATGGCCAATGTGTCGGTCGGCGCGCTATTCCTCGCGGGCATCCTGCCCGGCGCGATGATGGCCATCCTGATGATGATGACGGTGGCTTACTTCGCGCACAAGAACAAGTGGGGCGCCGACGTCAAGTTCTCGGGCACGCGGCTGTTCAAGGCGCTCAGCGAACTGGCGGTGGTGATCGGCTGGCCGCTGATCATCTGGGTGCTGGTCGACAGGTTCGGCGCGCCGGCGCAGCTCACCGTCTTTGGCGCGCTGGCCTCGCTGTTCGTGCTGGACAAGATCTTCGACTTCGAGGCGCTGCTGCCGATCATGACGCCGGTGCTGCTGATCGGCGGCATGACCACCGGGCTCTTCACGCCCACCGAAGGCGCCATCGCCGCCTGCGTGTGGGCCATGATCCTGGGCTTCGCCTGGTACCGCACGCTGTCGTGGAAGATGTTCGTCAAGGTCTGCCTCGACACCGTGGAAACCACCTCGACCGTGCTGTTCATCGTCGCGGCCGCTTCGATCTTCGGATGGATGCTGACCGCCACCGGCGTCACCGCCGACATCGCGGCCTGGGTGCTCGGCTTCACCAAGCAGGCCTGGGTGTTCCTGCTGCTGGCCAACCTGCTGATGCTCTTCGTCGGCTGCTTCCTGGAGCCGACCGCGGCCATCACGATCCTGGTGCCGATCCTGCTGCCGATCGCCACGCAGCTGGGCATCGACCCGATCCACTTCGGCCTGGTGATGGTGCTGAACCTGATGATCGGCCTGTTGCACCCGCCCATGGGCATGGTGCTGTTCGTGCTGGCGCGCGTCGCCGGCCTGAGCTTCGAGCGCACGACCATGGCGATCCTGCCGTGGCTGGTGCCCTTGCTGATCGCCCTGGTGGTGATCACCTACGTACCGTCATTGGTACTGTGGCTGCCGAAAATGTTTTTCTGATGCCCGCCCCGGGCAAGAAGAGAGGTACACGATGAATCCCTTTATCCGACTCCATCCCGCCGACGACGTGGTGATCGCACGCGCGCAACTCGTGGGCGGCACCACCGTCGAAGGCGTGGCCGTGCGCGGCCTGATCCCCGCCGGCCACAAGGTGGCGATGCGCGACATCGCACCCGGCGAGCCGGTGCGCCGCTACAACCAGATCATCGGCTTTGCCAGCCGACCGATCGCAGCGGGCGAGCACGTGCACACGCAGAACCTCGACATGGGGCCGGACAAGGGCCACTTCGCGCGTGACTACGCTTTCGGCGCCGACGTGAAGCCGGTGCAGCCGCTGCGCGAAGCCACTTTCCTTGGCATCAAGCGCGCCGACGGCCGCGTGGCGACGCGCAACTACATCGGCGTGCTGACCAGCGTGAACTGCTCGGCCACGGCGGCGCGCGCCATCTCCGACCACTTCTCGCGCAAGACCAACCCGGCGGCGCTGGCGGCCTATCCCAATGTCGACGGCATCGTCGCGCTCACGCACGGCACGGGCTGCGGCATGGACACGCAGGGCTTCGGCATGCAGATCCTGGAGCGCACGCTCACCGGCTATGCCACGCATCCGAACTTCGCGGGCGTGCTTGTGGTGGGGCTCGGTTGCGAGGCCAACCAGATCAATGCCTGGCTGGCGACCGGGTCGCTCTCGGAGGGCGAGAACTTCCGCACCTTCAATATCCAGGACACCGGCGGCACGCGCAAGACGGTCGAGAAAGGCATCGCCCTCATCAACGAGATGCTGCCGCGCGCCAACGCGGTGAAGCGCGAGCCCTGCAGCGCGGCGCACATCACGATCGGGCTGCAATGCGGCGGCTCGGATGGCTACTCCGGCATCAGCGCCAACCCAGCGCTTGGGCATGCGGTCGACTTGCTCGTGGCGCATGGCGGCACCGCCATCCTCAGCGAGACACCCGAGGTGTACGGCGCCGAGCATTTGCTGACGCGACGCGCCGTGAAGCGCGAAGTGGGCCAGAAGCTGGTCGACCGCATCGCCTGGTGGGAGCACTACACCGAAATCAATGAAGGCGAGATGAACAACAACCCCTCGCCGGGCAACAAGGCGGGCGGGCTCACCACCATTCTCGAGAAATCGCTCGGCGCGGTCGCCAAGGGCGGCACCAGCAACCTCGAGGCCGTGTATGAATACGCCGAGCCGGTGACCGCACATGGTTTCGTCTACATGGACACGCCCGGCTACGACCCGGTCAGCGCCACGGGCCAGGTGGCCGGCGGCGCGAACATGATCTGCTTCACCACCGGCCGCGGCTCGGCCTACGGCTGCGCGCCCTCGCCTTCGCTCAAGCTCGCGACCAACTCCACGCTGTGGAAGCGGCAGGAGGAAGACATGGACATCAACTGCGGCGAGATCGTCGACGGCACGTCGTCGATCCAGGAGATGGGCGAGCGCATCTTCCGACTCGTGCTGGCCACCGCGTCGGGCGAGCACAGCAAGAGCGAGAAACACGGCTACGGGCAGAACGAGTTCGTGCCCTGGCAAGTCGGCGCGGTGATGTAGCGCAACCTCACACGAAGAAGGAGACATTGAATGGCCACCACAGCTTTCGGCATCCTTGACGGCACCGGCTTCGAGCGCCTGGATCCGCGCTTCAACACCTGCATCCCCGGCCCCGAGCGCCTCGTGCGCCTGTGGACCGGCGCGCGCTGGTGCGAGGGCCCGGCCTGGTTCGCCGCGCACCGCACGCTGGTGTGGTCGGACATTCCCAACAACCGCTTGATGCGGTACGACGAACTCAACAACACCGTCGGCCTGTTCAGGCAACCCTCCAACAACACCAACGGCAACACGGTCGACAGGCAGGGCCGCCAGATCAGTTGCGAGCACCTGGGCCGGCGCGTGGTGCGCAATGAGCCTGACGGCACGCAGACCGTGCTGGCCTCGCACTACCAAGGCAAGCGGCTGAATTCACCGAACGACGTGGTCGTGCATTCCGATGGCGGCGTCTGGTTCACCGACCCGAGCTACGGCATCCTGTCGGACTATGAAGGCCTCGCCGCCGAGCAGGAAGTCGCCGGCTGCTACGTCTACCGCATCGACCCGGCCACAGGCGCAGTCGAGAAGGTGGCCGACGACTTCGTCAAGCCCAACGGTCTCGCCTTCACGCCCGACGAATCCCAGCTCTACATCGCCGACACCGGCGCCAGCCATGACGACGCGGCGCCCAAGCACATCCGCCGCTTCCAGGTCAACGCGGACGGCAAGAGCCTCGGCGCCAACACCCTGTTCGCCGACTGCACCAATGGCCTGTTCGACGGCTTCCGCATCGACACCAGGGGCCGCCTGTGGACCAGCGCGGCCGACGGCGTGCATGCCTACGACCCCGACGGCACGCTGATCGGCAAGATCCTCGTGCCCGAGGTCGTGTCGAACGTCTGCTTCGGCGGCGTCAGTCGCAACCGCCTTTTCATCACCGCGACCACGTCGCTGTATTCCATCTATCTGAACGCCAGAGGACTCTGAATCCCCATGCCCCAAACCCTTGCAGCCGCCGTCCTGCGCACCCACTGCGCCAACATCCTGAAGGCGGCCGGCAGCACGCCCGCGGAAGCGCAACAGGTCGCGGACAACCTCGTGCTCGCCAACCTCAGCGGCCATGACTCGCATGGCGTGGGCATGCTGCCGCGCTATGTCGACGCGATCGCCGAAGGTGGCCTCACGCCGAATGCGGACGTCAAGGTCAACATCGACATCGGCACCATGATGTCGCTCGACGGCCAACACGGCTTCGGCCAGGTCGTCGGCGTGCAGGCGATCGAACTGGGCATTGCGCGAGCGAAGCAGCATGGCAGCTGCATCTTCACGCTGGCCAGCGCGCACCATCTCGGCCGCATCGGTCACTTCGCGGAGATGGCGACGGCGCAGGGGCTGGTGTCGATGCATTTCGTCAACGTGCTGTCGCGGCCGGTCGTCGCGCCCTGGGGCGGTGGCGATGGGCGCTTCGGCACCAACCCGTGCTGCATCGGCATTCCGCTCGCGGGCGCCGAGCCCTTCCTGCTCGACTTCGCCACCAGCCGCGTCGCGCAGGGCAAGATGCGCGTGGCCCACAACAAGGGCGAGCGCGTGCCCGATGGCTATCTCATCGACGAGAACGGCGCGCCGACCAACGACCCCGGCGTGGTGGTCGTGCCGCAGGGCAATGGCCTGTTCGGGGCGCTGATGACCTTCGGCGAGCACAAGGGCTACGGCATGGCGATGGCCTGCGAACTGCTCGGCGGCGCGCTCACGGGCGGCGGCACCTGGCACCGTCCGGCCGACACGGCGCGCACCGTGCTCAACGGGATGCTGACGGTGTTGATCGACCCTTCGAAACTGGGCACGCAGGCGACCTTCGAGCAGGAGGCGACGGCCTTCGTCGACTGGCTGCGCCAAAGCCCACCCGGCGCCGGCTACGACCATGTGCAGATCGCCGGCGAACCCGAGAGGGCGGCCCGCGTGGCGCGCGAGGTCGAAGGCATCTGGCTCGACGACGCGACCTGGAGCGAGATCGTGGCGTCTGGCGCGAAGGTCGGCGTAGCAGTCGCCTGAATTTCACTCCCTCTCCCTCCGGGAGAGGGTTGGGGTGAGGGCCAGCGGCGATTGCAACGGCACATGCATAGGCAAAGGCCCGGAGCCCTCACCCTGCCCTCTCCCGGAGGGAGAGGGGAAGAGACACAGTTACAGCGGAGCGCGCGAGGTGATCACCTGCCCGACACCCGCAGCCGCACGCGCCCGGACGGCGTCGAAGGTGGTCTGGCGCAGGATCTCGCCGTTCTCGAACACGGTTTCAAGAAGCTCAGGCTGGCCTTCGGCCACTTCGTCGATCCGACGCGTCTGCACGTTCCCCTGCGCGTCATGCACCAGCGTGAGCCGTCCTTTCTTCGAAGCCTTCCCCAGGTCCCCGACGGGCGACTTCCACACATCCCGCCATTCACCATCCACCTGCATCGCCGAGCACTTCATCGCCCACTGCATCGTGTCGCGATTGACTTGCTGCAACAGTCCCCCGCCCATGCCGAAGGCGATGTTCTCGGCCGAGAAGCCGTTGTGGTACAGGTTCGACAGGCACAGGCGCAGCGAGTCCAGGTTGATGCCGTCGCCCTGGATGATCCGCACGTTGTTCAGCACGCGGAATCCCTTGCTGTTGGTCGCGGTGCCGAAACGCGCCGCCAGGATGTCGGCCACCTTCAGCACCGTCTCCGCCGGGTCGCCGCTGTCCGGCCGTACCACCAGCGTCGCGCCGGACTGCACCACCAGCTCCTTCAACTCCGTGCCCCAGATACGATCGCACGCGTTGAAGATGTCGTAGCTGTCGCTGACCACGGCGAACAGCGCGCCGGGCTTGCCGAACTGCGTGACCATGTTGCGGTACGCGTCCGATTCGCGGTCGCGGCCCCAGCCCGTGATGGTGCTGTGCTCCGCCGCGGGAATCGAAAAGCCGGCCATGTCGCAGTCATAGTAGCGGCGCCCCGCGACCAGGGCGATGGCGGTGTCGGTGCCCATGAAGTTCACCAGATGCGCCAGGCCGCCCAGGGCCGCCGATTCCAGGCTCGACACGCCGCGTGCGCCGAAGTCATGCAGCTTGAACGGAATCTGCCCGTGCGGATCGTCGCAGGTCGCCTCGAGATAGCGCAGCAGCGTGGCCTTGGCCGCGGCCGACAGCGTCGCCACGGTGGTCGGATACCAGATGGCGCGCAGCAATTCGGTTTCGAGATAGCTCGTGAGCCAGAAGAACTCCGGGTCGGTGTTCTCGATGGTGGCGAGCACGTTGTGGACGGGCACCACGCTGCCCTCGGGGACGGCGCGGATGCGCACCGGCATGCGGCCGCCATGCTTCTCGACGAGGCGCAGCCAGCCCGCGCGATTGAAGGGCTCGCCGTGCGCGGCCATGATCGCAGTGGCCTCGTCGACATCGTCGACCGTCACGGGCGTCGACAGGTATTCGCGCAGGTAGGCCTGCAAGCCGAAGAACAGGGAATGGCTGAAGGCGCCGCCGCGCGACTCGATGTAGCTGAACACCGTCTGCGTACCGGGCGGGTACTGCATCCAGTGCGAAGCCTTGTAGGAGTCGGTGCGCAGCAGCAGGTTGCTGCCGAGCGACGAAGGGGAGAAGCTGCTGCGAGACATGTGAAAGCTCCTTTCACTGTGGCGCCCGTCAACCAGGCGCCGTTTCTACGAAATGGCCGAGGCTTCAGTTCTTGCCCAGGCCGCCCAAAAAATGGTTCGCGATGAAGAAATGGTCTTCGTACATGCACTCCTGCATGTCGAGGAACTCCGCGATCGGCAACCAGCGCACGGCGGCCGCGTCGTCGTCGGCACGCACATCCGAAAGCCCCGCCCACTGGTTGTGCGACAGCTCGAAGAAAAAGCCGTGCGTGATGGTGCGTCCGCGCTGCGAGCGGTCCGGCGCATCGAACACGTGACTGGCCTTCATGCTGCCGTTGAGCACTGGAACCGGCACCTTGAGCCGCGTCTCTTCTCGCAACTCGCGCACCGCAGCATCCTGCAAGCGCTCGTGTTGGCCGACGAAGCCGCCGGGCAAGGCCCACGTCCCCTTGCCGGGGTGGAACTTGCGCTGCACCAGCAGGATGTGCCCGGCCTCGACCACCACCGCATCGACCGTCGTGTAGATCGGCGGGAATTCGCTGCCCGCATAGCGATACTTGTCGCGGTAGTCGATGAGGAAAGCGCGCTCCTCGCACAGTGCCGCGTAGTCCTCGGTCCGCGTGAACCGCTCCAGGAACGCCGCGGTGCCGTCGGGCAGGTCGGACGGCGAGAGCTGCCCGCGCATCTCCGGGTCGAAGTAGAGCTTGCGCACGTCGGTCGCGTGGATGCTCTCGACCGCATGCAGGCCGACGAACTCCCAGGACGGGAACAGCTTCAGGTAGTAGCTCGACGCATCCTTGAGATGGCCGACCAATGCAACCCTGGCTTTCGCGGGCTTGTGGCCGTCCTGCACGATGAGCCGGTCGACGGCGGACTGGATCGATGCGATCCAGAGCTGGTCGTTGTAGGGCGAATCGCCCACGCCGACGACGCTCACGCGCATCTGGTCCGCGCTGCGCAGGCAGGCGCGCACCATGCGCTCACGCTCATCGAAGGTGAAGGGGTTTTTCGCACTGCGCGGCGTGCGGTCGGAACCCACCACCACAATGACGCGATCGGCCGCGCGCGCAGCTTCCTCGATGAGGCGTTGGTGACCGAAATGGACGGGCTGGAAACGGCCGATGACGACCGCGTACGGGTACTTGCGTGTGCTCACTTGGGAATCCCCCAAAAAGGGCGCGATCAACTCGCGCTTGCAGCCACGATAGCACCGGTGTCCGGATCGTTCAACGCGCGGGCGGGAATTTCGCGCGACGCGTGTGAAAAACGCATCGCCGCCCAAAACGCGCCAACACCCCGCGGGGCAGTGAAGAGACGAACTGCAGGGCGTGCGGGCTCAAGGCTGCCGCCGCGTGGCGCAGGCGGACTTTCCCAGTCTCAGAGCATCAGGCCGACGCTGGCTTCCAGGTGTTCGGAGGGCATGCGCCGGAAGCCCGAGCGCGTGTAGCGCTGCAGGCGCCCCACCACGAAGGCCGTCAGCGCCGCCGCACGCACTTGCGCATCGACGGTGGGCGTGGCCGAGCCTTCGGCCGCGGCCGCGCCCCGCAAGGCCTGGCGCAAGGTGGATTCGATCTTGTCGAAGAACTGGTTCATGCGGCTTTGCAGGCGCTCGTTCTCGTAGACGAGCGCGTCGCCGACCATCACGCGGGTCATGCCGGGATTCTTTTCAGCGAACTGGACCAGCAGCGTAATGATGCGGGCCGCCTGCTCGTGCCCTGTCCCGTCTCGCTCGGTGACCTGGTTGACCAGGGTGAACACGCTTTGCTCGATGAACTCGATGAGTCCTTCGAACATCTGGGCCTTGCTGGCAAAGTGCCGATACAGGGCAGCCTCGCTCACATCGAGCTTGGCGGCCAGCGAAGCCGTTGTGACCCGGTCCGCGCCGGGCTGTTCCAGCATGGTGGCCAGCGCCTGCAGGATCTGCACGCGACGTTCGCCCGGTTTGGGACGCTTGCGCGGACCGGCCGAATGGACTTCAGCCGGAACGGTGTCGCCGGGATCGCCTGACTCTTCGTGCTGCATGTGTGCCGAGCAAAGATGTAATGAAATGATTCTCGCACACGGTAGTTAGTACGCGCCTACTGGAAACGTACCGCCGCGTGCGCAATCTGCAACATTTGCACACAACCGAGAACCGATTTCGGGTTTATCCGGAGCCGTTGCGCGACCGCGGCTCGCGCGCTGGACCCGAAAGGTGCTTCAGCGCGCCCGAATCATCGTGCCGTAGGCCTGGTCCGTGAGGATTTCCAGCAGCATGGCGTGCGGCACCCGGCCATCGATGATGTGGACCGCGTTGACCCCGCTCTTGGCCGCATCGAGCGCGCCCTCGATCTTGGGCAGCATCCCGCCCGAGATCGTGCCGTCGGCAAACAACTCGTCGATCTCGCGGGCGCTCAGGTTGGTCAGCAGCTTGCCTTCCTTGTCGAGCACGCCCGGCGTGTTGGTCAGCATCATCAGCTTTTCTGCCTTGAGCACCGTGGCCAGCTTGCCGGCGACCACGTCGGCGTTGATGTTGTAGCTCTCGTTGTCCGCGCCGAAGCCCAGCGGGCTGACCACCGGGATGAAGGCGTCGTCCTGCAGCGCCTTCACCACGCTCGGGTCGATGGCGACGATCTCACCCACCTGGCCCACGTCGTGATGCAGGTCGGGGTCGTTGCGGTCGGGCATCCGGAGTTTCTGCGCCCGGATCAGCCCGCCGTCACGCCCGGTCAGGCCGACCGCCTTGCCGCCGGCTTGATTGATCAGGCCCACAATGTCCTGCTGCACTTCGCCGGCCAGCACCCATTCGACCACCTCCATGGTTTCGGAATCGGTGACGCGCATGCCCTGGATGAAGTGCCCCTTCTTGCCGAGCTTGTTGAGCGCCGCCTCGATCTGCGGACCTCCGCCGTGCACCACCACCGGGTTCATCCCGACCAGCTTGAGCAGCACCACGTCCTCGGCGAAGTCGGCCTGGAGTTCCGGATCGGTCATGGCATTGCCACCGTACTTGATGACGATGGTCTTGCCGTGGAACTTGCGGATATAGGGCAGCGCCTGGGCCAGGATCTCGGCCTTGTCGCGCGGGGGGATGTTCTGGACGTGATCGGTCATGGAGGTTCGCTGAAAAACGGAGTGCGCGGATTTTGCAGCCATTTCGTGAAACGCCGCGGAACCGGCTTTGCCGAGCCGCTGGCGTTGCCCCCGGTGGGGAGGGCGGCCTACACGAAGTGAGGCCAACCTGGGGAGGAGCGACAGCCTTTACGGCCGCAGCCAGCGCGGCACCTTGAAGCGCACGATCATCAGGTAGGCTGAAACGTAGGTCGCGACGAACAGCAGGCAGAACAGCATCAACGCGACCGTGTTGTTACGGAACAGCACCGCCGGCACCACCGACAGCGCGGCGAACATCCACAGGTACGGCGACGTGCGGTTGTTGCGCGCCAGCAGCTGGCGGGCCTCGTCGTCGGCAAAGGCCACGCGCACGATCCGGCGGAAGATCAATTGGTGGAAGTGCAGCGCGTCCGCCGTGCCGGGCGACTGGCCGCGCGCCAGCTTGCGGTAGATCGAGAAAAGCGTCTCCCACACCGGATAGATCAGCAGCAGCATCGGGAACCAGGGCGAGACGGTGGGGTTGCGCTTCACCAGCGAGACGCAGGCCACCGCGATCACGATGCCCCAGACGTAGGCGCCGCCATCGCCCGCGAAGATCTTGCCGCGCGGGTAGTTCCACATCAGGAAGCCCAGGGTGGCGCCGACCATGCAGATGACCATGGCGGCGAGCTGCCGGTCCCCGACCTGCAGCGACACATGCGAGATGGCCAGGCACACCAGCACCGCCACCGTGCCCGCCAGGCCGTTGTAGCCGTCGATGATGTTGAACGCATGCGGCAAGCCGCCGATGGCCAGCGCCGCCAGCAGCATGCCGGCGTAGGGCACGGCCCGCATCCAGCCGTCGAGCGTGGAGAAGCCGGTGCGGTAGACCCCCAGGTCGAGCAGCCAGCACAGCAGCAGCGCCGACCCGATCGTGAGGGCCAGCCGGACGCGGACCGGCACCTTCTGCGTCACATCCTCCGCGATGCCGCCGATCACCGCTGGCGCGATGCACAGCAACATCAGGCCGGAGCCCGTCACCGGCCAGTACACGTTGAACGGATCTCCCGGCCATCCGGCCGCGAGCCATGCGAAGCCGGTGCCGATGAAAATGCCGGCCCCGCCCAGACGCGGCACATGCCCCTTGTGAAAGCGCTGCGGCATGTCGTGCCCGTAGCGCCGCGCATGACGACGCCCCCGGCGCATGAAGGCGAGCACGGCAATCGCCGAGACGAAGAAGCTGATGACGATCAGGGCAATCATTGGGGTGGGTGGGGAACCTAGAATTCCCAACCGAAATTAGACCATGCCCACGCCATCTTCCAGCCCAGCCAAGCCCATCACGGTGTCGATCGTGAGCCACGGACAGATGGCATTGATCCTGCCGCTGCTCGATCAATTGGACCGCCACAGCGCGGCCGTGGTCGAGAAGGTCGTGCTCACGATCAACATCCCCGAGCCGGACCTGGCCGCGGGCATGGGGTGGCGCTTTCCGGTCGAGCGCATCGACAACGCCGCGCCCAAGGGCTTCGGCGCCAACCACAACCAGGCGTTCACGCATTGCGGCAGCGACTGGTTCCTGGTGCTGAACCCCGACATGCGCTTCGACAACGACGTGCTGTCGCCGCTCATCGCGCAAGCCATGCCCGACGCCGGCTTGCTGACGCCCCGCATCCTCGAACCCGGCAAGACCACGCCCGAGCAGCACCGGGCCATCATCACGCCGCTGGAGATCCTCACGCGCCGGCGGCCGGGTTACGCGATCCCCGCGGTCCCGGCGTGGGTGCCGGGCCTCTTCATGCTGTTGCGCAGCCAGGCCTACGCGCAGATCAAGGGCTTCGACGAGCGCTTCTTCATGTATGGCGAGGACTTCGACATCTGCGCGCGCGTGCGGCTCGCAGGCTGGAAGCTGCAGGTCGGCGAGAACCTGCTCGCGCGCCACGAAGCCCAGCGGGCAAGCCATGCCAGTCGCCAGCACCTGAAGTGGCATGTCGGCAGCTTGCTGAGGGTCTGGAGCTCGTCGGCGTTCTGGCGCTATCGCGCGTTGCCGCCGGCATAGCTCAGCCGGACTCCAGCAGGTCCTGCGCAACCGACTGCCAGCCACGGTCGAAGCGCTCGTAGCGCCCGCGTGCGGCGGCCAGCAGCACCGGCGCCCAACGAATCAGTCGCGAGGCCGGCAGTTCCGTTCTAAATCGTTGGTGCGCCACCTTTTCGCGCTGCGCCTGCAGCCAAGCCGGCGTGACCCGATGGCCCAGCGAGGTGAGGCGATCGAGCAGCACCTCGGCGCGACGCAGGCGCTCTGCATGCTTGGTGCCGCGCGGCGCGACAGCCTTGGCCAGCTTCTCGCGAAGCGTGGGCCGGCGTGCGCCGATCTGGTTGCTGGCGTGCTGGCGGTAGTCGATCAGCGGCTCGGGCAGCACGTCCATGCGTCCCGTGGCAGCGGCGATGGCGGCGAGCCATTCGTCATGCACCCACTCCGGTGGGAACGGCAGCGCGGCTTCCAGCAAGTCCCGGCGAAACACGGTGGTGGCGCCAGTGACGAGATTGCGCCGCTGCAGGACGGCGAAGGCCTGCCCAGACGCGATACCTTCCAGTTCCGAGGGCTTGACCTCCAGCGCCTCGAAAAGGGTCGAGCCCAGCGGCGCCAGTTCGCCGTCGACCAGGCGGGCATCGGAATGCAGCAGCAGCAACTCCGGGCGCGTGCGGAATGCATCGACCATGCGCGCCAGCCGACCCGCATGCCAGGCATCGTCCTGGTCGCACAGGGCGATCAGTTCCGAGCGGCAGGCGCGCACGGCCTGCTCGAAGTTGCGCGTGACGCCGAGGGCGGGCCGGTTCTCCAGCACGGTCAGTGCGGGGGCCGCTGCGCCATGTCGAGCGAGCGTGGCGCGGACGATGGCCACGCTGTCGTCGCGCGATTCGTCGTCGGACACCACGATCTCGTCGGGCGCAGGCACCTGTGCGCAGATGCTCTCGACTTGCGCCGCGAGGTAGCGTGCGCCGTTGCGGGTGCACAGGGCCACCGACACCGACGGGGTGCTCATGAGTGCCTCGACGCCGGGTTCACGGCGCCTCGACGCGCGGCGGCCACGCGTAGCTGAAGTCTTCGGCGTCAGCGGTGAGGTTCGGGTTGTAGGCCGGATCGTGCCGAAGCAGTTCGGCCCAGCGCGCCTTCATGTAGTTCTCTTCGCGCAGGAAGCGCTCGCGCTTCTCGGGCGCGATGTCTTCGCCCCGCGTGGCGGACTCGTGGTGCAGCAGGTCGGCATACGGCGTCCACACGTTGCGATAACCGGCCTCGCGCAGGCGAAGGCAGAAGTCGATGTCGTTGAAGGCCACCTTGAGCCGCTCTTCATCCAGCCCACCCACCTCTTCATAGACCGACTTGCGCACCACCAGGCAGGCGGCCGTCACCGCGGAGAACGACTGGATCAGCGCAGCGCGCCCGGCGTAGCCGTTCAAGCCCTTGGGCAGCCCCTTGTTCGCATGGCCCGCAACGCCACCGCCCAGGCCCAGCACCACGCCGCCATGCTGCAGCGTCATGTCCGGATACCAGAGCCGCGCGCCGACCGCGCCGACGCCCGGCTGCAGGGCCAGGCTCACCATCTCGGAGAGCCAGTCGGGTGAACGGACCTCGATGTCGTTGTTGACCAGCGCGACGACCTCGCCGCGAGCCTGCGCCACGGCCATGTTGTTCAACGCCGAGTAGTTGAACGGGCTGTCGTCGCGCAACACGCGGATATTGGGCCGCGCCGCCAGTTCCCTGAAATACGCCAGCACCGCCGGATCGTCGGAGCCGTTGTCGACGATGAGGATCTCGTAGTTCGGATAGGTGGTCTTGCGCGCGATCGAATCGATGCATTGCCGCGTCAGCGCCAGCCCGTTGCGCGTGGGGATGACCAGCGACACCAGCGGCGGTGGCTCGGGCAAGGCGTAGTGGGCGCGATAGCCGAAGCCCACGTACTCGGCCGTCGCGCGCACGCCGGTGCGCTCGAAGTGCTCGTTCAACGCGCGCTCGCCGGCCACGGCTGCATAGGGCTTGGCATTCATCGATCGGGCCGTGCTCTCCGAATGGATGCGCCAGTGGTAGAGCACGCGCGGCACGTGCCGCACCTGCTGCGGGCCGATGCGCTCCATGCAGCGCAGCACCAGGTCCCAATCCTGCGAGCCCTCCATACCCTGGCGGAAGCCGCCCACCTCGCGCACGAGTTCGGTGGACAGCACGCCGAGATGGCTGAACACGTTCTGCGAGCGGAACAGGTCCGGGTTCCAGTCGGGTTTGAAGTACGGGTCGGAGCGCTGGTCCTTCTCGTCGATCTTGTCTTCGTCGGAATAGATCAGGCGCGCATCGGGATGGCTGGCGATGCAGTCGGCGACCCAGAACAGCGCATGCTCGGCCAGCAGATCGTCATGGTCCATGAGCGCGATCCAGGGCCCGCTGACCACCTCCAGCGCGCTGTTGGACGCGGCCGAGATGTGCCCGTTCTTTGGACGAAACACGACCTTGATCCGCGCATCGTCCTGGCTGTACTGGCGCAGCACGTCACGCACCGCCTCGTTGGGCGAGGCGTCGTCGGCGATGCACAGTTCCCAATGCGGATAGAGCTGCGAGCGCACCGAATCGATGGCCGCGCGCAGCCACACCGGGTCAGGGTTGTAGGTCGGCATCAGCACCGAGATCAGCGGCGTCGAGGTCATCGCGGCCACGCGCGCGACGATGGCGGCACGCTGCCCGGCGTCCAGCACGTCATGCGCCTGCACCCAGGCTGCATAGTCGTTGCCCGGCCGCGTGCGCCGGCGCAACTCCCACATCACGCCCTGGCGGCCCGCCTTGCGATAGACCCGCCATGCCTGTGGCACGCGGCCCATGAGGCGCGGCCCATGCTGCACGGCCTTGCCGGCAATGCGGAACAGTTGGGCTAGACGTTTCATCGCCATGGTTCTCTCTGATGGACGCGGCTATTTCGCGGGCTGCGTGATGGCAGGGTCGAGGAAGGTAGCGGACTGCCTCACGTAGCGCGCCCGCAGGTGCGATGCGTCCTTGTAGATCGTCACGCCGTCGGCATCGGTGCGCGTGCATTGGCCCTGCGGCGTGCACAGCGTCGCCATCGGGTCGATCACGGTGGCGCCGTTGTCCTCGGCCACGCGCTTGAGCCGGTCGTGGATGGCCTGCTGCGACGGGGTGACCTGCGCGGTCGGCGACTTGCGCGCGGCCGACATGGTGCCCAGGCGGCTGCCGCTGATCAGCGCCTTGGGCTCGAACTCACCATCGACCGGTATGTTGAGCACCAGGTACACCTTCTTGCCGGCGGCCTTCAGCGTGCGGATGTTGGCGCCCAACGCCTCGAACGCACGGTCCACGCCATCGCCGCCGCGCAGCATGTGGCGGGAGCCGCCTTCGCGCAGGTAGTAATGGTCGGGCGCGGGCACATCCGGCGGCGGCGGTTGCGGGCCGACGTCGAAGTAGCAGGCCCAGCAGCCGCCCAGCACCACCGTGTCGATCTGCGGGCTGAGCGCGAAGCGCAGCATGATCTGCACACGCTCGGGGCAGCCCGGGTCGCGATCTTCCACGAGATTCGGTATCGGCGGGCATGCGCCGCGCGTGGCGAAGTACAGGCTCTGCAAACGGCCCGGGTCGGTGCGCGCGATCTCCAGGGCGCGCGGGCCGTATTGCTCGACGTGGCTGTCGCCCAGCAGCAGCACGTTGCCTTTGCCCTCGCCGATGCGGTAGACCGGCTGGCCGTCGACCGCGATCTCCTTCATGCTGGCAGGATAGTCCCAGTCGGTGCCGGCCGAGATGATCGCCTGCAGCGCCGGGTCGCTGTTGCGCGGCGGCAGGAGGCGTGACCAGGCGATCGCACCCATCGCAGCCAGCACCAGCATGCCGATCACCAACCCACGCACGGCCGCCGTACCCTTGCTCTTGCGGATGGGTTGCTCGATGAAGCGATAGGTCAGCCAGGCCAGCGCCACGGAAGCCGCCACGGCCGCGATGCGCACCGCGAGATGCGGTGCACCACCCTCCACCACGCGCGCAAACGCCAGCAAGGGCCAGTGCCACAGGTACAGCGGATAGCTGATGAGCCCGATCCAGACGAGAGGCTTGGACCCCAGCAGATTGCGGTTGAGCCACGCGCCCATGCCCGCCGAGATGCAGAGGCAGGCGCCCAGGATCGGCAGCAGCGCCCACCAGCCCGGGAAGGCCTTGCCCTTCTGGACCATGGCCAGCCCCAGCCCGATCAGCACCAGCCCGGCAAGGCTGCGCAGCCCCGCGCCCCGCACCCGCGTGCCCGGCAAGCGGCGCAGGCCAGCGTGCGCGAGCAGGGCGCCCGCGGCCAGTTCCCAGATGCGCGACAGCGGCGAGTAGAAAGTCGCATCGGCATGCCGGTGCACCCCGGCCACGTTCAGCACGAAGGACAGCCCCGCGGCCACGCTCATCCAGAACACCAGCCCGCGCGGCCCCTTCCAGCGCCAGACCAGTCCGAGGAGTACTGGCCAGAAGATGTAGAACTGCTCCTCCACGGCCAAGGACCACAGGTGCAGCAAGGGCTTGGTCTCGGCCGCCGTATCGAAGTAGCCGGCCTCCCCCCACAGCACGAGGTTCTGGACGAAGCCCGCGCTCGCCATGAGCTGCTTGCCCAGTTGCCGGAACTCGTCCGACAGCAACACGTACCAGCCGAACGCCAGGGTGGCCGCCATGACGGGCAGCAGCGCCGGGAAGATGCGGCGGATGCGGCGCTCGTAGAACTCGCGGTAGCTGAAGCCCTCGCCGCCCAGGCTGCCGAAGATGATCGTGGAGATCAGGAAACCCGAAATCACGAAGAAGATATCCACCCCGATGAAGCCGCCGAGCACCACCGTCGGAAACGCATGGAACCCGACGACGGAGACCACGGCGACCGCCCGCAGGCCATCGATGTCGGGGCGGTATTTCGGATGCAGGAGGTGGGGCGCTTCTTTGTGTGGCGGCATGCTGGGGCGGGTCGGGAGGGATTGGCCCGGTCGGCGCCGCAGTGTTGCGGAGCGGATCGTGATTATCTTCGCAATGCGCAGGCGGCGAGCCCTGCGAAACACAGGTCAAATCGGAGATCACAAGCGCCGGCCCGCAAAAAAGGGGGGACGGTAAAATTGTTAACTATGAAATCCTAAGGACAATAATGCGTTTGCTTTCAGTGGTGCTCTCGGGAGGAGCAGGTTCGAGACTCTGGCCGCTTTCTCGTCAGGCTTATCCAAAGCCGTTCATGAAACTGGGGGGCGCCACGCTGTTGCAGCAGGCGATCGAGCGCGGCCAGGCTTGCGGCACCGGCAAGCTCATGATCGTCACCAACAAGGACCATCTGTTCCTCACCCGCGACGTGCTGCGCCAGATGTCCGACCCGCCAGAGACCACGCTGCTGCTGGAGCCCAAGGGCCGCAACACCGCACCGGCGATTGCACTGGCAGCACTGCAATGCACCGCGCAATTCGGCGGCGACACCGTGATGCTGGTGCTGTCGGCCGACCACCTGGTCCCTGACGTCGAGGCCTTCGTCGCCAGCGCCAGCGAGGCCTTTCGCCTGGCGGAGGCCGGCAACCTGGTGCTCTTCGGCATCAGCCCGACCAGCCCCGACACCGGCTTCGGCTATGTGGAAGTCGAGAACGTGTCGCGCCAGAGCCAGCGGGTCAAGCGCTTCGTCGAGAAGCCCGACCTCGAGACGGCGCAGGAGTACCTCGCCACCGGGCGCTACTACTGGAACAGCGGCATGTTCTGCTTCACGGCGGACGCGATCATCGGCGCCTTCGAGCGGCATGCGCCCCAAGTCCTCAACGCGGCGCGCAACGCGCTGGCCTCGGCCAAGACCAGCGAGGACGTGATGCAGTTCGACATGCATACCTTCGGCCTGCAACCCGACATCAGCATCGACTACGCGGTGATGGAACGCGCCGACAACGTCCACGTGGTGCCGGCCAAGTTCGGCTGGAGCGACGTGGGCTCCTGGCCGTCTGTTGCCAAGGCGCAGACGCCCGATGCGAGCGGAAACACGATGCCGGCCGACGTGGTCGCCATCGACACCACGGGCACCCATGTTCATGTGCAGAGCCATGGCCCCAAGGTGGTCGCCACCGTCGGCGTGTCGGACCTGGTGATCGTGGACACGCCCGATGCGCTGCTGGTCGCGCACAAGGACAGTGCGCAGCAGGTGAAGAAGGTGGTCGACACGCTCAAGGCGCGCCACCATGAGACCGTGCACCTGCCCGCGGTGGTGCACCGGCCGTGGGGCACCTATGCCTCGCTCAAGGAAGAAGACGGCTACAAGGTGAAACGGATCACCGTGCGGCCCGGCGCATCGCTCTCCCTGCAATATCATCACCAGCGCGCCGAGCACTGGGTGGTGGTCAAGGGGACGGCCATCGTGCAGGTCGGCGACGTCGAACACAAGACCATGCCGGGGGAGTATCGCTACATCCCTCTCGGTGAAACACATCGCCTCACCAACGTAGGCGACGACGAACTGGTCCTCGTCGAAGTTCAATGCGGGAGCTATCTCGGCGAGGACGACATCGTTCGTCTCGCCGACACTTACGGACGGGTATGAGTCAGGCACATTCGAATTTGCATCGCAGCGCGTGGGCTGACTGGTGGGAGGGCACGCGCCGCACCGATATCTGGTGGACGCTGGCATGGTTCGACATCGTGCTGCGCTACCGACGCTCAATGCTCGGGCCCTTGTGGCTGACGCTGAGCATGGGCGCGATGATCGGTGGCATGGGGCCGCTGTACAGCTCGCTGTTCGGCACCGAGCTGAGCAAGTTCTTTCCGCACCTGGCGTTGGGCATCATCTTCTGGGGCTTCTTCTCCAGCATGGTGACGGACGCCTGCAATACCTTCGTCGGGTCGGCCAACTACCTCAAGCAGGGCTACTTCCCGATCAGTCTTTTCGTATGGCGCGGCATGGCGCGCAACATGATCGTGTTCGGGCACCAGATCGTGCTGTACCTGCCGGTGGCGATCTGGGCGGGCATCTCCTTGTCTTGGTCAGCCCTGTTGTTCGTGCCTGCATTCCTGATCCTGCTGATCAATGCGCACGCGCTGGGACTGTTGCTTGGACTCATTTGCACACGCTACCGCGACGTCACCCAGATCGTGACCAGCCTGATGCAGATGCTGATGTTCCTCACGCCCGTGTTCTGGCTGCCGGAGAGCTTGCCGGGGCGCGCCAAGTACGTGCTCTACAACCCCTTCGCGCAAATGCTGGAGTTGCTGCGTGCACCGCTGATGGGTGGCGTGGCCGAAGCGCACAACTGGTGGGGCATTCTTGGCTGGACCGCCGTTAGCCTGGTCGCCAGCAGCTTGCTTTTCTCGAAATACCGCCGTCGCGTGGTTTACTGGCTGTAAGGAACCATGGCCTCCATTTCACTCCGAGACGCCTCGGTCAACTTTCCGATCTATGGCGCCGGCTCGGCATCGCTGAAGAAAACGCTGGCGTCCTCCGTCACGGGCGGCCGCTTCGGCCAGGACACGGGCGTGCGCGTGGTCCAGGCGTTGGGCAATATCAACCTCGAATTGAAGAGCGGCGACCGCCTCGGCCTGATCGGCCACAACGGCGCGGGCAAGTCGACGCTGCTGCGCACGTTGGCAGGCGTCTACGAGCCGTCGTCCGGCGAATTCGCCCGCACGGGCACCGTCGCCAGCCTGATCGACCCGGCGCTGGGCATCGAGGCCGACGCGACGGGCTTGGAGAACATCATGTTGCGCGGCCTGGTGATGGGCATGAGCAAGCGGCAACTCGACGAGCTGACGCCCGGCATCTGCGAGTTCAGCGGCCTCGGAGACTACGTCAACATGCCGGTACGCACCTACTCCACCGGCATGTTGATGCGCCTGGCATTCTCGATCTCGACCAGCATCGAGGCCGACATCCTTCTGATGGACGAATGGCTGTCGGTCGGCGATGCGGAATTCACCGAGAAGGCCGAGACGCGCATGAAGAACGTCGTGGCCAAGTCGGGTATCTTGGTGCTGGCCTCGCACTCGATGGACCTGATCGCCAAGGAGTGCAATCGCGTGATCTACCTGGAGCACGGGCGCATCGTGGAGCCCACCGAGGCGCAGGTCGAGGCCTTCGTCAAGGCTCAGGCCGCCGCCGCGAAGCGCACACAGCCTGAGCGCGGCATAGCCTGAGTTTTCGCAAGCGCCACCGGCGGTCGTCGGGACGTGCGCTGCGGAACCCGTTCGTCGGACTGCAGGCGCATCGGGGGTGGCTCAGCCCCTGATCTCGGCCAGCCGCCGGGCGATCCGCCGGCCCGCGGCTTCGATCGACAGGTTCGCCTCGGCGCTGGCCTTGGCGCGCGCACCGAGCGCCCGCGCCGCCTCCTGGTCGTCGAACACGCGCCGCATCAGTTCGGCCGCATGCTCCGTCGAAGGCTCGGCCCATTCCAGGTCGGCATGGTAGGGCGGGATGTCGCGGCCGAGCTTCACGAGTTCATGGCGCACCAGCAGGCTGTTGCTCTCGTCCATGAAGTCCACGTTGCCCGAGAAGCCGGTGGCGATCACCGGCTTGCCCATCAGCATCGCCTCGGCCATGGTCAGGCCCAGGCCCTCGCTGCGATGGAGCGACACATACGCGTCGCACGCCTCCATGAGCGAGAGCACTTCATCCGGGCTGTAGACCGCGTTGATCACCTGGATGTTTGCGCCTGCCGCGGCGTCGTGCAGTTCCTGGAGCTGCTGCGGATGCCGCTCACCAAACGAGGTCTTGAGCACCAGGCAAACTGCTTCGTCGGGCCGGAAGGCGGCCTTGAACGCACGGATCAGCCCCAGCGGGTTCTTGCGCTCCATCACGCTCATCATGTGGAAGGTGAAGAGGAAGGTGTAGCGCGACGGGTCCAGCCCGAAGTGGGTGCGCTCGCGCCGCTCGAATGGGGCCAGCTTGACGCCGGGGAACAACGTACGCACGGGAAGCGAAAAGCGTTCGCGCAAGCCGTGCGCCACGAACTCGGTGGCGGCCCAGATCTCGTCGACCTGCCGCGCCTGCACGCTCCAGGACTCGGGCACCGAGTCGAACTCCCAGTACCAGTAGGCGATGCGGTAGGTACGTGGCGTGCGCTCGAACAGGTCGGCACGCGCGTAGGCATCGTCGAAGAACGGTTCGGGCTGCGTGTGGATGATCGTGATGACGTGCGACTCCATGCCGCGGAAGTCGACATGGTGCGGGTCGTCCTTGGCGTCGGTGCGCACGTCGCGCAAGGACGCGCAGAGGCCGACGCTCTCCATCGCATGCACCATCGATTCCACGGACACGCGGAGTCCGGACGGATAGCAGAAGTGGCCGATCACGTTGACGCCCGGCTGCACGAGTGCCTCCGCGACGGCCTGCGCGTCGAGCGCCGCACACCACGCGCGGACATGCTTGGGCAGGCCCGCCTTCGGCGAGGCCAGCCATGCCACCAGGCTCTGCGCCGCCTGCGCATCGTCGAGGGCGCGGGGGTGGGCCGCGCGCCAGGATTCGCGAACCTGGTAGCTCGTGCGGATTTGCTCGGCGGGCGCAACGCCAGGCTCCGGCCAATGGCGCGCGTCGAGCCAGGCCCCGGTGGCGCCGTATTCCGCCGCGAACCGTGTGGCCAGGTCATCCCGGCCGAACAGGGTGCCGCCGTCGGGGTGCAGGGCTTGCCAAGCCGGCGTGAATGCATGCGCCAGTCGCAACTCTCGCGCAGGGTCGTGCGCAGCTTCCAGCAGCAGCCACCAGAGTTGCTCCAGTGGAAGTCCGGTCTGGCGCAGTCCGGTCCGCATGAACCATCGGAACAACGCAGGCATGCCGACCGGTGTCAGGCCGTGAGGCAACACGGCGCGAAGCGCCGCGCTTCCCAGGAAAGCCTGCCGAGCGCAAGCAGAGAAATCGCTCGCCAGCACGCTGGCGACATGCGCCAGCGCCGCTGCGTCGAGGCCAAGTTCCGCTGCACCCGCATGCAGCACCCAATCGCCCCACGCACCCTTCGCACCACCGGCCGGGCCATCGGGAAAGCGCTGCCGGAGATCGGCGCGGCGACGCCAGAGGTCGATGCAGAAGCGCGCGGCGCTCGATGCGTCGGTGATCTCGTCCGGCGCGCAGGGTGGGCACGCGACGCGATCCACAGGCACGTCGGCTCCTTGCGCCAGTTCCGTGTCGTCGAAGAGGTCCAGCACGGCGGGGGCTGGAAGCTCGGCGCCGCTTGCGCGCAGTTCGGCGCGCGAGCGCTCCTGAGCGGCAAGGACCGCCAATTCGTCCGCCTGCGTCTCCATGGCCGCGCGGTCGCGCAGGAAGGCCACGCGCTGGGGCATGCGCCAAGGTGTTGCCAGCCACCACGCGCCCTTGGCGGCCCGGCGCGCATAGCGTGCGAATACGTTATCAACCATGGCGCGCGACGAAATCCTCGTAGGCATGGCGCAGGCCCGTATCGAACGGGGTATGCGCCTTCCATCCCAGTGCCGCGAGGCGGCTCACGTCCAGCAGTTTGCGTGGCGTGCCATCGGGCTTGGTGGCATCGAGCTTGAGTTCGCCCTGGTAGCCGACGGTGGCCTTCACCAGTTCGGCGACCTCGCGGATCGTCACGTCCGTGCCGACGCCGATGTTGATGAGCGGCGTGACATCGGGCCGCGTCAGTTCGGCAAAGCGCTCGTCGGACAGCTCCAGCAGGAAACGCACCGCGTCACCCAGATCCTGCGAGTACATGAATTCCCGCTTGGGCTTGCCCGAGCCCCACACCACGACCGATGGGTCCGACTTGATCTTGGCCTCGTGAAAGCGGCGGATCAGCGCGGGCAGCACATGCGAGTTCTCGGGGTGGTAGCTGTCGCCCGGGCCATACATGTTGGTGGGCATCACCGCGAGATAGTGCGTGCCGTACTGGCGGTTGAAGGCCCAGCATGATTCCACGCCCGCGATCTTGGCCAGCGCATACGGCCGGTTGGTCGCCTCCAGCGGGCCGGTCAACAGGTACTCCTCCTTGATCGGTTGCGGGCAGTCGCGCGGATAGATGCATGACGAGCCCAGGAAGATCATGCGATCGATCCCCGCCTCATGGGCCGCATCGAACACATTGAGCTGGATGCGCAGGTTGTTGTGAAGGAAGTCGACCGGATAGGTAGAGTTGGCCAGGATGCCTCCGACCTTGGCCGCGCACATGACGACATGGTCGGGCCGGTGCTCCAGGAAGAAGGCACGCGTGGCGTCACGATCTTCCAGGTCCAGTTCCGCATGGTTGCGGGTCAATATCTCGTAGCGCGGATTCGCGCGCAGCGCCAGCAGGGTGGCCGAGCCTACGAGCCCGTTGTGCCCCGCGACGAATACCTTGGTTCTTTGCATGAGGTCCGTTGATTCTTGAAATGGTTGCGATGGAAGCATGACCAGCGACTCAGTGACTCAGTTCCCGCGCACCTTGCGGGCCAGCCTGAGCAAAGGATGCCAAAGGAACCGGGTCGCGCGAAAGATCGCAAACTGCTGGGCCATCGCGCGAACGCCACCTTTCCCGCCGCCGTCCGGAGCCGGTGCCAGCGGAGGGTGCTGATACTTGCCGGCATACAGCGCCTCGCTCGGCGTCAGGATGAAGCGCACGAGATCGGCTTCGGCTGCCTCCCAGCGGGCACGTCCCTCGACGGTCCCGCGTCGGGCCTGCGCACCCAGCGCCACCGCATCCGAGAAGTCCAGCGGCCCGGGGTTGCGCGGGTCGTACAGCAGCCCGTTGACGCCCGGCACGATGTATTCGTTCATCGTCCCGAAGTCCGGTGCGACCACGCATTGGCCGCGCCCCATGGCCTCCAGGAAGGACTGGCCGATGCCCTCCTCCAGGCGCGGCGCAAAGTAGACGTTGGCCCGCGCCATCACGGCATTCAGATCGGCCTTGTCCTCGAACCAGGTCGAGGTGGTGATGTGGTGCCGGGCGACATCCCCGGCGGAGGGCGACTGCGGCGGCGCCGTGCCCGGATCGGTCGCGAGGTGGATGTGGAAACTGTCGAAGGCCGTGCCCGAAACGAGCGCCCGGATGGTCTCCCAGGGCAATTGCTGCTCGCGACGCAACCAGAAGAAGCCATGCAGCCCCTGCTGCGGCGGCGCAGCGGTCTCCTGGACCGGCTGGTAATAGCGGATGAGGTGGCTCGCGATGCCGAATGCGGTCGTCATGCAGTGCGTCGCGTTCGAGAAGTTCAGCACCTTGCAACCCTGGAACGGCTCCCAGAAGCTCGACAGGTTGAACAGCGGCCCCTGGCTGAGCCCGAACTGGTCGAGCATCGGGATGTAGATGACGTTGGGATGCACCCGCCGGAAGTACGCGTCCGGCGGCGGGCAATATGACTGGAACATGATGACCACGTCATGCGCCTGCACTTCCGACCAGGCCACGGCCGCGCCGCCGCGCCAGGCGTCATCCCACAGGAGATCGACCTGGTGGCCATGCCGGGCCAGGATCTCCGGCAGGAACGCGGTCGAGCGCGTGGTGCGATGGAAGGAATGGTCAACGTAGGCGACGCGGGCCATGGCGCCTACTTTCGCACCGAGGCATGGAGCCGCTTGGCCAATGCGAAGGCCGTGGGATGGCGGCGCAGGACGTCCTTGAGTGCGGTCTTCACGAGTTGACGGGCGCCGGGAGCGGGCGCGGCCGCGTCGGGGGTGGCGGGCTGCAGGTCCGCCGGATGCCAGAGCGTTTCGAAGGACACCCACCCCAGGGCCTGCATGAGATCGGGATCCGACACATGCCTTGCAAACACATCGCGCAGGAACTCGGTGCGGTGGGTCGGATAATCCCGCAGCTCCGGCACGCCGGCAAACAGGTAGAAGCAGTGGTAGAGCCCGGCCACATCGGTCGGCGAGAGCAGCGGAAAACGTTCCGCCACCACCCGCATGCATTCCATGCTGTGCCCGCGCGCATCGCTCGAGGTTCCACCCAGCGAGTAGTTGACCGTCGCTTCGCGCGTGTAGATGAAGGTCACGGCGGCCTCCATGCAGGTCATGATCCACTTGAAGTCGGCCGCAATCTTGTAGGAGGTGTCGTAGGGACCGGATTTCTCGTAGGCGCCGCGCGTCGCATAGATGCCGTTATGGCAATCGTTCGCGCACATGAAATAGGAGCCGGGGTGGACGAAGGCGGGGTGCCATTCGCGCACTTCGTCCTCGACCTGGACCAGCGCCGCCGTGAACAGCATGGCCGCGCCCGAGCCGTCGCCCATGCGCCGAACCACGATCTCGGCTGCATCGGGTTCCAGCCAGTCGTCGGAATTGAGGACGCAGATCAATTGGCCGCGCGCCAGCGGGATGGCCTTGTTGACGGCGTCGTACAGGCCCTTGTCGGGTTCGGAGGCGTAGTAGTCGAGCTTGTCGGCGTATCGAAGCACGACTTCCATCGTGTCGTCGGTCGAGGCGCCATCGAGGACGATGTGCTCCACGTTGGCATAGGTCTGGGCCTGCACGCTCTCGATGGTTCTGGCCAATGTGCGCGGGTTGTTGCGCACCACGGTGATATAGGACACCAGCGGCGCATCCTCGCTGGCCGACTTGAGCACGCCGCGCGTGCGCAGCCCGCCTTCGACGCGCGCCTTCGTGCTCGAAGCCGGCAGCGCGTCGATCCACGTGGGCCACATCCCGCCCGCTACGGCGGCGGGCATGGGATCGACGCGCCGGAAATGCGGGCCGTGGCTGCCATTGCGATAGTCGACGATGTTCGCCTCCACGATGCCATCGGGCCGGGCATAGCGCGCGGCCAGCGCGCCGGGCGCGAGCACGTGGCGGCGCCGGTTCGAGGGGCGTTCCGTGTGACGCGCGTAGGCCAGGCTCAAGGTCTCCGCCATGATGTCCGCGCAGCGCGCCCAGCTGAACAGCCGCGCACGCTGGATGCCGGCCTGCGACAACTCGCGCCGGTACGTATCCGAAGCCGCGATCTGGCCGATGGCGTCTGCCACGCCGGCAACGTCGTCCGCATCGAACATCAGGCCCGCCTCGCCGACGACCTCGGGCAAGGATGAGTTGTCGGAGCAGATGACCGGCGTGCCGCATGCCATGGCTTCCAGGGGCGGCAGGCCAAAGCCCTCGTAGCGGGAGAGATAGACGAAGCAGTTGGCGTCGCTGTAGAGCGCGGAAAGATCCTCGTCGTCCACAAAGCCCGTCAGGACGATGCGGTGCCGCCATTTGGCAGCGGCCGAGAGCGCCTCGTTCATCCGCTCCAGCTTCCAGCCCGACATGCCCGACAGCACCAGGTGCATCTCGCTCGCATCATCCGCCTCCAGGTGGCGGACGAAGGCATTGACGACCTGCTCCAGGTTCTTGCGAATCTCGAGCGTGGCCAGGCTCAGGACGTAGGGCACGCCGGCGGGAATGCCGTATCGGGCGCGCATCGCCACCTTCTTTTCCTCGTCTTCGCAGGGCCGGAAGGCGGTGCCTGCCGCCAGCGGAATCACCGTGACCTGCCGCGGGCTGAGGTCCGGCCGGGCCGCCAGCAGGTCGTTCTTGGTGGACTCCGAGATCGCGAAGATGACGGTGTGATCGTGCAGGCTGTCGACGATGGCACGCACCTCGGCCGCGGCGACTTCCGGGAAGTACTCCGGCCGATTGATGCCGATCAGGTCGTAGACGATGTGCGCGTGCAGGACGCGGTGATCGGTCAGCCAGGCCTTGGGCGCCACGCCGAACGGCGAGAGGAGGATGTCGGCGTCGTCGGAGGGTTGGTGATCGGGGGCCTGATGGCTCGGGCCGGGCAATCGACTCGCGTTCGGATAGGTCGCAGCGCGTGCTTCATCGCCATCCCGATAGAACAGCCGCGTATCGAATCGCCCGGAGGAGGCCAGCAACGGAAAGACCTCATCACAAACTCGATAGACCCCTGTCTTCACGCCTTGGGCCAGTACGTACATGTCAAGGGCCAGGCGCGGGTTCGATTCACTCATCGTTTTCAATCAATCCAATTCATTCGTTGGCCCGGGGGGTCATCCCCGCCGGGTCGCAAGATCCCCGCACTTGCTTGGCCTTCGTGTCGATCCGGCGCGTCCTTTCGGCTGATCCGCGGCGTGCCGCATCTATTGTGGCGAACTGCGCCGCGCCGACGCTCGTCGCAGCAAATGTCGGCGGGCTCATCGGGTCCGGATGCCAGAAACAATCGCCGTGCATCTTTCGACATTTGTGATTTGAGAGTTTACGGAAGATGGTGAACGCAGTCGCCGGAGGGCGGCACGATGCGGCGTTTCGCACTGCCCCCACAGCCGCGCCAAGCATTCTTTGCGGCAAAATCGATTGATTCCGAGCAGGGTTCATAGGCCAATTGGTCTATGACTTCACTCGCCACAGTTATCAAAGGACAACAATGAAGAAACGCGCTGTAGTGACGGGGATTACGGGCCAGGATGGCGCCTATCTGGCCGCACTCCTGCTGGACAAGGGCTACGTGGTCTACGGCACCTATCGCCGGACGAGTTCAGTCAACTTCTGGCGCATCGAGGAAGTCGGCATCCAGAACAATCCCGACCTGCACCTCGTCGAATACGACCTGACCGACCTGGGCAGTTCGCTCGGCCTCATCAAGACCGCCGAACCGGACGAGGTCTACAACCTCGCGGCCCAGAGCTTCGTCGGCGTCAGCTTCGACCAGCCGACGACCACGGCCCAGATCACGGCCATCGGTGCGCTGCATCTGCTTGAAGCCATTCGCTTGATCAACCCGAAGATCAAGTTCTACCAAGCCAGCACCTCGGAGATGTTCGGCAAGGTGCAGGCGATTCCGCAGGTCGAGGAGACGCCCTTCTATCCGCGCAGTCCGTACGGCGTGGCCAAGCTGTACGCGCACTGGATCACCGTCAACTACCGCGAGAGCTACGGCATCTTCGGCAGCAGCGGCATCCTGTTCAACCACGAGAGCCCGCTGCGCGGCCGCGAGTTCGTCACCCGCAAGATCACCGACAGCGTGGCCAAGATCAAACTCGGCAAGCTCGACGTGCTGGAGTTGGGCAACCTCGACGCCAAGCGTGACTGGGGCTTTGCCAAGGAATACGTCGAAGGCATGTGGCTGATGCTGCAGGCCGCCGAGCCCGACACTTTCGTGCTGGCCACCAACCGGACCGAGACCGTGCGCGACTTCGTGCGGATGGCGTTCAAGGGCGCGGGCATCGCGATCGACTTCAAAGGCTCGGGCGAAGCCGAGTCGGCGGTCGACACGGCCACCGGCAAGACCGTCATGCGCATCAACCCCAAGTTCTACCGTCCGGCCGAGGTGGAACTGCTGATCGGCAACCCGGCCCGGGCCAAGGCCAAGCTGGGCTGGGAGCCCAAGACCACGCTGGAGCAACTCTGCCAGATGATGGTGGAGGCCGACTTGCGGCGCAACACGCAAGGTTTCTCGTTTTGAGAATCCTCGTCACCGGCGCCGACGGATTCACCGGACGCACATTCGGCGCCCGTGCGCGCGAGGCCGGTCACGAGGTGGTTCCCCTTCGCAGCAACCTCAAGGATCTAGAGGGGTTGAGACGCGAGGTCGGGACGATCCATCCCGACGCCGTGGTGCACCTGGCGGGCATCGCCTTCGTGGCGCATGCCAGCGACGACGCGTTCTACGCGGTCAACGTCGTGGGCACCACCAACCTGCTCGATGCGCTGGCGCGGCTCCCGGTGGCGCCGACCATGGTCCTGCTGGCCAGTAGCGCGAACGTCTACGGCAACTGCAAGCAGTCGCCCATCGGTGAGACGCAAGCGCCTGCGCCGGTGAACCACTACGGCATGAGCAAGCTGGCCATGGAGTACATGGCCCGCACCTACATGGACCGCTTGCGCGTGGTGATCGCCCGCCCGTTCAACTACACCGGGCCCGGTCAGGACGTGAACTTCCTGATTCCCAAGCTGGCGAAGCACTTTGCGCACCACGCGCCGGCCATCTCGCTCGGAAACCTGCATGTGGAGCGCGAGTTCAACGACGTGCGCACGGTGTGCGACGCCTATCTTTCGCTGCTGGCGCATGGTGAGCCAGGACAGACCTACAACGTTTGCTCAGGCCGGCCGTACAACCTGCAGCATGTGGTCGATCTCTTCGCACGGCTGACGGGCCATGCGATACGCGTGTCGGTCGATCCGGAATTCGTGCGGCCCAATGAAGTCCATCGCCTCTGCGGCGACCCGTCGAGGTTGGTGGCCCTGCTGACGAGGTCCGGTGTTCGCCTGGATGTGCCGCCGCTGGAAGAGACGCTGGAGCGAATGCTGGCCGTTGCTGGTCGCCGCGACCCAGTGACTTGATCTGACGCATTGCCTGCGCCTTCGCCTGCGCGGTCTTACGCTGCTGGCTCTCTAGCGTGAGCTGCTCGGGCTCGGCGTCGCTGAGAACAAGTTTGCTTTGGTCTGCCTCTCATGATCAACCTATTTGTGTTGCCATACGTCCATGGCATAGTTGGCGTACGGGAGGCTAGCGCCTGCCCCGCACTGCCCCTCAAATCGCATGTGACATATCGCAAACTTTGTGACGAGGTGCATCCGGTCGGCAGTTTGGAAGCACGGCACTCCAAAGCTGCCGCCGAACGCGGTTGCTAGCGGATTCAATCATGGAAGCACATGTAATCTGGTTGACCAGACTTTCTAATTGCGGCAGTTTCACCCTTGCGGGAAGCATACGAGCACGCTTGGCAGGCTTTGATGTTGCGGCCGCCGTACTCGATGAGGTCGAGTTCTAACGGGGGCTGAGCCGCGACCCGGGTTATGGTGAAGCAGACCGCCGCAAGAACATCCGACGCATTGCTGAGAGCGCGCGCGTTTTGAGTCGCCAGGAGCTCATGGCAACCGTGTCGGTCATCTCGCCGCACCGTAGCCATGGGGCGTTGGCGCGCGCAATCATCGGCACTGCATACCGCGAGGTTTACGTCTATGCACGCATCGAGCGACTGCTGTCATTAGTCGAACCTCCGGTGAGCGAATCAGCGACACAGCAGGAAACGCAGACATGAAGCACCATTTGCTCATTGCCGGCACAGGTCGTGCAGGCACCACTTTTCTTGTGCAATATCTAGCGGCCTGCGGCTTGGAGACGCAACTGTCCTGCGGGGACAGCCACCTCTACGATGAGAACGCTCAGGCTGGCCTGGAGGACATACTGCTCGGCCAAGCGAACGCGCCTTACGTGTGCAAGTCGCCTTGGCTGTTCGAGTTTGTCGAACGGCTACTCGGGGATCGAAATATCGCTATTGATGCAGTGATTATTCCTATGCGCAGCTTGGTCGAGGCCGCCACGAGCCGCGTAGTCAACGAGATGCGGGGGCGCTATGCTGCCAATGGCATGGCCGAAGACGCCTTGTACTGGAGTACTTGGGCTACGGTGCCCGGCGGTGTGGTGTATTCACTCAATCCGATCGATCAAGCGCGCGTGCTTGCGATGGGTTTTCACCATCTACTGCATGCCCTCGTGCGGCACGAAGTGCCGGTAGTGTTTTTAGATTTTCCGCGCCTCGTAGAAGATGCGCAGTACCTCTACAGGAGCCTCCATCCGGTGCTCGGCGACAAAGTCGATAGGAAGCGCGCGCTTGCAGAGCATGCACGACTCGCCGCGCCCGGCAAGGTACGGATCGGGCGAGAGCTTGCGAACGTGTCGAGCGGGAAGGCCAGGACTTCGGTGCCGCGCGTCCTGGCGAGCGACGCTTTTCCGTCGCACGATACGCTTGATCGCATTGCGCTCTTGCGCGAACTTGAAAAGGCTCGCGCCGCAACGCACGACGCGCAGAAGCAGCTTTATACCGCGCAGGCGCAGCAAGCCGCTGCGCTTGCAAGTTTGGACAACGAGAGCCACATTGCTCAACAATTACGCGGTGAACTGGCGGCAGCCGGGCGGGAATGTGCGCGGCTCTTTGCCGAACTCAAGCAGACGGGCGCGGCCTTGGAGGTTGCGCTTGCCGCACAGGCGCGCAGTCGCGACGAGTTGGGTGCGCTCCTGCAGGCTCTCGCGACTGCCACGCACGAACGCGAATTCGCGGAGGCGCGGAAAGCACAGGCCGAGTACCAGCGCGATGCGCTGAAGGCATCAACTTCCTGGCGCATCACTGCGCCGCTGCGCGGCGTGTCAACCTTCTTGCGCGGGGGTACAAAGGCACGCTAACAGCTATAAAGTTAACAATCAAAATCGCTTGACACTTTCCGGCATGTCGCCGGGACCTTGGACCCAGTGACAGGTCCAGAGATGTGTGACACGTCGAATTCACGTCTCGGTGAGCATTGCAAAACCAGCACTCGACCTAATTTGTCCGAATTACCACACGGAGCACACCAAATACACGTTCTACCGCAAATAACAGGCGAACCGCTTGCGCGCCCGTGTCTTGCGCGCACATGGTCACGACACTAAAGGTTCGCCCCCTATCCGTTAATCGGCAATTATGGCCAAAGCTTCCACGGTGCGTTGCCACTAACCCAGAGCTTCGTGAGAAATTCTTTATCGCGTAGCGTATCCATGGGCTGCCAGAAATCTTCGTGGTTCCACGAAGCCAACTCACCGCGCCGCGCCAATTCCTCCATAGGGGAACGCTCCCATATCGTGAAGTCGTCGGCGATTAAATCTATCACAGACGGTTGAAGCACAAAAAAGCCGCCATTAATAAAGCCACTTTCTGTCTGTGGCTTTTCTTCGAACTCGATCACACGATTACCGTCAATCAAAAGATTGCCAAACCGCGCCGGAGGCCGCACAGAGGCGACAGTCGCCATTAAGCCATGACTGCGATGGAATTCAATTTCCGCCCTTATATCAACATTGGAGAGACCATCGCCATATGTCATGCAAAATGGCTCATCCAGATCAAGATAATTTCGCACACGTCGTAGACGCCCTCCGGTCATGCTACTTTCGCCCGTATCTACCAACGTCAACCGCCAAGATTCTGCACGTTGCGTGTGATACTTCACTGTATTACTAGCCAAATCAAACGTTATGTCGGAATTATGAAGAAAATAATTGGCAAAATATTCTTTGATAATGTAGCCTTTATAGCCAAGACAAACAATAAAATCATTGATGCCAAATTGGCTGTAGAACTTCATAATATGCCAGAGGATAGGTCGATCACCGATTTCCACCATAGGCTTTGGGCGGATGGATGTTTCCTCAGCAAGCCGTGTTCCAAAGCCGCCCGCCAGAATTACACATTTCATTCTTTACCCTTAATCAAGAGTGCCTCAACAAGCAGAATAAAAAGACGAAGCCGTCCAGCAATTTAAGCCTTGTCAGAAAGCAAAGCATGAAGGAGCGGCGCCTGATGAATTGGAATTGCTTGAGTGCGGGTGTAACCGGCACCGTCGAAATCTGCACTTGGGTCATATCCGGATCGCCAACCCACGGTTAAATAATGGGCTATCGGATTGCCACGTTCCTCGAGCGCCTCCGGATGTTTAGTCAAATAATAAACGGGATCAAACCGACCACTTTTACGGATCAACTGAATTTCCTCCAGCAGCCTTGTCCGCCCAGCTGGAAACATAGCCCGAGACAAGCGCTTTAATCCGAGACGGCTCAGTACCGCTTCCCACCAATGAGCAGCCGGAGGCGGAATATCCATGGCGCGACGGCACAGATCGACCACGAGCTGGTCCTTGTCTTCCAATTCCTTATCGAACACCTTAAATCGCGAGATCACCTCTTGATCTCTAGCAATGAGCCGACGGCGAAAACCAGATACATAGCCTTGGAGCTTCTCGCACTCTTGCTCAGATGAAGCCAATTCGTCCATCGACTTCTTCAACTTATGCTGCACCTCCTCCAACTTTTTATCCACAGCACTAAGCTCGTCACGCCAAGCATGCTGCGCTTCCTCTAACTTCTTCTCTGCCGCGCCTAGCTCATTGCGCCTGGCGTGCTCGACCTCCTCCAACTTCTTTTCCACGGCACCAAGTTCGTCGCGCCATGCATGAAAACGCGCGAAAGGATTGCCATCCTGAGCAAAAGATAGTGGCCCAGTCCCATTATATTTTTTGAAATCTTTAGTAATAGCCTCGTCGGCCCCCGCTATTATGCGCTCGCCCAGAGTCACTCGACTCGTTTCGGCCTTTCTGATCACGCAAACTGAATTGAAAAACTGAACAGAATAAATAGACGCGAGCCACTCTTCCGCGTCGTCAGACAAAACCCCGGGGAAAGCCTCGTCTATAAATTGACGTCGCGTTTTAGCGACGCCCCAATGCTCAAAATTAATAATATCAGCCAATAGTTTTAGAAACGACTGAGCTGATTTTTCATTGTGAAGACCGCCACCAAAATCTTGCCAATACGAGCAATGCAAGTCTTCAATAATAAAGATCCCATTAGCCTTTAGACACGGAAAATAAAGTGAAAAATTCCGAACAATGTCATCTGACTTGTGCGAGCCATCATCAATAATGAAGTCGAACGAACCGCATATATCTAAAATCTCTTGCTTGGTGGCTGGCGCACCGGCATCTCCAACGACGACGTGAATATTTTCTTCGCGGAACTCAAGATTTCGACAATCGGGATTAATATCGCAGCCAATGATACATTTCGCATTTGGAAAATAGGCTGCGTGAGATTCCAACGATCCGCCATTCTGGACTCCAATTTCGAAGAGCGAAATCGAATCACTCCGCAACGCATCAAAGTACGCCTCGTAGATCGGCAAATAGCTGCTCCACTTGTCCGAAAGCTTTCCGCGGTGCCCACGAACGACATCCTCGCAGCTAGGAAGGCGGTTGACGCTATTAGACACAGTATGGACTCCGCAGGCGGATAGGAACACCCCAATTAATTCGAAAAAATGTCACGAGCCGCCCCAATGAAACAGTAAATTTAGAACGAACGTCGGCACCACGGCGCTGACCACAAAAAAAAAACAGATCCAGTTCTAGCGGGAACGAACGATTAGCAGACGGACCCAAACAAGTCATATATCCTAGTCGAAGCACTCTGCTAGAGTCATTCACCCCGTATAACAACCGCGCGCAATCCTCTGCGGAAAACTTCAGCATGAGGAGCTAAAAACCAACCAATACGGCCAAATCGGATGTAAAACCGCAGGCGCCTCGGAGCGGAATTGCACCTTTGTCCTTCTTCAGATTGCGCTATTTCGAACAAAATTCGTATTTTTCTCGCTCCCGATTGCAATCGACCTAGAAAGTGCAGTTCGCCACCAGGATCAGGATGCCGAAGAAGCAGAGTGTGATAGCACGCCGCAACGAATTCACACCCGTTCAATGACAAAATTCGGTCAAGAGTAAGCCGCTCGATCGGACGAGGAGGAGACGCGGGCGGTACGATTAAGTCACCAGCCCGCAATGCTGGCGGCGCGGTATTATACAAATCGCAGCAATTTTGCAAAACGAGGTTGATCTGCGCAACATTTCTGTCCCAAGTTAGGCCTTGGACAAAGTTCCGGCATTTCTCAGACATGTCCTGACGAAGCTTGACATCTTCCACCAAGCAGGTAAGCGCAGGCACAATCTCGTCGGCCGATTTAATCAGGATGGCGGTTACACCCTGACATGTAATCTCGCTATGCGGCCCCACATCATATGCAACCACAGGAGTTCCCTGGTACTGCGCCTCAACCAGCGCCAGATTAAATCCTTCCCACTTAGAAAGATTTAACAAAACATCGGCAGCGGCATACGCCACACCCATTTCCGACGCAGGATGATTAGGTAATGCAATCACACCCAGCGCGTCAAGGTGCTGCCGCTCCTTCTCGTGAACCTTACCGAGAAGCGCAACTTTAACATGTGGCGCAATCGTTTTAATGTCAGGAAGCACCTCGCGCAATTCCAGAAACCCCTTGTAAGGCTGCTCGTCTGCGGCAAACTGCATACGCCCTACCCATAAGATCAAACACTCGCCTTCATCAACGCCAATAGAACGGCGGAATGCTAAAGCAGATTGACGATCAACGCTTTCATAATGATCCGCACCGAGCAAAGCCACCTTGGAATAACGTTGAACGGATTCAGGCAACCAACTATGGATGTCGTGAGAGATTGAGACGATTGCATCCGACGAGCGTAAAAAGCTGAAATTATTTCTGAAATGCTCAGAGACCATCTTCCATAAACCATAGGCGACGTCAACGTTGAAGAAATGACTCGGAGGGCTACCATATTCGACTAACACAACTGGCCGTTCTAGAAAACGTATCCATCCGTAAAACGGAGGCGTATGCAATATCCAAACGTCGAAGTCTTCAGCTCTAATACTTTGCAGAAGTTTTCGCGCCCCAGATGGCGAAGAATAGTCGCTAACGTCGGGCGCGGCATCTGACAAAACATGCAGACCGTAGTGATCTCCCTTGGCAGAAGGATCTGCCCGCATTACGAAGACGCTCACATCGTGGCCGAGCCCACCAAGGCGCCTTGCTTGCTCATGGACGACAAGGTCAACACCAAAGCCGAGGAGCATACGCTCAGTTAACATACCAATTTTCATCGCGACAGATCTCTGACGCCAAGGAGATTGCCCCGTTCCGCGAGATCGGGCCGAACGTGGCCGCTCTGCCAGGTCCGTTTGAATAGTGATTGCTTTGTTCCCGCGTCGGCTAGCGCAAAATCGTCAGTCCTGTTATCGAGAATTAGAAGATTGCTTTGATTGCCTTGACGAAACGTGTCACTGACCGGCCAAAAAGGGGGTGAATATCCTCGGCCGTTTTTCCCAACCACCAATATATCTTGCGCGCGCTGTAAAATGTAGCTGGTGAAACTGCCCGAGCCTGTTTCCAGCAAATAGGTATCCTCTTTTGTTACAAGAGCACGGCCTCGGCGCGCTGATAAAAAATCGCGTCGGCGCATCATAAATCCATTGGACCGGACATGGACATTTGGATAGCCGTTATTTTCTACGCTAGGATGCGGACTCATCTCGAATGATCCGGTTGCGCCCACCAGACCCACATCGGGAAGCCTCAAATTGACATAAAGTTTCTTCAGCCAATCGTCACCATTTACGCGACTATACGTGTTGAGAAAACACAGATATTCGCAGGAAATTTGGGGAGCGGCCTCAAAATATGCACCTATATCCAACCCCTCGTCACCAGTAAAAATAGGCGTGTATTCTACGCTGTCAAAAATCTTGCGCGTATTTACACAGGCCGCAGCGCTATCAAACCCTTTGAAGATGATATAGAGACGATGATCGATACCAGCAAGGTACGTACAATATGATTCGAAAAAACGGTGATACGGATTTATCATTCTTCTTGCCCGCCCCCAAGCAAGGTACACGACGGCCACTTCAACACTTTGATCTTTTCGATCCAGCATAATCATATTGACCTGCAATTATTAGAAAAAGCGAAAGTTGCACGGATTTGTGATAACCAACGCGCGTTGTAATATGGATCAACAACGCGATGCCCCCAGCGATTCATAAAAATATCGCGATCCTCAATGCGGTATGGATTATTCGCCGATACGGACTCAAAATGAATAAGCTCAGCGCCCGGCTCGTAAACAACCGTCAAACCTTTTTCAACGAGTTTGTAGCAAAGATCAATATCATTAAAACATAGTGGCAAATTTTCGTCATATCCGCCTACCTCTCGGTAGTAACGTGCCGTGGTCATAGTCAATGCCCCGGTCACCGACAAATAATTGCGAGCACCAGCGTTGCTGAAGAAGTACCCAGAATCACGGCGCGAAATCCATCTCGTCACATGATCGGGATGCCCAAGAATGGAAACCACGCCCGCATGTTGAATCGTCATATCAGGATAAAGCAAGCGGGCGCCGACGGCGCCTACGTGAGGCTTCTCAAAGTGCACGAGCAACCTCTCAATCCAATCACACGTCAAAACTTCCGTATCGTCATTCAACAACAACAGGATTTCTCCGGCAGCACACGCCGCTCCCATATTGAGTTTTCTAGAGATGTTTACTTGGCTGTCGCGATAGGTGACATATCTGATTGGAAATGCCTTGATATGGGCGAGTCGATTTCGATCCAGATCACCGTTGTCGACCACAACAACTTCAATATTCGCGTACGTCGACATTGCCGCGATGGAACTTAAGCAAGCCGCAATCAAATCACGCGGTCGCCCATTGATCAGTACAATTTTAGCCGCTGTCGGAATCACAATTGAAACGAGCGGAAGCGACTTCAAATCGACCGCCATGCGATAGCAAGAACGGCCCGCTATTACCGCCTCCGCATGTCCGGTCCGGCCCGTTCGGCTCAAGCGCCCGGTGAGCGCGGCGACATTCTTCGCCTGCATCGATTCATCGAGAGGGGCGTCCAAGGCAGCACGGCGATGCAGCAATATCTGAGGAATATGCGCTATACACGTCGCCCGTTCGCAAACGCGCAAAACAAGATCGTATTGACAGTCAACCGTAGCAAGAAGTTCTTTTGCCAGACTGAGTGCGTAACACGCCGACGATCCAATGTAATTCGTCGCCTCTAAGTAATCGGGACTCCACTCCGGCTTGAAAAATGGATCACAGCGCCCGCTGCTTCCCCACGTATCTTCGTCGCAATAAAGCAGCTGGCAGGAATGGTCGGCATTTAAGCGGCTTGCAAATTCATAGAGCGCGCGAAAATGCAAGCGATCTCCAGCTTGCAGCCAAATGAGATACGCGTTACCGCATTCGGCCGCTGCGGCTTTTTCCAAAGAATGAGCAATAAACGTGACCGGATAGACTTGATTGACACAGGTGGCACGCGTTGTAGCGATATCGTCGACAGATCCATTTTCGATAACAACAATGAAATTCGGACGAAAACACATTGTCTGAATATGACAATGCACTTCGCGCTGCTCCAAAGCAGCGTGCCGGTCATACTCCACGACATAATTGTCATAGTCAAACATGCTTTACCTCGTAATCTCAAGCAAAAAATTAAGCTCGGTATATTTCAAGTAATCGTTCGACACAGCGATCCCAAGTAAACGTGAGACTGCGCTTCAGACCACGTGTCCGTAAATCGTCGGCATAGGATGTCCGATCTAATATCCTACGAAGAGCTTCAGCCGCCTCACACGGTTCCGAAGGCGTGACAAGTTCACCGCAGTCACCAATGACCTCGGGCATTGAAGATGCGTTGGAACAGACCACAGGACACGATGATTTCATTGCTTCCAAAATAGGAATGCCAAATCCTTCATAGAAGGACAAATAGGCAAAGCACGAAGCATGCCGATAAAACGAAGGCATGTCAGCAAGAGCAACATAACCCGGAAAGAAAATTTGATCCTTGTAAGGATAGTCTTTGATATGACGAGTTAATTCATGATTGCCCCAACCCATGGGGCCGATCAAAATCAGCAAAACATCGTCGTATTCTTGGCTCGATTGTTTTAACAGCCGGAATGCGTCCAATAGTCCAACAACATTTTTGCGAGGCTCAATGGTCGAAACGCTCAATATATAGCGCCGTTCGCGCGGAATACGGTAGTAATCGAGCAAGTCGTCCCGATTAATGACATGGGGGGCTTCATAGGTCGCATCGACACCAAGGGGAATGGTGACAACATTTTCTGGCTTTACGTTCGTATACTCGATGACATCGCGACGTGTGGACTCAGAAATAGCGATGACCTTGTCAAAATCTCTAAGATTGCGGGCCTTGCGCGCTTCTTTAACAATGTTTGTCCGCTCGTGATGCTGCGCAAAAAGCCGCGTGGTCATGTCATAAACTGTAATGACGTTCTTGTGCGCCTTACGTGACGGAAAATAATACCAGTCAGTGCAATGATAGATATCGCATCTATCGATTGCTCGTCGAATTTGACAGGACAATGGCAGCTTTGCCGTCAATCCTCTGTCCATCGCGAACCGTCGCAAGCGGTAGATTTTGCGATCAAGAGAGGTTTCTTCAACAATTTTAGATTTGAGAGATTGCGCGAACTGCGCCAGTTCAGGGCGAGCAAATTGGTAATCTTGCAATAAAATTGTAAGGTCGCAGCCAGGGTCGCGGCTCAGTCGATCAAGAATATTAAAAACTACATTGACGATACCCGTGCGGGGAAAGCGCAAAACGAAGGCATCCATGAATATCCGCAAATTTATTCTCCGCTTGTTTGCAAACTTATACCCGGCATTTATTGGCTAAAGTGCTCTTAAGAAATTCAGACGCCATTAATTTTCCTCGCGCAACAAACGACAGTGACGCCTCACGACTTCCGCGCTCATGGATGCGTCGCTCAGGCATTCAATAGAGGCAAACAAAGAGCCTGATACGATCTACTTTACTATTCTGTATGGTTGTTCTGGACGGCTAAAAACTGATGTACAGTCTGGCGCAATCCCTCCGCAAGGGATTGAACCTTCAGTTCTCCTAAAACCCGCTTTGTCTTAGCCATATCGGCAACTAGATAAGAGGGCTCGTCTAGTGCCATCGGCCGCCTACCGAACTGCAGCAAATCATGTGCGTTAAAATAATTTGCGAGAGACTCCATTGCAACCCGCACCGGCGTTGCCACGCCAGTTCCAATATTGAACGCACCACTCTCGTCATTCCACAACAATCGGAACAGCATATTTGCGGCATCTGACGACATAACAAAGTCACGCAACTGCTTTCCCTCGGTGGTCGAAACCGGCTGTCCGTCCTTCATCGCAGCCATGAGCGATGGAATGAGCCGACGCGTCGAATCTCCGGGGCCATAAGGCAGGAAGATCCGCCCCCACGCAGCAGAAAAGTCGCCCTCTTGCGCAGCTGCGAGAGTGGCTTGGCAACAAGCCAACTTACACTTGCCATAGATACTCGCCGGAACTAACGGCGTTTTCTCTTCCTGGCACAGCCCAGTATCCGGCGCATATTCCGCGGATGATCCAAGTCCCACCCATCTTCGTCCACCATTTTTTCCAAAGGCGCGCGCCATGGCCAAACTGACCACAAGCCAGTCGAAATTTTCGGGCGCGTGGAGGTAGACGCCAGGGGTAGCGATCCAGGCGGCGTGAATCACATGCGTAGGGCGAACCTGCTCAATCAAGCCTACTGCATCGCTCACAGAACAGAGGTTAGCCTGATGCCATCTGACTCCTGTAGTGGATCGGTCCTTCGCTTCTGTACTGACAGCGTGAATCTCCCCTGCCTGAGTTCCGATCGCTAGCTGTAAAATGTGCGCGCCAATAAAGCCTGTTGCGCCAGTGATCAAAATACGAGTCATAGAGTCACATCAGGGTAGTTCGCATCACGCGCAGATATAAAGGAAGGTGAAAACGGCCATGTGATGGCAAAAGCCGGATCGTTCCACCGAACGCCGCGCGCCAACTCGGCAACATAGTTCGCTCCCATCTGGTAAAAGACTTCGACATCCTCCTCCAAAGTCAGAAAGCCATGAGCGAAACCCGCCGGAATGTAGAACGCATTCCGGTGATCGGCGTTTAGTTCAACGCCGGCCCATTGATAACGCGTGGGGGATTGCAGGCGTAGGTCAACCGCTACATCAAAGATGCGCCCCCGCGTACACCGCACCAGTTTTGGCTCGGGGTGTGGCTCAGCCTGATAGTGAAGGCCGCGCAAAGTGCCTCGTCTCTCATTGAATGACGTGTTGCATTGCGGCCAATTTGTAACGAGCCCGGCCGAGCCGAACGTGGCGGCGTCGTAGGTTCGCGCAAACAATCCACGCTCATCCCGGCGGGCATCGATCTCAACTTCGAACAGACCACCGATTTTGGTTGGTACAAACCGCAAAACCGCCACCTCATTCCAGAATATTCAACTGCGGGACAGCGGTGACAAATTTCCCGCCCCACGCTCTCACATCTGCCATCTCCCTGATGATTTCGGCCTTCAAGTTCCACGGCAGAATCAACACATAATCGGGCTTGGTCTCGCGGATCTTTGCTGGATCATAAATAGGCAAACGGCTGCCAGGCAAATAAAGATTTTGCTTGTGTGGATTGCGGTCGACAACAAAGGAAACGAGCTCTGTTCCGACATTGCAATAATTAAACAAAGTGTTGCCTTTGGCCGCGGCTCCATAAGCAGCAACCGTCTTGCCCTCGGCCCTCACTTTGTGAAGGAAAGCAAGCAATTCGTCGCGCACTGCGCTGACTCTTGCCGCAAAACCTTCGTAGCCGCGATCGGAATTCAAATCGGCTTGAGATTCCTCTGCGCGGATCCTTTCCAAACCAGCTCCAGTAGCATGAGCACGACTGTTTTCGTGACAAGCCAGCACCCGCAAACTACCTCCATGGGTCTGCAATTCTTCCACGTCAAATACACGAAGACCAAAGGCCGCAAGAACGCGCTCAGTGGTGAGAAGCGAGAGATAAGAGAAATGCTCGTGATAAATCGTATCAAACTGAACATGGCGAATTAACTGTAAAAGGTGCGGAAACTCAAGACTAATAACACCATCGGGTTTGAGCAAAACAGAAAGGCCTGCCACGAAATCATTCAGATTGGGGACATGAGCAAATACATTGTTTCCGACAATCAGGTCAGCGGCATGTCCTTCACGGATCAGGCGCTTGGCTGTTTCCTCGTTAAAAAATGATACATCGGTTGGCACATTGATTGCCCTAGCCACCTCAGCCACATTTGCTGCAGGTTCGACACCCAAAACGGGCACGCCGGCTGCCACAAAATGCTTGAGCAAATACCCGTCATTGCTAGCAACTTCTACGACCTTGCTCGCGGTCGTCAAATTCCAACGTCTGCGGGCCATCTCCGTAAAGTGGCGTGCATGCTCAACCCATGACGACGAATAAGACGAAAAATATGCGTAATGTCCAAAAATTTCCGATGGGGCGGTCGCGGCTTCGACTTGTGTTAATCGACAATTTTCACATACACGGGCGTGAAGCGGATATTTTGGCTCGTACTGCGAGAGGTGGTCTGCCGAGAGATAGCTATTGGCCAATGGTTGCGAACCAAGATCAACTAACGTGAGTCGCAGCTCAGTCTTACAGAATCGACAATGAATCATAGGCAGACTTGACAAGATAAAGGTCCCTTATTAGAGAAGGGCTTCGTAGCGGCGGACTTGAGAAAGAGAAAGCTCACGCGGATTCACTCCTTCGCGCCACTGACTGAACCATTCAGCAGTCCAGTCAATGGTCTCCTGCATAGATAGTTTCGGAGTCCATCCCAATACGTCTCGAGCAAGAGTTGAATCGAGAGAAAGAGTCTCCGCTTCAGGTGGGTGAACGCCCGGCATCGGGACCCAATCTTGCTGCATCCCCAGCTTTTTGCTTAAAATACTTACAACTTCCGCGACCGTGATTGTCGACCGGTGATCTGGCCCGAAATTGAAAGCTGTAGGAACCTGTTCCCGCTGCTCGCAGAGGCGTTCTGCAAGCAGCATATAACCCCGCAACGGTTCCAGAACATGCTGCCAAGGACGCACGGATCGCGGGTAACGCAGGGCGACAGGCTCGCCTTTGATTAGAGCGCGCACAACATCGGGTACGAGACGTTCAGCCGACCAGTCACCCCCGCCGACCACATTCCCCGCTCGGGCAGTTACGACTTTCGCACCAGTTTGGAAGAAGGCCGCGCGGAAGGACTGGGTCACCAATTCTGCACAGGACTTTGAATTGCTATACGGGTCCTTGCCCCCAAGTTTGTCTGCCTCAACGAAGGCATGACCACGCCCTTCGTTTTCATAGACTTTGTCCGTCGTGATAATGATAACCGCCTGCAAATGTTTTACGGAACGTAATGCATTGAGTAAGTGAGCCGTGCCCATGACATTTGCAGCATACGTTTCTAACGGATCTTGATACGAAGTACGAACAAGAGCTTGCGCGGCCATATGGAAAACGATTTCCGGCTGCTCGGCCGCCACAGCGTCCGCAACGCCTTTCGCATCTTTAATGTCGACGATCGAATGGCTTTGCTTGTCCCAAGGCGATAAAAGCGAATAGTGGCTTGGCTCCGTCGCAGGCGGCAGCGCAAAGGCCGACACATGAGCTCCCAAATACTCGAGCCAAAGACAAAGCCATGATCCCTTAAACCCAGTTTGCCCAGTTACAAGAACATTTTTATGAAACCAGAAGGAACGCATTGATTGAACTTCCTTTTCAGCTACGGTCGGCGCTTTTACTGCACCACCCGGGTTTAAGGGATAAGTTCAAGCTTCTAAACAGCATGCAGGGCGTCCAGTGCGCGGTGATACTCGACGCTCACACTTAACTCAAAAGAATTAACCATAAGAAATCCTACCACGAGGATTCTGGTGAACCGAAAAAAAATGACAATGTTGCAAGCTTTGTTGCCGATGTTGGTTCTGTCGATACTAGGGCATCCCCGCCGCTGTAGCAACGCAGCGCCAGCGTTGCTCGCGGCAGCGATTGATGATGCGTATGCAGATTTCGCGTCGGTTGTGCCGTTGAGCGACCGGAGTGCAATGAGCAAGCGGCAAGGGGTGCAGAAGGGAGATGCTACGACCGGTCATCGAGGCAGCCACGCGTGAGCCCCGGCGTCAAGCACTCCAACGGACGCCCCCAGCCTGGTCGAAGCGGGGGACGTGCGACGGAGGAACCGTTAGTGAATCACCCAACCGAGCAGAGGCCCCGTTACGGATGACTGCGACAGTTGGCATCGACTTGACGAAAAACGTGTCCCGATCCACGCGATGAACGAGTACCACAGGCAGTTTTGAACCAGCAGATCCAAACCTCAGCAGGTGCCCGACTTCATTGCCGACATGCCGCCGTGTCTAATAGAGATTGCACCCGTGGCGCGAGATCCCTTGACCGTCGAGATCAACTACCGTGACTCGATGCGCTTTCGCTCCGCGATCCTTCTAGTCGAAGATCTCCGCATCCAGAAGCGTACGGCCAGCTGAATCCTTGGAGGACAGTTGAATCGGATTGCCTATCTTCGGCCAAGATATGGCCAAGGTGGGATCATCCCACGCTAAACAGCGTTCGTATTGTGGCGCGTAGTATTCGGATGTTTTGTACAAAAACTCCGCCGCCTCACTCAACACCAGAAACCCGTGCGCAAACCCCACAGGCACCCAAAGCTGCTTGTGATTCGCCTCGCTCAACTCCACCCCCACCCACTGGCCAAAAGTAGGCGACGACTTGCGTATATCCACCGCCACGTCAAACACCGCCCCCCGCACGCAGCGCACCAGCTTCCCCTGCGGCTGTTGGATCTGGTAGTGCAGCCCCCGCAGCACCCCTTTCGCGGAGCGCGAATGGTTGTCCTGCACGAACTCCACGTGCTGCCCCACCGCCTCGTCGAAGGCCTTCTGGTTGAAGCTCTCATAGAAAAACCCGCGCTCGTCGCCGAACACCCTCGGCTCGATGACGATGACTTCAGGGATCGCGGTCGGCGTGGCCTTCACGAGCGCACCTCGTCGTTCAGCAGGTGCTTCAGGTACTTGCCGTAGCCGCTCTTCTCCAGCGGGCCGGCGAGCTTGCCGAGTTGCTCGCTGTCGATGAATCCGTTGCGCCAGGCGATCTCTTCGGGGCAGGCGATCTTGAGGCCCTGCCGGTGCTCCAGCGTCGCGATGAACTGCCCCGCCTCCAGCAGGCTGTCGTGGGTGCCGGTGTCGAGCCACGCGTAGCCGCGCTGCATGATCTGCACGTTCAGCTTCTGCAGGTCAAGGTAGGCCTGATTGACGGCGGTGATCTCCAGTTCGCCGCGCGCGCTCGGCTTCACCGCCTTGGCAATGTCGACGACATCGCTGTCGTAGAAGTACAGGCCCGTCACTGCATAGTTGCTTTTCGGCTGCAGCGGCTTCTCCTCGATGCTGCTGGCCTTGCCATTCGCGTCGAAGGCGACCACGCCGTAGCGCTCGGGGTCCTGCACGTGGTAGGCGAACACGGTCGCGCCGGCGTCCTTGGCATCGGCATCCGCCAGCAGGTTGACCAGGTCATGGCCGTAGAAGATGTTGTCGCCGAGCACCAGCGCGCTCGGGGCATCGCCCAGGAACTTGTCGCCGATGATGAAAGCCTGCGCCAGGCCGTCGGGGCTGGGCTGCACCGCGTACTGCAGGTTGATACCCCACTGGCTGCCGTCGCCCAGCAGTTGCTGGAAGCGCGGCGTGTCCTGCGGCGTGCTGATGATCAGGATGTCGCGCATGCCGCCGAGCATCAGCGTGCTCAGTGGGTAGTAGATCATCGGCTTGTCGTACACGGGCAATAGCTGCTTGCTCATGGCCAGCGTGGCCGGATGCAGCCGCGTGCCGGAGCCGCCGGCCAGGATGATGCCCTTGCGCTTGGTTGTCGTTGTTGTCATGGTGCGTCGCGTTGTCCCAGGTTCATTTTTATCAAAGTGTCTCGCGCAGCATGCGCGCCACGCCCGCCTGCCAGTGCGGCAGCTCGAGGCCGAAGGTGGAGCGGAATTTGCCCGTGTCCAGCCGTGAGTTGTGCGGCCGCGTCGCCGGCGTTGGGAAGGCGCTGGTCGGCACGCGGTCGACCGCCTCGGGCGATGCCTTCAACTCGATACCCGCGGCCTGCGCCTGCGCCAGCACGAAGCGCGCATAGCCGTTCCAGCTCGTCTCGCCGCCGGCCACGACGTGATAGAGGCCGGCCTTGGACGGGTCGCGCAGGGTGTCGCGGATGGCATGCGCGGTGACGTCGGCCAGCAGTTCCGCCCCCGTTGGCGCGCCGACCTGGTCGTCGATGACGGTGAGGCGCTCGCGCTCCTTCGCGAGCCGCAGCATGGTCTTGGCAAAGTTGCCGCCGCGCGCGGCATAGACCCAGCTCGTGCGGAAGATCAGGTGCCGGTTGCAGTGCAGCGCCACGAGTTGCTCGCCTTCGAGCTTGGTCTTGCCGTAGACGCTCAACGGGCCGGTGGCGTTGTCCTCGCGCCATGGCGCCGTGCCGCTGCCGTCGAAGACGTAGTCGGTGGAGAAGTGGACCATCAGCGCGCCGACCTGCGCCGCCGCCTCGGCCAGCACGCCGGGCGAGGTCGCGTTGAGCTTGCGCGCGAGTTCGGGCTCGCTCTCGGCCCTGTCGACGGCCGTGTGCGCGGCGGCATTGACGATGACGTCGGGGCGCACCGCGCGCACCGTCTCGGCGAGTTCGTCGGGGCGGCTGAAGTCGGCGTGGAACTCGGTACTGCCGGTGCCCAGGGCCACCAGTTCACCCAGAGGCGCGAGGCTGCGTTGCAACTCCCAGCCCACCTGCCCGCCCTTGCCCAGCAGCAACACCTTCATGCCGATGCCTTGGTGTCGTACTGCTTCTGCACCCACTCGCGGTAAGCGCCGCTTTGCACGTTGCGCACCCATTCGCCATTGGCCAGGTACCACTCGACGGTCTTGCGGATGCCGGTGTCGAAAGTCTCTGCCGGCTTCCATCCGAGTTCGCGTTCGAGCTTGCGGGCGTCGATGGCATAGCGGCGATCGTGGCCGGGACGGTCGGTGACGTAGCTGATCTGCGCCGCGTAGGGCTTGCCGTCGGCGCGCGGCTGCAACTCGTCGAGCAGCGCGCAAACGGTGTTGACGATCTCGATGTTGGGCTTCTCGTTCCAGCCGCCGACGTTGTAGGTCTCGCCCAGCCGGCCCGCCTCGAGCACGCGGCGGATGGCGCTGCAATGGTCCTTGACGTAGAGCCAGTCGCGCACCTGCATGCCGTCGCCATACACCGGCAGCGGCTTGCCGGCGAGCGCGTTCACGATAATCAGCGGGATGAGCTTTTCCGGGAAGTGAAAGGGGCCGTAATTGTTGGAGCAGTTGGTGGTGACCACCGGCAGCTTGTAGGTGTGGTGCCAGGCTCGTACCAGGTGGTCGCTCGCGGCCTTGCTGGCGGAGTACGGACTGTTGGGCTCGTACTTGTTGTCTTCGGTGAAGGCCGGGTCGGTGGCCGACAGGGAGCCGTAGACCTCGTCGGTGGAGACATGCAGGAAGCGGAACGCCGCCTTCTGCTCCGCCGGCAATGCCGACCAGTAGCCGCGCACCGACTCGAGCAGGCGGAAGGTGCCGAGCACGTTGGTCTGCACGAAATCTTCCGGGCCGTGGATCGAGCGGTCCACATGGGACTCGGCCGCGAAGTTCACGACCGCGCGCGGCTTGTGCTCGGCCAGCAGGCGGTCGACCAGGGCGCTGTCGCCGATGTCGCCCTGCACGAACACGTGCCGCGGATTGCCTGCGAGCGAGGCGAGCGTCTCGGGGTTGCCGGCATAGGTCAGCTTGTCCAGATTGACGACGGGTTCGTCGCCCTGCCCGACCCAGTCGAGAACGAAATTGGCGCCGATGAAGCCGGCGCCGCCGGTAACCAGAATCATGTGAACCCCTGGGTGCGAAAAAATTGAAAGCGGCCGTCTCCCGGCCGTCGAGCAGGGGATTATCCCTGCCCTTCATGCGCTTCCTCGCGGCTCATCGCCACGGGTTCATGCGTTCGCGAACACAATGTTTCGAGTTCGCCTGAGGCTGATCGGCCGGCAGGAAACGCCCCTGGACAACGACTGCACAAGCACAATCGACCACCACCTGCGCAAGCTGCATGCGTACCATGGCGAGGGCCCTGCCCCACGGCGGCGGCCCGGAGCGCACCAAGTATTGCAACAACCGCCCCTGAAGGAAATTGGACAAATGGCGACCCCCAAAGACGACGACAACGCAACCGACCGCATCAAGGACTCCGCCCAGCAGATCTGGCTGGCTGGCCTGGGCGCCTTTGCCAAGGCCCAGCAGGAAGGCGCCAAGGCGTTCGAGGCGCTGGTGAAGGACGGCACCGGCCTGCAGAAGAAGACGCAGCAGGCGGCCGAGGAAACGCTCGCGCAGGCGCAGACCCGCATGGCCGGCTTTGCCAGCGATTTTGGCGCCAAGGCGGTGGGCCAATGGGGCAAGCTCGAGAACATCTTCGAGGAGCGCGTGGCGCGCGCGCTCGACAAGCTCGGCATGCCCTCGGCCAGCGAGTTGACGGCGCTGAAGGCGCGCGTGGCCGAACTCGAAGCACAACTGGCCAGCCGCAATGCGCCGGCCAGCGCGTCCATCGCAGCCGCGAAGAAAGTCCCGCGCCGGCGCGTCAAGCGCAGCGGTCCAGCCGATCGCTGACCGCCGACTGACGGGCGGGGCGCATCCGGGATTCCCCGGCGTGCCCCGCCCCGCACGCGAGGCGGATTGCGCTAGAGTCGCCCCAGAGTCAAAAACCGGGGCTACGACATGGCCAAGAAGGCGCCACGCCGCACTGCACAACGCATCCTGGAGGCGTCGCTCGACCTGTTCAACCGCTTCGGCGAACCGAACGTGTCGACCACGCTCGTCGCGGCCGAACTCGGCATCAGCCCCGGCAACCTGTACTACCACTACCCGGCCAAGGACGCGCTGATCAACCGCCTGTACGAGGACTACGAGCTTGAACTGAACGAACTGCTGCATGCCAGTGAAGGCGTGAACGACGTGGAGGACGCATGGTTCTTCATGCACAGCCTGTTTGAACTGATCTGGCGCTATCGCTTCCTGTACCGCGACCTGAACGACCTGCTCAGCAAGAACCGCCTGCTGGAAACGCGCTTCCAACTCGTGCTCGACAACAAGGCCCGTGCCATCCGCACGCTGCTGGCCGGCATGGCGCGCGCCGACAACCTGGAGATCGACCTGCGCGAGGTGGAAGCGCTGTCGCGCAGCATGGTGGTGGTGCTGACGTACTGGCTCAGTTACGAGTACGTGCGCAATCCGCGCGAGGCGCTGGAGCCGGCGCATGCCCAGGCCGCCCTGCTGCGCGGTGGCCTCCACACACTGCACTTGCTGGCGCCTTACCTGGCGCCGTTGCAGCGCAGCTATCTCCTGACCTTGAGCGATGCCTATGCCCCCGACGAAGACGAGGCCTTGACAGCTTGACCACTCCTCCCGCCAACATCCGCGCCCCATCGCTGTTGACGCCTGCCGGGCCCGCGGCGCGACCGTGGGCGCCGTTGCCCTACAGCGATGTCGCGCGCTTCGAGGCCGGCGACCTGCATCTGCACTGGTCACGGCTGCACGCCGGCCAGGGCTTGCCGCCGCCGGCGCCGGGGCCGCTGGCCGAAGGCTGGGCGCTGTACCACAGCGGTGATTTCGAGCGCGCGGCCGCGGCGGGCCTGGCGCATGGCGTGGAAGGCCATGCGCTGGCCAACCAGGCCACCGCCATCTATGCCAACTACGTCGAGCCACGCGAAGGCACCCGGCTGGCCCTGTTCCGCGAAGTCGCCGACCGTGCCGCGACCCAGCTGGCGCAGGAACCGGACAGCTGCCAGGCGCTCTATTGGCAGGCCTACGCCCTGGCCCACTACAGCCAGGGCATCAGCGTGGCGAGGGCCCTGGCCCAGGGACTCGGCAGCAAGGTCAAGCACATGCTGGAGCGCGTGATCGAACTGCAGCCCCAGCATGCCGACGCGCACATCCAGCTCGGGGTGTTTCATGCGGAAGTCATCGACAAGGTCGGCCCGCTCGTCGCGCGCATGACCTACGGCGTGCGTGCCGACGCCGCACTCCGGCTGTTCGAGCGCGGCCTGGAACTCCACCCCGACTCCGCCGTCGGGCTGATGGAGTACGCGCGCGGGTTGCTCATGCTGGAAGGCGACCACCAGTTGCCTGAGGCGACCCGCCTTTACGAAAAGGCCGCCGCGATCGAACCGATCGATGCGCGCGAGCGGCTGGAAGTGGAACTGGCGCGCGCGGGGCTGGAAGATTGATGCACGGCCCGCTGAGAGAATGCGCCGCATGACCGATCTCCAGACCCGCTTCGAAGCCGCCCACGCCAACTCCAAACTGCTCTCCGAACGTCCGGACAACCCCACCCTGTTGAAGATCTACGGCCTGTACAAGCAGGCCACCGCCGGCGACAACGTCGAGAAGAAGCCGGCCTTCAGCGACTTCGTGGCCCGCGCCAAGTGGGAGGCATGGACCACCCGCAAGGGCATGAGCGCGGACGACGCGAAGCAGGGCTACATCGACCTGATCGAGTCGCTGCGCTGAGGGCCCTGGCTCGCATCAAGCGACGATGCCACGTGAGCGCAAGCTCGCGATCTGCTCGTCGTTCAACCCCATCTCGCGCAGCACGGCATCGGAGTCCTCGCCCAGGGCCGGCGCGGCGCGCCGATGGCTCGCGGGCGTGGCCGACAACTTCGGCACGAAGCCCGGCAGCATGAGCGCGCTGCCATCCGCTTGCGGCGTCGGCTGCAGCATGCCTCGCGCGGCGTAGTGCGGATCGGCCGCGATGTCGGCCACGGTGTAGATGCGGCCGGCCGGCACATGTGCTGCCTCGAGTGCGGCGAGCACCTCCGCCACAGTCCGTGAAGCGGCCCAATCGCCAATGGCCGCGTCGATCATCTGCACCTGTGCCACGCGTCCGGCGTTGCTGGCCAGCGCCGGATCGGCCGCGAGGTCGGCGCGGCCGATGCACTGCATCAGGCGGCGGAAGATGCTGTCCCCGTTGCCGGCCACGATGGCATAGCCGTCGCTGCAGCGGTAGGCGTTGGTTGGCGCGATGCCCGGCAATGCGCTGCCGGCCGCCTCACGCACCGCGCCGAATGCGCTGTATTCAGGCAACAGGCTTTCCATGCAATTGAACACGGCCTCGTAGAGCGCCACGTCAATGACTTGGCCCTGGCCCTTCGGCATCGCGGGGCTCGTCGTCGCGTGGCGATGCTGCAAGGCCAGCAACACGCCGATCACGCCATGCAGCGATGCCAGCGTGTCGCCGATCGACACGCCCACGCGCACCGGCACGCGGCCCGGCTCTCCTGTCAGGTGGCGCAGGCCGCCCATGGCTTCGGCCACCACGCCGAAGCCGGGCCGATCACGATAGGGGCCGGTCTGCCCATAGCCGCTGATGCGCAGCATGACCAGCGAGGGATTCAATGCATGCAGCGCTTCCGGGCCCAGGCCCCAGCCCTCCATCGCGCCCGGCCGGAAGTTCTCGATCAACACGTCGGCCTCGGTCGCGAGCTGCCGCACGATGGCTTGCGCCTCCGGCTCGCGCAGATCGAGGGCCAGCGAGCGCTTGTTGCGCGACTGCACCTGCCACCAGACGGAAGTGCCGTCCTTCAGCATGCGCCACTGGCGCAGCGGATCGCCGGCGCCGGGGGGTTCGATCTTGACGACCTCGGCGCCGAAGTCGGCCAGCGTGCGGGCAGCGAAGGGCCCGGCGATGAGCTGGCCCAGTTCAATCACGCGCAGCCCCGCCAGGGGACCGGCGGCCGGAATATCGATGGACGGTGTGGCAATACCTTGCATGGTCGAGAGTGTGCATGCGGGCAAGTCCCGCGGTGTGTAGCCTCAAAGTCTTCACGAAGGGAAAACACCTAGTGACGTGCGACTTGTGACGTTTGGCACTCATCCCTACAGTTCCTTGATACCGCGCTCGCACGCGGAGGCACTTAGGGAGGACATCGGCATGCTGCCAGACAGAGAAATCGTGAATTTGTCCCGGGAGGAGTCTTTCACCGCGAAGGTGGTGGACTACCCGAGTCCAGCCGCGCGCTGGCACTTTCATCCTGAATTCGAGATCCACCTGGTCGCCGAGACCGAGGGGGTCTACTTCGTAGGCGATCACATCGGCCGCTTCCAGCCCGGCCACCTGGTGATGATGGGCCCCGACCTGCCGCACAACTGGATCAGCGACCTGCCCGCGGAAGGCACTGCGGAGCAGCGCGGCATCATGGTGCAGTTCGGCGCTTCGCTCGCCGACGGCATGGTGCGCACCTTTCCGGAGTTCCGCAAGCTGGCCCCGCTGCTCGGCGAGGCCAACGCCGGCCTCGCGTTCAGCCCGTCAACCGCGGCGGCGGCCAGGCCGGTCATGGAGGAACTGGTCGGCGCGACCGGCCTGCGCCGGGTGGCGTTGCTGCTGTCGCTGTTCGAACTGCTGTACGCCGACACCCAGCGACGACGCCTGGCCAGCGCCAACTACAAGCCGGAGGCACGGTCCTTCATGTCGCATGCCATCAACCACGTGCTGGCGCACATCGGGCAGAACCTGCATACCGAACTGCGCGAGCCGGTGCTCGCAGGGCTCGTGGGGCGCAGTCCGAGTGCGTTCTCGCGGGCCTTCCGCAAGCACACCGGCCAGTCCTTCGTGCGCTATGTGAACGAGTTGCGCATCAGCCGTGCCTGCGAACTGCTGGCGCACAGCGAGCGGCCGGTGCTGGATGTGTGCCTCGACGTCGGCTTCAACAACCTGTCGAACTTCAACCGCCAGTTCCTCATGCAGAAAAACATGCCGCCATCGAAGTTCCGGCGGCATCACAGGATGCAGGTGGCTGCGTCTTCCGAGGGCGGCTACTCCGCTGCGTAAAAAGGTGTGAAGATTTCGTAGCGAGGGCGCCGAGGTCGGGTCTGCGGCGCGGAACCGCACTCCCGTGCGGTGAGCACTGCAGGCCCGAGATCGGCGTCCGCAGTAGAAATATTCACACCTTTTTAGCCGGACTTGTCGGCGTCGCCTAGCAGCTCGTCGAGGTTGCGCGTGATCTGCTCCTCGATCTGCCGGGCGTAGGAATCCATCAGGAAGCCCAGCGTCATGCGCAGGGTGAAGTTGTCCTCCGTCACGCGCAGCGAGCCTTCCGCGCCAGGACGCGAGAACCTGGCGATGTCGCTCACCCAGCCTTCGGAGTACTTGCAGTCCATGCCGTATTCGCTCTCGACCTTCTCGAGCCAGCCTCGCGCAACCTCGCGCGCCTGTTCCAGCCCCAAGGTGTGATTGCGTTCAATGTGGATGTCAGACACCGGGCTTTCCGTTCTGTTGAGTCATGTTTTTAAGGGCCTCCTCGCGTTCGTTCCTCGGCAGCGCGGCGAGCTTTGCGGCGGCGGCATGGAAGCGCCGCCAGTCTCGTCCTTCGCGTTCGAACAACGCCTCGAATGCCGGCACCAGGTCATCGTAAACCGCCTGTGCGCCGAACATCGCATTATTGGCGCGCGCGACCCATCGATCGTATGCGCCCTGCTGCGGGCCGCTCCAACCGGCGCGCAGAGCCGCATAGCGCGCGCGAAAGTCGTCCAGCGCGGCCTTCTTGCGCGCGTCCAGCGCCTGCCTGTCGCGGTCGCCGGCAGGGCTGGCGTCCATCGCGTCGCTGGCGTCATAGATGGCTTCCAGTTGCTGGCGGGTTTCCAGGGTGAGTTGGCGAAACTGCTGACGGCGCTGGTCGAACTGCGCGTATTCGCTGCGCGCCGCTTCGCTGGCCTCGGTGGCGAGCCAGCGCGCGCCGCCGATGCGCTCCACCGCCGTGGCGTAGGACTCGTTGAAGGCCGTGTCGCCCGGCACATAGAGCACCTGATGGGCCAGTTCGTGGAACATGAGGCGGGCCAGTTCGCCCTCGGGGTAGCCGATGAAGGTGGACAGCAACGGGTCGCCGCCGGCCCAGTTGAGCCAGCCCAGCGTCGAGTAGGCCGGGACCGGGTACACGCCGGCTTCGAATCCTTCGGCGCGCTGCACCTCGGCCTCCGCCAACGCATCGGCGTCGCGGTAGTAGCCCCGGTAGCCGACGCAGCCCGCCACCGGGAAGCACCAGGTCTTCAGCTTGAGCGAATAAGGCGGCGCGGCCACCACGTTCCAGACGGCGGCGCCTCGATGCAGGTCGGCGTATTCGGTGTAGCTGGCGTTGTCGGGCAGCCCGAGCTCCGTCACGGCGAAGCGCCGCATGCGTTGCGTTAACGCCAGCTTGTCGCGCAGCGCGGCGGAGGTGGCCGGATCGGCCAGCCACTGCGGCACCGGCCTGGCCGAACGCATCAGGTCGAGGTGCCCGTTGGCCGACTGCCAGTAATAGCCCAGGTTGCTACACCCCGAGAGCGACGCCACCGTGCCGGCCACCACGGCCAGCAGCAGCCACGCGGCCTTGCGCCGGCGCGTCATGATGCGACGGCGTGCCTGTCGTCGCGCTCGACCTGCACCAGGCAATCGTAGAAGGTCGGGCCGCGGCCGATGTCGGTGAGGCGTTGGCTGGTGAGCTGGTTGACGTTGGTGCCGTCCATGCCGAGCTTGCGCCACCAGATGCCCAGCCCGTGCACGACGCCGGCTCGGGCGCGGCGCGACACCTCGGCCCGGCAGCGGTATTCGCCTCGCGCATTGAAGACGCGCACCGTCGCGCCGTCCTCGATGCCGCGCGCGGCTGCGTCGTCGGCATGGATCTCGAGCAGCGGCTCGACCTCGATCGCCCGCAAGCTGCGCACGTTGACGAAGCTCGAGTTGAGGAAGTTGCGCGCCGGCGGGGAGATCATGGCCAACGGGAAATCGCGCGAGCTGCCGGCGGGCTCGTAGTTCGGCACATGGTCGGGCAGGCCGTCCTGCCCCATCGCGGCAAGGCGCGCGCTGAAGAATTCGCACCGGCCTGATGGCGTGGGAAAGCCGCCGTCGGCAAACGGCGCCTCGGGCAGCTCCAGGCTGGTGAAGCCTTGCGTCTCCAGTTCGCCGAAGTCGATCACGCCGGCCGCGAAGGCCTGCCGGCAAAGCGCCTCGTCGTCATCGGCAAAACATGGCTCGGTGAAACCCATTCGGCGCGCCAGTTCGCGGAACACCCAGGCATTGCTGCGCGCCTCGCCGCGCGGCGCCACGGCCGGGCGATTCAACAACACGTCGGTGTGGCCGTAGCTGGTGTGAATGTCCCAGTGCTCGAGTTGCGTGGTGGCGGGCAGCACGTAGTCGGCGTAGTCGGCCGTGTCGGTCTGGAACTGTTCGAGCACGACGGTGAACAGGTCTTCGCGCGCGAAGCCCGCGACCACCTTGCCGGAATCGGGCGCAACGGCCACGGGGTTGCTGTTGTAGACCACGAGCACGTCGACCGGCCTCGCCGAGTCCAGCAGGGCATCGCCGATGGCTGACATGTTGATGGTGCGCGGGGTGCGCCCCGCGAGCAGGTCGGGGCGTTGCAGCTCGGCCCGATCGACCGGGAAGAAACCTGTCGCGCTCAGCAGCACGCCACCCGCACGATGGCGCCAGGCGCCCGTCAGCGCCGGCAGGCAGGCGATGGCGCGGGCCGCGTTGCCGCCGCCGCGCACGCGCTGCATGCCGTAGTTCATGCGGATCGCCGCCGGCCGGGTGGTGCCGTAGGCCTGCGCCAGCGCAACGATCTGCGCCTCCGGCACGCCGCAGACCGCGGCTGCACGCGACGGCGGCCACTGCAGCGCGCGTTCGCGCAACTGCGCCCAGCCCAAGGTGTGGTTGGCGATGTAGTCGTGGTCGAGCCAGTCGTGCACGATGAGTTCGTGCATCAGCGCGAGCGCCAGCGCGGCATCGGTGCCCGGCAGCAGCGCGATGTGCTCGTCGCACTTGTCGGCGGTCTCGGTCTTGCGCGGGTCGATGCAGACAAGGCGCGCGCCGTTGCGTTTGGCCGCCTGCGCATGACGCCAGAAATGCAGGTTGCTGCCGATCGAGTTGCTGCCCCAGATCAGGATCAGCCTGGCTTCGGCAAAGCATTCGACCCGCATGCCGACCTTGCCGCCCAAAGTAAAACTTAAGGCTTCGCCACCTGCCGTCGAGCAGATCGTGCGGTCCAGCAGCGACGCGCCGAGCTTGTGAAAAAAACGACGGTCCATCGACTCGCCCTGCACCAAGCCCATGGTTCCCGCGTAACTGTAGGGCAGAATAGTTTCTAATTGTTTCACCTGTTGCAGGCGCGCGGTGATGGCGTCGAGCGCTTCGTCCCACGAGACAGGGACGAATTGGCCCGAGCCCTTGGGGCCGGTCCGGCGCAGCGGAGTCGTCAGGCGTTCGGGATGGTCGTTGCGTTCGATGTAGCGCGAGACCTTGGTGCAGAGGACGCCGGCGGTGTGGCGGTGGTCCGCGTTGCCCTGCAGCTTGACGGCGACACCGTCCCGCACGGTGGTGACCAGCGCGCAGGTGTCGGGGCAGTCGTGCGGGCAGGCGCCGAGCACGGTGGCGGTGTTGGTTTTTTCGGTGGGCGCCGGGGCATCAAGCATCGGGCGAGTCTAGTGATTTGTGCGCGCACCCTGCGTGCAGAGGGGTTCCGGAATGTTGAATCGCAGACAGTTTTCCATGGCGGCAGCCGGCGCGGCAGCGTTGGGCAATTTCCAGATCGCGCGGGCGCAGGGCGAGACGCCGATCCTGCTGGGCCAGTCGGCGCCGTTCACCGGCCCGGCGGCGCAACTGGGCATCCAGTTCTACCAGGGCGCCAAGCTGTACCTGGACATCTACAACGCCCAGCCGGGCCGCGACGTGGAGTTGCGCTTCCTGGACGACGGCTACGAGCCCGATCGCACGGCGGCCAACACGCGCAAGCTGATCGAGGACGACGTGTTCGCGCTGTTCGGCTACATCGGCACGCCGACCAGCCTGGCCGCGCTGCCGATGGCGGTGAAGGACAAGGTGCCGTTCATCGCGCCGTTCACCGGCGCAATGGCCTTGCGCGAGCCTTTCCAGAAGAACGTGTTCCACCTGCGCGCGTCGTACAACGACGAGACGGCGCTGATCGTGCGGCAGCTGACGTACCTGGGCTTGAAGAAGATCGCGGTCTTCTACCAGAACGACGCGTACGGCAAGGCGGGGCTCGATGGCGTCACGCTGGCGCTGGGGCAGCAGGAGTTGAAGCCGCTGGCGCTGGGAACGGTGGAACGCAATTCGGTGGAGGTGGCCGCGGCCGTGAAGAATATCGTCGCGGCACAGCCCGATGCGATCGTGCAGATCGGCGCGTACAAGGCGTGTGCGGCGTTCATCCGGGAAGCGCGCAGGGCGGGCTATGGCGGCACGTTCTTCAACGTGTCGTTCGTGGGGACGCAGGCCCTGGCCGACGAGCTGGGCAAGGATGGCGCGGGCGTCGTGGTGTCGCAGGTGGTGCCCTCCCCGTACAACCCGGCCAACGGGATCACGCGCGAGTTCACCGAGGCGGTGCGCAAGAGCGGCGGCAACACCAAGGCCAACTTCTCGAGCATGGAAGGCTACCTGGCGGCAAAGGTGCTGACGGAGGGCCTGAAGCGCAGCAGCGGCAAGCCGACGCGCGAGAGCCTGATCGCCGGGCTGGAAGCGATCGACAAGCAGCAGTTCGGTGGGTTCGACGTGTCGTTTTCGTCGAAGAACCATGTGGCTTCGAAGTTTGTCGAGCTGTCGATGATTACGGGGGATGGGCGGGTTCGGACCTGATTGGGTTCGGCTCGGGTTCGCTTCAGTCCCATTCCCTCTGCGGAGAGCGCCCGGCACGCGGTACGGGCCGGCCGACCCTACCGCGGCGGCCGCTTCGCGGCTCCCTTGCGGTGCTCGCTTTGGGCGGGGTCCACATGAACTCGCTTCGCTCAGACAGCATGTGGCCCTGATCCGCCCAAAGCTGCGCTCCTCAGCGCCGCAGAAGGGATCGACCAACCCGTACCGCGTACCGGGCTTTGGGGCGATCGAGAGCCTCGTCCTCTTGGGAGGCTGCTGCCCTCACCCCAGCCCTCTCCCCGAGGGGAGAGGGAGCAAGAGGAATGCACCACCGGGTGTCCACGGCGGCGGGTGGTATGCGGTGCGGGGTGGGTGACCCTTCTGCGCCGCCGAGCAGCGCAGCGTTTGGCGGATCAGGGCCACATGCTGTTTGAGCGAAGCGAGTTCATGTGGACCCCGCCAAACGCGAGCAGCGCAGGGGAGTCGCGCAGCGATCGGCGCAGTAGGGTCGCACGCGCCGTACCGCATGCCGCCCGACGACGCGCCCCGGCCACAAACCCAGCCACAAACCCAGCCGCGACCAAACAGCAACCAACCCGCTCCCAGGCAAACAGGCACGACTGCCGAATCAGCTGCGAACGACGCAGTTCAACCGCCCGCCGTCAACCCATCCACCGCCTGGAACATCGCCTGCCGCGCCTGGCTGATGACCTGCCCCTTCCACGCGTCCGTGTCGGTATAGAACGCTTCCATCATCCGCGCACGGATCGCGTCGGCCAGGTCCGGCGCCGCCTTCTGATGGGCGTGCAGCCAATGGTCCGCGCGCAGCGCCCCCATGACGTCGAGCAACGGCAAGGTGCCGTACTCCAGCGCGATCGAGGTGAACTCCGCCTGCGGACACTCCTCGTAGACCGCGTTCATCATCAGGCCGGTCAGCAGGGCCGAGGTCGATGAGCCATCGTAGATCGACGTGACCGGCGCCTTGTCCGCGCCCCACCAGGCATTGGCGCGGGCGTAGGCGGCCTTGTCGTCGCGGCAGGCAAAGATGCGCTCGCCGATGCCGTTCGGACCCAGGCCCGTGTGCAGGTCGATCCAGGCGATCTTGCGGGCCTGCTGCGCTTGCGAACGCAGCACCTGGCGAAAGGTGGCGTTGCTCCAGGTCGGCGCCTTGCCGCCGAAGAACAAGCCATCATCGAACTGGTACTGGCCACCGCTGATGGCCAGCTGGTAGGCCGGCAGGCCGTGCTTCTCGATCCAGGCACCGATCTCGACCTGGTTCTTCGGCGCGGGCGGCCATTCGGCGGGCAACAACAGCGGATGCAGCCTGGCATAGCCCGCGTTCACCGGCAGCGGCTGGCTGAAGTCGACGAAATTGCGGTTCAGGTCGACGTTCTCGTGCGTGACACGCCGGCCATGCGCGAAGCCATGGGGATTGAGCGCATGCAGGTACAACACCGCCACGCCAGGCTTGCCGGCCTTCTCGCGCCATTCGGCGTCATGCAGCGCAAAGTTCTGCACACCGCTGCCGCAATGGCCTTCGACACCGTGGCAGGCGCTGCTCACGATCAGCAAGTGCTTCGCGTCGGGAGAACCGTCGAGCGCCACATCCATCGACAGGTCCTCGCCGTTGCGGCCCTTGAGGGGATGCGGATGCGCATCGACCTTGAGGCCCGCGGCAACGCAGCCTTGCAGGAACTTGCGGCGGGCTTCGGCGTAGCTGGGCGAAAAGGCCTCGACCACTCCAATCACGCTGCACCACCAGGCTTCAGGAACTGCTCAGCCAGGCTCACCCAGCAGGTCGCGCCGAGCGGGATCAGGTCGTCGTTGAAGTCATAGCTCGCGTTGTGCAGCGTGCACGGGCCGCCGCCGTGGTGCATGGCGCGGTGCGAACCGTCGCCGTTGCCGATGAACGCATAGGCGCCGGGCCTGGCCTGCAACATGAAGGAGAAATCCTCGGCGGTCATGGCCGGGTCCTGCGGCAGCACGTTGTCCTCGCCGACGATGCCGGCCATCACGCGGCGCGCGAAGTTCGCTTCATCGGCGGTGTTGATGGTGGGCGGGTAGTTGCGCACGAACTCGAACTCGCATTCCGCGTTGTGCACCGCGCACAGGCCCTCCGCGATCTGCTTCATGCGCGACTCGATCAGGTCCAGCACCTCGAGCGTGAAGGTGCGCACCGTGCCGCGCAGTTCGACGTTGTTCGGGATGACGTTGACCGCTTCGCCCGCGTGGAACATCGTCACCGAGATGACGCCCGCATCGGTCGGCTTCTTGTTGCGTGTGAGGATGGTCTGGAAGGCCTGCACCATCTCGCAGCCGATCGGCACCGGGTCGATGCCGGTGTGCGGCAGCGCCGCGTGGCCGCCCTTGCCGCGGATGATGATGCGGAACTCGTTGCTCGACGCCATGCAGGGGCCAGGGCTCACGGCAAACTGGCCGGCCTTCATGCCGGGCCAGTTGTGCATGCCGAACACGGCCTCCATCGGGAACTGCTCGAACAGGCCCTCCTTGATCATCTCGCGCGCGCCGCCGCCGCCCTCCTCCGCGGGCTGGAAGATCAGGTAGACAGTGCCGTCGAAGTTGCGGTTCTTCGCCAGGTGCTGCGCGGCGGCGAGCAGCATGGCGGTGTGGCCGTCGTGGCCGCAGGCGTGCATCTTGCCGTGGTGCTTGCTGGCATGTTCGAAGGTGTTGAGCTCGGTCACGGGCAGCGCGTCCATGTCGGCGCGCAGGCCGACGGCGCGGTCGCTGGTGCCGTTCTTCACGATGCCGATGACGCCGGTGGTGCCGAGGCCGCGATGGATCGGGATGCCCCATTCGGTGAGCTTGGCCGCGACCACGTCGGCCGTACGCACCTCCTGGAAGCACAGTTCGGGATGGGCATGCAGGTCGCGTCGGACCGCGGCAATGCCGGCCGCCTGGGTGACGAGGGAATCGATGAGTTTCATGGTGAGGACGAGTCTAGGCTTTGCGGCGATTGCTCGCAAAGCCCCTGCCTCGAACCCCCGCAGGAACTCAGCGGCCCATGTCCTTCAGCCATGCCGCGCGCGCCGCCAGCGCGGTGTCGGTGAAGTCGGTGAACAGGCCGTCGACGCCAAGCCGGTAGTACGCGAGGTACTCGTTCTTCGGGTCGCCCTTGTAGTCGCTGGCCAGGCGCCGGCTCTCGTTGCGGAAAGTGAAGGGGTGGACGAACAGGCCGGCCTTGTGCGCGTCGGCCACCAGAGTGGTCGGCGCCATCGACGTCGAATCGGCATCGTTGAGCTTGCCGTCGCCGTTGATGTCGACCTGCTTGCCGTCCGCGCCTATGGTGCCGCGGGTGCTGATGATGTAGCGCTTCCACGGGCCGATGCCGTCGGCGTAGGTGGCGATCTCGGCCAGGCCGGCCGGCGTCACCATCACGTCGAAGTTGCGCTTGTCGCCGGCCTTGGTCCATTCATAGGGGCGCTCCACCGGCACGGCGTAGGTCATCGCGCCGGTCCTGGGGTCGATGCCGTCGCCGTCGATGAGCTGGATCAGCTTCGTCTTCAGACCCTTGCTCTTCATGTACTTGAGGCTGCCGGGCTCGAAGGACTGCACGAACACCGGCGCCGACTTGCTGTTGAGGCCGGCCTTGTCGAGCATGGCAATGAGCTTGTCCTCCATCGGCAGGCCCATGTCGCGGAACCAGGTGGGGTTCTTGGTCTCGGGGTAGATGGCGATGGGGCGGCCGGTTTCCTTCTGCCTGGCGGCCGCCAGGTCGAGGATCTCCTGGAAGGTCGGAATCTTGTAGAGGCCGTTGAACTGCTGCGGGCGCTCGGGGTCGGTGGAGATCGCACCGAGCGTCTTGATCTCGGCCAGCGTGAAGTCCTGGCTGAACCAGCCGGTCTGCGTTTCGCCATCGACCTGCATGGTCTTCTTGCGCGAGGCGAACTCCGGCTTCGTGGCCACGTTGGTGTTGATCGCGAGGTTGGGATCGTGGCGCGTGATGAGCACGCCGTCCTTGGTGACGATCAGGTCCATCTCGATCACGTCGGCGCCGAGTTCGATGGCGCGCTTGTAGCCCTCGATGGTTTCTTCCGGGATGTAGCCGGAGGCGCCGCGGTGCGCCACCACCAGCGGCGGGCGCCCGTCGAGCGTGGGCAAGGGTCGCTGGCCGACGCCGCCCATGGTGCAGGCGCCCAGCGCAGCAAGCGCCGCGGCGGACAAGCTCATGGATACCGAGCGTGCGGCGGGGAATGGGGAAAGGATCGCGTGCATGGTTTTCTCCTTCTCTCGCTGTTGAGTGGATCTCCAGCCTACCCGCCCCGTGTGTCAGTACTTGTCACAACGCACCCGTTGCGTGGGTTTTCGTGTTGCATCTCCACTGCATGGGGGATGACATGGCACATGGACGACATTGAATTCGAGAACGAACTCACACGCGGCTGCCGGGCGTTCCAAGCGAGCGCCGAAGCGCCCCCACATCCGTGAGAATGAACCCATGCCCACGCCACACGTCCTCTCCAGCCGCAGCCTGCACATCGCGCAAACCCTGGTGCGGATGAACACCGTCAGCAGCAGGAGCAATCTCGAACTGATCGACTTCATTCGCGACCACCTGGCCGGCATCGGCGTGCGCAGCCGCATCACCCGCAATGCCGACCGCAGCAAGGCCAACCTGTTCGCCACGCTGGGCGCGGGCAAGCCGGCTGGCGTGATCATCTCGGGCCACACCGACACGGTGCCCTGGGACGGACAGGACTGGAGCGTTGATCCGCTCTCGGGCATCGTGCAGGCCTGGCCCGAGGGCGTGGCCGAGGACGGCGACGTGCAGCACACGGTGCCGCGCCTGTATGGCCGCGGCGCGGCCGACATGAAGAGCTTCATCGCGATCGCCTTGGCCAATGCCGAGCGCTTCGTCGAAAGCAACTCGCCGTTCGCGGTGCACTTCGCCTTCAGCTACGACGAGGAGGTCGGCTGCTTCGGCGTGAAGGAACTGATCGCCGACATGAAGGAGGCCGGCATCAAGCCGCTGGCCTGCATCATCGGCGAGCCCACCGGGATGGTGCCGGCGATCGCGCACAAGGGTGTGTACCGCTACAAGTGCTGCGTGCGCGGCAAGGAAGCGCACTCCTCGCTCACGCCGAACTCGGTCAACGCGATCGAGATGGGCGCCCGCGTGATCGGCAAGCTGGGCGACATGGCCGAGGCCTTCGAACTGCACGAGCCGCGCTACGAAGGCTTCGACGTGCCCTACAGCACCGCCAGCGTGGGCCAGTTCCATGGCGGCATCGCCGACAACGTGGTGCCGCGCGACGCCGAGTTCCGCTACGAGTTCCGCAACCTGCCGACGGCGGATGCGCAGGACATGCAGAAGGAGGTCCTGGCCTTTGCCGCGAAGACCGAGGTGGCAATGAAGAAGGTCGCGCCGGAGGCCGGCTTCAGCTTCGAGACGATCTGCGAAGTGCCCAGCTTCATGGGCTCGGCCAACGACCCGGTCACGCGCCTGGCGCAACGGCTGTCGGGCGAATCGCGCGTGACGCAGATCGCCTTCGGCACCGAGGCCGGGCTCTTCAAGAGCGCCGGCATCCCGACGGTGGTGTGCGGCCCCGGCAGCATCCACCAGGCGCACCAGCCCGACGAGTTCGTGACGCTGGACCAGTTGGCTCGCTGCGAGGAGTTCCTGCGCGGCCTGGCGACCACCAAGGCGATCGGGTGAGTGCAAAGTGGTTCTGCCTCCGGTGACATGAAGCGCGTCGCGCTGGCCCTGCTGTGCGGCGCGGCGCTGCTCTATGCGCTGTCCAGCGTGATGGGTGCGCGCTACCCTGGCGCGGCAGGGGGCGCATGGGGCTACGTCGCGGCATTCTCCGAAGCGGCCATGGTGGGCGCCATTGCCGACTGGTTTGCGGTGGTCGCGCTGTTCCGCCATCCGCTCGGCCTGCCGATACCGCACACGGCCATCATCCCCAGCAACAAGGATCGCATCGGCGCCAAGCTGGCCGGCTTCATCTGCAACAACTTCCTCGGCACGGAGCAGGTGCTGGTAAAGCTGCGCGAGTTCGACGCCGCGGGCCGGCTGGCCGACTGGCTGGCGCGGCCGGCCAGCGCGGACAAGCTCGGCGAATGGGGCGTGCTGGCCGCACGCTACGGGCTGTCCGCCTTCGATGACGCGCGGGTGCGCGACTTCCTCGGCAACATCGCCAAGGCGGGCATTGCCCAACTCGACATCGCCCGTGCCGCCGGGCAAGCCCTCGAAGCCCTGACCGCTGGCGGCCGCCACCAGACCCTGCTGAACGACGCCCTGGCCCAGATCTCCGAACTGCTCGAAGGCGAGACCGCGCAGGCGCAGATCACCGAGGCCATTGCGCGCGAGGTCAAGTCGTTGCGCTTTGTCGGTCTGGACCAGGTCGCCGCGCGGCTTGGCACGAAGAAGGTGGTGTCCGCCGTCGCCAGGAGCCTGGCCGAGATCGCGGCCGAGCCCGACCACCCTTTGCGCGCGCGCTTCGACGGCGCCATGGCCAACTTCATTGCCCGGCTGCAGCACGATCCCGCGTTCCACGAGCGCGGGGAGGAAATCCGCGCCGAGCTCATGGCGCACCCTGCTCTCGGCGAGTACCTGCACGGCCTGTGGGACGAGTTGCTCGGCTGGCTGCGCGAAGACCTCGGCCGCGCCGACTCCATCATCGGCCAGCGGATTGCCGCACTGACCTCGGCGCTCGGCACACGCCTGCAGTCCGACACGGAGATCCGGAAGTGGATCAACGAACAGATCGAAGCCGCCGCGCCGCTGGCCATCGAGCGCTACCGCGAAGACATCCGCCGCTACATCATCGAGCGCGTCGGCCAATGGAACGCCCACGAGATGACCCGCGAACTGGAGCAGCACATCGGCCGCGACCTGCAGTTCATCCGCGTCAACGGCACGCTGGTCGGCGGGCTCGTGGGGCTGGTCATCCATGCAGTGACGCACTGGGTCCGCGGCTGAAGAAGGCGTGAAACTTTCTACTGCGGACGCCGAGCCGGGGCCTGCGGTCCTCACCGCACGAGAGTGCGATTCCGGTCCGCGTACCGGCTTTCTGGCAGGCGCCCTCGCTACGAAATCTTTACGCCTTCTCCCCCGGCCTGATCAAGCAGTACTTTCGACCTGATTGCGCCAAACGGGATACATGTGTATCTTTATGTGACAGAGAGAAAGGCTGCTCGATGGACCTGGATTTTCATGTTCAGAAGATTGACGCGCTCACGCCACGAGCCGCCAAGATCGCCCTGCGAATGCTGGATGGCGACCCGCGTATTCCGACCGAATGGGTGGTGACCCTGCGCCCTGCCCTGGTCGGCCGCAGTACGGAATCTGAGGGGTTCAGGAGCACCGACTGGATGACGATGGCCGCCATCGAGAAGCCCGCGATCCGGCGCTTTGCCGAGTTCTTTGAAAGCCGCGAACAACGCCACGCCCGCCTCTGGGTCATGAGCTTGCGCAAGGCATCGCAGCAATTGAACGACCGGCCCGCTGCCGACACGGTGAACGGCTCGCTGGCGGGCTGAAGGCAAGGGCCTCCCGCGCCAGGGTCCGGCTGCCAGCGCTCAGTTCGCCAGCATCCGCTCCTGCGCAATCACCAGCAGCCCATCCATGATCAGGCTCTCGACCAGTTCGAACGGCGACACCATCGACGGCGCCATCTTCCAGCCAGCCCCGCCGGCCATGTAGCGCACCGGCTCCGCGCCGCAGTGCTTGCGCACATGCTCCACCATGCGCTCGACGGCGCCGGCAATCGCGTAGGTGCCGCCGCTGGTGAGTGCATCGCTCGTGTTGGTGGGGAAATCGGTGACTTCACCGGTCGGCACGTGCAGCCCCGCCGTGCCCGACTCCAGCGCCTTCAGCATGATCCCGTGCCCCGGCAGGATCAGCCCGCCCAGGAACTTGCCGTTGGTGTCGATGGCCTCCACCGTGACGGCCGTGCCGATCAGCACCACCACCATCGGCCGCGCCGGACCTTCCGCCAGCATGCGATGCCGCGCGCCGATCATTGCCACCCAGCGGTCGGCGCCCAGGCGCGTCGGATGGTCGTAGCCGTTGATGATGCCGGCCTCGGCCGAACTCGACACGACCCAGCGGGCGGCGCAGTCGAAGCGCTCGTGGATCTGCTCCTCGGCGCGGCGCCGCAACTGGTCGCCGGCCACCACGCAACCCAGCATCGAAGCGGGCTGCGGCAGCTCGGCCCATGCCCCTTCCGCGAGGCTTTCGATGTGGTCCAGGAACTCGGCCCCGTGCCCGAGCAGGTTGGCGCCGGGACGCGGCGCATCGTACATGGCCCACTTGAGGCGCGTGTTGCCGATGTCGATGGCGAGGAATGTCATGCGCGGCATTATGCTGAGCCCTTTTGATTCACACAGGGACACAAGCGATGCGAAGCGTGATCATCGAGAAGTTCGGCGACCCCAAGGAGGTGCTGACACTGGGCGAGCGCCCCCTGCCCGAGCCCGGCCCCGGCCAGGTTCGCGTGCGCATGACCATGTCGCCGATCCACAACCACGACCTGGCGATCGTGCGCGGTGTGTACGGCTACAAGCCGCCGCTGCCAGCCACGCCGGGCACGGAGGCCGTCGGCATCGTCGATGCGCTCGGTGAGGGTGTCACCTCACCCGCCAAGGGCCAGCGCGTGATGATGGCCGGTGCCAGCGCGACCTGGGCCGAGTACTTCCTGGCACCCGCGGCCAAGCTCATCCCCGTGCCCGATGCCCTGCCCGACGAGGCGGCCTGCCAGCTCATCGCGATGCCACTGAGCGCCGCGATGCTGCTGGAAGACCTGCAGCTCAAGCCCGGCGAATGGATGGTGCAGAACACAGCCAACGGCGCGGTCGGCAAGACCGTCGCGGGGCTGGCCCAGGCGCGCGGCATCCATGTCGTGAACCTGGTGCGGCGCGACGCGGGCATCGCCGAACTGGAAGCGCTCGGCATTGCCAATGCCGTCTCCACCGAGCAGCCCGGCTGGCAGGAGCGCGTCAAGGCAATCACCGGCGATGCGCCGATCCTGCGCGCGGTCGATTCGATCGGCGGCGATGCGGCGAACCAGATCGCCGGGATCATGGCGGTTGGCGGCACGCTGGTGTCCTTTGGCGCGATGTCGGGCAAGCCGCTGGTCATCGGCGCGGACAACCTGATCTTCAAGCAGGCCACGGTCAAGGGCTTCTGGGGCGCAAAGCGCAGCGAAAGCACGCCGCCCGCCGAACTGGCGAGGCTGATCGGCGAGTTGATGAAGGCCGTGGCGACCGGCGCCCTGAAATTGCCGGTGGAAGCTGCCTTCGACATTGCGCGGGCTGCCGAGGCCGCCGCCGCGAGCGATGTGCCGGGCCGCGCCGGGAAGATCGTGCTCACCGCGGGCTGAAGCCGGCCTCGGGCTGCTTCGAGTCCGCCGCGAGGGCGCGCCCCGCTTGAGATGGGGCGCCGGGCCGCAGACCGCCCCGGCAGGGGATTCACGGCCCGCTGAAGACCGGCCAAGCGCCTGCTCAGTCACGGCAGGCCGCGCAAGCTCATAAGGTGTAAAGATTTCGTAGCGAGGGCGTCGAGGTCGGGCCGAGGACCGGAGCCGTACTCCAGTACGGTGAGGACCGCAGGCCCGAGATCGGCGTCCGCAGTAGAAAGATTCACAACTTCTTCAGTTCTGCTTCCACGGCAGGCCACGGAAGCGCCAGCCGCCGACGTGCCCGCGCTGGCCATGCTCGTCGGGATTGCCCTCGAAGCCTTCGAGGATGTTGTACGCCTCGATGCCCAGTTCGGTCGCGCGCTTCGCTGCGGAAATGGAACGCACGCCGCTGCGGCACAGCATGACGGCCTTGCGCCCCTGCGGCACGCCGGCTCGGAGGCCTTCGTCGAAATCCGCGTTCGGCACCATGCCGGGCCATTGCTTCCAGGCCAGGCCCAGGCTGCCGGGCACATAGCCGACCCATTCGCGCTCGGCGTCGCTGCGGACGTCCACCAATACGGCTTCCCCGCTGGCCACCCATTGGGCGGCCAGCATGGGGCTGATGTCGCCCGCGTAGCCTGTCGCGGGCCGGACGTCGCCCAGGGGCGTGGAATTTGCACTTGAAGGAGAGGTCGGGGCAGTCATGCACAAATTTTGCCACTCGCCGGCAAATTGTGATTCGACAAAAAACCATCCAATTAACATCCATTCGCCATCCATATGGATGGTGTACGATGCGTCCATGCCTTCTTCCAGCCTTTCCACGCAACTCCGCGCCAAGCCGCCCGGCGATTCCGAAAAGATCACCATCAACCTCGGCTACATCGACCTGGGCCAGGTCGACCTGCTGGTGGCCGAGGGCTTCTATTCGAATCGCAGCGACTTCATCCGCACCGCCATCCGCAACCAGCTCACCACCCACGGCGATGCGGTCAAGCAGGTGGTGGCGCGCAAGACGCTGGTGCTGGGGCTGCAGAACTTTGGCGTGGCGGAACTCGAGGCGGCGCGCGCGGCCGGCCAGAAGCTCGACATCCGCGTGCTGGGCCTGGCGAGCATCGCGCCCGACGTGTCGGTCGAACTGGCGCTGGCCACCATTCAATCCATCACCGTGCTCGGTGCGCTGCAGGCCAGTCCCGCCGTGAAGGCCGCTTTGGCCAGTCGAATCCACTGAACAAGGACCATTCCATGAACCCCGTACTCCAACGCCTGATGAACGAGGCCACGCGGCTCACCCGCAGTGGCAACCTGCAGGCGGCGACCGCGGCGATCCAGCGCGCGCTACACATCGGCAAGGCGCGCCCCGCCGCCGGGGAAACGACAACGCCGCCGCCGACACCCTCCGCGGCCGAAGGCGATGTCATCGAAGCCGAAGTCCGCGTGATCATCGACCCGCAGCCGTCAACCGCGTTCGCCCGTGCGGAGCCGGCCGAGGTCGTCCAGCCCGTCGAGATCAACGAGATCGACGAGATCGACGAACCGGTGATCGTCCGCGACATACCCGAGCCCGAGCAATGGACGGATGGCCACTTCGCGCATGACGGGCGCACGCTGGCCTACAAGCTCTACCTGCCGCCCCGCACGGCAGCCGCGGCGGCCAAGCCGATGCCGCTGGTGCTGATGCTGCACGGCTGCACCCAGAACCCGGCCGATTTCGCAGCCGGCACGCGCATGAACGACCTGGCGCGTGCCCAGGGCTTCGCCGTCCTCTACCCGGCCCAGACGCAGCGGGAGAACGCGCAAGGCTGCTGGAACTGGTTCAAGACGCAGCACCAGCAACGCGGCCGCGGCGAGCCTGCATTGCTCGCCGCGCTGACGCAGACCGTGATGGCCGACCATGCCATCGACCCGGCGCGCGTCTACGTCGCGGGCTTGTCGGCCGGCGGCGCGATGGCGGACATCCTGGGTCGCCGCTATCCGGACATCTTCGCGGCGGTCGGCGTGCATTCGGGCCTGCCGATGGGCGCGGCGAGCGACCTGATGTCCGCGCTGGCCGCGATGCACGGCGGCGGCGCAGCGTCGGCGCCCCATGAGGGCAAGGCGCTGCCCGTGATCGTGTTCCATGGCGACGCCGACGCCACCGTGAATGCGAGGAACGGCGCCGCCATCGTGGCTGCGGCGAGCGGCGGGTACAACGGCGCGGGTGCGGCACCGCAGGTCACGCAGGGCCAGTCCGCCGGCAACCAGCGATTCACCCGGACCACCCATGCCAGCGCCAATGGCCGGGCCTACATCGAGCACTGGCAGCTTCACGGGGCCGGCCACGCCTGGTCGGGCGGCAGCCGCAGCGGCAGCTTCACCGACCCGAACGGCATCGACGCCAGCGCCGAAATGCTGCGCTTCTTCCTGGCCCATTCCCGCAGCTGAGCACGGCACCTCCCCTACATCCTGTGACCCAAACCGCCACAGGTTGACATTTCTTTGCGCGCCGGCGGCCAGCCGAATGCGATGCTGGCGCGTTGATCCATGACGCCCTGCTGACCGGCATCCACTTCATGACCCTTTCTTACACATCTTTCCCGTCCCGGATGGCCCGCTGGCTATTGGCCCTCGCCCTCACCTGCTTCGGCCTGCACGCCATGGCGCAGGAAGATCCACCGGGCCGGGTGGCCCGCCTCAATGCGCAGCAGGGCACCGTGAGCTTCTCCCCGGCCGGCGACGATTCCTGGTACGACGTCATCCCCAACCGGCCGCTGACCACCGGCGACAGGCTCTGGTCGGACCGCAATTCCCGCGCCGAATTGTTCGTGGGCTCTGCGGCGCTTCGACTCGACGGCAACACCGCCGTCGAGTTCACCGAGGTCACCGACCAGGCCATCCGCATCACCGTCCAGCAAGGCGCCGCCCAGCTCCGGGTGCGCGACGACCTGAGCGGGCAGCAGGTCGAGCTCGACACCGGGAATCTCGCCTTCGTCATCCAGCAACCGGGCGACTACCGCGTGCAGGTCGATCCGCAAGCCGACCTCACGCAGGTCATGGTGGCCAGCGGCGCTGGCGTGGCCTACGGCGAGAACGGCGAATCGACGAGCGTGTCGGCGCGCCAGCAGATCATCGTGAACGGCCGCAACCTGGCCAATGCCGGCACCGGGCCGATGCCGCTCGACGACGGATTCGAGCGCTGGGTCGCCGAACGCAGCCGGGCCGAGGACGCGTCGATTTCGGCACGCTACGTGTCGCGCGAGACCGTCGGCTACCAGCAGCTCGACGGCTTCGGCGACTGGCAGAACGACAGCGACTTGGGCCCCGTCTGGTATCCGCGCAACGTCGCCGCCGACTGGGCGCCCTACAGCGATGGCTACTGGGTGAGCGTCGCGCCCTGGGGCTGGACCTGGGTCGATAACGCACCGTGGGGCTTCGCGCCGTTTCACTACGGGCGCTGGGCGCAGGTCGGCACGCGCTGGGGCTGGGTGCCGGGGCGGCAGCAGTCGCGGCCGGTGTATTCGCCAGCGCTGGTCGGCTTCGTCGGCGGCGGGCGAGGCGGCGCGGCGCAGGTTGCCATCGGCGGGGGACGCAACGGCATCGGCTGGTTTCCGCTGGCGCCTGGGGAAGCCTGGCGACCCGGCTACCACGCCAGCCAGCGCTATGTGGAGCAGGCCAATCGCATGGCGCTCTACAACCGGGCGCAGCAACGCAGCGACTTCTATGCCAACCAGCGCCAGCAGGCCGTGACCGTGGTGCCGAGTGATGTGTTCGGCCGCGGCCCGATCGCCCGCCGCGACCACATCCGCATGCCGGAGGCCGCGTTCGCCGGGGTGCCGGTGGCCAATGCGCCGGGCGTGGCGCCACCGCCCCAGCATTTCGCACCGGGCATCGGCAGCGCGCCTTCAGGCTTCGTGGGCCGCCCCGTTGCCGCCATCCCACCGCCGCAATGGCAGCAACGGGATCGGCAGCAACAACAACAGTCCGGCTACCGTCCGCCGCAGGAATGGCGCCAGCCGCAGGCGTTCCAACAACAACAACAACATCAGCCGGGCCAAGCGCCGCAGCGCGGCCTCGCCGGCCCGGCACCACAGCAGTTGCAACAACAGCAAGTGCAGCAGCAGCAGATGCAGCAGCAGCAGATGCAAGCCCAGCAGCAATTGCAGTTGCAGCAATACCAGCAGGCCGTGCAACAGCAGCAAGCGGTCCGCCAGCAACAGGAGTTGCAGCAGCGCGCGAGCCAGAACCAGGCGGTGCAACAGCAACAACTCCAGGTGCAGCAACAGCAGCAGCAACAACAGGCGCTGCGCCAGCAGCAGGAAGCACAGTTGCGCCAGGCACAACTGCAGCAGCAACAACAGATCCAACAACAGCAGGCCTTGCGCCAGCAGCAGGAGATGCAGCAACGCGCCGTGCAGGCGCAAGCGCAGCAACAGGCCCTGGCGCAGCAGCAGGCGATCGCCCAGCATCAGGCATTGGCCCAGCAGCAGGCGCAAGCCATGCAGCAGCAACAGCAGGCGATGCAGCAGCGCGCCCAGCAGATGCAACAGCAGCAAGCCGCGCAACAGCAACAACACCAGCAACAGCAGGCCGGCCAACAGCAACAGCAGCGGTCGCCGCAGGGCCTGCCCGGTGAAATACGGGATGGGTCGCGGCAGCGCCGCTTGCCGGGCCAGTCCGGCGGCGACGGTCCCTGAAGGTGCGCGACGGCAAGCCCCGCTGCCGGCTACAGTCGGCAGCGGAGGTTCCCGATGCGCACTTTTGACTTCGATCTCTTCGTGATCGGCGGCGGCAGCGGCGGTGTCCGCGCCGCCCGCATGGCGGCGGCCCGCGGCGCCCGCGTGGCGCTGGCCGAGGTGGCCGAACTCGGCGGCACCTGCGTCAACGTCGGCTGCATCCCCAAGAAGCTCTACAGCTATGCCGCCGGCTATGCAGAGGCATTCGAGGAGGCGCCCGGCTACGGCTGGAACGTGCCCAAGCCGAGCTTCGATTGGCAAACACTGAAGAAGCATCGCTCCACAGAGATCAAGCGCCTCAACGACACCTACCGCGCACTGCTGGACGGCCCCGGCGTCACCGTGCTGCCGGACTGGGCCACGCTGGTCGATGCGCACACGGTCGAGGTCGACGGCAAGCGCCACAGCGCGAAGAACATCATCATCGCCACCGGCGGCATGCCCTATGTGCCGCCGTTCGTCGGCCGCGAGCACGTGGTGGTGTCGGATGCGATGTTCGACCTGGAGCCCTTCCCCAGGCGGCTGGTCGTGATCGGCGGCGGCTACATCGCGTGCGAGTTCGCATCGATCTTCAACGGCCTCGGCGCGCAGGTCACGCTGCTGCAACGCAAGACCCACATCCTCACCGAGTTCGACGAGGACGCGCGGGCCTTCCTTGCGGCCGAAATGAAGAAGGCCGGCATCGACATCCGCTTCAACACCCAGATCAGCTCGGTCAAGCGCGGCGCCGACGGCCTGGACGTGATGCTCGAACGCGGCATGCAGTTGCAGGCCGACGTGGTGCTCGGCGCCACCGGCCGGGTGGCCAACACGCAGGGGCTGGGGCTGGAGAACGCCGGCGTGGCGCTGGACGACAAGGGCGCCATCGTGGTGGACGCGCAGTACCGCAGCTCGGTGCCGTCGATCTTCGCGCTGGGCGATGTGTCGACGCGACTGCAGCTCACGCCGGTCGCGCTGGCCGAGGCCATGGTGGTGGTCGACGCGCTGTTCCCCGACCCGAAGCAGCCCGCCAGGTCGCGCCGCAAGGTCGACTACGAGTTCACGCCCACTGCCGTGTTCACACACCCCAACGTCGGCACCTGCGGCTACACCGAGGCCGGTGCACGACAGAAGTTCGGCGAGGTCACGATCTACAACAGCGAGTTCAAGGCGCTGCGGCACACGCTGTCGGGCCGCCCCGAGCGCACGTTCATGAAGCTCATCGTCGAGAAGAAGACCGATCGCGTGGTCGGCATCCACATGGTCGGCGCCGAGGCCGGCGAGATCATCCAGGGCTTTGCCGTGGCGATGCGCGCCGGCGCAACCAAGGCCTGCTTCGACAGCACCATCGGCATCCATCCGACGGCGGCGGAAGAATTCGTGACCATGCGGGAGCCCTCGCCGGGGTAGGACGGCGCAGGCACTTTCGATGTCGGGGCAAACTATGCACAGACGCAATTGATGACTCTTGCAGCCACGACGATCGAAATGAAAACTTGTGTTTACACCGTCCTCGTTGGCGGGTATGAGGCCCTGAATGAACAAGCTGTTGCCGGGCAGTCCCGCATCCCCTTCATTTGCCTGACGGACGATCCGACGCTCTCGAGCACGACCTGGAAAGTCGTGCGCGTCCCGACCGCGTTCCCGATGGACCCCATCCGCAGCCAGCGCCTGCTGAAGATCTGTCCGCACGGGGTCGAGGCACTCGCCGGCTTCGACCGCTCGCTCTACATCGACAACTCGGTCATCCTGACCGCGACGCCGGAAGAGATCATCGACCGCTACGAAACCACGGCAGGCATCGGGCTTCCGACGCACAGTTTTCGCGACAGCGTGATGGACGAATTCGTCCAGGTGGCCCGCCTTGGACTCGATGAGCAGGCGCGGATCTTCGAGCAGCTCAACCACTACCTGACGCAGGGCGAACCGAGCCTGGCCGAAAAGCCGCACTGGACGGCCGTCCTGTTGCGCCATCACTCGGCCCCGCTGGTGCGAAATGCAATGGAGCACTGGGCGTCCCACGTACTGCGCTATTCGAGGCGTGACCAGTTGTCCTTCAACGCCGCCCTTCGCGACGTCGGCCTGACGCCGCAGCGATGGGACATCGACAACCGGCAGTCGTGGTTCCATACCTGGCCGCACGTCCCCGGGCGCGACCGCCTTGCGGGCCCTCGCAGCCCGCTGGCATCGCACGCGCCGCCGCACGTGCAGATCCGGTTGCTGGAAGAACAACTGGTCGCAGCCAGGCAAGCGGCGCGAAGCGAGTCCGAGTCGACAGCGATTGCGCGCGACTTGGCGCAACGCGAGCTAGAGGCGGCCCTGGCGCATCGCGCGCAACTCGAACGCGACAATTCGCAGCTGCGGCAGAACCTGGAAAGCACGTGGCGCGCCTCCGATGCAACGCTCGCCGCGATCCTTTCCAGCAACAGCTGGAAGCTTGCCGCACCGCTGCGACAGATCAAGCGCTGGATTGCCTGACACACCCTGCACTGCACAATCAACCATGCCCTACATGCCCCCTTTCACCCCGCCTGCCCGCTTCAGCGACGCAACCGAGGCGCTGGCCCGCGTGCGCGCCATCTACGACGAAGGCCTGGAACACCTGCGCGATGCGATGCAGCGCTTCGTGGCCGGCGCGTCACTGCCGGGGCGCATGCGCGCCTGCTATCCCTTCGTGCGGGTGCACACGCACACGGTGTCGCGCCACACGCCGCCGGAGAACGCCGGCCTGAGCTACGGCTTCGTCGCGGGACCGGGCCGCTACGAGACGACGCTGACGCGGCCCGACCTGTTCGCGCGCTACTACGCGGAGCAGTTCCGCCTGCTGCTGGAGAACCACCAGGTGGAGCTCGAGGTCGGCACCAGCAGCCAGCCGATACCGATCCATTTCTCGTTCGTGGAAAACGACCACATCGAAGGCACGATGAGCGCCGAGCGCCGCGCCCTGATGCGCGACGTGTTCGACCTGCCCGACCTGGGCGCGATGGATGACGGCATCGCCAACGGCACGCACGAGGCGCGCGCCGGCGAGCCGCAACCGCTGGCGCTGTTCACCGGCGCGCGGGTGGACTATTCGCTGCATCGCCTGCGCCACTACACGGGCACGGCGTCGGAGTGGTTCCAGAACTTCGTGCTGTTCACCAACTACCAGTTCTACATCGACGAGTTCGTGCGGCTGGGACACGAGGCGATGATGGACGAGAACAGCGAGTACATCGCATTCATCGAGCCAGGCAACGTGGTCACGCGCCGGCGCGGGCTGGCGCCGGAAGCAGCCGGCGCCTATGCCCATCTGCTCGACGGCACGCAGGGCACGCCACCGCCGCGCCTGCCGCAGATGCCGGCCTACCACCTGGTGCGCGAGGACAACAGCGGCATCTCGATGGTGAACATCGGCGTGGGGCCGGCCAATGCGAAGACGATCACCGACCACATCGCGGTGCTGCGGCCCCACGCGTGGATGATGCTGGGCCACTGCGCGGGCCTGCGCAATGCGCAGCAGCTGGGCGACTATGTGCTGGCCCACGCCTATGTGCGCGAAGACCACGTGCTCGACGAGGAGTTGCCGCTGTGGGTGCCGATCCCGGCGCTGTCGGAGATCCAGCTGGCACTGGAGAGGGCGGTGGCCGAGGTGACGGGTTTCCACGGGCCCGAACTCAAGACCATCATGCGCACCGGCACCGTGGCCAGCACGGACAACCGCAACTGGGAGCTGCTGCCGGACAACCGCCCGCAACGCCGCTTCAGCCAGAGCCGCGCGGTGGCGCTGGACATGGAGAGCGCGACGATTGCGGCGAACGGCTTCCGCTTCCGGGTGCCTTATGGAACGCTGCTGTGCGTGAGCGACAAGCCACTGCATGGCGAGATCAAGCTGCCCGGCATGGCGAACCACTTCTATCGCGAGCGGGTGGAGCAGCACCTGCGCATCGGCATGGCGGCCATCGAGATCCTGCGGCGCGAGGGGGCGGGTCGGCTGCACAGCCGGAAATTGCGCAGTTTTGCGGAGGTGGCGTTCCAGTAGCCGGCTGCCCTTGCGTCGACGGCATTTGTTGTCGCTTTGACGGGCGCGCTGGTCGCCGATTCGACGGGCGCGGGTCGCTTTGACGGGCGCGCTGGTTGCTGCTTTGTGGGGGGTCGCTGGGCTATCGCTTCGAAGACCGCCCGGTGTGCGATACCCGCCGGTCGCCTTCACTTTGCCGGCCGCTGCGCGGCTCCCCTGCGGTGGTCACGATTCGCGGGGTCTCGCAGAACTCGCTGCGTTGCACTCCGCTCAAACAGCTGCGAGCCCTGATCCGCGAATCGCTGCGCTCCTCGGCGGCACAGAGGCGGCGGCCGTCGGGTATCGCACACCGGGCTTGGGGGTGATCGATGCGCGGTGACGCTTTCTGCTCGCCCCATCTGCGGTCAGTCGGTCTCTGGATCGAAGCGCTCGCGGAACGCATCGCAGAAGGCAGCGGTCCCGCTGATCGAGAAGCTGAGGCACCGGCGGGGCACCGCGCCCGGTTCGTCTGTGACGCTGACGTCGCAGTCCCACTCGCCGCCCTCTTCCATCGGGGCGCGCTGGCCCGGAAACGCGGCTTCTGCCCATGCCAGCACGCTGGCGATCTCGGCCTCCACTTTGGTCGCGTTGCCCAACTCCACCGACGCCATCGCATCGAACACGCCCGTGTCGTCGGAGCCTTCGCTGTAGTCGAAATCGAGCCAGCGCAAGGGCATCGCCTGGCTCATGGCTTGCCGGCCGCGGCGCGTGCGGCGGCTTCGCGCAGCTTGTCCTTCTTGCTCGGGCGCTTGCCCTTGATGCCGCCGTTGGGCGACTGCGCGCCGGGCGCCGTCAGCGGCGTCGTCGATGCGGCCATCGCGACCTCGACCGGCTCGAAGCCCACGATGCGCTCGCGCGGCACGCTCAGGCCCTGGCGCTTCTCGATGAGACGGAAATGCGCCTCGCTGCTGGCCGGCACGAAGCTGACCGCCAGTCCGCTTTCTCCCGCGCGACCGGTGCGGCCGATGCGGTGCACGTAGTCGGTGGCGGAACGCGGCAGGTCGAAGTTCACCACGACCGGCAACTGGGCGATGTCGATGCCCCGCGCCGCCAGGTCTGTGGCGACGACGACCTGCACGCGGCTGGCCTTGAAGTCGGCCACGACCTGCGTTCGCTTGCCCTGGCTCAGCATGCCGTGGAAAGGCTCGGCCTCGATGCCGGCCTTGCGCAGCTTGTCGGCGACGATCTCGGCGGCATGCTTGGTGGCGACGAAGGCCAGCACGCGGGTCCACTTCTGGTCCTGCACCAGATGGCGCAGCAACTGCGTCCGGCGGCTGGTGTCGACCTCGATGGCGCGCTGGGCGATGTCGGGCACCGTGGCCTCGGTGGCCTCGACCTCGATGCGCAGCGGGTCGTTCAGCAACTGCGCCGCCAGCGCCTCGACGGCGGGCACGAAGGTGGCGGAGAAGAACAGGTTCTGCCGTTGGGCCGGCAGCAGCGCGAGGATGCGTTGCAGTTCCTCCGCGAAACCCAGGTCCAGCAGGCGGTCGGCCTCGTCGAGCACCAGGGCGGAGACATTGCCGATCTTCAAGGCGTTGTGATCGAGCAGGTCGATCAGGCGGCCCGGCGTGGCCACCACGATGTCGGCGCCGCCGCGCAAGGCCATCATCTGCGGATTGACCGAGACGCCGCCGAACACGACGGCGATCTTCGGGCGCTCGTGCAGGTGCTGGCCGAGGATGCGCAGGGTCTCGCCCACCTGCGCCGCCAGTTCCCGTGTGGGCACCAGCACCAGCGTATGCACGGTGCGGCGCGAGCGGTGCCGGGGCGCTTCGGCCCAGCGTTGCAGCAAGGGCAGCGAAAATGCGGCCGTCTTGCCGGAGCCTGTCTGCGCCAGTCCCAGCACGTCCTGCCCGCGCAGGATGGCCGGGATGGCGGCGCCCTGGATCTCCGTGGGCGCGAGGTAGCCCGCGCCAGTGGCGGCTTGCGAGAGAGCGGGCGCGAGGCCGAGTGATGGAAATGGCATGAAGGGCAATGAATGGCGATGAACAAATCGGACAGCGGCAGCCGCCTGGTGTACTCCACCGAGACCGGCCGGGTCTGCCCCGGGTGCGGCCAACCGGTTGCGGCCTGCACGTGCAAATTGAAGACGGCAATTCCCGTCACAGACGGCATTGTGCGTGTGTCGCTGGACACCAAGGGCCGCAAAGGCAAGGGCGTGACCGTGATCAAGGGCGTGGCGCTCGACGCGGCGGCGCTCGCGCTGCTGGGCAAGCAGCTCAAGTCGGCCTGCGGTTCGGGCGGCACGACCAAGGACGGCGTGATCGAAATCCAGGGCGATCATCGCGATACCGTGATTGCCGCGCTGCAGAAGCAAGGCATGACGGTGAAGCGCGCCGGCGGCTGAACATCAACATGCGTGAAGGCGCGGGGAGCGGACTGCCGAACGCAGAAGAAAGACAAAAGCACGCAGAAGTCGCAGAAGTCGCAGAAGGATCTCAAGAAAGAAATCCTGGATTTCCTTTTGCGACTTCTGCGAAACCTTTGCGCCCTCTGCGTTCGGCTGCCCGAATTTCCGGCTCCCACCCAATACCCGAAGCCCACTGACATGACCCCCGAAGACCTCGAGAAGCTCGTCTCGATGCCCATGCCCTTCGGCAAGCACAAGGGCGTGCTGATCGCCGACCTGCCCGGCAACTACCTCACGTGGTTCGCGCGCGAAGGCTTCCCCAAGGGCGAGATCGGCCGGCTGCTGCAGTTGATGCACGAGATCGACCACAACGGGCTGAAGGGCCTGCTCGCGCCATTGCGCAGGCGATAGGCGCCTCTTCGAACTGCGGCTCGAGCCGGTGGAAGAGCGTGTCGCGGTCGTTGGGAAGTTGCCGGCCGGTTTACTCCGGCTGGCCCTGCGACGCGCCAGCGCCCTCGCGCAGCCAGCGGGCCACCACCTGCGGCACGCATTCGGTCGCCTTGCCGCGCATCCAGTCGAAGCCGGCGGGCGGGCTGTCGAGCTCGGGCGCCACGACCACCTTGTCGGCCGCGGCCGGCGCGGCATGCACCAGCGATGCGGCCGGGAAGACCGACAGCGAGGTGCCCACCACGAGCACGCGTCCGGCCTCAGAAAAGTAGGCCCTCGCTTCCTCTAGATGCTGCACCGACTCGCCGAACCAGACGATGTCCGGCCTGAGCTGGCTGCCCTGCGCGCAGCGCTGGCCCATGTGGATCGGCGCAGCGCCGACGCGCTGGCGCAGGCCGCTGTGCTCGCCCCGGGCAAAGGCCAACTCGCCATGAACGTGCACCACCTTCGTCGAGCCGGCGCGCTCATGCAGGTCGTCCACGTTCTGCGTGACGACGACCACGTCGAAGGATTTCTCCAGCGCCGCGATGGCCCGGTGCGCTGCGTTGGGCTGTGCCTCGGCGGCCTGGTGACGGCGCTCGTTGTAGAAGGCCTGGACCACCCCGGGATGCTTGCGCCAGCCCTCCGGGCTGGCCACCTCCTCCCATGCGTATTGCCGCCAGAGTCCGCCCGAGTCGCGGAACGTGGGCAACCCGCTCTCGGCGCTCACGCCGGAACCTGAGAAGATGACGATCCGGCGAGGGTCGTGGCTGGGCATGATTGCGTATGCTTCCAATGATGGGCGGCCAGCATATCCGGCGGGCTGGCCGGCCCGCAAGCGAGCAAGCAAGAACGACAAGGCGCCACGGACCCGGCATCGACTCCGTCGCAGTACTCGGCCCCGAAGCAAAAGACACGTTTGCACTTGCTTTTGAACTTTCGGCTAGGTACGGATTTCCCCGGCAGCACCTACGATCGCTGTCATGACGCGCATGTGGGGACGGATGGATGATTGTCGGCATTGACCTGGGTACAACCAACAGCCTGGTGGCTGCGTGGCGCGATGGCCAGTCCGTCCTGATCCCGAACAGTCTTGGCCAGGTGCTGACGCCGTCGTGCATCAGCATCGACGAGGACGACACCGTGCTCGTGGGCCGCGCCGCGCGCGAGCGGCTGCAGACCCATCCCGACCGCACCGCCGCCGTCTTCAAGCGCTACATGGGCAGCGACAGGACGCTGCGCCTGGGCCAGCGCGACTTCCGTCCCGAGGAACTGTCGGCGCTGGTGCTCAAGTCGCTCAAGGCCGACGCCGAGGCCATGCTGGGCGAGCCGGTGACCGAGGCGGTCATCACCGTGCCGGCCTATTTCTCCGATGCCCAGCGCAAGGCCACGCGGGCCGCCGGGCAGATGGCGGGCCTGCGCGTGGACCGCCTGCTCAACGAGCCCACCGCCGCCGCGCTGGCCTACGGCATGCACCGGATGGGCACGGAAACGCGCTTCCTAGTGTTCGACCTGGGCGGCGGCACCTTCGACGTGTCGATCCTCGAACTGTTCGAGGGCGTGATGGAAGTTCGCGCCTCGGCCGGCGACAACTTCCTCGGCGGGGAGGACTTCGTGCACTGCCTGGTCGACCTGTTCTTCGAACGCAAGTCGCTGCCGGCGTCGCTGCGCAAGGACGCGCTGTTCATGCAGCGGATGGTCGCGCAGGCCGAGGCGGCCAAGCGGGAACTCAGCAGCCAGCCGCGTGCGTCGATGTCGGTGCGGGTGGAAGACGAAACGATCACGCTGGTGCTCGACGAGCCCCTGCTGGAACAGGCCTGCGCGCCGCTGCTCAAGCGGCTGCGCACCCCGGTCGAGCGGGCGCTGCGCGATGCCAACCTGCGCGGCGGCCAGCTCGACAACATCGTGCTGGCCGGCGGCGCGACGCGCATGCCGATGATCCGTCGGCTGGTCACCACCATGTTCGGCCGCTTCCCGGCCATCGACTTCAACCCGGACGAAGTGGTGGCGCTGGGCGCCGCCGTGCAGGCCGGCCTGAAGGCGCGGGACGCGGCGCTCAAGGAAGTGGTAATGACCGATGTGTCGCCCTACTCCCTGGGCGTCGAGATCAGCCGCCGGCTGTCCGAATCCATTGCCGCGCATGGCCATTTCGACCCGATCATCGAGCGCAACACGCCGGTGCCGGTGAGCCGCGTGAAGACCTACCTGCCCATGACCCAGGGCCAGCAGTTCGTCGACCTGAACGTGTTCCAGGGCGAGGCGCGCATGGTGAAGGACAACGTGCACCTGGGCCGCCTGCGCGTGGAGATGCCGCGCGGCGCGACCGACGATGCCGGCGTCGAGGTACGCTTCACCTACGACGTCAACGGCCTGCTGCAGGTGGAAGCCACGCTGCGCAAGACGCAGAAGACATCGAGCCTGGTGATCGAGGGCAACCCCGGGCTGCTCACCGAACAGGAGATCGCCGAGCGCCTGCGCTCGCTGGCCCAGCTGAAGATCCACCCGCGCGACACGCTGGAGAACCGCACCCTGATGGCGAGGGCCGAGCGCATCTACCAGCAGCTTCGTGGCGAGGTGCGCGAATGGCTGGGCGCGCAGATCACGACCTTCGAGCATGCCCTCGCCGGCCAGCAGCAGCGCGCCATCGCGTCGATGCAACGGCAGCTCGAGGAACACCTGAACCGCATCGAGCGGGACGGCTACATCATGGACGTCGACTGACCGTGGCCACTCGACGCCTGGAGGGCGAGACACCGGAATTCCTCCAGGTGCTGGGCCTGGACAACGACGCCAGCGCGCGCGAGATCCGCGGCGCCTATGCGCGACAGCTCAAGCAGATCGAGCCCGCGGCGCAGCCCGAGGCCTTCCAGGAACTGCGCGAGGCTTACGAGTTCGCATTGCACTGGGTGGCCGAGGAGGTGCAGCCCGAGCGACTCGCGGAACCCGCCACGCCCGAGGGCGCCCGGCAGTCGCAGCATGCCAATGCGCAGGCGACCGCACGCGCCATGCTGGAGGAGTTCAAGGTCTCCATGAGCGGACAGCCGCCCCGGGACACCGAGGACGCGCGCCTGCGCCTGCGCGCCGCGCTCGACGATCCGCGGCTGCAGGACCTGGACGCGCGCTTCACCTTCGAAGGCGGCATTGCCAACCTGCTCGCGGACGGCTGGCGGCCGGGCCACCAGCACCTGTTCGGCCCGGCCGTGCTCTGCTTCGAATGGCGCACCGACCGTCCGCGGCTGAAGGCCTACGGCCACTCGGGCACGATCATCGACAAGGCCATCGGCGAACTCGAAATCCACCAGACGCAGCCGCCCGCGCAGCGCGAGGAACAGCGCAACGTGATCCGCGACCTGCGCAGGGAGACCCCGCCAAAGCGCGGCGACGCGAGCTACAGCACGGAGTTCATGCGGCAGGTCGTCGCAAGCTATCCGAACTGGCTCCATGTCGTGACGCACACCGCAAACCTGACGCTGTGGCAGGAAGACGGTCTCGCGGCGTCGCGCCGTTCGCGCACCGAGGCCTGGCAAAGGTTCAGGAAGCGGGCCGGCGTCGTGGGGTTGTGCCTGCTCGTGCTGCTGGTGGCAGGCGTGCTGGGATGGGCCTTGCTGTCCGAAGGCGAGGCGCGGCCGCAGGGCGTCGGCGCGCCTCCAGCCGACGATGCGCAGGGTCGGATGGTGCAGGGACCGCAGGAGACGCCGCCCGCATCGCGCGGTGAAGTCGCCAGGTAGGCTTGCATGAGCAGCGAAACGCTTCCCTCCTTTCTTGCCGCACTCGAATTGTCGCCGGCCGCGCAGGAGCGCGACGTGCGCCGCTCCTATGCGCAACGCCTCAAGCAGATCGACCAGGAGGCCGACCCGCGCGGCTTCCAGGCCCTGCGCGATGCGTATGAAGCCGCGTTGAATTGGGTCCGCAGCCCGCGCGAAGAGCCGATGTTCGCGCCGCCGGTCATGGCGCCCGTCATGGCGCCGGAGGTGGCCCGCGCCGACCCGTCGGCCACGGCGCAGGAGATGCTTCACGCGTTGTCGCATTCGATGGTCGCGCAGCCGCTGGTCAACCTCCGGATGGCGCAGGACCGCCTGCATGCCGCGCTGGACGACCCGCGCTTGCTGGACCTCGATGCACGCTGGATGTTCGAAGGCGGCATCGCGGTGCTGATCGCCGAAGGCTGGCAGCCCGGGCATCAATTCCTCGTGCCGGCCGCGATCGAGATCTTTCGCTGGCGCGTGGAGCATTCGCGGCTGCAGGGATTCGGCCGGGCGGGGCAGGTCGTCGACGGCGTGGTCACCGAGCTCGACCTGTACGAGCAGCACGCGCCCGACCTGCGCCTGTCGCTGGACAAGGTGATGCGCCTGCTGCGAGGCACCGAACGTCCGGAGGTGCAGTTCCTGATGACGCACATGCAGTTCGTCGAGCACATCGCGCGTGCGTACCCCCACCTGGTCCATGTGATCACCAACCCGCGGAACATCCAGCAGTGGCGGGAATGGGAGGCGCAGGCGATCGCGGCGCGGCCCGCGCCAGCGCCGGAAAAACCCCAGCATTGGCTGATGCGCATCGTGGATCGCAGGCCCGGGCTGATCCTGCTTGCCATGCTGGCGCTTGCGTTCGTGCTGTTGTTGTTCACGGCGCCCAAGGCCCCGGAGAGGCCTGTGGCTGGCGCACCCGCCGGAATGCCAGCGGCCGGAGCGCCCGGGGCCGCGGCGCCTCATGCCACCACGAACAAGCCTCGGACCCCGGCGGACGTGGCGCGCGAACAGGGCCTGAAGGCGGGCATGGAGGCGATCTCGGCTGCGATGGCGCCGGCGCAATACAAACGTCCCCCGGCCGTGGACTACCCGGCAGCCTCGCAGCGTCTGGGTGAAACGGGCAAGGCGCTGATCCGGGTGATGGTCCGCCGCGACGGAGCGCCCGGCGAGGTCGAGGTGTTCCAGACATCGGGCCACGACAAGCTGGATCGCGCCGCGCTCGACGGCGTTCGCGGTGCGAGCTTTGTTCCCGCGCGCGGTCCGGATGGCCAGCCCATCAACGCCTGGTTCATCGTGCCGATCAACTTCACGCAGGACAGGAAGTAGCGCGCAACGGCAAGCTACAGCGGCGCCATCTCGAAGCGCAATGCCGCGCCCTTCATCGACGCCGTCGCGGCCAGTTCGCCGACCTCCACTGGCCTGCCGACGAAGGCGATGCGCAGGTAGGGCACAGGCGCCGGCAGCGCGCGGAAGGCACGCAGCAGGATCTGCGCGGCCAGTGCGCTGTCGGGTCCGCCGATGGCGAGGTTGATCGGCTCGCTGGCGCCGCGCGCCATGACCAGGGCGAGGTCGGACACCATCGGCGACGACGCGGCCACGAGCGCGGCAAAGGCTTCTGGCGACAGCGGCGGCGTGCCGTCGGCAGGCGGAGCCGGCGCGGGCACCCAGACGGTCAGCATCTGGTCGCTCAGCTTCATCTCCGGGCCGAGCGACTGGTAGCCGATGTGGGCCACCAGTTCCGGCGTCAACTGCGGCGGCGCGCTGGCGCAGGCGCCGAGCAGGCCGGTGGCCGCCAGCGTCAACGCGGCCAGCGCCAACCGCAATTCACCTCGTCTCATCGATAGGCTCCTGGATATCTGTCGATGGTCAGCCCCTTCATGTCGATGCCCGGCTTGCGGCCCGAGATCACGTCGGCCATCACGCGGCCGGTGCCGGCGGCCATGGTCCAGCCGAGCGTGCCGTGGCCGGTGGCCAGGTAGAGGTTGGACAGGCGCGTGGCGCCGATGACGGGCGTGCCGTCGGGCGTCATGGGACGCAGGCCGCACCAGAACTCGGCGCGCCGGGTGTCGCCGCCGTTCGGGAACAGGTCGGTCACCACATGCTCCAGCGTGTGTCGGCGCGCCTCGTGCAGCTTGAGGGTGTAGCCGGCCAGCTCGGCCGTGCCGCCGACGCGGATGCGGTCGCCCAGGCGCGTGACGGCGACCTTGTGGGTCTCGTCCATCACGGTGGATTCAGGGGCGCCGGTGGCGTCGATGATCGGCACGGTGATCGAGTAACCCTTGACCGGGTACACCGGGATGCGGATGCCCAACGGCGCGAGCAGCAACGGGGAGTGGCTGCCCAGCGCGATCAGATAGGCGTCGGCCTTGACGGTGCCGACATCGGTGACCACGCCATCGATCTGCTGCGCCGCGAACTTGAGCCGCTGGATGCGCGTGCCATAGCGGAACTGCACGCCCTGCTGGACGGCCATCGCGGCCAGCGCCTGCGTGAACTTGAAGCAATCGCCGGTTTCATCGCCCGGCAGCAGCAGGCCGCCCGCGAACTTGTCGCGCACGCCGTGCAACGCGGGCTCCTGGCGCACGCAGCCGTCGCGGTCGAGCAGTTCGAAGCGAACGCCGTAGCGCTTGAGCACCTCGATGTCGGCGCCGGTGTGATCGAGCTGGGCTTGCGTGCGGAACAGTTGCAGCGTGCCCTGCATGCGCTGGTCGTACTGGATGCCGGTCTGGTCGCGCAGTTCTTCCAGGCACTGGCGGCTGTATTCGGCCAGCCGCACCATGCGGCCCTTGTTGACCTCGTAGCGCGCGGCCGTGCAATTGCGCAGCATCGACATGCCCCAGCGCACCATGCCGAGATCCAGGTGCGGTCGCACCACCAGCGGACGGTGATGCATCAGCAGCCACTTGATCGCCTTGACCGGCACGCCGGGCCCGGCCCAGGGCGCCGAATAGCCGGGCGACACCTCGCCGGCATTGCCATAGCTGGTTTCAAGCGCGGCGGCGGGCTGGCGGTCGATCACCGTCACCTCGTGCCCCGCTACTGCGAGTTGGTAGGCCGCGGTCACGCCGATGACGCCGCTGCCGAGGACGACAACCTTCATTCGATTCCTTTGGTGCGCCTCGGGGAGGGCGTTGGGTCGGAAGGTGCGAATGAGGCCGGCGTGCCCGGGCGGGATGCGCGGGCGTGGCGGATTCGTTCACACATTCCCAGTGTAGAGGGGCTCATTCACCGAACAACTCCGGCATCTCCCGATGTGCCTTGGCCGTGACCGTGAGCTCGCGTCCGTCCAGCGCCTGCCGCACCCAGCCGCGTCGCAGCGACAGTTGCAGCCAGGCCGCGGCCAGCGCGCCACCCAGGTGCGGGCGGCGCTCGCTCCAGTCGAGGCAGGCGCAGGCAAAGCGGCGACGCCCCCGGCGCGCGGCGGCGATGTCCAGGCCCAGGCTTTCGAGGGCCAGCGCACCGTTGGCGGTGAGTTCGTAGGCGCCGCCCTGCGCTACCGCCTCGATCCAGCCCTGCGCCAGCAATTGGTCGTGCAGCGCGACACCGGCCGCGCCGGCGATGTGGTCGTAGCAGGTGCGCGCGGCGCGCAGCTTCGTGGGCGTGTTGGGCTTGAAGGTGCTGCGCGTGGCGCCGGCGACGACGAGCAGGCCTTCCAGCGCCGCGGCCACGTCGCCACCGGCCAGGCGGAAGTAGCGGTGCTTGCCCTGCGCCACCGACTCGATCAGCTTCTGCTCGCGCAGCCGCGCAAGGTGTGTGCTCGCTGTCGAGGGCGCGACGCCGCCGACCGTGGCCAGTTCGGTCGCGGTGCGGGCATGGCCGTCCATGAGGCTGCACAGCATGCGCGAGCGCGCCGGCTCCGCGATCGCGGCGGCCACGCGGGCCAGATGGGTGTCGGCTTGATCGTCCGGATCGTCATCCATGATTCGATGGTAGCCGAAGCATGCAATCCGGTACAACTGCATCATGCGCGCCATGAGCGCCGCCCGGCCGCTTCGAAGGCGCTCGCACCGCAGCGCGGAGGTTACCCAATGAGTCCTGCCAATGCCATCGATGCGGTGACGCATCCTGATCCCTACCCGTACTACGCGACCCTGCGGCAAGGCCCGCCGCTCGCCTTCGACGACACGCTGCAACTGTGGGTCGCGAGTCGCGCCGACGTCGTGGCCGAGGTGCTGGAGCATCCCGCACTGCGCGTACGCCCGGTGACCGAGCCGGTGCCGCGCGGGATCGCCGGCGGTCCGGCGGGCGAGGTGTTCGGGCGACTGGTGCGCATGAACGATGGCGCGCTGCATGCCGTGCATCGGCGGATGCTGCAAAAGGCGCTGGCGGGGTTGGACCCGGAAGGCACACGCAACGAAGTCCTGCGCGTGGCTCGTCGCCTGCCCGGTGGTCCGCTCGACGAATGGATGTTCGCGATGCCGCTGCGCGCGTTGGCGCACCTGCTGGGATTCAACGGGGAGGACGGGCCGGGCATCGTGGCCGATGCACGCGCCTTCTCGGCCTGCCTGTCGCCGCTGTCGACGCGCGAGCAGTTCGACGCGGCGGACACAGCGGCCTTGTCCCTGGGCGATCGCCTCCGCCGGCTGCTGGCCGGCCGGCGGGCTCGCCCCGACAGCCTGCTCGCCGCCGTGCTGGCGCAGGCGCACGAAGACGCCAGCGTGAATGCCGACACGCTGCTGGCCAACCTTGTCGGACTCTTCTCGCAGACCTGCGACAGTACCGCCGGGTTGATCGGCCAGGCCGTGGTGGCGCTGGCGCGCGAGGCCGGCCTTGCCACTCAAGTCGGCACGCGGGTCGATGGCTTCGAGTTGCTCATGCAGGAGGTTGCGCGCCACGACCCGCCGGTGCAGAACACGCGCCGCTTCGTGGCCGATGCCTGCACGGTGGCCGGCATAGCACTGCGTCCCGGCGATGCGCTGCTCGTCGTCCTTGCTGCCGCCAATCGGGATCCTGCGCTGAATGCCGAGCCCGATGCCTTACGGCTCGAACGCGTCGCGCGACGCAACCTCGGCTTCGGGCGGGGCGTCCACGCATGCCCGGGACAGGCGCTGGCGCAGACCTTCGCGGCATGCGGCGTGCAGGCGCTGATCGAACAGGGCATCGATCTCAATTCGATCCGCACTTCGGGATGGAACTACCGCGTCTCGGTCAATGGGCGCATCCCATGCTTCGGTGCGTCAGTCGTCGCCGCGCGCTGAGCCTGGCTCCATGCGAAGGACGCTTCAGTTCGTCGACGCCACCGGCTGCCCCGGCGCCGGGGCGAGCGCGCGCCTGTCGGTGCACAGCTTGCCGGCGTCGGTCGCGAAGTTCTGCACCGCGTTGGCCATGGCCGCGTTCAACACGCTCATGTATTCGCCATTGCCGTTGTTCCAGTTGCCGATGGTGCCCATGCCGTGATAGCGGCGCGTGACGGGGCCGTCCGGTGTCTGGAAACTGGCCTGGATCACCACGTGCGACACGAGGTTCAGGCCGGCGGACCAGGCATGCGCCAGGCGCAGCCCGAAGCTGGCGCCGACCTGGTTGCCGGCATCGGGCGCAGCCACGACCCCGTCCTGCGGCTGGAAGCCCAGCGCACGCGTCGACTCCAGTGCCTGGTGCGTCCACTTCACCACGTCACCGCTGCGGATCGACTCCACATACATCGGCGCGTGGATGCCGAACATCAACGCGCCCACCGTGGCGGGGTTGGATCGAAGGTCTTCGATCTTTCCGAGGTAGAGCGCGCAATTGCGGGCCGGTTGCGGCGCGTCCGCAACCGGTGGGCCGTTGGGACGCTGCGTGGACGGGGACGCGACCGGCGCCATGTAGACCATGCTGAGCGGTTCGGCGGCATCGAACGCGTGCGCGAGGCACGGCAGGAGGGCTGCTCCGGCAGCCATCGTCAGGCAGTGCAGCGCCTTCATGGTTGGGCCACCTGCTCGACCGAATACATGCCGACGGTGTCGACCCGGCGGATCGTGCGCGTGCCGCGACGGTCCACCAGCACGCCCGACAAGGTGGCCGGCATCCCGTTGGCGACCATCTTGAACGGCTCCTTCTTCGGCTCCGCCGCGCCGGCGGCTGGCTTGGCTTGCGCATCGATGTCGAGTGCGACCATGCGCAGGGTCTCGGTGATCGACTCGCGCATGTACGAACGCAAGAGGCGGCCGTCGTCCGCCGTCAGCTTGCCGAGGACTTCGGCCCGCGTGCCCGCGGGCAGCGGCATCTGGTAGACCGCATTCCCGTAGTACGAGCGCTCGGACTGGCCGTCCTGCCAGAGGTTGATGCCGGTGCGGGTGGTGAAGGCGCCCAGGCCCGGCTCCAGTGAATACTGCACCAGCAAGGTCATGTAGGCATTGCCCTTGGCCGTGGCGGCGATGCGTTCGTCGCGCTCGCGCGGCACCGGCATCGTGGACAGCACTTCGGCCGATTGAAGGCGCAATGGGAAGGCGGCTTCCGTCGCCTGCTTCAAGGCGACGCGCGCTTCCTTGCGGAAGTCGATGTCGAGCAAGGGGTCCACCATTGCCTGGATGTCGGCGGCCATGCCCTTCTGGCGGGACTTCTGGACCTCGACGTCGATGAGGACGCCAATCAGCCCGCCCGGCGCGGCGGATGCTCCCGGCGCCGTGGCGCTGAACATGAACCCGTCCTGCGCCACGACGACGCGCACATCGACCGCCTTGATCTTCTGGCGGTTCTCGGCTGACAAGGGTTTGTGGAACTGGGCACAGCCGGCCAGGCACAAGGCCACGACCGCCGCCAGCAAACGTTGGACTCTCAAGACTTCCTCCCGGGGCATTGGCTTCTGGATCGCCCGGGAATCTACCTCAGGGGTGCAGTGGCAACGATGCGGGTTGACCCCATCGCAACGAAAGTGCTAACGGCAGCCGATGCATCTTCATGACGTCCATCACGAGCAGGCGCTGGGCGCCCGGATATGCAGAGACTTCCCTCTCATCCACCACGATCCTGACGCCGGCAGCGACTTGCAGGAGGTCCCCGTTGTCGTAGTCGATGAACAGCAGCCCGGCGCGCGGCGCCAGCAGCAGGTTGCCGAGCGTGTTGAAGAAGTAGTTGCCAAGATAGTCGGGCACGACCAGCGTGCGCTCGTCGACGACATGCACGAAACCTCGCGGGCCTCCGCGATGCGACACGTCCACGCCATGCGCCCTTGCGGCACCGGGTGAGCGCGCTTGCGGATGCGCGCTGGCAATGAAGAAGGTGTCGGCTTGCGCGATGAATCGCATGGCGTCGGCGTCCAGCCGGTCCGCGTGTTCCGGCGGGATCGTTGCGCCGGCGCGCGCAGCGAACGAAGGCTCCCGCGGCCAGATGTACTTGGGGCAGTTGCCGAAACTTTGGGTGATGCGCACCGAGAAGCCAGCGCCCCGGACGCGCTCGACGATGCCATTGGCCCGGTTGCGCCGACGTGTGTGCGGCTGGATGCCGAGCAGGCCGATCGATGCGCCCTCCGTCAGCGATGCGCCGCCCGCATCGCCCGCAAGCGGCAGCGCCGCAATGTCCAGGTGTCGGTCGTCGGGCGAGCGCACGAAGCCAGGCGACGCGGCCAGCACCGACGCCCACGGTTGCCCCTCAGGGTCCACCAGGCCGATCAGCAGGAACGGGAGTTGCGCGAAGAAGCTGCGGTGCTGGTCCGGCATCGCTTCGCGGATCACGCGCGAGCCGACCTCCTCCAGCTTGTCGCGCGAACCGGCATGCGCCTGCAGCGCCTTCTCGCCCTCGTGGAATGGCGCGTCGGATTCGAAGACGGCAGTGTTCATGATGTTCATCGCCCCGCAGAAGAAGAAGATGGGCTCATTCTTCTTTCTTTCGCCCTTCGGATGAATCCCTCTGGGCGCAGTGCACTCCTTCACTTTCCGGTTTAATGCAGCCATGGATCGCCTCAAGGCCATGCAGACCTTCGTGCAGATTGCCGACCAGGGCAGCCTCACCGGCGCGGCACGTGCGCTCGACAGTTCGCTGCCGGCGGTGGTGCGTTCGCTGGCCGCGCTCGAGGCGCACCTGGGTGTGCGCCTGTTCCACCGCACCACTCGCCGCAATGCGCTGACCGAGGAAGGCCGACGCTACCTTCAGAGCGCACGCGAGGTGCTGGCCGCCGCCGACGCGGCCGACCGGGTGCTCACGCGCGAAGCGGGCGAGCCGGCGGGCCAGCTCACCATCACCGCGCCCGTGCTGTTCGGCCACATGTACGTCTCGCCGGCCGTCACGCGCTTCCTGCAGCGCTATCCGAAGATGCGATGCAGCGTGCTGCTGCACGACCGCAAGGTGGACCTGCTGGAGGAAGGCATCGACGCGGGCATCCGCATCAGCCCGCTGGAGGATTCGTCGCTGGTGGCCCAGACGCTGGGCACCCTCCGGACCGTGGTGGTTGCGAGCCCCGCGTACCTTCGGCAACACGGCGTGCCCGCCCATCCCCGGGACTTGCAGGAAGCCGAATGCGTGCGCATCCACGGCAGCACGGTCGGCGACTGGCGCTTTCGGGACCCGGGCGGCGGCAAGCCGATCCGCGTGCAGACCGACGGCCGCCTCGCGTTCAACCACATCGCACCGGCCGTCGAGGCCTGCGCCGCGGGCATGGGCTTCGGCATGTTCCTGTCGTACCAGGTGATGCCGCAGCTCGCACAGGGCCGCCTGCAGGTCGTGCTGCAGGACTTCGAGGCACCGCCGCGGCCGGTGAGCGTGATCTACCCGCACGCGCGACTGATGCCTGTGCGCACGCGTGCCTTCGTCGACTGGATGAAGCAGGAGTTCAGCGGGTTCGCGCTATGACCGGGGGCGGCTGGCACGCATGACAATGCGCCGGTGACATCCCCCGCCCTCTTCCATGTGTCGCAGCTCAGCAAGCGCTACGGCGACACCACCGTGGTCAGCGACCTGTCCTTCGACATCGCGCCTGGCGAATGCCTGGGAGTGATCGGGCCGAACGGCGCGGGCAAGACCACGACGATCCGCATGTGCCTCGGCCTGACGGCGGCCGACACCGGCGAGATCACCTATCGCAATGGCGGCACCGAGCCATTGCAGATGCCGCGCGACGCGCTGGCCATCAAGGCGCAGATCGGCGTGGTGACGCAGTTCGACACGCTGGACCCCGATTTCAGCTGTGCCGAGAACCTCGTGGTCTATGGCCGCTACTTCGGATACGCCAAGGCGCAGATCCTGCCGCGCGTGCCGAAGCTGCTGGAGTTCGCGGCCCTGTCGCACAAGGCCGATGCCAAGCCCGGCGAGCTGTCTGGCGGCATGCGGCGCCGGCTCTCGCTGGCCCGCGCGCTGGTGAACGACCCCAGGCTGCTGCTGCTCGACGAGCCCACCACCGGCCTGGACCCGCAGGCGCGGCACCTGATGTGGGAGCGGCTGCAGGTGCTGCTGCAGCAGGGCAAGTCGATCCTGCTGACCACCCACTTCATGGACGAGGCGGAGCGCCTGTGCTCGCGCCTGATCGTGCTCGACCACGGCCGCAAGATTGCCGAAGGCAAGCCGCGCGACCTGATCGCCGAGCACCTGGAGCCGGATGTCGTCGAGGTCTACGGCAACGGCGCGCTGTCGCTGGCAGCGCGGCCCGAACTGAAGGCGCTGGCGGCGCGGGTGGAGGTCAGCGGCGAGACGGTGTTCTTCTACACGCAGGACGCGCGCGGCCTGCTGCAGGCGCTGGCTTCGCACCATGGCTTGCGCACCTTCCACCGCCCTGCCAACCTCGAGGACCTCTTCCTCAAGCTCACCGGAAGGCAGATCCGTGAAGACGCCTAGCCTTGTCGAAACTGAATCCATCTGGCGCGCGCCGGCCATGTCGATGCGCTGGTGGCCCGTGTTCCTGCGCAACCTGCTGGTGTGGCGCAAGCTCGCGGTGCCGAGCCTGATCGGCAACATCGCCGAGCCCCTGATCTGGCTGGTGGCCTTCGGCTACGGCATGGGCATGCTGGTGGGCGAGGTCAACGTCGGCGGCGCCAAGGTGCCCTACATCCTGTTCCTGGCCAGCGGCTCGATCTGCATGAGCGCAATGAACGCGGCCTCCTTCGAGGCGCTCTATTCCGCCTTCTCGCGCATGCACGTGCAGAAGACCTGGGACGGCATCATGAACGCGCCGGTCGGCCTGGACGACATCGTGATGGCCGAGATGCTCTGGGCCGCATTCAAGTCGATCTTCACCGTGACGGCCATCCTCTTCGTGATGCTGGGCCTGGGCATCAGCCACAGCCCGAAGCTGCTGCTGGCCTGGGCGGTGCTGGCCGGTGCGGGCATCACCTTCTCGTCGATGGCGCTGATCTTCAATGCGCTGGCCAAGGGCTACGACTTCTTCACCTACTACTTCACGCTGTTCCTCACGCCGATGATGTTCCTGAGCGGCGTGTTCTTTCCGCTGGAGCAACTGCCGGGCGTGGTGCGCGCGGTGGCCGCCTGGCTGCCGCTGACCAATGCGGTGCTGCTGGTGCGGCCGCTGTTCATGGACCAATGGCCGGCCGGGTGGGTGCAACATGTGTTGGTGCTGGTCGTGTATGCGGTGGCCTCGTTCTGGATGGCGCTCGCATTCACGCGCAAGCGCTTTCGCGCCTGACGACGAAGGGAATGCCGGGATGATCTCTGCCACCACGCCACTGCACATCGGCATCGTCGGCTGCTCGGCCGAAGGCGCCGCCCTTTGCTACAAGACCATCTGCGTCGAAGGCGCCCTGCTGCTCGGCCCGCATGCGCACCCCGAGGTGTCGATGCACACGGCCTCGCTCGCCGACTACGTGCGCTGCCTGGAACGCGGCGACATGCAGGGCATCGCCGGCCTGATGCTGGCCTCGGCCCACAAGCTCGCGCGGGCCGGCGCCGACTTCCTGGTCTGCCCCGACAACACCATCCACCAGGCGCTACCGCTCGTCGCGCCGGCCTCGCCGCTGCCGTGGCTGCACATCGCGGAAGTGGTGGCGGCCGAAGCGCAACGGCGCGGCTTCCGGCGGCTCGGCCTGCTCGGCACGCGCTGGCTGGTCGACAGCGATGTCTATCCGGAAAAGCTCACGGCGCGCGGGCTGCAGTACGTGCGCCCGACCGCCGCCGAGCGTGACGACAGCAACCACATCATCATGGACGAGCTGGTGCGCGGCATCTTCAAGCCGGGCTCGGTGGCGCGCTACCAGCGCGTGATCCAGCGCTTGAAGGAAGACGAGGGCTGCGACGCTGTCGTGCTGGGCTGCACGGAGATTCCTCTGGTGATCGACGACAGCAACGCGGATCTGCCCACGCTCGACTCGACGCGCCTGCTGGCGCGGGCGGCCTTGCGCAGGGCGGTCGGGACGTCCTGAACGTCGAGTTCGGCCGGGTTCTGGCTACGAGGCATCGCGACCGGATGGATGTTTGGCAATGCTTTACGAGGAGGCTTGAAGTCCATACAATGTTCAACGGTGTTAAACAAAAGGAGGTGACGCAATGGAAGTGGTGCTGAGGAAATATGGAAACAGCACGGTGGCGGTCATGCCGCCTGCCGTGCTACGCGACTTGGGCCTGAAGTCGGGCCAGACGATGAGCCTGGAAACGACTGCGGAGGGGAGCATCGTGCTGTCTCCCAAGCGCCGTTTCACGTTGGCCGAGTTGCTGAGTCAATGCGATGCAAAAGCTGCGCCGCCGGCGGACATGGCGCTGTGGGACGCGTCCAACCCAGCGGGCAACGAGGTATGGTGAAAGCGGCCGGCTTCGATCGAGGCGATGTCGTGAGCGTGAGCCTGGACCCCATCGTCGGACATGAAACCCGCGGTCAGCGCTTTGCGTTGGTCTTGACGACGAAGGAGTTCAACCGCCTTGGAGATGTGCTGGTGGCACCCATCACGCAAGGAGGCGACTATTCGCGCTACGCAGGCTTTGCGGCGTCCCTCATGGGGACTGGCTGCAAGACGCAAGGCGTCGCACTGATCAACAAGATCCGCATGCTCGACCTTGCAGCCCGTGGGGCGCGCAAGGTCGAGCGCGTTCCACAGGAAGTCGTGGACGACGCCTTGGGACGTTTGATGGCGCTGTTCGAATAGCTCGAATCCGGTGGTTTCAGCAGCTCGTTCTCGACGCAACTGGCGACCGAAGGCGAGCAGCCTCCGGCAGTCCGCTCCAATGCGAGGTTGAGCGCATGGCGTTTACTTCAGGACGAGTGCAAGCACGAGCATGAAGACAATGAGCGCCGTGGGGATGGCGAACGCCAACCACGCAGCACTCGCCAAGCTAAAGCCGCCGCCCCCGCGGGACCACGCTCAACTGCATCGTCGCCGTCGCAGGCGCCGCGGTCAGCGTGGCCTGCTGCGGCGCGATGTCGATGAGCTGGTCCGCATGCCAGACCTTGATGATGGCCGCGCCTTCCGGCACGTTGAGCGTGGCCACGCCTTCCGCGTTGGTCAGCGAGGCCCAGGGCGAATCGCTCACGTAGACGTAGCCGCGCATCGAGTTGTGCAGGTGGCAGCCGAGCAGCACCGCGCCGGGCTTGTCGAACACCGCGTCGGCGGACTTCGCGGCCTTGCCATCCGCCTTGCCGTCGATGCGCAGTTCGAAGCCGCCCGCGGCGTCGTCGTTGAACTGCGCGATGCCGGCGGCCGAGGCGCGCACGTGGTGCTCCCACGGATCGTTGTTGACGAAGTGCGCCTTCGCGCCCACCGCCACGACACTCACGGCCGGGACGAAGCGCATGTTCAGCTGGCTGATGACCACGTCCTTCGGCAGGCCGGCGGGCGTGGTGGAACGGCCTGCGCTGACCACCACCACGACCGCGTTGGTGACGGGCTTGCCTTCCTTGTCGAGTACGCTGACCTGCAGCGAGGTGTTGGCTGCCGCGCAACCGGCAAGCGCGAGCAATGCCGCGGCGACGAGGCCGCGTGTCCTGGTCTTCATGGGGCGCCTTGGGGGTGTACCGGATCAGGCGGGGATGATGTGCCAGACCTTCAGGTAGTTGTCGCCGTACTTGTCGCCCGGCTCCTGGTCCTCGGGCCAGGTGTAGAGCGGCTTGCCGCGGAAGGCCCACTGCTTCTTGCCGTCGTCGCGGGTGACGAGGGTGTACTCGCCGCCGGGGCTGGCGCCGTCGGCGGCAATGAGCGGCGGCCATTTCCGTGCGCAGTCGCCGTTGCAGACCGACTTGCCCGAGTTCGCCACGTCCTTGTCGAAGGTGTAGAGCGTCAGGCCTTTGGCATCGACCAGCATTCCGCCCGCGGCCTTGACCGGCAGCTTGTTCGGCGCCGTCGCGCAACCGGCGAGAACGGCAAGACTCAGGGCAAGGCAGGCAAGCAGTTTCATGAACTTCCTCGGCATGGCGTGTGAATGATGGCCACCAGATTACACATTTAGATACATTTGTGCGAGGGGGTCGACCCGGGATTTCGGCTTGCCAGCAACGATTGCGCGTCGCAGCCAGAATCGGCGCATGACCGACCTCTCCAATTTCCTCATCACCCGGAAGTGGCCCGCCACGCACCCCGACCGGCTCCAGTTGTATTCCCTGCCCACGCCCAACGGCGTGAAGGTCTCGATCATGCTGGAGGAGACCGGGCTGCCCTACGAGGTGCACCTGGTCGACTTCGGCAAGCACGACCAGCTGACGCCGGAGTTCCTGTCGATCAGCCCGAACAACAAGATCCCGGCGATCCTCGACCCCCACGGCCCGGGCGGCAAGCCGCTGGCGCTGTTCGAGTCCGGCGCCATCCTGGTCTACCTGGCGAGCAAGACCGGCCAGTTCATGCCCAGGGACGACGCGGGCCGCTACGAGACGCTGCAGTGGCTGATGTTCCAGATGGGCGGCATCGGGCCGATGTTCGGCCAGGTCGGTTTCTTCAGCAAGTTCGCCGGCAAGGACTATGAAGACAAGCGCCCGCGCGACCGCTACGTGGCCGAGGCCAGGCGCCTGCTGGGCGTGCTCGACAAGCACCTGGCCGGCCGCCAATGGATCATGGGCGACGAATACACGATCGCCGACATCGCAAGCTTCCCATGGATCCGCAACCTGATCGGCTTCTACGAGGCGGGAGAGTTGGTGGGCTTCAAGGAGTACACGAACGTGGCGCGGGTGCTGGAGGCGTTCGTGGCGCGGCCGGCCGTGGCCAGGGGGCTGACGATTCCTGCGCGGCCTCAGTGAATAAAACGCGGCAAATCGCGCCTCACCCGCCGCGGCGCGCCCTTGCCGCAGCAAGCCTGGCCTGCAAGCGTGCAATGACGTCTTCGGCCTCGTAGTACCGGCCCGACTTCCGCGCATCGGCGAGCGAACGCATGCCGCGCGCCAAGAACGCGGCCTGACGTCCGCCCTCGCGTCGTCGTTTGGGGTCGACCGATATTCCGCATCGTCAAAGCCCCGCCCGCGCAGCCCGCACCCGGTCCTCGATCCACTGCGCGAACCCACGCTCCGCCTGCAGCCGGAACGCGTTGCGCGCCTGGTTGCAGGCCGCATGCGCGAGCCGGCGATGCTGCTGCTTGCGGACGCTGCCAAGCGTCGCGTCGTTCAGGTGCTCGATGGTGGCGGATTCGGGCCGCCCGTGCGGCGCGTCGAAATCCATGGGCAGCTTGCACCAGTGGCAGTTGGGGCCGAAGGTGCTTCGGAGGGCTTGGACACTCATGGCTGCGACTGTAGTCCGCGACGCCAGCGCCGCCGGGGGCTGCGGGCGCTGGGAGCTTGGCGCTGCGCTGGGGCGCTTCGCGCGCTCATGGAAGTCGTGGCCATCGGCGGTGCGTTCCTAGGGTTAACCCTTAGCTTTCGCTAAAATTCATTTCCCACTGCGGGTCGCCAACGCCCTTCAGGCGCATCATCCAGACCCCAAAACCGACGGCGTCACGCCGCAGACGGAGACACCATGTTCGGCATCGACAAAGACATTTTCCTGATGGCCGACGCGCTCGTGGCCATCGTGCTCCTGATCCTGCTGATCACGCGCTGGCGCTTCCATCCGTTCATCGCGCTGACGTTGGCGGCCGGCTTCCTCGGCCTGACCTCGGGCATGCCGGTCAGCCTGCTGATGAAGTCCTTCCAGGACGGCTTTGGCGGCGTGCTGGGCTTCGTCGGCATCGTGCTCGGCCTGGGCACCATGCTCGGCAAGATGATGGCGGCCTCGGGCGGCGCCGACCGCATCGCGCGCACGCTGGTCGACGCCTTCGGCAAGGAGCGCGTGCACTGGGCCATGATGTTCGCGGCGTTCATCGTGGGCATTCCCCTGTTCTTCGAGATCGGCTTCGTGCTGCTGATCCCGCTGGTGTTCATCGTGGCGCGGCGCACGGGTGTGTCGATCATCAAGGTCGGCATTCCGCTGCTGGCGGGCCTGTCGGTGGTGCATGGCCTGGTGCCGCCGCATCCGGGCCCGATGATCGCCATCGGCGTGTTCGGCGCCGACATCGGCAAGACCATCTTCTACGGCCTGCTGATCGGCCTGCCGACCGCGATCATCGCGGGCCCGATCTTCGGCAGCTTCATTGCGAAGTACGTGCCGGGCAACCCGTCGGAAAAATTGATGGCGCAACTGGGCGAGGAGCCCGAGACGCGCGACCTGCCGGGCTTCGGCATCACCCTGCTCACCGTGCTGCTGCCGGTCGGGCTGATGATGCTGAAAGCACTGTCGGACATCCTGCTCGACGAGAAGAACATCGTGCGCCAGTGGATGGACTTCATCGGCAACCCCATTACCGCGCTGCTGGCGGCATTGCTGCTGTCGATCTACACCTTCGGCTTCAGGCGCGGCTTCGATGCAAAGCAGATCCTGAAGCTGGTCGACGAGAGCCTGGCGCCGACGGCGGCCATCATTCTCATCATCGGCGCGGGAGGCGGCTTCAAGCAGATGCTGATCGCCAGCGGCGTGGGCGACGCGATCGGCAAGATGGCGCTGCAGGCGCATCTTTCGCCGATCCTGCTCGCCTGGCTGGTGGCCGGTGTGATCCGCGTGGCGACGGGCTCGGCCACGGTCGCGACCATCACCGGCGCCGGCATCGTCGCACCGCTCGCCACGCTGGTGCCGGGCGTGAACCGCGAGTTGCTGGTGCTGGCGACCGGGGCCGGCTCGGTGATCCTCTCTCACGTCAACGATGCGGGCTTCTGGCTGGTGAAGGAATACTTCAACATGAGCGTGCCGGAGACCTTCAAGACGTGGACCGTGATGGAGACGCTGGTGTCCGTCGTCGCGCTGGTCTTCATCCTGTTGCTGAACATGGTGGTTTGACGACCGCTGGATGCGGATAGAGTGACGACCGGCGCTGCGCCGTGCGGCGCAAGGACTGAGACTGTGAGACCCGCATGACCACCCGCATCGCCATCGGCGTCGACATCGGCACCACCAGCACGAAGGCCGTCGCATTCAGCATCGCGGGCAAGGTGCTGTCCCATCACGCGGTCGACTACCCGCTGCTGCGGCCCGAGCCGGCCGCGGCGGAACAGGACCCGGAGCAGATCTACCAGGCCGTGCTCGCGGTGATCGCTTCCTGCGTCGAGCAGTGCGGCGCGGCGCCGGAAGATGTGATCTGCGTCTCCTTCAGCGCGGCGATGCACAGCCTGATCCTGGTGGACGGCGCGGGCGCCCCGCTGACCCACAGCATCACCTGGGCCGACAACCGCGCTGTGCGCTGGGCCGAGCGCATCAAGACCGAATGGAACGGCGACGCGATCTATCGGCGCACCGGCACGCCGATCCATCCGATGTCGCCGCTGGCCAAGCTGGTGTGGCTGCGCCATGACCGCGCGGCGTTGTTCGGCAAGGCGGAGCGCTTCGTCGGCATCAAGGAGTACGTGTTCTTCCGGCTGTTCGGGCGCTGGCTGGTCGACCATTCGATCGCCTCGGCGACCGGGCTGTTCAACCTGTCGACGCTGGACTGGGATGCCGAGGCGCTGGCGCTGGCCGGCGTGAAGCCGGAGCAGCTGCCGCAGCCCGTTCCGACGACCGAGCATGTCGCGGGACTGGCCCCGGCGGTCGCCACCCGATTGGGCCTGGCGGTGGACACGCCCTTCGTGCTCGGTGCCAACGATGGCGTGCTGTCAAACCTCGGCGTGAATGCGATCTCGCCGGGCGAGGTGGCCGTCACCATCGGCACCAGCGGCGCGATGCGCACGGTGGTCGACAAGCCGATGACCGATCCTTCCGGACGCACCTTCTGCTATGCGCTGACGCAGCGGCACTGGGTGGTCGGCGGGCCGGTGAACAACGGCGGCATCATCCTGCGCTGGGTGCGCGACGAGTTCGCGGCGTCCGAGGCGGAAACTGCCAAGCGCCTGGGCATCGACACCTACGAGGTGCTCACGCGGATTGCGGAGCGCGTGCCGGCCGGAGCCGAAGGACTGCTGTTCCACCCCTTCCTCGCAGGCGAGCGCGCGCCATACTGGAACGCCAACCTGCGCGGCTCGTTCTTCGGCCTGGGCATGCACCACCGCAAGGAGCACATGATCCGCGCGGCGCTGGAGGGCGTGATCTTCAACCTGCACAGCATCCTGCCGGCCGTCGAGTCGATCATCGGCCCGAGCACCACGATCAAGGCCACCGGCGGCTTCGCGCGCTCGGGCCTGTGGCGCCAGATGATGGCCGACGTGTTCGACCGCACGGTGGTGGTGCCCGAGAGCTTCGAGAGCTCGTGCCTGGGCGCCGCCGTGCTCGGCCTGTATGCACTGGGCGAGGTCGATTCGATCGAGGTGGTGGCCGGCATGGTCGGCGCGACGCACCGCCACACGCCGAATCCGCGCAACGTGGCGGTGTACCAGCGGCTGCTGCCGATCTATGCGGCCGTGCCGGAGAAACTGGCGGCGGAGTACCGGGCGATTGCGGCGTTCCAGCAGGGTGAGTGACCCGCGCCCGTTCCCGCTTCACGCGACTTTGCAATCAAGCGCAGAACAAGGCGGAGCGCCGCAGACAGTGCTGTAGCACGGCAAGGCGATCCAAGGCAGTTATGCGATTGATTGCGAAGTCGCATCAGTCCCCCTTGCGCCAGAACCGTCGTGCCTTGGCAAGTTGGCGCAGCGCCTTGCGGCAGGCGCGTGCGCCCGCTGGCTGTTGCGCCGCCAGCCAACCCACGGCAAACCAGGCATGCGGATCGGTCGCGGCGGCTTCGCGGTACGCCGCCATGGCGACGACCTCGTCGTTGAATTCGCCGAGCGCGTCCTGTGCCGGCACCAGGCTACCAACGTAGCGCTTGACCTCCGCCTTGTCGAACAGCGGCGCCACGAACTCAGCCAGGTAGCGCAGCCGCTTGAGGCGCTTGCGGGTGCGGTGCTGTTGGTCGGCCAGGAGTTGCTCGAAGCGCTTGCCGTCCCGCACGACCTGCTTGTGAAGCCTGCCCAGCCGCGCTTGCAGGATCTGCCGTGTCGCAGCGGCATCGACCACGGCCGGCGCGCCCTCTTCCGCAGGCGAGGCCGTGAACCCGATCAGCGACACCAGCACGCGCTGGAACGCCGGCGCTCGCACGACCTCGCCTGCGGACGGGGGCGCCTGCGCGCCGTCGCCGGCAGGCTTCATGTCGATGGCCGGCGCGCCGGCCGCATCAAGGCGGGGCTGCATGTCCGACAGCAACAACGCACGATCGCGCTGCGCGCCGAGCACGCGGAACACCTCGACGAGTGGCGCTTCCCAGGCCGCATCGAAGCGCCCCGGCGCCAGCGCGTCGAGTTCGCGCAGCGCGGTGCGGGTTCGCCGGATGCCGATGCGCAACTGGTGGATCACCTCGGCGTCCTCGCTGCCCGCGGCGATGGCACTGGCGTTGGGGAGCATGTGGGCGAGGCAGGCGGCCAGCACCGCGCGTTGCACCGACTCGCCGGATATCGCGTCTATCGCGCCGAAGACAGGCGGCGACGCCTTGAGCGCCCGCTCGCCCGCTTCATCGGCCATCAGCCGCTGCCCGCGCTCCGCCTTGGTGACCGTGCTGAACCAGAGCCCGTGCCGTTGCGACCAGCGCAGCGCGAGCGCGACCAGGTCCTGAACGCGGCCGTCGACCAGTTCCAGTTCCAGCTCGCAGACCTGCGACGCCCGCCCCTCGTGGCCATCGCCGGGCGGGGTCATGACCTTGCCGGTGTCCAGCGCCAGCTCGATGGTCGTGTCGCCTTCGCGTTCGTGGCGCGCCAGGCGCCAGATGTCGGTGCCGAAGGTCTCGACCAGTGCAATCGCCCCATGGTCCAGCAGCTTGTCGAGCAGGTCGCCGACCGGCGTGCCCGCGTGGCGTTGCGCGTCGGGCTCCGGCCGGGCCCCGCCGCTGCCGCCCAGGTCGACGTTGTGTTCGAGCCGGTGCAGCGGCCCGTCGCCGAGCGCCTTGGCCGTCTGCACCCAGCGCCGCCCTTCCTTGCGCAGCCGCAAGGCCACGCCGCGCGACGCGAGCGCGCCGTCCTTCGTGTCGAAGTAATGCGCCTGCATGTGCTGGCGCACGGCCTTGGCGGCGCGCACGTCCTGCTCGACCGCCTTGAGATGCCGCGCAGGCACCTGGAACTTGAATTCGATTTCCATGATCGCTCTTCGGATGGGGGCTCCCGGATGTTTGCACGACCCGCGCCGCTTGTGCACGGGACAGTCACAAATTGCTGGCGCGGCCCACGCTAACATGCCGTGGCGTCCAGGCTCCAGACCCCGTCCAACATGCAGTCACCTGAGGGAGAAGCGTTTCCCACGGCATTCCAGGCCGTGCTGCTGTATGTCGCGCTGCTTCTTTGCGAGCTGTTGGTCGGTGCGGCCCTTCGCGACATGCGCAGCCTCGCCCGGCTCACCGCCGAGCAGATCAGCGCCCTCACGCTGGTGCTCGCCAACGGCTGCGTGTTCGTGGTGGTGATGCACTTCCAGAACATCAGCTATCGCAGCCTGTTCCATCATTCGTCTGCATCCCGCCGGGCCACGCTGGCGCTGGTGGTGCCGCCGGTCCTGCTGCTGGTGCCGGCTCTGATGCTCACGATCTCGACCGCGCTGGAGCTGCTGGTGCGCATCGCGCCCATGTCGGCCTGGGAAGAAAGGCTGTTCCAGCGCATGGGCGACAGCGGCATCGCATCGCTGATCGCGGCATGCATCCTGGCGCCGGTGCTCGAGGAGATGCTGTTTCGCGGCATCGTGTTGCGCGGCTTCCTGCGGCAGTATTCGCGCTGGCATGCGATCCTGGGATCCGCCGTTCTCTTCGGCGCGGCGCACCTGAACATCTACCAGTTCGTGGTGGGCATCGCGATGGGTGTGGTGCTCGGCTGGCTCTACGAGCGCACGCGCTCGCTCATCCCCTGCATCGCGCTGCATGTGGCCTACAACAGCGGCCTGGTCGCAATGGGGCGCCTGGTGAACAGCCAGTCGGACGCCATGTCGGCGGCCGGCGTTGCCACGGTCTGGCTCGTTTCGCTGGCGGTCGCCGGATGCGGCACGATGGCGCTGCGACGCATGCTGTCGCCGCGGCCACGCTGACCGGCAGCGCCTGGCCACCCAGCCAGTTATCGCAAGCTTGCGCGCGTCCGCACCCCTAGAGTGGCCTTCACCATGCAGTACACCCACGAGCACCTCGAGATCCAGAAGACCATGTGTCGATTCATCGACGACGAGATCAACCCGCACGTCGATGAATGGGAGGAGGCCGAGGCCTTCCCCGCGCACCAGGTGTTCAAGCGCATGGGCGAGCTGGGCCTGCTCGGCCTGAACAAGCCAGAGGAATTCGGCGGCGGCGGACTCGACTACTCGTATGCGATGGCGCTGGCCGAGGCGCTGGGCCACATCAGCTGCGGCGCGGTGCCGATGGCCATCGGCGTGCAAACCGACATGTGCACGCCGGCGCTGGCGCGCTTCGGCAGCGACGAGTTGCGCCGCGAGTTCCTGGCGCCTTCCATTGCGGGCGACATGGTCGGCTGCATCGGCGTGAGCGAGCCCGGCGCCGGCAGCGACGTGGCCGGCCTCAAGACCCATGCACGCAAGGACGGCGACGACTACCTCATCACCGGCCAGAAGATGTGGATCACCAACAGCTTCCAGGCCGACTGGATGTGCATGCTGGTCAACACCAGCGATGGCTCGGCGCACCGCAACAAGTCGCTGGTGATGGTGCCGATGAACCTGCCGGGCATCGAGCGCGCGAAGAAGATCCGCAAGATCGGCATGCATTCGAGCGACACCGGCCTCATCTACTTCGACGACGTGCGCGTGCCGCAGCGCTATCGCATCGGCGAGGAAGGCCAGGGTTTCGTCTACCAGATGCAGCAGTTCCAGGAGGAGCGGCTGTGGTGCGCCGCCAGTTCCCTTGAACCGATGGAGGACTGCATACGGGACACCATCGAGTGGGCGCAGCAGCGCAAGATGTTCGGCGGCACGCTGGCCGACCAGCAATGGGTGCAGTTCAAGCTGGCCGAGTTGAAGACCGAGGTGGAGGCGTTGCGCGCCCTCACCTACCGCGCCTGCGACCTGCACGTGCAAGGCCAGGACGTGACCGAGCTGGCGTCGATGGCCAAGCTCAAGTGCGGACGCCTCACGCGGCAAGTGGCCGACACCTGCCTGCAGTTCTGGGGCGGCATGGGCTTCACTTGGGAGAACCGGGTGTCGCGGCTTTACCGCGATGGGCGGCTGGGGTCGATCGGCGGCGGGGCGGACGAGGTGATGTTGGGCATCCTGGCGAAGACGATGGGGATTGCGAAGCGGCCGGTTCGGTAGCGAGTGGTTCTGCCCGGAGTGGGGCGAGCGGGCTGAGCATGCCTCGCCCCCCATGTGAGAACGTGGGGCGTGTCGTTGCAATCTGCTCGCTTGGTTCGCGCAAACTGGACGCGCAACTGCGCCGAACGCCCCGGTTATGTATCGAGACCGCCACGTCGTGTTCCACCGCGAGGTGCGACAAGAAGGCCTTGGTGCTGCCCGTTTCGAAACTCACGTTCGCCAGCTTGAGGTTCTGGATCAGCCAGGCATCCGTGTCCTGCCGCGTGCCGAAGCCGCGCTCGGGGGCTGCGGGCATTGCCGGCGGTGGCTGATGCTGGGATGAAAGCCGCTGGGGCCGGGTGCGCTGCTTGCTGCGCTGCAACGAGGCGGTGCAGCCGAAAACGGTGTGGACCTGGAACTTGATGCGTCACCGTCGTGTTGCCAGACGCCCTCTGGCGCACCAGTTGATCTTCGAGCCGATGTCCCCCGGCGAGTCTCGGTCCGCGCCTTAACTTCAACGTTGAGCGTGCTTAGTAGTGATACCGGAGTTGTGCGATCAGAAGGGCATCGCCTTCGACCTTATAGACAATGCGATGTTCGTCCGTGATCCGGCGAGACCAGAATCCGGCGAGCGCATGTTTGAGGGCCTCGGGTTTGCCAATGCCGCCAAACGGATCTCGCTGGATTTCCTGAATCAGCTTGTTGATGCGCTCGATCATCTTTCGATCTTGCTTCTGCCAGTAGCGGTAATCGTCCCAGGCTTCTTCAGCAAAAATCAACTTCACTCGGTCAGTTCCCGCTCAACGCCTTTGCCTGCGCCCAACTGGGTCAATGCGGAAATCAGGCGCTTGGCGTTGGCCGGATTGCGCAGCAGGTATGCCGTTTCTTCCATGGCCTGGAAATCTTCAAGCGAAAGCATCACCACAGCCTGTTCGCCGTTGCGCGTGATGATCAGCGCTTCATGATCATTGCAAACTCGATCCATGGTGCTGGCCAGGTTGGCGCGTGCAGCCGAGTAGGTGATGGCATCCATTGGAAAACTCCTGTATGTACGTGTTATTGTACGTATGCCTATGTCTGCTGTCCATCAGCAGGCATCGTTTCAGTCCCACATGGACGGTGCCATCGAGCAGCCGATCGCAGAGAAATGACGCTTGGTGAATAACGCGGCCAACGTCGCCAACGAGCGGGCGGCTTCCGCAGGCTTTTCTCCCTCATGGCCCGCATTTTTTTGCGCGGTTGCCGTCTTCACTGCCAGCGGCCCGGTTTCGCAATGGCACCAGACCCGGCCCGGCTCACGCGCGCCGCGACTCCAACGGCGTCACGCTCAGGTAGAGCGGCTGCGCGCCGCGAAGGATGCGCAGCACGCAGAGCTTGCCGATGCGCGACTCGTCGAGCAAGCGCTGCAGGTCGTCCACGGTGCGCGCGGGCGCGCCGTCGATGCCGACGATGAGGTCATCCGCCTTGAGGCCCGCGATGGCGGCGGGCGAGCCGGCCTGCACCTCCGACACGCGCACGCCGGCATCCTGCTCGACTTCGAGAAAGCGCGCGACGCGGCGCGACATCGGCACGGTCGAGCCCGACAGCCCGATGTATGCGCGCCGCACCCGGCCATGCGCGAACAACTGGCCGACCACCCACTTGGCGGAGTTCACCGCCACAGCGAAGCAGATCGCCTGTGCGCCGGGAATGATGGCCGTGTTGACGCCGATCACGCGGCCGCGCGTGTCGAGCAACGGACCGCCCGAGTTGCCCGGATTGAGGGCCGCATCGGTCTGGATCACGTTGTCGATCATGCGTCCGGCGTTCGATCGCAGCGACCGTCCGAGCGCGGAGACGATGCCGCTGGTCACCGTGTGGTTGAAACCGAGCGGATTGCCGATCGCGATGGCGATCTGCCCGACGCGCAGCCGCGACGAGTCGCCGAGCTCGACGTGCGACAGCGAGCGACTGGCGCCGATGCGCAGCACGGCGAGATCGGTCTCCGGGTCTTCGCCCACGAGTTGCGCGTCGCTGCGCGTGCCATCCGGCCGCACCACCTCGAGCGAGGACGCGCCGTGCACCACATGGCTGTTGGTCAGCAGGTAGCCGTCGGGCGTGAACAGGAAGCCGGAGCCGGCGCCACTTTGCCGGCCGCGGCCACCGCTCTTGTGCGCGGCGATGTAGACGACCGCGTCCTGCACCTGCTCGACAGTGGAGGCAACCGTCTCGGAGTAGGCATCGAGAAGGTTGTCGTCTTCGGTGAAGTCTGGTCGTGCGCCCATGTTGCGTTCCCGTAAGTTCCCCAATTGGCGACCGTTCCGGCAAACGCAAGACCCGACGCTTGCGCCCCTTCAGGCCATCGCCGCCTCGAACTGCCGGTAGAGCGCCGGCTCGAACCACCGCTCGCGCGCGCCGTAGCGGCGCTCCTGCGGAATCACCGGCACATCTTCATGCTCGGCCGCCGAATGGAAGGTGAGTTCGAGCTGCACCCCGTTCGGGTCGTAGATGAAGAGCTGCCACAGCGGTGTGGCGGGCACGAGGTTCTCTCGGTAGGCCAGGCCATAGCGCTCGAACCTGGCCTTGAAGGCGCTGTAGCCCTGGCACACCACCGACACATGGTCGATGGCGGCAGTGCCCGTCTGCACCGAGCCGTCGGACTCCTTCGCGGCATCGCCCGCATAGAAATGGAAGATGGCCTCCGCACCCGGCTGCGCAGGCTTGAGCCATGCACCGGGGAAGCCGATGGGCGGCCGGTCGGCGACCACCATGCCGAGCACCTCGGTGTAGAAGCGCACCGTGGCCTCCAGGTGGGCCGTCTTGATGGCTGTGTGGAAGAGTTGACCGAACAACATGGCGTGTGTCTCCTGCGGTCGCAAAGGTGGCGACGAGGTTAGGAGTGCGGCCAGCGCGCGTCAACTGGTCAGGCCAATCGTTGACTTCGGATTTCCGCCCCAGCATCATCGACGCCCACCCACGGAGACACAGCACATGAAGACCATCAAGGGGCCTGCCATCTTCCTGGCCCAGTTCGCCGGCGACGCCGCGCCGTTCAACTCGCTCGACGCCATTGCCGGCTGGGCCGCCGGCCTCGGCTACAAGGGCGTGCAGATCCCGAGTTGGGACGCGCGCCTGTTCGACCTGAAGAAGGCGGCGCAGAGCAAGACCTATTGCGACGAGGTGAAGGGCACGCTCGCCTCGCACGGGCTGGAAATCACCGAGCTCTCGACGCACCTGCAGGGCCAGCTCGTCGCGGTGCATCCCGCCTACGACGCCGGCTTCGACGGGTTCGCCGCGGCCGAAGTCCGCAACGATCCGGCCAAACGCCAGCAATGGGCGGTCGAACAACTGCACTTTGCAGCGAAGGCCTCGGCCCATCTCGGGCTCACCGCGCACGCGACCTTTTCCGGTGCGCTGGCCTGGCCGTACCTGTACTCCTGGCCGCCACGTCCGCCAGGACTGATCGAGGCGGCCTTCGACGAACTTGCGAAGCGCTGGCTGCCGATCCTCGATGCCTTCGACAACGCCGGCGTCGACGTCTGCTACGAGATCCATCCCGGCGAAGACCTGCATGACGGCGTGACCTACGAGATGTTCCTGGAGCGCGTCGGCGGCCACAAGCGCGCCTGCCTGCTCTACGACCCGAGCCACTTCGTGCTGCAGCAGCTCAACTACCTCGACTACATCGACCACTACCACGAGCGCATCAAGATCTTCCACGTGAAGGATGCCGAGTTCAACCCGACCGGCAAGCAGGGCGTGTACGGCGGCTTCCAATCGTGGATCAACCGTGCGGGACGCTTCCGGTCGCTGGGCGACGGGCAGGTCGATTTCGCGGCGATCTTCTCGAAGATGGCGCAGTACGACTTCCCCGGCTGGGCGGTGCTGGAGTGGGAGTGCTGCATCAAGCACCCGGAGGACGGCGCGCGCGAAGGCGCGACCTTCATCGCCGATCACATCATCCGCGTGGCCGACCGGGCCTTCGACGACTTCGCGGCGGGCGGCATCGACACGGCGGCCAACAAGAAGATGCTGGGCGTGGACTGACACCCTGTCGCCGTCGCATGACTTAGAGTGACGGCAACATGCTTGCCAACCTCACCCCCTTCCTCCTTCACTGGGCCATCACGGCCGTCTCCCTCTGGATTGCCAGCCTGCTGTTCCGCGGGCTCAAGTTCGACAGCACCGGCGCGCTGATCGGCTCCGCCTTGCTGCTGGGCCTGGCCAACGCCATCGTGAAGCCGCTCCTGATCGTCCTGACGCTGCCGCTCACGCTGCTGACTTTCGGGCTGTTCCTGCTGGTCATCAACGCGCTGATGATCCTGCTGGTGGCGGCGCTGGTGCGCGGCTTTCGCGTCTCGGGCTTCTGGACAGCGCTGTTCGCGAGCGTCTTCATCTCGGTGCTCAGCATCGTTATCGGCGGCTTCTTCGTGGGCGGCACGCCGGACACGCAGATCCGGATGCCCAGCAGCGGACAGTGGCTGTAGTCAGGTTCGTGACACGAAATTCGCTATCGTTTTGATAGCGCAAAATAGCGCTACGCGTTAGTGCGTAGAGGCATGGTCAGCCATTGGTCAGGATAAGGAGCCGATGCTTCCCTGACTAACTGGGGACACATCCGCATGCGCATCAAGAGTCAGACCGACTTCTTCTCGGGAGTCATGTTCGCCGCCGTCGGGGGCGCCTTCGCCATCGGCGCCACCACCTACAACATCGGAGACGGCGCCCGCATGGGGCCGGGTTACTTCCCGCTGATGCTCGGCATCATCCTGGCGATCCTCGGTGTGATCATCATGGCCGAGGGGCTGATCGTCGAGACCGCGGACGGCGAGCCGATCGGCAAGTGGGCCTGGAAGCCGCTGTTCTTCGTGATCCTGGCCAACCTCGCCTTCGGCGTGCTGCTCGGCGGCCTGCCCAGCATCGGCGTGCCGGCCATGGGCATGATCATCGCGATCTACGCGCTGACGATCATCTCCAGCCTGGCCGGCGAACACTTCAAGCTGCGCGACGTGCTGGTGCTCTCCACCATCCTCGCCGTCGGCAGCTACATCGCCTTCATCTGGGCGCTGAAACTCCAGATCCAGGTCTGGCCCACGTTCATCACGGGCTGAGGAGACCTGCAGCATGGAACTCGTTCATAACCTCTCGATTGGTTTCGGTGTCGCCTTCACCTTCACCAACCTGCTGTACTGCCTGGTCGGTTGCATCCTGGGCACGCTGATCGGCGTGCTGCCCGGCATCGGCCCCGTGGCGACCATCGCGATGCTGCTGCCTGCCACCTATGCGCTGCCGCCCGTGTCGGCGCTGATCATGCTGGCCGGCATCTACTATGGGGCGCAGTACGGCGGCTCCACCACCGCCATCCTGGTCAACCTGCCGGGGGAATCGTCCTCGGTGGTGACGTGTATCGACGGCTACCAGATGGCGCGGCAGGGGCGCGCGGGGCCTGCGCTGGCTGCCGCCGGCCTGGGCTCGTTCTTCGCGGGTTGCGTGGGCACACTGATCCTGGCCGCGTTCGCGCCGCCGCTGACGGAACTGGCCTTCAAGTTTGGGCCGGCCGAGTACTTCTCGCTGATGTGCCTGGGCCTGATCGGCGCCGTGGTGCTGGCCTCGGGCTCGCTGATCAAGGCGGTGGCCATGATCGTGCTGGGCCTCTTGCTCGGCATCGTCGGCACCGATGTGAACTCGGGCGTGGCGCGCTTCAGCTTCGACGTGCCTGAACTCACCGACGGCATCGGCTTCGTGGTGATCGCGATGGGCGTGTTCGGCTATGGCGAAATCATCGGCAACCTTTCGCAGCCCGACGACGAGCGCGAGGTGTTCACCGCCAACGTGAAGGGCCTGTGGCCCACCGGCGAAGACTTCAAGCGCATGACGCCGGCCGTGCTGCGCGGCACGGCGCTGGGCTCGGCGCTGGGCATCCTCCCCGGCGGCGGCGCACTTCTGGCGGCTTTCGCGGCCTATGCGCTGGAGAAGAAGATCAAGATGCGGCCGGGCGAAGTGCCCTTCGGCAAGGGCAACATCCGCGGCGTCGCATCGCCGGAATCGGCCAACAACGCCGGCGCCCAGACTTCGTTCATCCCGTTGCTGACGCTGGGCATCCCGCCGAACGCGGTGATGGCGCTGATGGTGGGTGCGATGACCATCCACAACATCCAGCCGGGCCCGCAGGTGATGACCAGCAACCCCGAGCTGTTCTGGGGCCTGATCGCCTCGATGTGGATCGGCAACGCGATGCTGATCGTCCTGAACCTGCCGCTGATCGGCATGTGGATCAAGCTGCTGACCGTGCCCTACAAGTTCCTGTTCCCGGCGATCGTGCTGTTCTGTGCGATTGGCGTGTACTCGACCAACAACAACACCTTCGACATCTGGATGGTGGCGGCCTTCGGCTTCATCGGCTATTTGTTCCTGAAGCTCAAGACGGAGCCGGCGCCGCTGCTGCTGGGCTTCATCCTCGGGCCGATGATGGAAGAGAACCTGCGCCGCGCGCTACTGCTGTCGCGCGGGACGTGGACGGTGTTCGTGACGCGGCCGTTGTCGGCAGGCTTGCTGCTGGCGGCGCTGCTGTTGCTGGGGATCGTGCTGCTGCCTTCGATCAAGGCGAAGCGAGAAGAGGCGTTTGTGGAGGAGTGAGTGAGTGTTGGGGCCGCGGGATTCGCGGCGCCATGAGAGGAGCCGCCTGAGGGCGGCTTTTTCATGGCCGCGTTTGCGGTCAACCGAGAAGACGAGAGGGCGCTGCAATTTGAGACCCCATCCGGGACGGCGTTGGTATTCCCAAAAAGTGATGATTCACCCGGCGTAAAGGCTGGATAACCTGCAACCTGATTCCGGCTGGTTCGCGGCGTGCTCCGCCCTCGGATGACTTTGAAATGGATGCCGCACTCCAGCCGGGCGATGAAGGATTCCAATGACTCGCAACCGTCGTCCCCCATCAACTGGCCATGCCCTGGCTATCGCTCGTTGGGAGTCCAACCGGGCTGCATGGCTAGACGGGAAATACTTCGCATTGACATCGAGACGCCACGATCTCCAGGATCTCGTGGGCGATAGCGGGACGCTCTGGATCGTCGTCTCTCGCCGGGGGCATAGCGGTCAACGCATGTATTCGCTGTCTTTCCGGCTGGACAATTGCCGCCGCTTCACGTTCCTAAATTCCAGGATCTTTGGAAAGCATGGGGTCGTCGCCGAGCCGGACGACTCGACCTTGTTCGCTGCCAACGACGCTAGGCTCCTGCTGCTCGCGCTGCGCTTCGAGCCGTACCTGCCCATCGATCATCAGGACGATCGGCTGAAGGTCATCGGACAGAGCATTCAGACCCCGCGCGGATTGGACGCCGCGGACGTCAGGCTGCTGGAGCGTTTTTCGGCGGACGCCGATCGATGGAGTGTCTTCGTCAGCTACCAGCGGACTGATACTGACACCAGGGTGGCCGCGCGTCTTTCCAGTTCACTGCAGTCGAGCGGCGTCAATGTGTTCCGTGACCAAGAGGCGCTGAGGCCTGGGGAAGAATGGGAGCCAACGCTGCAGCGCGCAATTGGCCGCAGCAGGATCCTGGTCCTCGTGGTCGGCGGCTCGACGCACGAGTCGGTCAACGTCAAGAAGGAAGTGCGCTTTGCACGCGACAACGGGATTAGTGTCATTCCCTTTGTGGCGGGCGGCTGTCTCAATAATTGGACCGACTTTGAACTGAAGAAATCGAACGCAATCTTTTGTGGATCGAGCATTTGGGCCGATGCTGTCGGGGGTGTTCTTCACGCGCTTCAGAAGATTGCGTAGATCGAACAGACCTGCAAGGAGAGACACATGCAAGCCAACCAGCCACTCGCCTTCGTCAGCTACAGACGCACCGACAGTTCGGCTGCATCGAGGTGGCTCGCGAACACACTCGCGCGAACCTTTGGCGCCCAAAGCGTCTTCATCGACACGGAGTCCATCCGAATGTCCGACGACTGGGCTGACGAAATCGACCGGGCTCTCAAGGCCGCAACGCTGTTGATTCCGGTCATCGGCCCCCGATGGCTTTCCGCACAAGACAAGGATTTCCGCCGACGAATAGACAACCCGCATGACTGGGTGTTCCAGGAGATTCGCCACGCACTGGCGTCAGAGGTGCGGATCTTGCCGGTGCTGCTTTCTCGCACATCCAGGCCCGAGCGCGGAGCACTCCCGAAGGGGATACGAGATCTTTCTCGCTCCCAAGAATGCGAGCTGCGCGACGAGCACTGGGAGAAGGACCTCTCGGACTTGCTTGCGCAGATGGGTAAGTTGGGACGACGCACTGCAAGGCCTCCCAGGCTGGGATTCCCGCGTCTCCGATCTCGCTGGTGGCGCGGGACGTCAGCGCACCGAGATCTGCAAGTCGTACGAGTTCGCCTCATTCGAAGACGCAGTGGCGTTCATGGGGGCGGCCGTTCCGAAGATCGCCGAGCTTCAGCACCATCCTCGATGGCAAAACATCTGGCGAACCGTGTCCGTCTGGCTCAGCACCTGGGACATCGGACACAAGCCATCCGCGCTGGACCTGGAAGTCGCTGCACACCTCGACTTGCTACGGGCCACGTATCCGGCTTCGAGGCTCAAAAGGTCTTGAAGGATCGCGGAGCAGGCCCCATGACCGATACGCTCGCCACGTTTCGTCAGGCTTCCATCATTGTTGACGCCCCTTCCGTGCATGGCGAAAGGGCGATGCCCACCTCCACCTCGAACGGCATTCGGTCCAGCACATCCGCCTGCACGTCCACGCCAGGCGGCACTTCGATCAGCCGCAGCCCATGCGGCGTGAGCTGGAACACGGCCCGCTCCGTCACGTACAACACTTCCTGCCCCTCGGCCCGCGCACGCGCGCCGCTGAAGGTGATGTGCCGCACCTTCTTCACCAGCTTCGAGACGTCGCCATGCCGGCGGATGTACACCTCCTCGCCCTCGTGCTCCACCACCAGCCCCTTCGCCTCGAAGGTGCCGCAGAACACCACCTTCTTCGCGCGCTGCGTGATGTCGACGAAGCCGCCCGGGCCGACGATGTTGTCGCCCAGCCATGACACGTTGACGTTGCCCTCCGCATCGAGTTCGCCCATGCCGAGGAAGGCGATGTCGACGCCACCGCCGCTGAAGAAGTCGAACTGCTCGGTCGACTTGACGATGGCGCTCGGATAGCGGGTCGCGCCGAACAGGTGGCCGCCGAGCAGTTCGCCGTTGTGCGGGCCTTGCTCGATGGTGGTCCATCCGATCTCCCTGCCCTCTGCTTGCGCCACCGCCGGCACACCGTCTGGCAGCCCGAAGCCGAAGTTGACGCAGGCGTCGGCGCGCAGTTCCTTCGCGGCACGCCGAGCGATGAGGTAGCGCACGCCCTCCGGCAAGGGCATGGCGGCGCAGGTGGCAGGTGCACGTTGCAGGCCGCTCATGCTGAGGTCGTAGTCGGCCCCCGTGGTCTGGGTCTGCGCGGCGAACTGGCAGACCATGTCGACCAGCACGCCGGGCACGCTGACGTCGCGCGCTGGCGAGATGGATTCGTCGAGCACGTCGCGCACCTGCGCCAGCACCTTGCCGCCGCAGTTGTGCGCCGCCATCGCTGCGGCGAAGACGTCCATCTCCGACGGCTCCTCTCGCGACGTGAGGTTGCCTTGCGGGTCGCAAGCCGTGCCGCGGATCAGCGCGAAGTCGACCTGGATCGGCTTGTACCAGAGCAGTTCCTTGCCGCCGAGCTGGATCAGCTCGACCAGGTCGTCGGTCGCCTTCTCGTTGCAGCGCCCGCCGCCGTGGCGCGGGTCCGCGAAGGTATGAAGGCCGATGTGCGTGACCAACCCGTGGCGCCCCGCGCCCGTCTCGCGCAACAGCGTCTGGATCGGTCCGGCCGGCAACGTGTAGGCCTCGATCTCGTTGTCGCGGGCCAGGTCCTGCATGGCTTTCGACCAGGTCCAGTGACCGCCGATCACGCGCTTGACCATGCCCTTGTGGGCGAAACGGGTGATACCCGTTTGCACGCCGTCGCCAATGCCCAGGCCATGGATCAGCGTGAGGTCGCATGGATGCCCCGTGGCAAGAAAGCGCTTCTCGATCGCCTGCGCGATGTGATCCGCCTCCTGCAAGCCACCGCCGGAGCCGCTGAGCACCACGGTCGCGCCATCGAAAACCTCGCGCGCCATTTCGTCCGCGCCAACGATTCGTACTTTTTTCATTGCACTTCCTTGTGATTGCGCTTGACCGACGGGCCAAACGTCTGCCATGATTGTAATAACTAACCAGTTACATACATCAGGGTTGACCCTGAACACAGGAGACGAGCATGAAATTGACAATGGAACACACACAAGTCGCCGACATGGCAAGGCGCTTCGCCAACGAGGTCATCCGCCCGCAAGCGGAGCGGCTGGACCGGGACGAAGCCTTCGCCGGCGACATCTACGCCGCGATGGGCGAGAGCGGCCTGTTCGGCATCACGGTGCCGGACACCTACGGCGGCGCCGGCCTCGATTGCCTGGCCTACAGCATCGTGATGGAGGAACTGAGCCGCGGCTACGGCTCCATCGCCGACCAGTGCGGCCTGGTGGAACTGCTGACCACCCTGCTCTGCACGCACGGCACCGACGCGCAGAAGGCGCAGTGGATCGAACCACTGATCCGCGCGCAGAAGCGTGGCGCCTACTGCATCACCGAGGCGGGTGCGGGCTCCGATGTGTCGGGCGTGAAGACCACCGCGGTGCGCCAGGGCGATGGCTGGGTGCTCAACGGCGCCAAGCTGTGGATCCACAACGCGCCGGTGGCCGACGTGGCCTTCGTGCTGGCCCGCACCGACCCGGCCGCCGGCAAGCGCGGCATGAGCATCTTCATCGTCGACTGCCATTCGGCCGGCGTCTCGCGCGGGCCCAAGGAACACAAGCTGGGGCAGCGCTCGTCACAGGTCGGCGAGCTTGCATTCAACGATGTCGTGCTGCCAGCAGATGCGATGCTGGGCACCGAGGGCCGCGGCTTCCACATGATGATGAGCGTGCTGGAGAAGGGCCGCATCGGCATCGCCTCGCTGGCCGTGGGCATCCTGCAGGCGGGGCTGGACGCATCGGTCGAACAGGCCAGGATGCGCAGGCAGTTCGGCGCGCCGATCTCCGAGTTCCAGGGCATCCAGTTCATGCTGGCCGACATGGCCAAGGACACCGAGGCGGCGCGGTTGCTGGTGCGCTCGGCCGCTTCGAAGATCGACGCCGGCGAGGACGCCACCGCCGCGTCGTCGATGGCCAAGTGCTTTGCGGGCGATGCGGCCGTGACGCACAGCTCCAACGCGATCCAGATCTTCGGCGGCAGCGGCTACATCCGCGGCTACGAGGTGGAGCGCCTGTACCGCGACGCCAAGATCACGCAGATCTACGAAGGCACCAACCAGATTCAGCGCGTGATCATCGCGCGCAATCTTCTGAAGGCCTGATGCCATGAAGAAGACAGCCATCGTGAGCGGCGCGTCGCGCGGCATCGGACGCGCCACCGCAATCGCCCTCGCAGCAGAGGGTTTCGACATCGCGGCGCTGGCCTGGAAGGACGGCGAGAAGCTTGAGCAGCTCAAGGCCGACATCCTCGCCACCGGTCGCCACTGCCAGGTCTACGAGATCAACATCGCCGACCGCACGAGCCACCAGCCTTTCGTCGATGCGGTGGTCGCCGAATTCGGCGAGATCCATTGCATGGTCAACAACGCGGGCGTGTCGGTCATGCAGCGCGGCGACCTGCTCGAGGTGAGCGAAGAAAGCTACGACCGCTGCTTCGACACCAACACGCGCGGCACCTTCTTCCTGTCGCAAGCCGTGGCAAAGCACATGGTCGCGCAGCAACGCAAGGACGACATCTATCGCAGCATGGTGTTCGTCACCTCGTCGAACGCGGCCGCCGCCACCGTGGAGCGCGGCGAGTACTGCATGTCGAAGATCGCGCTGCACATGGCCTCGCGCCTGTTCGCGATGCGCCTGGCGCCGCTGGGCATCGGCGTGTTCGAAGTTCAGCCTGGCCTGATCCTCACCGAGATGACCGCGCCGTCGAAGCCCAAGTACGACGCCCTCATCGCCAACGGCATGACCCTCGAGCCGCGCTGGGGCCTGCCGGAAGACGTGGCCCGCGTGATCCGCACGATGGCCGCCGGGCTGCTGCCCTACACGGTCGCGCAAGAGGTTCGCGTGGATGGCGGCCTTCTCATCCAACGCTTCTGAGATCCAACCAACAAGTATTCAAGGAGACACGACAACATGACCGAACTCAAGCTCCCCGGCACCGATGGCCGCCTCACACCCTACCGCCTGCAAGGCACGCCCTGGATCGCGCAAGCGCCGGCCGCGCCTTCAATCGCGTGGTGTTTACCGCGGCCCATGTGGTGGCGGACCCGTTCGCCGATGTGGCGCCGTCGAGCGGCGGCAAGATCGATTGGGAGGCCACGCTGCAGTACCGCCGCTACCTGGCCGAACTGGGCCTCGGCATTGCCGAAGCGATGGACACCGCGCAGCGCGGCATGGGCCTCTCATGGGCGGATTCGCTCACGCTGATCCGCGAGACGCAGAAGGCCCTGAGCGGCACCGGCGTACCGATCTACAACGGCTGCGGTACCGACCACCTCGACCCGGGCACCGTGCGCACGCTCGACGACGTGACAGCGGCCTACCTGGAGCAGGTCGATGCGATCCAGCAATCCGGCGGCCGGCTGATCCTGATGGCGAGCCGTGCGCTGGCCCGCGTCGCGAAGACGCCCGACGACTACCTCAAGGTGTACCGCACCGTGCTGGCGCGTGCCGAGCATCCGGTGGTGCTGCACTGGCTCGGCAGCATGTTCGACCCCTCGCTCGCTGGCTACTGGGGCACCGACGACCTCACCGCCGCGCGCGATGTCGCGCTGCAGGTGATCGCCGAATCTACCGCCAAGGTGGACGGCATCAAGATCTCCCTGCTCGACAAGCAGCGCGAAATCGACATGCGCCGCATGCTGCCCGCCAGCGTGAAGATGTACACCGGCGACGACTTCAACTACCCCGAACTCATCGCCGGCGACGAGGCGGGCTATTCGCATGCGCTGCTCGGCATCTTCGACGCGATCGCGCCGGCCGCATCGCATGCGCTCGTCGCGCTCGCGCAGGGCGACAAGCAACGCTTCCTCGACACCCTCGAACCGACGGTGCCACTGTCGCGCCGCATCTTCGGCGCGCCGACGCAGTTCTACAAGACCGGCGTCGTCTTCCTCGCGTACCTGAACGGCCACCAGTCGCACTTCGTGATGCTGGCCGGCCACCAGGCGATGCGCCCGCTGCCCTACTTCGTCGACATCTTCCGCATGGCCGACCAGGCCGGCCTGCTGCGCGACCCCGACCTCGCCGCGTCGCGGATGCGGCAGTTCCTCGCGTTCTACGGCGTTCAGGGCTGAAGGAGCCAATGCCATGGGAGAAATCCTTTCGTCGCGCGAAGGCGCGGTGCTGACGCTGCGGCTGTCGAACCCCGGCAAGGCCAATGCGCTGGACCTGAACATGCTGGGCCAACTCGACCGACACATCGACCAGGTCGAGCAGGACGCCGGCGTGCGCGTCGTGGTGCTGCGCGGCACGGCCGGCGGCACCTTCTCGTCCGGTGCCGACATCGCGCAGTGGGCACCGATGACGCCGGCCCAATTCGCCGACGAATGGATCGCCCATGGCAACCGCGTCTTCCGACGCCTCGAACGCCTGCGCTGCCCCACGGTCTCGGCCATCGAAGGCATCTGCTTCGGCGGCGGACTGGAACTGGCGCTGGCCACCGACCTGCGCGTGGCCTCGGCCGCCGCCCGCCTGCGCTTTCCCGAGGTGGGCATCGGCGCGATGCCGGGCTGGGAAGGCGGCGAACGTCTCGCACGCATCGTCGGCCGCGGCCGGGCGCTCGAAGCGGTGCTGACCTGCCGCGAACTCGATGCAGCCACCGCACAGCAGTGGGGCGCACTGAATGCGGTGTGGCCCGCAACCGCTTTCGAAGCGGGGCTTGCCGGCTTCGTCGACACGCTGGCCCGCGTGTCGCCCACGGCGGCACGCTGGTCCAAGGCAGCGATCGTGGGCGAGAACGCACCGGCTGCGTTCTACGCCGAGGCGGCACGCGCCGTGAAGGCCAGTGCCGACGCCGCCATCGGCATCGCGGCATTCAAGGCGAAGACCACCGCCATCTTTTGAACAACAGGAGGAGACAGACTCATGCACCACGACAACATGCACCACCACCGCCCCACGCTGCCAGCCACGCCAAGGCGCTTCAGGATGTTCATCGACGGCCACTGGACCGATGGCCATGGCGACCAACTCATGACGCGCAACAGCCCCGGCCATGGCACCCCAGTCGCGCAATGGCCCGCCGGCACCGCGCAGGACGCGAAGGACGCCATCCGCGCCGCCCGCACCGCCTTCGACACCGGCCCGTGGCCGCGCATGCCTGCGGCGGAACGCGCCAAGGTGCTGTTCAAGGTCGCGGACCTGATCGAGCAGAACGTCGACGAACTGGGCCTCATCGAATGCCTGGAAACCGGCAAGCCCATCACGCAGGCCAAGGGCGAGATCCGTGGCGCGGCGGATGTGTGGCGCTTCGCGGCCGGCGCCTCGCGCAGCATGGCGGGCGAGACGCTCAACAACCTCGGCGACCGGCTGCTGGCACTGGTGCTGCGGCAGCCGCTGGGCGTGATCGGCGTCATCACGCCGTGGAACTTTCCGTTCTTCATCCTCGCCGAGCGCCTGCCCTTCCTGCTGGCCGCCGGATGCACGGCCGTCGTCAAGCCTTCGGAAGCCACCAGCGGCACGACGCTTCGCCTCGGTGAACTGCTGCAGCAGGCAGGCTTGCCCGATGGCGTGGTCAACCTGGTGAGCGGGCACGGCGCGGACGTGGGCCAGGTCATCCTCGACAGCGACCGGGTCGACATGGTGTCGGTCACCGGCTCGACCGCTACGGGCCGCAAGGCCATCCAGGCATCGGTCGGCAACATCAAGAAGCTCGGGCTGGAACTGGGCGGCAAGAACCCGCACATCGTGTTCGCGGACGCCAACCTCGACGATGCGGCCGATGGCGTGGCTTTTGCGATGTCCTTCAACGCCGGCCAGTGCTGCGTCGGTGCGAGCCGGCTGGTGGCGCATCGCTCGATCGCCGCGGCGTTCACCCAGAAGCTCGCGGCCAAGTTGAGCCGCATCGTGGTCGGCGATCCGCTCGACCCGGCCACGCAGGTCGGCGCGCTGTTCGACGAGGCCCACATGCGCAAGGTGCTGTCATACGTCGAAGGCGGCGTTGCGCTCGGCGCGACCGTGGTGCACGGCGGCGGGCGTACCGGCTGCGACAAGGGCTGGTTCGTGCAGCCCACGCTGCTCACCAACGTCACGCCGGAGATGCCGCTGCTGCGCGACGAGATTTTCGGCCCGGTGTTGGCCGTGATCCCCTTCGACAGCTACGAAGACGCGATCCGCATCGCGAACGACACCGAGTTCGGCCTGTCGGCCTCGATCTGGACGCAGGATGTCACCCTGGCCCTGCGCACGATGCGCGAAGTGCAGGCGGGCCGTGTGTGGATCAACACCACGTTGGACAATGGCCCCGAAGCGCCGATGGGCGGCATGAAGCAATCTGGCCTGGGCCGGGATGCAGGACTGGCCGGCATCGAGGAATACACCGAGGTCAAGACGGCGCACATCAACCTGCAGCCGCGCACTCACTGGATTGGAGCGGGCGATGGACTATGACTACATCGTGGTTGGCGGTGGTTCCGCAGGCTGCGCGCTGGCCGCACGACTCTCGGAAGACGCCGACGTCAAGGTGCTGCTGCTGGAAGCCGGCCCGCGCGACAGCAGCCCCTGGATCCACATGCCGGTCGGCTTCTACAAGATGACCGCCGGCCCCATGACCTGGGGCCTGAAGACCGCGCCGCAACGCCATGCGATGAACCGCGAGATCCCTTATGCGCAAGCGCGCGTGCTGGGCGGCGGCGGCTCGATCAATGCGGAGGTGTTCACGCGCGGTTGCGCGCAGGACTACGACGCGTGGGCCGATGAGTTCGGCTGCGCCGGCTGGTCCTTCGCGGATCTGCTGCCGCTGTTCCGGCGCTCCGAGGACAACGACACGCTCTCAGGCCCGCTGCACGGCATCGGCGGACCGCTGGGTGTGTCCAACGGCGCGCCGCATCGGATGACGCAGGCTTTCGTGCAGGCCTGCCAGCAGATGGGCATGCCCTACAACCCGGACTTCAACGGCGCGACGCAGGAAGGCACCGGCGCCTACCAGACCACGACGCGAAACGGCAAGCGCTGTTCCGCGGCGGTGGGCTACCTGCGGCCTGCGCTCGGGCGGCGCAACCTCTCGGTGAAGACCGGCGCATTGATCAATCGCGTCGTAATCGAGCAGAGCCGCGCGGTGGGTGTCGAAGTGGTCGAGGCTGGCCGGCCGACCATCGTGCGAGCCGCCCGCGAAGTGCTGGTGACGGCGGGCGCCATCGGCTCGCCCAAGCTGATGCTGCTGTCGGGCATCGGTCCGGCCGACCAGCTGCGCGCGCTCGGCATCGACGTAATGGCAGACCGGCCCGAAATGGGCCAGAACCTGCACGATCACTTCGGCATCGACATCGTCTACGAACTCAACGGCCCGCACAGCTTCGACAAGTACGCCAAGCCGCACTGGATGGCCTGGGCCGGCTTGCAGTACGCGCTGTTCAGGAGGGGGCCGGTGGCGTCCAACATCGTCGAAGGCGGCGCCTTCTGGTACGCCGACCGGAACGAGCCCACGCCCGACCTGCAGTTCCACTTCCTGGTCGGCGCGGGCGTGGAGGCGGGCGTGCCGAAGATCGAATCCGGCTCGGGCGTGACGCTGAACTCCTACGCAGTGCGTCCGCATGCGCGTGGCTCGGTCTCGCTCGGCAGCGCCGATCCGCGCGCCATGCCTGTCGTCGATCCGAACTTCCTCGGCGACGAGCGCGACGTGAAGACCTCCGCGGAAGGCGTGCGCATCAGCCGCGAGATCTTCCGGCAATCGGCGCTCGCAAAGTACATCCGCAAGGAGCACTTTCCCGGCGATCGCGTGTCGACCACGGCCGACCTCGAGACCTATGCGCGCCAGTTCGGCCGCACCTCCTACCATCCGGTAGGAACCTGCCGCATGGGCGGTGATGCGGCCTCCGTGGTCGACCCGGAGTTGCGAGTCAGGGGCATCGAAGGCTTGCGTATCTGCGACAGCTCGGTGATGCCGCGGCTGGTCAGCTCCAACACCAACGCGCCGTCGATCGTGATCGGGGAGAAGGCGGCGGAACTGATTCGCGGTGGTGGGTCAGCGGCTCGTCGGGTGGCCGCGGTTCGCGCGCAGCCGGTGGTGATGGTTTCGCGTGAAGCGGCGACGGTGAATTGAGTCCTGCCACGGCGTCAGCGCCGAACTCCATGCAAGCAGTGTCAGTCTTCTTCACCCGGCAGCGTGAAGCTGGAGTGCAGCCGCAGACAGGATTCGACCCCGCCGCATCCACGTGCCGCGAACCTGCAGCAGATCTACGCCGACTTCGGTCAAGGCATACGAAGACACCCACACCCTCGCGATGGCTTTCGGCGCACCAGGCTGAGTTCCTGGCAGCGCGGGGCCTGCCCCCGCGGCGAGTCGGCTCCAGGTGCCCGCCCTGAATGATGCGCACCAACTTGCAGCGCCTGCACCACCAGTAGGCCAATCCGGCACCAATATTGCTTTCGCGTTGATCCATGCGCCGGCAAAGGCCGGCAATGCACCAACATAAGCAGTATTGGGAGCACGCCTTTAATGGATGCACTACATCGGGGCGCAGACGCGCTGTTCATTCTTCTCGGCGCGATCATGGTCCTGGCGATGCACGCGGGGTTCGCCTTCCTGGAACTCGGCACTGTCCGCAAGAAGAACCAGGTCAATGCACTGGTCAAGATCCTGGTCGACTTCTCGGTGTCGACGGTGGTCTACTTCCTGGTCGGCTACGGGGTCGCCTACGGCGCGCATTTCTTCGTCGGCGCCGATGAGCTGGCTCAACAGAACGGCTACGAGCTGGTGAAGTTCTTCTTCCTGCTGACCTTCGCCGCCGCCATCCCCGCGATCATTTCGGGCGGCATTGCGGAACGTGCGAAGTTCTGGCCGCAACTCATCGCGACGGCGGTCATCGTCGGCTTGGTGTACCCCTTGTACGAAGGCATTGCCTGGAACAAGGCGCTGGGCATCCAGGCCTGGATCGAATCGGCGACCGGGCACCCGTTCCACGACTTTGCGGGCTCGGTGGTCGTGCATGCGGTGGGCGGATGGCTGGCACTGCCGGCGGTCCTGCTGCTCGGCGCGCGCCGCAACCGCTACCGCGGCGATGGATCGCTCAGCGCGCATCCGCCCTCGAACATCCCCTTCCTGGCGCTTGGCGCGTGGGTGCTGTGCGTGGGCTGGTTCGGCTTCAATGTCATGAGTGCGCAGAGCATCGACAAGATCTCCGGGCTGGTGGCGGTCAACTCGCTGATGGCGATGGTGGGCGGCACACTGGCGGCGCTGGCGCTCGGCAAGAACGACCCGGGCTTCGTCTACAACGGGCCGCTGGCCGGGCTGGTCGCAGTGTGCGCGGGCTCCGACCTGATGCACCCCATCGGTGCCCTCGTGGTCGGAGGTGTGGCGGGCGCGATCTTCGTCTACATGTTCACACTGACGCAGAACAAGTGGAAGATCGACGACGTGCTGGGCGTCTGGCCCCTGCACGGCCTGTGCGGCACCTGGGGCGGTGTCGCCGCCGGCATTTTTGGCCAGCGGGCGCTGGGTGGGATCGGCGGCGTCAGCCTTGTCGCGCAGCTCATCGGCGTGGCGATCGGCGTCGCCTGGGCCTTCGTGGCGGGCCTGGCCGTCTACGGCACGCTGAAGCGCACGACGGGCTTGCGGCTGTCGCAGGAAGAGGAATACGACGGCGCAGACCTGTCGATCCACCACGTGAGCGCCACGCCGGAGCGCGAAGTCAACTGGTGACGCAATCTGCTCGGCCTAGAAACGACCTGCCGCCCGCCGGACGACCACCGGCGTCTTGACGGCCGCCTTATCGCCCTTGGGGGCCGTCGACCCTGTCCTCGGTGCTCGCTTGGCAGGCTTGCGCCGCCCCTTGAGAGACTCGATCAGGGAAATCGCTTCCTTGTCGAACTTCGCGTTGTCGTCGGGCATGGTCGCCTCCGGAGGATGCGGGGTGGCAATCTTAGGACCACGGCGATTTCGCCGCGGCGCGCTGGTTTGAGGGCCTGCGTCACGGTCCTTGTCGATGCGGCCACGGCTGTCTATGCTCGCGCATTCGTACCTGCCGCAGAGGTATCTGCAACATGAGCAAATCGAACAACATTGCGTTCCATGGCTCGAAGGCAACACCGGATGAGTTGCGAACGCTCGGCGGCATCCTGCCGCGGGTGGGATGGAAGAAGCCGGAATTGGCTCAACGCGTCGCGGCCTTGCCCGCGGACCTCCAGAACCGCATCTTTTCGCTCGTCGGCCCCGTGCTGCGCGGGAACCCCTCTGCGAGAAAGGGAGGCACCGGAGATGCGGATCCCGACCTCTCCGTGAGCTTGACGTGGAATGCGAAGGTCGCGTGTTTCTTTCCACCGACGGCGATTCATGTCTACATGTACCTCGTGGACACCAGCAATCTGCGCTACCTGAACGTGGACGAATTCGCCGCTCGCTGCGGCGTCAATCGGCAGTACATGAAGGAAATTGCCACATCGAATGTGCGGTTCACCCAGATCATGGGCTATTGCATCGTGACCCGCCGCGCTCCGCCGCGCGACCTTGAATCGATCATCGTCCATCAAATGGAAGTGCTGATCGGCCCGTACTTCCAGTTGAACGGTGGAGACGACACCGGATACAAGGAGCTTCTGGCGGCCACAAAGGGGCAATTCAAGGTCGCCGAAAGTATCGTGGGCACGTTTCACACGATGGATTCCCTCGATGCACCGAAGAAGAAGGATCCAAACTTGAAGAACCCGTATCTGTGACCTGGCCCGGGTTCAGCGGTCGTTGTCGCTAGGTCCAGTCGTTGCTTATGCCGGAAGGAGTGCGTCGATGAACATGAACAGGATCGCGCCGGTCGCTGCGCTGTGCATCGTGCTCGCCACGCTCGGCTTGTCGACGCAGGCGGCGAGCGACACAGGCGCCACGCAGCGCGTCATCGCGGCCGTGGATCTGGTCCAGCAGCTCGATCTCTCCAACACCGACTACGCGCACGGGCAGGGCAGCGTGTCGTGGACCGGCGTCGTGGCGTCGCACACCGATTGCTCGGGCTTCATCGACCATCTGCTGATGCATGTCGATGGCTACTCGGCCGATGACTTCAAGCGCTGGTTCGGCAGCCGGCGCCCCACCGCCGAGCGCTACCACGACGCGGTCCTCGAGGGCCGCGGCTTCGTTGCCCTCGCCGCCGTCAGCGACCTGCAACCTGGCGATGTGATCGCGGTCAAGTACCTCACCCGACACGACAACACGGGCCACATCATGATGGTCGTGAACGCGCCGACGAAGATGAGCGGGACGAAGCCGTTCGTGATCGGCACCGACCAATGGGCGGTCGATGTCATCGACAGTTCGGAGTCCGGCCACGGCCCGACCGACACGCGCCACAAGCGGGGCGCCGACGGGCATGACCACGATGGCCTTGGGCGCGGCGTGTTCAGGCTCTACACCGGATCGCATGGCGAAGTGGCGGGCTTTGCCTGGAGCACCCTCGCCGCGTCCCGCTTCATCGCGCCCGACGATGAGCATGCGGTGCTCGGTCGATTCATTCCGCACTTCCGGCCGTAGCTGACGGCCGACGGCCGACGGCCGACGGTTGACGGTTGACGGTTGACGCCTGAGGCTGACGGATGGCTGCCGGCTGCGTCCGGCACCCCTCCTGAACCGCGTGATCGCCAGCCAGATGGTCCGCGCAATTCCCCGGCCGCGTCCCCCACGTGGCTAGGCGAAAGCTCGTCTTCACGGCGCATCGACTGCGTTCCGCCTCGGGCTTCAAAAGCGCCCACGCCCTCAAATAACCAATAGGTTACTAGGCTAAACCCTATGGACGAACCCTCTCTCACAGGATGACAATAACCATCCAGTTAGTTACTTCATCAGCAACCGACAGTCCACCCTCAAGGAGACAAACCCATGGCCTTCATCAAGAACTACATCGACCAGCAAACCACGCGGCGACGCGACTTCCTGTTGGCCAGCGCCTACGGTCTCGTCGGCGTCGCAGCCGCCAGCAACCCGCTCGCGGCCTTCGCCCAGCAGCAAGGCAAGCCGGCCGTCGCCTGGAGCTACCGCGACCGCAACAACCCGTACTGGCACGCCATCGCCTCGGGCGGTGAATCCTTCGTCGAGAGCGTCGGCATGAAGAAGTCCGACATGGTCCACCTGCTCAACAACGGCAGCTCGCAGAAATCACTGTCCGACATCCAGGCCTTCCTGTCGAAGACCGGCGGCAAGGCCGCAATCGCCTGCGACGCGAACGACGCACCCAACTGCCGCCCCATCGTCGAAGCCGTGAAAAAGGCCGGCGCCTTCGTGTCGACGATCTGGAACAAGCCCGACGACTTGCACCCGTGGGACTTCGGCGATGCCTGGGTGTCCCACATGACCTGGTCCGACGAAGGCCCGGCCGAGCAGACCGCCCGCGCCCTGTTCACCGCCATGGGCGGCAAGGGCGCCATCGTCGGCGTGGGCGGCATTGCGGCCAACAACCCGGCCGTCGAGCGGCTCAACGGCATGAAGAAAGCGCTGAAGGACTTCCCCGGCATCCAGTTGCTGGACTACCAGCCGGGCGACTGGTCCACGCAGAAGGCCAACCAGGTGATGGAAGGCTTTCTCACGCGCTTTGGCAACAAGATCGGCGGCGTGTTCTGCGCCAACGACTCGATGGCCTACGGCGTGCTCGAAGCGCTCAAGGCCGACGGACGCAAGCTGCCCGTGGTCGGCTACGACGGCAGCCCGGAGGCGATCGACCTGATCGTCAGGGGCGAGTTGCTCGCGACCGTGTTCACCAACCCGCATTGGGGCGGCGGCATCACGGCGGCGCTGGCGTACTACGCGGCCATCGGCAAGTTCAAGCCCTCGGCCGAGCCGAAGGAGCACCGCGAGTTCTACGGCCCCTCCATCGTCGTCACGCAGAAGGATGCGGCCGACTTCAAGAAGAAGTACATCAGCAGCACGCCGAAGTACGAGTGGACCGACTTCTGGGGCACCTCAGGCGGCCAGATCAAGTACGGGGCCCGGGCGTGACCACGCACATGGCTTCGGGGCTGCCACGCGCAGCCGCCAAGGATGTCGCGCCGGCAAGCTCGCCCGCGCGTTCGGTGAAAGCGGCACGCGCCGCGTCCTGGCTGCAATGGGCACCCGCCCTCGTGCTCGGCGCGCTGGTGCTGGGCTTCGCGGCGGCCAACCCGAAGTTCATGACGCTGGCCAACTTCGCACGCATCGCGATCTCGGCGGCACCGGCCTTGATGGTCGCGGTGGGCGTGACCTTCATCATCGTGATGGGCTCCATCGACCTGTCGATGGAAGGCACCATCTCCACCGCCGCCGTGCTGTTCGCGCTCACGTTCAAGTTCCTGGGCGGCGAAATGGCCGGTTGGGGCTGGCTGGCGATTCCGGCGGCGCTCGCGGTCGGCGCATCGATCGGGCTGGTCAACGGCCTTGTCCATGTGAAGCTCAGCATTCCTTCGTTCATGTCGAGCCTGGCGATCGGCTTCGTCGGCATGGGGCTGTCGGTGGTGCTGACGGGCGGAGACATCCTGCGCGTGGACGACGACGTGTTTCGCGCGCTGATCTACCTGCGCATCGGCGGCTTTCCGCTGATGGTGTTCGTCGCGATCGCGCTGGTGTTCGTGGCCTGGTTCATCCAGCGCAAGACGATCCTCGGGCGCCACTTCTACGCGGTGGGCGGCGGCGAGGACCTCGCGCATGCGAGCGGGTTGAACGTCAAGCGTGTGCGCATATTGGGCTTCATGCTGGCGGGCGTGTTCTATGCGCTGGCGGCGATCTTCGCGGTGGCGCGCGGCGGCATGGCGGAATCGCTGACGGGCTCGAACTTCATGTTCGCGTCCATCACGGCGGTGGTCATCGGCGGCACCTCGCTGATGGGCGGCTCGGGCGGGGTTTGGAACGCGGTCGTGGGCGTGCTGATCGTCAGCGTCATCAACAACGGCATGGTCGTGGTCGGCCTGCCCAACTACCTGCAGGACGGCGTGCTCGGCGCGCTCGTCATCCTCTCGGTCGCGCTGGCCGTCAACCGCAAGAACCAATCCCTGGTGAAGTGAGAACGCCATGCTTGAATTCAAGAAAGTAGAGAAGCGCTTTCCCGGCGTGCATGCGCTCAAGGGCATCGACTTCAGGATCGAGCGCGGCGAGATCGTCGGGCTGGTCGGCGAAAACGGGGCCGGCAAGTCGACGCTGATGAAGGTGCTCTACGGCGCCTACCAGCACGACGGCGGCGAGGTGCTCATCAACGGCCGCGCGACCGCGTTCGCCAACCCGCGCGAGGCGATGCTGCAAGGCATCGGCATGGTGTTCCAGGAACAGTCGCTGATCCCGAACCTCTCGGTCATGGAGAACATCTTCCTCGGCTTCGAGCGGCAGTTCGTGCGATGGGGCATCGTCGACTGGAAGAAGATGGCCGTCGCGGCGCGCCATCAACTGGCAAAGGTCGAACTGGACATCGACGCGCGCATGCCGCTGTCGTCCTTGTCCTTCGCGCAGCGGCAACTGGTCGAGCTGGCCAAGGTGATGGCGCTGGAGGAGCGCGTCGAGGGCGACCTGGTGATCCTGCTGGACGAGCCGACGTCGGTGCTGTCCAAGGATGAGGTGCAGTTGTTGTTCCGCCTGATCCGGCGGCTGCGCGCGCGGGCTTCCTTCATCTTCGTCTCGCACCGCATGGACGAGGTCATCGACATCTCCGACCGCATCTACGTCATGAAGGACGGCGCAGTGGTCGACGTGGTCGACGGCAAGACCGCGGTGGCGACCAGCATCCAGCAGAAGATGGTCGGCCGCGAGATCAGCACCGCCTACTACCGAGAGGAAAAGCAGCGGCCCTGCACGGACGACGTGCTGGTCGAGGCTGAGGGCCTGACGCACCCCGGCAAGTACCAGGACATCTCCTTCAAGCTGCGCCGGGGCGAGGTGCTGAGCCTGGTCGGCGTCGAAGGCTCCGGCGGCGAGGAGATCATGCGCACCGTGTTCGGCCTGGAGAAGCCGACCGGCGGCGCGCTGCGCATCAAGGGCCGGGCAGTGCGCCGCTTCAGCGCGGCCAACGCGGTGAAGCATGGCATCGGCTACATCCCGCGCGAGCGCAAGATCGAAGGCATCGTGGGCGGGATGTCGGTGTTCGAGAACATGACGCTTTCGCAGATGCGCAACTACAGCCGCGGCGGCGTGCTGCGGCACAAGACCGAGCGCGCGACCGCGCAGCAGTGGGTCAAGCGGCTGGAGATCAAGACGCCATCGGTCGATGCCAATGCGGGCAAGCTTTCGGGCGGCAACCAGCAGAAGGTGGTCATCGCCAAGTGGCGCAGCAGCGGCTCCGACGTGATTTTGCTGGACCACCCCACGCGCGGCGTCGACATCGGCGCCAAGGAACACATCTACGAGGTGATCCGCGAGATGTGCAACGACGGCTGTGCGGTGCTGCTGATGGCCGACACGCTCGAGGAGGCGATCGGCCTCTCCCACACGATCGCGGTGCTGCGCGATGGGAAGGTGCAGCAGTGGTTCGACTGCGTGCCGGGCAACAAGCCCTCCTTGTTCGACCTCGTCCACCACATGACTTGAAGAGCCCGCCATGAACTTCGAAAAACTCCGCCCCCACCTGCCCTGGCTGACGCTGCTGGCCCTCACATTGGCCGTCAGCGCCATCAACCCCGCCTTCCTGCTGCCGTCCAACCTCCTGCAGATGACGGCCGACGTGTCGACGCTGTTCGTGATGGCGCTCGGCATCACGCTGGTGATCTTCATCGGCGGCATCGACCTCTCGGCCCAGTCGGTGGCCAACATGACAACCGTGCTGGCGACGCTGTCGCTGCCTTTCATGGGCGTGTGGTCGGCCATCGCCGTGGTCGGCGTGGGCGCGCTGCTGGGCTTCGTGTCGGGCTATGCATCGACACGGCTGAAGGTGCCTTCGTTCATCGCCACGCTGGCCATCGGCGGCATCGCGCTGTCGGTGGGGCAATTCGCCTCGGGGCAACGCGCGATCTTCATGGATGCGGGGATGCGCGAGCAGGCCTTCGGCTGGGTGACGGAGAGCACGGCCGGCGTCCCGCACGAAGTGCTGATCGCCGGCGCGTTGCTGGTGGTGATGCTGTTCGTCGAGCGCCGCACCACCTTCGGCCGCGCGCTCAAGGCGATCGGCGCCGGCGAGCCCGCGGCGGCCGCGTCGGGCCTTAACGTCGACCGCTACAAGATCGCGGTCTACACGCTGTCGGGGCTCATCGCGGCCTTCGCGGGCCTGCTGTTCTCGGTCAAGCTGGCGGGCGGCGCGCCCAACCTGGCGGAGGGCTTCCTGCTGCCGGCCATCGTCGCGGTGCTGATCGGCGGCACGCCGCTCACCGGCGGTGTCGGCGGCGTCCTCAACACGCTCATCGGCGCGATGATCGTGGCCGTGATCCGCACCGGCATGGTGTACCTGGAGGTGCCGGCTACGGCGCAGCAGATCGTGTTCGGCATCGTGCTCACCGTCGCCATCGCCCTGACCATCGACCGCAGCAAGCTGGCCACCGTCAAGTAGCGCGCCCGGGCGACGCCCGACGAGTCCCGCAAAGCACGAGCGACTTGTCTGGCGTTGGCCTAACATCGGCACCCATTTCCACAGCGACACGACAAGGCGACCATCCATGGGCGAAAAGATGCCGTTCCGCGCACGCGACCCGGCGGCCACCAAGGCCGACATCCTCGCGGCTGCAAAGGTCGAGTTCGCGAAACTCGGCCTGGGCGGCGCGCGGGTCGACGTGATCGCGGAGATGTCGGGCGCCAACAAGCGGATGATCTACCACTACTTCGGTGGCAAGGAGCAACTGTTCGAGGCCGTGCTGGAAGAAGCCTACGTGGGCATCCGCGGCAGCGAGCAGGGCCTGGGGCTGGAGAACACGCCGCCGGTGGAGGCGCTGAAGAAGCTGGTCGAGTTCACCTGGCAGTACTACCTGGACAACCCCGAGTTCATCACGCTGGTCAACAGTGCCAACCTGCACGAGGCGCGGCACATCGCCGGCAACAAGCAGCTGCGCAAGCTGCAGAAGGCGTACGTCGACAGCGTCGACGCGATCCTCAAGCGCGGCGCGGTCGAGGGCGTGTTCCGCCGTGACATCGACGCCGCGCAGTTGTGCATCACCATCGCCGCCGTCGCCTTCTACTACCTCAACAACCGGCACACCGGCCAGGTGCTGTTCGGCTTCAACTTCACCGGCCGCGACGCGCTCGCCGCGCGCTTCAAGTTCAACATGGACACGATCCTGCGGCTGGTGCTCGTCAACCCCGACAAGGTGTAGACCCCACGCACGGGGTGCGGGCTTGAAACGTGCCGTCACGGCGGTGCGCTCGGCGCGTCCTATCATCGCTGCCTCATTTGAGGACTACGCATGACATCCACGACCACCAGCTACCCCGACACCCGCCTCCTGATCGCCAATGAATGGGTCGACGCCGCCAGCGGCAAGACCATCAATGTCGTCAATCCGGCCACCGGCAAAGTCATCGGCACGGTTGCGCACGCCGGCATCGCCGACCTCGACCGCGCCTTGGCCGCCGCGCAAAGCGGCTTCGAGAAGTGGCGCCGCACGCCCGCCAACGAGCGCGCCATCATCATGCGCAAGGCCGCCGGCCTGCTGCGCCAGCGCGCCGGCGACATCGGCCGCATCCTGACCCAGGAACAGGGCAAGCCGTACGTCGAGGCCCGCGGCGAAGCCACCGCCGGCGCCGACATCATCGAATGGTTCGCCGACGAAGGCCGCCGCCTCTATGGCCGCATCGTGCCCTCGCGCAACCTCAACGCGCAGCAACTGGTGCTGAAGGAGCCGCTCGGCCCGGTCGCGGCCTTCACGCCGTGGAATTTCCCCATCAACCAGATCGTGCGCAAGATCGGCGCCGCGCTGGCCAGCGGCTGCTCGTTCCTGTGCAAGGCGCCGGAAGAAACGCCCGCCTCCCCCGCCGCCCTGATGCAGTGCTTCGTCGATGCGGGCATCCCGCCCGGCGTGGTCGGCCTGGTCTACGGCGATCCGGCCGAGATCTCCAGCTACCTGATCCCGCATCCGATCATCCGCAAGGTGACCTTCACCGGTTCGACGCCGGTCGGCAAGCAGTTGGCTTCATTGGCCGGCTTGCACATGAAGCGCGCGACGATGGAGCTCGGCGGCCATGCGCCCGTGATCGTGGCCGCCGACGCGGACATCATGCTGGCCGTGAAGGCAGCCGGCGGCGCCAAGTTCCGCAACGCGGGCCAGGTCTGCATCTCGCCAACGCGCTTCCTGGTGCACAACAGCATCCGCGCCGAATTCGCCAAGGCGCTCGCCACGCAGACCGAGAAGCTCAAGCTCGGCGACGGCCTGCTCGAAGACACGACGCTGGGCCCGCTGGCCAATGCACGCCGCATCGGCGCGATGGACAAGATCCTCGCCGACGCCCGCAAGACCGGCGCCAAGGTGCTGACCGGCGGAGAGCGCGTGGGCACCGACGGCAACTTCTTCGCGCCGACCGTGCTGGACGAGGTGTCACTGGAAGCCGACGTGTTCAACAACGAGCCCTTCGGCCCGATCGCCGCGATCCGCGGCTTCGACACGCTCGAGGAAGCCATTGCCGAAGCCAACCGCCTGCCCTTCGGCCTGGCCGGCTACGCGTTCACGCAATCGATCAAGAACGCGCACATCCTGGCGCAGCAGGTCGAAGTGGGGATGCTGTGGATCAACCAGCCCGCAGCGCCTACGCCTGAGATGCCGTTTGGCGGCATGAAGGATTCGGGCTACGGGTCGGAAGGTGGGCCGGAGGCGATGGAAGGCTACGTGACCACGAAGGCCGTCTCCATCATGGCGGCCTGATCCCGTTTCCTCTCCCAAGTAAGGCGGGGCGTCTTCACTCCCTCTCCCCCCGGAAGAGGGCCAGGACAGGGTCTTCGCTCCCTCTCCCCGCGGGGAGAGGGTTGGGGTGAGGGCAACGGGCGATGGATGAGGCTGTGAATTTGCAAAGGCACTTGCCCTCACCCTAACCCTCTCCCAGAGGGAGAGGGAACAAGGCAGCCTGACTACGGCGCGACGTAGTCCGACACCACCTTCCACTTCCCATCCACGATCTGCGACAGCCGCGACTGGTCGTTGCCCAGGCGCTTGGTCGGCGAATAGGTCATCTTCGGCGAGCCGAACATGTCGGGCATGAAGGTCGTGGAGTCCATCGTCTTGATGAAGCTGTCGGTCGACAGGTTGGTGCCGGTCTTCTGCGCCGCCTGGATGAAGGCGTCGATGATCTCGTAGCCGTAGGCGCTGAACACGGTCGGGTCTTCGTTGAACTTGGTCTTGTACTTGTTGGCCCAGAAGCGCAGCGGTTGCGACTGCTCGTCGGTGTAGGGGTTCTGCACCGTCATCGTCGCGTAGATGCCGTCCATCGGCTTGCCGCCCAGCTTGTGGATCAAGTCGGTATACGCGGCGCTCGAACCCAGGAAGACCGGACTGAAGCCAGTCTTGCGCGACTCGCCCACGGTGCCGATGGTCTCGCGGATGATGGTGCCGAGCACCACCACTTCGCAGTTGGACGCCTTCAGCTTGGCGACCTGCGAACTGAAGTCGGTGGCGCCGCGCTTGAACGATGTCTTCTCGGCCACTTCCATCCCCATCGTCTTCAAGCCGGCCTCGGCGCCGCGCTGCACTTCCAGCCCGAACTCGTCGTCCTGGTAGATCGTGCAGACCTTCTTCGCGCCCTTGTCCTTGACCAGCTTCGGTAAAGCCATGCGGATCTGGTCGTAATAGGTCGCCGCGAATGAATACTTGAGTTTGTGGAAGGGCTCGTACATCTCGCGCGCCGCCGTGATCGGCATGAAGTTGATCACGTTCTTCTCGAACTGCACCGGCATCGCCGCCATGTTCTGCGCCGTGCCGATGTGGCCGGCCATGATGAAGATCTTCTCCTGGTTGACCAGCTTCTGCGCCGCGAGGACGGCCTTCTTCGGGTCGTAGCCCGAGTCCTCGACCAGCAGCTTGAGCTTGCGCCCGTTCACGCCGCCCTGCTCGTTGATCTCGTCCACGCGCAGTTGCATGCCGTTGCGCGACTGCTTGCCGAAGGCTGCCAGCGGGCCCGACAAGTCCTGGATCGTGCCGATCAGGATCTCGTCCTTGCTCACGCCCTGCGATTGCGCCAGCGCCGAACCCGCGCCCAGCGCGAGCGAAGCGGCGAGAGCGATTGCTGTCAAAGTCTTCATCACGAACTCCTCTGGTCAATAAAACTGCGATCACTCGCCAGGGCCGCTGCCGATGCAGCGGCGCCTGGGCGAGTCATGAATACATGGCTTCGATGCGCTCGGCGTACTTGGTCTGCACCAGCTTGCGCTTGAGCTTCATCGTCGGCGTGAGTTCTTCGTCTTCCGCGCTGAGCTGCGTCTCCAGCAGGAAGAACTTCTTGATCTCCTCCACGCGCGCGAACTTGGTGTTGACGCGCTCCAGCTCCGACTGGATCAGGTCCAGCACTTCCTTGGCGCGCGTCAGGCTCTGGTAGTTGCTGAAGGGCACGTCGTTGTCCTGCGCGAACTTCTCGACGTTCTCCTGGTCGATCATGATGATCACGGTGAGGTAGGGCCGCTTGTCGCCGATCACCACTGCATCGGTGACGTAGGGACTGAACTTGAGTTCGTTCTCCAGCTCGCTCGGCGTCACGTTCTTGCCGCCGGCCGTGATGATGATGTCCTTCATCCGGTCGGTGATGCGGAAGTAGCCGTCCTGGTCCATCGTGCCCACGTCGCCGGTGTGCAGCCAGCCTTCGGCATCGATGGTCTCGGCCGTTTTCTCGGGCTGGTTGAGGTAGCCCATGAACACGTTCTGCCCGCGCACCAGGATCTCGCCGTTGCGGGGATCGATGCGCACTTCGTTGTAGACCGTTGCCGGGCCGATCGACCCGGGCTTGATGCGCGTGGCCGGCACCGCCGTCGATGCGCCGCAGGACTCCGTCATGCCCCAGACCTCCAGCATCGGCACGCCGAGTGCGAGATACCACTTGACCAGTTCCGGCGAGATCGGCGCGGCGCCGGTCACAAGGAAGCGCGCCCGGTGGATGCCGATCAGCTTGCGCGCATTGTCGAGCGCCAGCACACGCGCGATGCGGAACTTGAGCTTGAGCGCGCCGCTGACCTCCTCGCCGGCCAGCACCTTGGCCGCGATGGCCTCGCCGATGCCGATGCTCCACTTGTACGCGGCCTGCTGGAGCGGGCTCGCTTCCTTCAGCGCGATCATCACGCCGGAGTAGAACTTCTCCCACACGCGCGGAACCGCGGTGAACACGGTCGGCGCGATCTCGCGCACGTTCTCGGGCACGGTCTCGGGGTTCTCGACGAAGTTGAGGATCGAGCCGGTGTACATCGCGAAGTACTCGCCGCCCATGCGCTCGGCGATGTGGCACAGCGGCAGGAAGCACATGCGCTCGTCGCGCTCGTCCTGCGCGATCAGCGTGTTGTAGCCGCGAGCGGTGAAGACGAGTCCACCATGGCTGTGCATCGCGCCCTTGGGCTTGCCGGTGGTGCCGGAGGTGTAGACCAGGATCGCGAGGTCCTCGGGCCGGCACGCGGCCACCGCCGACTCGACCGCGTTCGGGTGCGCCTGCAGGTACTCGCGGCCCAGCGCACGCAAGGCGTCGAGGCTCATCACGTCGGGGTCGTGAAGGTCGCGCAGGCCTTCCATGTCCGCCACGATGATCTTGCGCAGCAACGGCAGGCCGGCGCGCACTTCGAGCGCCTTGTCGAGCTGCTCGTCGTCCTCGACGAAGAGCACGGTGGTGCTTGAGTCTTCGCAGAGGTAGTGCACCTGCGACGCGGCATCGGTCGGATAGATGCCGTTGGCGACGCCGCCGCAGCTCAGCACGGCCAGGTCGCACAGCACCCACTCGATGACGGTGTTGGAAAGGATCGACGCGCACTGGCCCGCGCCGAAGCCGATGGCCATGAGCCCGCCCGCGATCTCCTTGACCGCCACGGCGGTCTGGTTCCAGCTCCAGCTGCGCCAGATGCCCAGTTGCTTCTGCCGCATCCACACGGTGTCGCCGCGCTGCCGCACCGCATTCCAGAACACCGCGGGAATGGTGTCGCCGGGCACGACGATGTCGAACTTCGGCTGGATGGCGGCGGTGTCCCAGAGTCCTTGCATGCGCTTATCTCCAGGTCTTCTTTTTCTTCCAGCGCCGCTCGCCGCGCACGCCGTCGTCCTTGAGGCCGAGATAGAACTCCTTGATGTCGTCCTTCTCGCGCAATCGCTCGCAAGTGTCTTCCATGACGATGCGGCCGTTTTCCAGCACGTAGCCGTAGTCGGATGCATTGAGCGCCATGTTGGCGTTCTGCTCGACCAGCAGGATGGTGGTGCCGCGCTCGCGGTTGATGCGCACGACGATCTCGAAGATTTCCTTGGTGAGCTTGGGCGACAGGCCGAGGCTCGGTTCGTCGAGCAGGATCAAGGCGGGCGCGGCCATGATGGCGCGCGAGATGGCGAGCATCTGCTGCTGTCCGCCCGACAGGAGCCCGGCATCCTGAGTGGCACGCTCGCGCAGAATCGGAAAGTAGTTGAACACCGTCTCCATGTCGCGCCCCACGCCGTCGCGGTCCTTGCGGGTGTACGCACCCATGAGCAGGTTGTCTTTCACCGACAGCAGGGGGAATACCTCTCGTCCCTCGGGCACGTGGCTCAGGCCCTGCTGCACGATGAAGGCCGGGTCCCTGGCCGTGATGTTCTGGCCCTTGAACTCGATGCTGCCCTTGCGCGGGTCGATGATGCCGGAGATGGTCTTGAGGATGGTGGTCTTGCCGGCGCCGTTGGAGCCGAGGACGGTTGCGATTTCACCGGGGCGCACCTTGAGACTGACGCCACGGATGGCCTTGATGGGGCCATAAGCGCTTTCGACGTTGAGCAACTGGAGGACGGGCTGGTCTTCGCTCATGCTTGTCCTTCTTGCGCTGTTGCGAATGCAATCGCGAATGCAGTAGCCATGGCGCGCGCGATTGCACTTGCACTTGCAGTCGAGGTCAGGTTCGGGGTGCGTCGTCGGGCGGCATGCGGCACGGCGCGTGCGACCCTACTGCGCCGGTCGCTTCGCGACTCCCCTGCGCTGCTCACGTTTGGCGGGGTCCACATGAACTCGCTTCGCTCAAACAGCATGTGGCCCTGATCCGCCAAACGCTCCGCTGCTCGGCGGCGCAGAAGGGCTCGCCCACCCCGCACCGCATGCCACCCGCCGACGTGGACACGCGGCGCCGGTATCACGACCTCTGCTGATTCTTCGCCCTCTGCCAATCTTGCGCCCTCGGCCGGTCTTGCTCCCTCTCCCTCTGGGAGAGGGCTGGGGTGAGGGCCGCCGCCTCCCCAAGGGACGTGAAGATCGATCACCCCCAAGCCCGGCATGCGATGCGCGACGGGCGCCGCCTCTGTGCCGCCGAGCAGCGCAGCCTTTCGCGGATGAGGGCTGGCGATTGTCTGAGCGAAGCGAGTTTGAGCCAGACCCCGCGAAAGGCGAGCAGCGCAGGGAAGTCGCGAAGCGACCGGCACAGTGAAGGCGACCGGCGCGCATCGCATGCCGGGCGCTCTCCGCGACGACAAGGACAACAAACCGCTCACGCCACCCTCCGCAAACTGCTCACGTCATCCACCGTCCCCAGATACGCCTCGACCACTTTCGCATCCGACTGAACCTCGCGCGGCGTCCCCGTCGCGATCTCCTCGCCCTGGTTCATCGCCAGCACGCGATCGGACACCTTGGACACCAGCGACATGTCGTGCTCCACCATCAGCACCGACACGCCCAGCTCCTGCTGGATGTCCTGGATCCAGAACGCCATGTCGGCCGTCTCCTCGACGTTCAACCCCGAGGATGGCTCATCGAGCAACAGCAACTTCGGTTCCGTGCACAACGCACGCGCCAGCTCCACCACCTTGCGCACGCCATACGGCAAGCCCGCCACCATCGAGTCCCGATGGTGCTGCAGGTCGAGCAGGTCGATCACCTGCTCCGCCTTCTCGCGCGCCGCGACTTCCGCGCGGCGCGTGGCCGGCGTGAAGAACACTTCATTCCAGAACCCCGTCTGGCGATGCGTGTGCCGGCCGATCAGCAGGTTCTGCAACACCGTCGCGTACTCGAACAACTCGATGTTCTGGAAAGTGCGCGCAATGCCCAGCGCGGCAATCGCATGCGGCGCCTGCTGCGTCAACGCGAGCGGCGTGCCCTCACCATGCCAGGTGATCTCGCCGGAGGTCGGCGTGTAGATGCGGCTGATCAGGTTGAACACCGTCGTCTTGCCCGCGCCATTCGGGCCGATCAAGGTGAACACCTCGCCGCGCCGCACGTCGAAGCTCACCTTGTTGACCGCGAGCACGCCGCCGAAGCGCACGCTCAGGTCCCTGGCGGAGAGAAGGATGTCGCTGCTCATCTGAGGCGGTCCGACTTGGTGAAGGATTTCTGCCGCTTGAACAGCCCGCGCCTATAGAAAGGGAAGAGCTGCAGCCAGGTCCGCACCTTCAGCCAGCGGCCGTACAGGCCCAGCGGCTCGAACATCACGAACGCGATCAGCACCAGCCCGTAGACCAGCCCTTGCAAGCCCGGCGCCTGCCCCACCACCGCCGGCAGGTAATCCTTGCCCATCGAGATCAACTGCGGCATCGCGATCAGGAAGATCGCGCCGAGGAAGGCGCCGTGCACCGATCCCAGCCCGCCGATCACCACCATCAGCAACAAGTCGATCGACTGGATGATGTTGAACTGGTCCGGCGAGATGAAGCTCAGCTTGTGCGCATACAACCCGCCGCCCACGCCGGCGAGCGCGGCTGAGATGGCGAAGGACATCGTCTTGTACCGCGCCAGGTGAATGCCCATGCTCTGCGCCGAGATCTCGGAGTCGCGGATCGCCACGAAGGCCCGCCCCGTCGGCGAGCGCAGCAGGTTCAGGATGCCCAGCGTGGCCAGCACCGCGATCACCAGGCACAGGTAATAGAAGCCATTGCCAGCGCCCAGATCCAGGCCGAACAGGGTCGCCGTCTTCACATGCAAGCCCGAGTTGCCGCCCGTCACGCTCTCCCACCGCGCGAACACTTCCTCGACGATGAAGCCGAAGGACAAGGTCGCGATGCCGAGATAGATGCCCTTCACGCGCAGCGCCGGCATCGCCACCACCACGCCCACCGCAGCCGACAGCGCTGCGGCCCCCAGCAGCGCGATCGGAACGGGCACGCCCATGTTGCTCAGCACCGCCTGCGTGTACGCGCCCGTGCCAAGGAAGGCGGCATGGCCGATCGAGAACTGTCCGGTGAAGCCCGCGAGCAGCATCAGCCCCAGACCGACGATGCCGTAGATCAACACGAAGGTGAGCTGCGCCATCCAGTACTCGGGCACCACCCAGGGAGCCACCAGCAACGCGACGCACAGCAGTCCATACCAGAACGTATGGCCGCCGTGCTTGGCCAGCGCAATGTCCTGCGCGTAGGAAGTCTTGAAGAGGAATCGCATCAGACCTTCTTGCGCAGCTTCTCGCCGAACAATCCGTTGGGCTTGAACATCAGCATCAGCAGCACCACGATGTACGGCGCCGTGTCCTTGAAGCCATCCGGCAGGTAGAAGCCAGAGAAGGATTCGACCACGCCGATCACCAGCCCGCCGACGATCGCGCCCGGCAGGCTGCCGAAGCCGCCCACCACCGCTGCCGGAAAGGCCTTGAGCCCGATGAAGCCCATGTTCGCGTGCACGAAGGTGATGGGTGCGAGCAGCATGCCCGCGATGGCCGCCACGGCCGCCGCCAGCCCCCACACCAGCCCGTTGAGACGCTTCACCGGAATGCCCATGTAGTAGGCCGCGAGCTGGTTCTGCGAGGAGGCCTGCATCGCGATGCCGAGCTTGCTGTAGCGGAACATCGCGAACAGCAGCCCGCACAACACCGCCGTCGCCACGATGATCACCATCTGCTCGACGTTGAGCACCAGCGCGCCGAGCTTCCAGATCTGGTCCTTGTAAGGCACGGGCAGCGTATTGGTCTCGGTGCCGATGCCCGGCAGCATCGTGATGACGCCGCGCGCGACATAGGCGATGCCGATGGTCAGCATCACGATCGAGAACTGAGGCTGGCCGAGGATCGGGCGGATCACGAGCAACTCCAGCAGCACGCCGAAAGCGGCCATCGCGACGATCGCCAGTAGAGCCGCCATCCAGAACGGCATGCCCATCATCGAGATGCCGACGAAGGCCGCGAAGGCGCCGAGCATCATCAGTTCGCCTTGGGCGAAGCTCACCGTCTCGGTCGCCTTGTAGATCAGCACGAAGCCGAGCGCGATCAGGCCGTAGATGCAGCCCTGCGCGATGCCGGAAATCAGCAGCTGTAAGACTTGCAGCAAGAAAGACCTCCCGAATTCACAACACCACCCGCCCTGCGTCGTGCAACGCAAGGCGGCGCGAGCCGGCAAGAATGTCGCTCGGACGCAGGCCGTACACCTGTCGGATCGAATGGCTGAAATGTGTGGAATCGGGATAGCCCGCGTCGAGGGCGATGTCGGTCAGCGTGGACGGCTCGCGCACGTAGCGCAGCAGGCTGCGCGCGCGCTTCCAGGCGCGGAACGCGCGAAACGGCACGCCGGTTTCCTGCTTGAACAGATGCAGGAATCGCGAAAAGGAAAGATGCACGGCGGCGGCGCATGACTCGGCCGACGCGGCGCCGGCCGGGTCGGCATTGATGCGGTCGACGACCTCGCGAATGCGCGCGTCGAAGGTGCGCGGCTTCAGCGCCGCGCCGAAGAACAAGGTGTCGAAGTCGAAGCTGTTGAAGCATTCGCGGCCCGACGCCGCAAGCAGCCGGGCATGGCCGTCGCGCACGCGCTGCACGAAGGCCGGCGCGTCGTCGACCGGGCCGCAGTGGTGCATGAACGAAGGCAATGCACCGGCGTCCACGGAGTCGGCTTCGATGAGCAGGTTGAGGATGAGCGGACTCTCGCTCTGCACCTGGTGCGGCACCTGCGCCGGCACCACCAGCAACTCACCGCTTTGCCACGCGCCGCCGCCGATGCGGATGCGGTTGGGTGGCGCGCCGGCCGGCGTCACATACACGCCGTGCCCGCCAAGCGTCCGCTCGCCCGCGGCGCCGAGCAGGCCTGCATAGAAAACGCGCTGCGTCGTGATCCACATGAGTCGCTCGCCCCTCTTCACAGGTCGTGCGCTGCCGGTTGAGTCCTGCATGCCCTTGTTGCCTCCTGTGTGTGTGGAATCGGTTGGCTGCCGCTTTTGTTGTAGTGATTGCAGTTGCTGCTCTCGCTGCGCCATCCGTTTCGCGATCGGGGCATCGTAGCGGCGCAAATCGACGCGAGAGGCCCATTTGCGCCGGGACTTTCCCTAGTTGGGGTTCACCGCAATGCGCGCCGCAGTTCGGCCGCGCAAAGGCCGACGGCCGCATTCGCTTCGTCGAGCACCTTGCCCATCGTGATGAAGCCGTGGATCTGGCGCTCGAAGCAGACGTAGGTCGCGCGGTTGCCGGCGGCGGCCAGCGTGTCGGCATATTCGAGGCCTTCGTCGCGCAGCGGATCGAAGCCGGCGGTGATCACGAGCGCGGGTGGCAGCTTCGACAAGTCCTTGTGCAGCAGCGGCGACGCGCGCCAGTCGAGGTCCTGCGCCACGTCGGTGATGTAGTGGTCGTGGAAGTAGGTGATGGTGTCGGCCTCGAGCAGGTAGCCCTTGCCGTTGGTGGTGTGCGAGGCATGGCCGCGGCGCATGTCGGTGCCGGGGTAGATCAGGAGCTGGAATGCGATCGGCAGATCGCCGGCATCGCGCGCCATGATCGACATCACGGCAGCGAGGTTGCCGCCTGCGCTGTCGCCGCCGACGGCCAGGCGGTTGGCATCGATGCCGAGCGAGGCCGCCTCCTGGCGGATCCAGCGCGTGGCCGCCCACGAGTCGTGGACGGCCGCGGGGAAGCGGTGCTCGGGTGCAAGCCGGTAGTCGACCGCGATCACCGCGCAGCCGGAGCCGTTGCACAGCTCGCGACACAGCACGTCATGCGTGTCGAGGTCGCCGATGACCCAGCCGCCGCCGTGGTAGTAGACCAGCACCGGCAACACGTCGACAGGCTGGCTGCCCATGGGGCGGTAGAGGCGTAGCGGGATCGCACCTGCGGGGCCGGGAGCGCTGAGTTCACGCACTTCGGCGACGGCGGAGGGTTCGGGCTGCGTCACGGCGCGGCGCTCGCGGTAGAAGGCGCGGGCTTCGACTGCGGGCAAGGTGTGCGTCGGCGGCACGTTGCGCGATGCAATGAAGTCGAGCAGGCCGCGGGCTTGGGGGTGGAGCATGGGCTCGGGTCTCTTGGGAGGCTGTGGAAGTGACCAGTTTCGACCGAATCAAGGGATCGCGGTATCCGCAGGCACCCGGATGGCCGGCTCGCGTGCTCAGCCGGCGACGCGCGGCTTGACGCAGGCCGCCGCCTCGCGCGCCCGGGCGCGCGCCGTCTCGACGTCGTCCGCATGCACCAGCGCCACACCCATGCGGCGCTTGACGAAGCTTTCCGGCTTGCCGAACAGCCGCACATCGGCGCCCGGCACCCGCATCGCCTCGGCCACGCCGCCGAAAACAATGCCCTTGGCATCGACACCACCGTAGATCACGGCGCTGGCGCCCGCGCTCTTGAGCGTGGTGTCCACAGGCAAGCCAAGGATCGCGCGCGCATGCAATTCGAATTCGTTCTGCCACTGCGTCGCCATCGTCACCATGCCGGTGTCGTGCGGCCGCGGGCTGACCTCGCTGAACCAGACCTCGTTGCCCTTCACGAACAACTCGACGCCGAACAGGCCCTGCCCGCCCAGGTCGGCCGTCACGGCCTGCGCGATCTGCTGCGCCTTCTGCAACGCGGCCGGCGTCATCGGGTGCGGCTGCCAGCTCTCCACGTAGTCGCCGCTCACCTGCAGATGGCCGATCGGCTCGCAGAACGATGTCTGCACCTGGCCGCCAGCGCCGAGGGAGCGCACGGTCAGCAGCGTGATTTCGTAGTCGAAGTCGATGAATCCCTCGACGATCACGCGGCCGTGGCTCACGCGGCCGCCGGCCATGGCGTAGTCCCAGGCCTTCTGCACGTCGGCCGGGCCGTCGATCTTGCTCTGGCCCTTGCCGGAGCTGCTCATCACGGGCTTGACGACGCAGGGGTAGCCGATGCCACCGTCGATGGCGGACTGCAACTCGGCCAGCGAGTCGCAGAACTTGTAGGGGCTGGTCGCCAGGCCCAGCGTTTCGGCGGCGAGCCGGCGGATGCCTTCGCGGTCCATCGTGAGGCGTGCGGCGCGGGCGGTGGGAATCACGCGGACCACGCCGGCGTCTTCGAGCTCCTGCAGCATCGGCGTGGCGATGGCCTCGATCTCGGGCACCACGAGCATCGGTTTTTCCGACTCGATCAGCGCCTTGAGCGCGGCCGGGTCGCTCATCGTGATGGTGCGTGCATGGTGCGCAACCTGCTGGCCGGGCGCGTTCTCGTAGCGGTCGACCGCGATGGTCTCGACGCCGAGGCGCTGCAGGGCAATCAGCACCTCCTTGCCGAGTTCGCCGGAGCCAAGGAGCATCACGCGGGTTGCGGACGGGGAAAGGGGTGTGCCGAGCGTCGTCATGGGGACGGACTTTAATTCACCGCGTGGCACAAAATGGCGGCCATCGCGGGCGCCAGGCCCGCCCCTATTTCTTGCAACACCAGGAGCTTTTCAAATGGCTATTCAAACGGTCGGCATCATCGGCGCCGGCACCATGGGCAACGGCATCGCGCAGGCTTGCGCAGTCGTCGGCGTGAACGTCGTGATGGTCGACGTCGCGCAGGCGGGGGTCGACAAGGGCATCGCCACTGTCTCGGGCAGCCTCGACCGCCTGATCAAGAAGGAGAAACTCACCGAAGCGCAGAAGGCGACGGCCTTGGGCCTGATCAAGGGTTCGACGAACTACGAACACCTGAAGTCCGCGCAGCTCGTGATCGAGGCCGCGACCGAGAACCACGCGCTCAAGCTCAAGATCCTCAAGCAGGTGGACGACATGGTGGCACCCGAGGTGATCATCGCGTCGAACACGTCGTCGATCTCGATCACGCAACTGGCCGCTGCCACTTCTCGCGCCGACCGCTTCATCGGCATGCATTTCTTCAACCCGGTGCCGATGATGGCGCTGGTGGAAATCATCCGCGGCTACCTCACGAGCGATGCCACGCACGACGCGGTGAAGGAGCTGGCCGTGAAGCTCGGCAAGTCGCCGATCACCGTGAAGAACGCGCCGGGTTTCGTGGTCAACCGCATCCTGATCCCGATGATCAACGAGGCTTTCTTCGTGCTGTCGGAAGGCATCGCCACGGCCGAGGACATCGACGACGGCATGAAGCTGGGCTGCAACCAGCCGATCGGCCCGCTGGCACTCGCCGACATGATCGGTCTCGACGTGTGCCTGGCTGTGATGGAGGTCTACCTCGAGCAGTTCGGCGATTCGAAATACCGCCCGTGTCCGCTGCTGAAGGAGATGGTTGCCGCGGGGCAACTGGGCCGCAAGACCAAGCGCGGCGTCTATACCTACTGAAATCGGATTCGGACAGCCGAACGCAGAAGGCGCAAAGGTTTCGCAGAGGACGCAGAAGGAAAACCAAATATTTCCTGGAAGTCCTTTTGCGACTTCTGCGGAACCTCTGCGACTTCTGCGTTCGTATTTTTTCTTCCAAGGAGACAGCAACACAATGACCGCCACCCCCACCAGCCCGCCCGCAGAAGGCTGCATCGACACCCAAGTGCTCGGCCACGTCCTGCTGATCGGCATCAACCGTCCGGCCAAGCGCAACGGCTGGACGCCGCCGATGTTCAAGCAGCTGGCCGAGGCCTACACGCGACTCGATGACGACCCCGAACTGCGCGTCGGCGTGCTGCATGCATTCGGCGACCACTTCACGGCGGGGCTGGACCTGCCGGCCGTGTCCGAGTACATGCGGCGCGGCGAAAAGGCGATCCCGGCCGGGCTGGTGGAGCCGCACGACTTCGGCCTGCCGGACTACCGTCGGCGCGTCAAGCCGATGGTGGTGGCGGTCAAGGGCATCTGCTTCACGGTCGGCATCGAGCTGATGCTGGGCGCCGACATCGTGGTGGCGGCCGACAACTGCCGCTTCTCGCAGCTCGAAGTGCAGCGCGGCATCATGGCCACGGGCGGTGCCACGCTGCGCATGGCCGAGCGCGCGGGCGTGGGCAATGCGATGCTGCACCTGCTGACGGCGGACGAATTCGGAAGCGAGGAAGCCTTCCGCCTCAACTTCGTGCAAAAGGTGGTGGCCGCAGGCCAGGAACTGGACGCGGCGCTGGCCATCGCGCAGCGCATCGCGGCTCAGGCGCCGCTGGCGGTGGTGGCGACCCGGCTCAACGTCATCAAGGCGGTGGAGCACGGGCCGCTTGCTGCCGTCGCGGAATTCATCGAGACGCAGAAGCGGCTGTCGAACAGCGAGGACGCCGCCGAAGGCGTCCGCTCTTTTGTGGAGCGTCGGCCTTCGCGATTTACCGGGCGGTAGGACGCTGTGTCAGAGGGGCGGGCCGTCAGCACCGGCTTTGCCGAACGCGACGACTCGCGCGGCAGGGGTTCGAAGGACGGCGCGCTGCAGGTAAGCCTCATCATGCGCTGGGTGGGCGTGCCTGCTGCGCGTGCCCAGCGGAAGTTCGCCGCAAAGGAATGGTGCGGCGAGGTCGCCAGGACCTGAAAGAGTTCCGTGCCGATGTGGATGTTGCCGGGCAAGGGCTGAGAACGTCAGTCAGCAGACTGTGACGCGTGCCTAGAATGCGCCTCTGTGCCACAGAGGAGTCGCCGTGATCACGTTGTCGTCAGCCTTCCGCGCATTCGCCGTCCTGTGCATCGCCTCCCTCGTGTCCGCCTGCTCGTCCCTGCCGGGAACGGTGGAGCGCACGCCCTCTACGGCCATGACACAGACGGCAGACACGCGACTCGGCCAGGCCCTGCGCCAACGCGTCGCGGCGCATCCGCAGCAATCCGGCATCCATCCCCTGCAGATTGCGCCTGAGGCATTCGCCGCGCGCATCGCACTCGCGCGGTTGGCGCAGCGCACCCTCGACATGCAGTACTACATCTGGCATTCGGACACCACCGGCCAGCTTCTGTGGGAGGCTGCGTGGGAGGCGGCAGAGCGCGGTGTGCGCGTGCGGATGCTCATCGACGACGCCAACACCAAGGGGCTCGACCCGATCCTGGCCGCGCTGGACGCGCACCCCAACATCGAGGTGCGCCTGTACAACCCGTTTGCAAATCGGGGCGCACGCCTCGGCGACTTCGCCTTCGACTTCACGCGCGTCAACCACCGGATGCACAACAAGTCGTTCACGGCGGACAACCAGGCGGCGATCGTGGGCGGCCGCAACATCGGCGACGAGTACTTCGGCGCCAACACGCAGGTCGGCTTCCAGGATCTCGACGTGCTGGCCATCGGCGCGGTGGTGCAGGAGGTGTCGAACGAGTTCGACCTGTTCTGGAACAGCCCCTCCGCCTACCCCGCGGCCAGCGTGATTCCGCCATCGAACGCGGGCGGCCCGGCAATTCTGCGGGAAGGCTGGCAAAAGGTCCACCAGAGCGAAGAGGCGCAGCGCTACGTGGACGTGGTGCAGAAGACGGCGCTGGTGTCGCAACTGTCGCAGGACCGCGTTCCTTTCGAGTGGACGACGGCGCACGTCATCAATGACGACCCGGCCAAGACGCTGTCGACCTCCGACCGGACCGAGTTCCAGCTCCTTCCCCACCTTGAGCAGTCCATGGGCCGGCCCGAGCGGCAGCTCGACCTCGTCTCGCCCTACTTCGTGCCGGGCAAGGAAGGCTCGGAAGGTCTGATGGCGTTGGCGAAGCGTGGCGTCAAGGTGCGCGTGCTGACCAACTCGCTTTCGGCGACGGACGTCTCGCCGGTGCACGCCGGCTACACCCGGTACCGCAAGGACCTGCTCAAGGCCGGCGTCGTCCTCTACGAGCTCAAGCCCGGTGCGGCGCTGCCATCGGTCAAGGACAACGATGATGTGCCTCGCGGGCTTCCCGGCAGCGGCAGCGGCACCACGAAGGCCGCCGCGCTGCATGCCAAAACCTTCTCGAAGGATCGCAACCGCGTCTTCGTCGGCTCCTTCAATCTCGACCCGCGCTCGGCGCGCCTCAACACCGAGATGGGGATGGTGATCGACAGCCCGGTGCTCGCCAATGGACTGTCCACCAAGCTGGACGGCCTGCTGCCGAGCGAAGCCTATGAAGTGCGCCTTCTGCCCGACGGCGACAGCCTGGAATGGATCGAGCGCGGCCCCCAGGGCGAGACGCGCTACACGACCGAGCCGGGCTCCACCGCGATGCGTCGCGGCTGGGTCGACTTCCTGCGAATCCTGCCGATCGAGTGGATGCTGTAGGGGCCGCTGGTCTCCGTGCATTCCGCGCCCAGGCACGGACCGCGCCGCCGAGGTCGACGTGGCAGAGGCTTCCTGGCAGAGCAGGGACCCCGACGTCCTCGCGGCCTGGCCTACCCCTTCGCAGCGCATGGCCAATCCAATTAGATTGCGCACAATTTAATTGGACCCTACAATCCAGCCCATGCGCAACGCCCCCACCACCGACGAGATGCTCAAGCTGGACAACCAGTTCTGCTTCGCGGTGTATTCCGCGTCGCTGGCCATGACGCGGCTGTACAAGCCACTGCTCGACAAGCTCCACCTCACCTACCCGCAATACCTCGTCATGCTGGCGCTCTGGGAGCGCGACGGGTTGATGGTGTCGGAACTCGGCGCGCAGCTCTCGCTCGACTCAGGCACGCTCACGCCGCTGCTCAAGCGGCTCGAAGCCAACGGGCTCGTCACGCGGCTGCGCGACGTCGCGGACGAACGGCGCGTGCACGTCACGCTGAGCGCCGCCGGGCGCAAGCTCAAGGCCAGGGCCGCGAGCGTGCCCGCCTGCCTGCTGGCCGCGAGCGAGTGCTCCATCGACGAACTGGTCGGGCTCACGCGGCAGCTCCAGTCATTGCGCGACCGCATCAGGGCGGCCGCCGCCTAGGTTTTCTCCCAGCGCTTCGCCAATGAAGCATTTTTCTTTCACCCACCCCAAGGAACGACACGACATGACCACCGCACTCGACAAGGTTCTCTACACCGCTGAAGCCCACACTACCGGCGGCCGCGACGGCGCCGGCAAATCCAGCGACGGCGCCATCGACGTCAAGCTGAGTTCGCCCGGTTCGGGCAAGCCGGGCACGAACCCAGAGCAGCTCTTCGCAGTCGGCTATGCCGCCTGCTTCATCGGCGCCATGAAGGCGGTCGGCCCGAAGATCAGCGTCAAGGTGCCGGACGACGTCGCGATCGACTCCAAGGTCTCGCTCGGCCCGATCAACGGCGGCGCCGCCTACGGCATCGCGGTCACGCTGGGCATCACGCTGCCGGGCCTGGACGACGCGCAGAAGAAGCTGCTGGTCGAAACCGCGCACAAGGTCTGCCCCTATTCCAACGCCACCCGTGGCAACATCGACGTGAACCTCGAAATCGTCTGATCTTCAACTGATTTCGGCGCCCCGGCCGTCGCCCTCGAGGCGGCCGGGGCTTTTTTTCGCGCGCTTGCCCTGAGGGTGCGCGGGTACGACTTCGCAATCAAGCGCAGGACAAGGCGGAGCGCCGCAGACAGTGCTTCAGCACGGCAAGGCGATCCACGCCGTCATGCGTTTGATTGCGAAGTCGTATAAGGTTCGCACCTTCGCGGAGACCACCCCATGACCACCACCCTGCTCGCCCGCAAGGACACCCTGCCCACCGCACGCCTGCGCACCAGCGCGGACGCACCGCTGGCGACGGGCCAGGTCCGGATCCGCATCGACACCTTCGCCCTCACGTCCAACAACATCACCTACGCCGCCTTCGGCGCGGCGATGAGCTACTGGAACTTCTTCCCGAGCGGCGAAGAAGGCTGGGGCGTGATCCCGGTGTGGGGCTTCGGCACCGTGGTGCAGTCGCTGAACCCGGGCGTGGCCGTGGGCGAGCGCCTCTACGGCTACTTCCCGATGGCCGACCAGGTGGTGCTGCAGGCCGACCGGCTCAAGCCCGAGAGCTTGGTCGACGCCGCGCCGCACCGGGCCGAACTGCACGGCGTCTACAACCGCTACATGCGGTGCAGCGCCGACCCGGTCTACACCGCCGGCAGCGAGGACGTGCAGGCGCTGCTGAGACCGCTGTTCACCACCTCATGGCTGATCGACGACTTCCTCGCGGAGAACGACTTCTTCGGCGCGGATACGGTGCTGCTGTCCAGCGCATCGAGCAAGACGGCCTACGGCACCGCCTTCATGCTGGCGCAGCGCGAGGGCATCGAGGTGATCGGGTTGACCTCGCCCGGCAACAAGCTGTTCTGCGAAAGCCTGGGCTGCTACAGCCGCGTGGTCGGCTACGACGAACTGGACCAGATTCCGACAGACGCGGCCTGCGTGTACGTCGACTTCGCCGGCAACGCGGCTTTCCGGCTGGAGGTCCATACGCGCTTCGTCAACCTGAAGTTCAGCAGTTCGATCGGCGGCACGCACGTGGAGCAACTGGGCGGGGCGAAGAACCTGCCCGGGCCCAAGGCGACGCTCTTCTTTGCACCAGCGCAGATCAAGAAGCGCAGCGAGGACTGGGGCGCCGCGGAACTCAACCGCAAGCTGCTGGAAGCCTGGCACGAGTTCACCGCGCAGGTCACCGATCCGGCGGGTCCCTGGCTGGTGGTCGACCATCATCGCGGCCCCGACGCCGTGCATGCGGCCTACCTGGAGGTGCTCGGCGGCAAGAGCCATCCACGGGTAGGGCACATGCTGTCGTTGATCAAACCGGCGGCGACCTGAAGTCGAACACCTTCTTCAGCTCGATCCACTTGCTGCCGGCCGGCGTCCATGGCGTGGGCGCCTGGAACTTCCACATGAGCGCCTCCCAGTCGACTAGCACCGGATCGGACTCGCTCGCCGCCTGCATGCGCGCCGCGTCGTAGACCGCATCGTCGGTGTGCATCACCATGACCATGCGCGTGCCGAGCCGGTAGATCTTCATCTCCGTCACGCCGTGGCGCCGCAGGTGCGCCTGCACCTCGGGCCACACGGCGCGGTGGTGCGCCTCGTACTCGGCAATGAGCGCCGGGTCGTCCTTCAGGTCGAGTGCGAGGACGTGCTGCATGGCCTGGTCGCGGTTCAGTCGTACAGGACCGCGGCGATCTTCGGATCCGCGATGTTGCTCTTGTCGTACCAGTAGAAGCCGGTGTCGATCACCTTGGGCAAGGTCTCGCCCTTCAGCGCCTTCACCGCCGCCTCGACCGTCTTGTAGCCGATGCCCACCGGGTTCTGCGTGATCGCGCCGGCCATCGTGCCGTCCTTGATCGCGTCCTTCTGCTGCTTGCCCGAGTCGTAGCCGACGATGACGATCTTGCGCTTGGTCTCCTTGGCTGCATTGACGACGCCGATCGCGGAGCCCTCGTTCGCGCCGAACATGCCCTTGAGATTGGGCGAGGCCTGCAGGATCGACTTGGCGATCTCTGTGGACTTGAGCTGGTCACCGCCGCCGTATTGCACGCTGACGATCTTGATGTTCGGGTAGGTCGACTTCATGCGGTCGAGGAAGCCGTCGCGGCGGTCGATGCCGGTGCGGCTGGTCTGGTCATGCACCACCAGCGCGACCTCGCCGGACTTGCCGATCAGCTCGGCCATCTTGTCGGCGGCCAGCGCTGCGGCGGCCTTGTTGTCGGTGGTGGCGGTGGTCACGGGGATGTCGCTGTCCACGCCCGAGTCGAAGGCCACCACCGGGATCTTCGCCGCCTGCGCCTTCTTGAGCAGCGGGATCGCGGCCTTGCTGTCGAGCGCCGCAAAGCCCAGCGCCTGGGGCTTCTTGGCGAGCGCGGCGGACAGCATGTCGATCTGCTTGTCGACCATCGCCTCGGTCTCGGGGCCTTCGAACGTGACCTTGACCTTGTAGTCCTTCGCAGCCTGGTCGGCGCCCTGCTTCACCGCCTGCCAGAACTGGTGCTGGAAGCCCTTGGACACCAGCGGGATGTAAGTCTCTTGCGCCATCGCGACGCCGCTCAGGCCGAGCGATGCGGCCAGCACCGCGGCAAAGTTCACTGCTCTTCTCTTCATGCTTCGTGTCTCCGTTGGGTTAAGGATTCGATATGCACAGGCCCCGAAGACGTGAAGAAATCGTAGCGAGCGCCCTGAGGTCGCGCCGAGGACCGGAACCGTATATCAATACGGTGAGGACCGGAGGTGCGAGATCGGGACGCGCAGTAGATTTATTCACGTCTTCGGCGCAGGATGTCCATGTAGACGGCCAGGATGATGATGACGCCGGTCACCACCGTCTGCCACTCCTGCGCCACCGACATGATGCGCAGTCCGTTGGTCAGCACGCTCATGATGAACGCGCCGATGATGGTGCCGATGATGGTGCCCGTGCCCCCGCTGAGCGAGGTGCCGCCAATGACCACGGCCGCAATTGCGTCCAGTTCGTAGCCTTGCCCCAGCGCCGGCTGCGCCGAGTTGAGGCGCGAGGCGATCAGCAGGCCGGCGATCCCGCAGATGGCGCCGCTCACCGAATACACCACGATCTTCCAGAAGTCGACGTTCACGCCCGACAGGCGCACCGCCTCCTCGTTGCTGCCCAGCGCAAAGGTGTAGCGGCCCAGCACGGACTTGTTGAGCACGATGCTCGCGACCACCGCCACGATGAACAGGATCAGCACCGCGTTCGGAATGGGCAGCGCCGGGATCAGGTCGCCGATCAGTGACTCCTGAGAGATGTAGGTGAAGCCGGGCGTGTCGTTGAAGTAGATCGGCTTGGTGCCCGAGATGACCAGCGACAGGCCCTTGAGCAGCATCATCATCCCGAGCGTCGCGATGAAGGGCGGCACCTTGAGCTTGGCGATCAGCACGCCCGACGTGAAGCCGCACAGCGCGCCGAAGAGGATCGCGGCGGCAACACCCAACGCGAGCGGCAAGCCCCAGTAGGTGAGCACCACGCCCGCCATCACCGCGCAGAAGGTCATCATCGTGCCCACCGACAGGTCGATGCCGCCGGTGACGATCACGAAGGTGCAGGCGATCGCCAGCACGCCGTTCACGGCAGTGGCCTGCAGGATCGCGACCATGTTGTCGGTCTGCATGAAGTTCGACGAGGCGAAGCTGAAGAAGATCATCAGCACCAGCAGGCTCGCGAATGCCAGCAGCTTCTGCCGCGTGGCCGGTCGAAACAGGCGGGCCGCGATGCCCGATGAAGGTGTGGCGGGGGGCGAGGAAGCAGTGGTGGTGGGGTTGTTGGCCATGGAAACGCTTCAGGCGGCGGTGGTCGTGCTTTCGCGCAGGGTGGCCAGGTGCATGATCTTTTCCTGCGTGGCCTCGTGGGCCTTCAGTTCGCCGGTGATGCGGCCCTCGCACATCACCAGGATGCGGTGGCTCATCCGCAGCACCTCGGGCAGTTCCGAGGAAATCATCACGATCGCCTTGCCCTGCGCGGCGAGCGCGTTGAGCAGCTTGTAGATCTCGCTCTTGGCGCCGACGTCGATGCCGCGCGTGGGCTCGTCGAAGAACAGGATGTCGCAGTCGCGCAGCAGCCACTTGGCAATCACGATCTTCTGCTGGTTGCCGCCCGACAGCAGGCGCACCAACTGCTGCACCGATGGGGTCTTGATGCTGAGCTGCCGGACGTAGTCCTTCGCGGTCTTCCCGATCGCGCCTTGGTCGATGAACATGCCGGCGCGGGTGAAGCGCCTGAGGCTGGCCAGCGCCACGTTGGTCTCGACATCGAGTCCCGTGGCCAGGCCGAAATGCTTGCGGTCTTCCGACAGGTAGCCGATGCCGTGGCCCACTGCGTCCTGCGGCGAGTGGATGGTCACGCGCTTGCCGTGCACCTCGATTTCGCCGGCATCGATGGGGTCGGCGCCGAACACGGCGCGCGCCACCTCCGTACGGCCTGCGCCCATGAGGCCGGCAAAGCCGAGGATCTCGCCCTTGCGCAGCGTGAAGCCCACGTCCTTGATGGCGGCGCCGCGCCGCAGGCCCCTGACCGCCAGCACGACCGGGTTGGCCGAGGTGTCCGGGATGTCCGGCACTTCCTGGCTCAGCTCGCGGCCGACCATCATGCTGATGATCGACTGCATCGGCGTGGTGGCCATCGGCACGGTGGCGATGTACTGGCCGTCGCGCATGATCGTCACGCGGTCGGCGATCTGGCGCAGCTCGTCCATCTTGTGCGAGATGTAAACGATGCCCACGCCCTCGGCCTGCAACTGGCGCACGACGCGAAACAGCTCCTCGATCTCGGCGTTGTTCAACGCGGCGGTCGGCTCATCCATGATCAGCACGCGCGAGTCGAAGGAGAGCGCCTTGGCAATCTCGACCATCTGCTGCTTCGCCACCGTGAGGTCGCCGACCTGCGTGCGCGGGTTGAGCTTCAGGTGCAGGCGCTGGAAGATCGTGTCGGCCTTCGCGTTGAGCGCGTCTTCGTCGAGGAACACGCCGAAGCGTCCGCGCGGCTCGCGGCCGATGAAGATGTTCTGAGCGGCGCTCAGGTGGTTCATCAGGTTGAGTTCCTGATGCACGATGCCGATGCCCAGCGCCTGTGCGGCACGTGGACTCTCGACGTCGACGGGCTTGCCGTCGACGAGGATTTCGCCTTCGTCCTTGCGGTAGACGCCGGCCAGCACCTTCATCAGCGTCGACTTGCCCGCGCCGTTCTCGCCCATGAGCGCATGCACTTCGCCGGGCAGCAACTCGAACTGCGCGCGGTCAAGGGCGCGCACGCCGGGGAAGGACTTGCTGAGGTTGCGGATGACGACGATGGGGGTCATTCGGGAATCTGCTCGCTGCGCACCGATGTGCGAGCAGCACCTTGGGGCGACCGGGCCGCCGGTCGGGGCTCTGCGCTCATCTCCATGCCGTAGAAACAAGCAGCCGTGCCGTGCCAGACCCGCGCTTGCTCGTCGGGCGACAGTTCGTCGATCAGGCTGTCGGCCACGTTGATCCAGTTCGCATAGTCGCTTGCAAGGTTGAGCACGGGCCAGTCGCTGCCCCACATGAGGCGCTCGGGGCCGAAGCAATGGATCAGGTGATCCCACACAGGCCGCAATTCCGTAGTGCCGGCACCTTCGGGTGCCTCGGTGAGCAGGCCGGAGAACTTGCAACTCACAAGAGGGTACGCGGCCAGTTCAGTCATCCGACGGCGCCACTGGCCGACCCAATCGGCATCCCAGCCTTCCACCAACGGCGGCTTGGCGGCATGGTCGATCACCACCGGCAGCTCGGGCCAGGATTCGACGAAACGCAGCAGCGCGCCCAGGTGTTGCGGCTTGACCAGTGCATCGAAGCGCAGGCCCAGGCGCTGCATCGTGCGGACCGTGTCGGCATGCGGCGCATGGGCGATCCAGTCGGGGTCGGCAAGGTCCTGCAGCATCGGCCGCACGCCTTTCAGGTGCGGATGCCACTCGGCCCAGCGCGCCAGCGTGGAGGCCGATTCGGCACGGCCCAGGTCGACCCAACCCACCACGCCGCCGATGAAGCCGGTGGACTCGGCGAGGGCCAGCATGAAGTCGGTCTCTGCTTCGCTCGGCGCGGCCTGCACCAGCACGGTCTGCGTGACGTGATGGACCTGCAAGGTGGCTTGCAGGTCCGCGGGCAGGAAGTCCCGGTACAGCGGCGCGAGCTTCGCATCGTCCGCACGCAGCCACCCGTAGTCGCCCCTCGCGGGTCGCCAGAAATGTTGATGCGCGTCAATCCGCCGGATCGTCATGGCCGGCAAATTATTGAGGAACGCACCTCGGCGCGGGCGCTCGTTGCGCTAGGACTTACCCGCGCCGGTACGTCGGTATCGGTCAGTTCGAGGCCCACGGCGACAATCGGGCCCATGTCTGCATCCAACGCGCTCGCGCACCCCTACGAGTCACTCACGCCGGACGTGGTGCTCGACGCACTCGCGACGCTCGACCTGCACGGCGACGGCCGCCTGCAGGCGCTCAGCTCGTACGAGAACCGTGTCTATCAAATCCACCTGGAGGACCGCAGCGTGGTGGTCGCCAAGTTCTACCGGCCGGGCCGCTGGAGCGAGGCGCAGATCATGGAGGAGCATGGCTTCTCGGCCGAGCTCACCGTCGCCGAGGTGCCCGCGGTCGCCCCGCTTGAACTCAAGGGCGCAACGCTGCACCAGCATGCCGGCTTCGCGTTCAGCGTCAGCCCCTATCGCGGCGGCAGGCCACCCGAGCTGGACGACTTCGAAGTGCTCGAATGGGTCGGCCGCTTTCTCGCCCGCATCCACACGGTGGGTGCCAAGAAGCCTTTCAAGACACGGCCCGCGCTGGACTTGCAAAGCTTCGGCATCGCCTCGCGCGACTGGCTGTTGAAGCACGACAAGATCCCGCTCGATGTGCAGAGCCTGTGGGAGAAGCACTGCAACGAAGCGCTGGAGATGATCGCGTCGACGGCGCTCTCGACGGACGCCAAAGGCGCCTTTGGCAACGAGTTCAGGAGCCTGCGCCTGCACGGCGACTGCCATCCCGGCAACATCCTCTGGACCCCGACAGACCGCCCCGGCGGCGGCCCGCATTTCGTCGACCTGGACGATGCGCGCACCGGCTTCGCGGTGCAGGACCTGTGGATGCTGCTCTCGGGTGATCGGGGCCAGCGCACCGGCCAGCTCAGCGGCCTGCTGGAAGGCTACGAGCAGTTCCGCGAGTTCGACCGGCGCGAGCTGGCGCTGATCGAACCGCTGCGCACGCTGCGCCTCATCCACTACAGCGCATGGCTGGCACGCCGCTGGGAAGACCCGATCTTCCCGATCAACTTCCCATGGTTCGGCTCCAGCGACTACTGGATGGGCCAGGTGCAGATGCTGCAGGACCAGTGCGAAGCCATGGCGGAGGAGCCGCTCTACGCCTGATGTGGTCTTGCCGCATGGGCTCGCGGGCGAGCCAGCTACTGCCCCGAGGCCAGCCCCTTGATCAGCCGATACATGAACTCGCGCCCGTCCTTCAACTGCTGGACGCCAATGTTCTCGTTGAGCCCGTGCACGCCCGTCTTCTCCGGGTCGACGAACAGGCCCGACACGCCGTACATCGGAATCCCCGCCGCGCGGAATCGATAGCTGTCCGTGGTGCTGACGCCCATCGTGGGGATCACCGGCACGCCCGGCCACATGGCCTCGCTGATGCGCTCGACGACACCCATGAAGGCCGGGTTCATCGGGGAAGCCGGGGCCGAGTCACTGAGCTCGATCGGCGTCACCTTGACCTTCGGCCCGGCGATCTCGTCGAGCTTTGCCTTGATGGCTGCGATGTCATCGCCCGGCAGCGCCCGGCAGTTGACGGTGGCCTTCGCACGCTGCGCCAATGCGTTGGGCGCATGCCCCGCCTCGACTTGCGTGGCCACGCAGGTCGAGCGCAGCAGCCCGACGATGGCCGAGCGATTCGAGAGCCGGTCGATCGCCTCCGGCGAAGGCTTGCCCGAGGCGACCTGGCGGAAGTCCGCGGCCAACGCAGGTTCCTGGAAGGGCGCGGAGCGTTCGAAGTACACACGCGTCGCCTCGCTCATCTGCACCGGAAAGCGGTACTGCCGCAGGCGCACCAAGGCATCGGCCAAGTCGTAGATCGTGTTGTCGGGCGTGGGCCTGGCGCTGTGCCCGCCGGGACCGGTCGCTTCGAACGCGTAGTCGAGGTAGGTCTTCTCGCCGATCTGCATCACATGCACCGATGGCTTGCCGCCCTTCAATTCACCGCGGCCTCCTTCGTTGATGCCGAGCTCCGCATCGACATCCGTGCGCCGGTTCTTCAGGAGCCATGCCGCGCCGTTGGATGGCACGTCGCGCTCTTCATCCGCGGTCAGGGCGAGCACGATGTCGCGGTTGGGCACGAAGCCCTCACGCCGCAACTGGCCGAGCGCCGACACGTACGCGGACGCCATGGCCTTGTCGTCGATGGCGCCGCGCGCGATGTAGTGGCCGTCCTGCTCCTGGAGCTTGAAGGGGTCGGTCTTCCACTCTTCCTTCTTGGCTTCGACCACGTCGATGTGCGCCAGCAACAGCAAGGGCTTCTTCGCGCCGGTTCCCCGATAGCGCGCCAGCAGGTTGCCGCGCTTGGGGAAGGGCTCGATCACCTCGACGTCCGCGGACGGCAGGCCTGAATCGACGAGACGCTTCTGCATCGCTTTCGCCGCTTCGGTGGTGTTGCCGACCGAATAGGTCGTATTGATTTCAATCAATTCCTTGTAGGTGTCGCGAAACCAGCTGGCTTCGTCGACCGGGGGCGCTGCCTGCGCCAGCCCGGCGCAAGCCCCGAGCACGGTCGGCAACAGCAATGCAAATGACCTGGGTTTCATGGGAACGTCTCCTCCTTGTGACTTGATTCCAGGTGCTTATTTTGATCAACGGCGCGCGGCGCGAGTGCCTCATGCACCACCGACACCCAGAACGCCGCGCCCAGCGGCAGCGCGTCGTCGTTGAAGTCGTAGTGCGGGTTGTGCACGGGCGGGTCGTTCGGCGTGCGTGCAGTGCCCAGCAGCACATAGGCGCCGGGGCAGGCCTGCAGCAGGAAGGCGAAGTCTTCCGAGCCCATGCGCAGGCCGCATTGGGTGTCGACCCGGTCGGCGCCGACCAGCCGCGTGGCCGCGCGCACCAGCACGCCGGTCTGCGCAGGCGCGTTGACCACGGCCGGGTAGTGGCGTCGATAGTTCAGGCTGATCTTGGTCTCGCTCGCCTCGGCCACGCCCGCGCAGACGGAGCGGATGCGCGCCTCGGCACGGTCCTGCACGGCCGGCACGAAGGAGCGGCAGGTTCCGCGCAGCGTGACCGTCTCGGGGATCACGTTCCAGGTGTCGCCGCCGTTGATCTGCGTGATGCTCAGCACCAGCGCGTCGGTGGCGCTCACGTTGCGGCTCACGATGCCCTGCAGTGCTGCGATGACCTGCGAACTCGCGACGACCGCATCGCGGCTTTTCTGCGGATGCGCGGCATGCGCGCCCTGGCCGGAGATCACGATCTCGAACAGGTCGGAGCAGGCCATCATCGGGCCCGGCCGGAGGGCGAAGTGGCCGAACGGCAGGTCGGGCGCGTTGTGCAGGCCGAACACGGCGTCGCACGGGAAGCGCTCGAACAGGCCCGCCTCCACCATCGCGCGACCGCCAGCCTCGTTCTCTTCAGCCGGCTGGAAGATGAAGTGCACCGTGCCCTCGAAGTCGCGCCGTTCGCTCAGGTGGCGCGCCGCGCCCAGCAACATGGCCATGTGGCCGTCGTGCCCGCAGCCGTGCATCTTGCCCGGCGTCGTCGACGCATGCGCGCGCTCGCCCTTCTCGCACATGTCGAGCGCGTCCATGTCGGCGCGCAGGCCGATCGTCGGGCCAGGGCCGTTGCGCAGCGTGGCAACCAACCCCGTGCCGGCGATGCCGCGCTGCACCTCCATGCCCATGCCCTCCAGCAACCCACCGATCACGCGCGCGGTGCGATGCTCCTGGAATGCGGTTTCCGGGTGGGCATGGAAGTCGCGGCGCCAGCCGATCATTGCGTTGAGGGTGGCCTCAGGGATCGTGACGAGGGATGGGGACAGCGAGGTCGAGGTCATGCGGTGGATTCTGAAAGTGCGGCACTTGGTGAACAATGGCAAACGCTGAACGGGAACGTTGACCAAATCAGAACAATCCGCCGCGTGCCCCCGCCACGTCGGTGCACACGCCCACCCTTGACGCCATGCAGGAACTGCTCGATTCGCGCCGCGTGCACTACTTTCTCCAGGTCGTGGCGAGCGGCTCCGTGCGCGCCGCGGCCGACCAGCTCGACGTCGAGGCCTCGGCCGTGAGCCGGGCCGTCTCCCTGCTCGAAAAGGAATGCGGTCTCACCCTGCTGGAGCGGCGCGGCCGCGGTGTCGTGCCCACCGATGCGGGCCGCCTGCTGGCCACCTACGCGCGGCGCCAGCTCGACGTGCAGGCCAGCTTCTATGCCGAGGTCGAGAGCCTGCGCCACGCCAACCGCGGCCATGTCGACCTGGTGCTCGGCGAGGGCATGCTCGACCTGTTCTTCCAGCCACTGATCACGGACTTCATGCGTGCCCACCCGCAGATGACGCTGGACCTCCACGTTCAGAGCACCACCGACAGCATCGACCTGATCCTGGAGGACAAGGCCCACATCGGCCTGGTGTTCCAGCCACCCACCGACGTGCGCCTGCGCTCGCATCACGCCACGCCGTCGGCGCCGATCCAGGCCATCGTGCACCGCACGCACCCGCTGGCGACGATCAAGCGGCCGCTGCTGTTGAGCGAGCTGATCGGGTACCCCGGCGCCGCCATGATGGATTCCTTCGGCGTGCGCCAGCATGTGCGCGCCGCCGAGATCAGCGAGCAGATCACGCTGCGCAACGTGCTGACCGCCTCCTCCTTCAAGGCGCTGTGGCAGTTCGTGGATGCGGGCCTGGGCTACGCGCTGACCACGGCCAGCGCCTCCTTCGCCGCGCGCATCCACATGCCGGACGTTGTCGCGCTGCCGATGGCCAACCCCATCCTCAACCGTGGCGCCACCCACGTCATTACGCGCACCGGGCGCCACCTGCCGCCCGCGGTCATCGCGCTGCTCGACCACTTCATCGCCGGAATTCCTTCACGACCGGAGTCCGTGCCCGCGCCCTGACGTTGCCATTTGCGCAACGATTTGCCGGCGCGTTCGTTATTGTTCGCGCCCGGAGCCGTCCTCAGAATCGGCGACGGCGCCTGGACCGGGCGCCGACCAACATCCAAGCGGGAGACAAATCGCATGAGTTTCGTTCTATCAGCCATCAGGTTCCGGGCCACCGGCACGCTGCTGCGTGCGGTCGCCGCGGGCCTGCTCGCAATCGCGGCCGGCGTCTGCGCGGCACAGCCGGCAGCCTTCCCGACGGTCAAGCCGATCAGCCTGATCGTCCCCTATTCGGCCGGCGGCCCCAGTGATGCGGGCGCGCGCATCTTCGCCACGCCCTTCGCGAAGGCCATCGTCCAAACGGTGCTGGTCGAGAACGTCGCCGGCGCCACCGGCAGCATCGCCGGAAACAAGGTGCTGGCCGCGCCGGCCGACGGCTACAACATCTACTACGGCTCGCCCAACGAAGTGATCCTGTCGCCGCTGGTCAACAGCGCCGTCAAGTTCAAGCCCGAGGACTTCCGGCTGGTGCATCCGCTCTCCACCTCCACGCTGGTGCTGCTCACGCGGCAGGACCTGAAGGTCGGCAGCCTCGATGAATTCATCACGCTGGCGCGCGCCTCCAAGGCCAAGCCGCTGGCCTATGGCTCGGTGGGCATCGGCTCGCTCTACCACCTCATCACCGAGGAACTCGGCCGCCGTATCGGCGCCCCGTTCAACCACGTGCCGTACAAGGGCTCGGCGCAGGTGCTGACCGACCTGGCCGGCGGGCAGATCGATTTCGCGGTGCTGCCCTACCAGGCCTCCATCGACGGCATGGTCAAGGAAAAGCGCATGCAGCTCGTGTCCAGTTTCTCGCGCAGCCTGCCGCCGGCCCTGAAGCATCTCAAGCCGGTGACCGACAGCAAGCTGCTCACCGACTTCGAGTTCACGATCTGGGGCGGCCTGCTGGTCAAGGCCAGCACGCCCGAGCCGATCGTCGACACCCTGCGCAACGCCACGGTCAAGACGCTCGCCAACCCCGATCTGCGCAAGCGCATGGAGGAAGAGGGCCGCATTCCTTTCGACGCCTACAGCAAGGAGCAGGTCGTCGAGATGCAGAAGACGCAGATCGCCGCCTACCGCGCAATGATCAAGGCGCTGGATTTCAAGCAGGTCAACTGATCGTTTTTTGATTTGGCAGGGAGGACCGCTGGCGCGCAACGTTCGCGTCAGCGGGTTTTTTTTGCTCGCGTCGGACACCCCCTTCACATCGGTGCTCCATGACGCCGGGTGGCTTGCGCGACTGACGACACCGAATGGGCGGGGCCGAGGACACCGGGTGGCTCCCTCCGCGAATGTCCCCCGCCTTCGGCTCCTCCTTTATTTCGCTGCGGGAGCCACCCGATGCCCTCGACCCAGGTCACGCTGCGTCGAGCCGGCAGATCGACAACCGCCTTGAAGGATCACGTCGATGGTGTGCTCTGCGCAGCGAAATAAAGGAGGAGGCCGCAGGCCGGGGGACATTCGCGGAGCAGAGTACGCCGTCGGCGTGATCCCGCTCGCAAGTCCCCGTGTGCAGTGCGCCGACAGGCGCCAAGCACCGCATTTCGTTTGGGGCGTTTTCTTGCAGTGTATGCGTGCCCGCAACGCGTGAAACCGGCGACCACAGCGGCCGGCCCGTGGCGCCGCAGGCGCATTCGGGGGTGGGTGCTATTTCTGCTGGACGACCCGCAGGAAGTTCTGCACCACCGCGTTGTCCGGACCACTGCGCCACACGCAGTAGGCATCCGAGCCCGGCACGTCGTCCTCCAGCGGCCGAAACACGGCGCCGCGCAGGGCAGCATGCTGGATTGCGGTCGGCACCAGGGCCACGCCCATGCCCTGCGACACCAGCGACACCACCGACAGCCAATGCCTCACTTCATGGCGCACCTCGGGCCGGAAGCCAGCGCCGGCGCAGATCGAGAGGATGCGCTCGTGGTAGTCCGGCGAGGCCTCGCGCGAAAACAGCACGAAAGGTTCGTTGCGCAGGCTCGCCAGGTCGAGCGTGCGCCTGCGCGCCAGCCGATGCCCTGCCGGCACGCACGCTGCAAAGGGCTCCGACATCAGCAGCACATGCCGCAGTTCCGCAGGAATCCGGCTGGTGTGCACGAAGCCGACATCCATGTGGTCGTGCATCAGTTCGGCGATCTGCTGGCCCGAGTTGAGTTCCGACAGCGAGACGCGCACCGCCGGGTGCGCCGACTGGAAGGCCGCGAGCGCCTGCGGCAGCCCGCGGTACAGCATGGCCCCGACAAAGCCGATACGCAGGCGCCCGGCCGAGCCTTGCGACACGTCGCGAGCCTCCAACGCCGCTTCGTCGGCCTGTCGCAGCAGCGTCTGCGCGGAGGCACGTAGCGCCTCGCCGGCCGGCGTGAGCCGCACTTCCTTGCTGTTGCGCTCGAACAGGCGCGCGCCCACCGAGGACTCGAGCTGGCGGATGGCCACGCTCAATGGCGGCTGCGAGATCGACAGGCGGCGCGCCGCACGGCCGAAGTGCAACTCTTCCGCGAGAACGGTGAAGTAACGCAGGTGCCGCAATTCCATCGATAGGTCAATCAAATCGAACAAGACAAATTTGATATTAGACAGATATCGTCGCAATGCCAACAATCGGCCCGAACCGAAGGAGACAAGACATGGCAGACCTTACCGCCCATCCCGTTCCGGACCGCCACGGCCAGAACCTCTTCACCACCGACACCGAACTGCACAAGCTGCTCGCGCTCTATCTGCCGAGCGACCTGCTGCGCCACATGCAGCCGCACTTCGAGCGCCTCGGTGCGCTGGCCGGCGGCCCGCTCGACGAGCTGGCGCACACCGCTGACGTCAACCCGCCCACGCTCTCGCTGCGCACCCGCACCGGCATCGACGACCAGCGCGTCAACAAGCACCCGGCCTACGTCGAGATGGAACGCCTCGCGCTCAGCGAATTCGGCCTGGCCGCCATGTCGCACCGCGAGGAGACGCTGGGCTGGAAGGGCAAGATGCCGCCGCTCATCAAGTACGTGCTGACCTACCTGTTCGTCCAGGCGGAGTTCGGCCTGTGCTGCCCCGTGTCGATGACCGATTCGCTGGCGCGCACGCTGAAGAAGTTCGGCAGCCCCGAGCTGGTCGAGCGCTTCCTGCCGCGCTTCCAGTCGGTGGATTTCGATGAGCTCGCACAAGGCGCGATGTTCATGACCGAGCAGGCCGCGGGCTCCGACATCGCGGCCACGGTCACGAGCGCTGCGCAGGACGATGCGGGCCAATGGCGCCTGACCGGCGACAAGTGGTTCTGTTCCAACCCCGACGCCGATTTCGCGATGGTGCTAGCCCGCGTCGAAGGCTCCGCCGCCGGCATGAAGGGCGTGTCGCTGTTCCTGCTGCCGCGCCAGCTCGAGGACGGCTCGCACAACCACTACCGCATCATCCGACTCAAGGACAAGCTGGGCACGCGCTCGATGGCCAGCGGCGAGATCCGCCTCGAAGGCGCCGTCGCCTATCTGGTCGGCGAACAGGGCCGCGGCTTCGTGCAGATGGCCGACATGGTCAACAACTCGCGCTTGTCGAACGGCGTGCGCGCGGCCGGCCTGATGCGTCGCGCCTGTGCCGAGGCCGAATACATCGCGAGCCAGCGGCAAGCCTTCGGCAAGCGCCTGGCCGACATGCCGCTGATGCAGAAGCAATTGCAGAAGATGCGCCTGCCGGCAGAGCAGGCGCGCACGATGGTGTTCCAGACCGCGCAGGCGCTGATGCGCTCCGACGGCGGTGAAACCGCTGCCTACCCGCTGCTGCGCATCCTTACGCCGCTCATCAAGTTCCGCGCCTGCCGCGATGCGCGCAAGGTCACGGGCGACGCGATGGAAGTGCGCGGCGGCTGCGGCTACATCGAGGAATGGTCCGACCCGCGCCTCGTGCGCGACGCGCACCTGGGCTCGATCTGGGAAGGCACCAGCAACATCGTCGCGCTCGACGTGATCCGCGCGGTGACGCGCGAGAACTCGCTGCCGGCGCTGCAGGCGCACTTCGGCGCGCTGCTCGACGATGCGCCCATCGCGCCGGCCTTCGCGACCGCACTGCGCGGCGCACTGGACCGCGCCTGCGCCCTTGCTATGCAAGCATCCGAAGCAGCCAAGGACGGCGACGTCATCGCCCGCCAGGCCGCCTCCGCGCTGTACCACACGTGCAGCGCCATCGCGATGGCCTGGGAAGGCGCACGCGGCGGCTCGTCCCAGCGCATCGAATGGTCGCAACTCGTGCTGCTGCACCGCGTGCTGCCGCGCGACCCGCTCGCACCCACAGGCATCCCGGCCGACTGGACGCAAGCTGCGCCAGCCACCGCCGCGATCCCCGCCTGACACAGCCCCAAGAAGATCACCAGAGACAAACATGAAACTGTTCAAGACCCTGTTGCTTGCCTGCGTTGCAGCCCTCCCGCTGCTGCCCGCGGCCCACGCGGAAGGCTTTCCCGACAAGCCCATCATGCTGGTCATCCCCTTCCCGCCCGGTGGCCCGACCGACGCCATGGCGCGCACCCTCGCCGCGGAGATGAAGGACCGCCTCGGCCAGCCCATGATCGTGGAGAACCGCGCCGGCGCCGGCGGCAACATCGGCGCGGAATACGTCTCGCGCGCCGCGCCCGACGGCCAGACCCTGCTGTTCGGCACCTCGGGCCCGCTCGCCATCAACTCCAGCCTCTATCGCAAGATCGGCTACGACCCGGTGAAAAGCTTCGCGCCCATCATCCAGGTCGGCCACCTGCCGAACATCCTGGTCGTGAATCCGGCGGTGCCCGTCAAGAACGTGAAGGAACTCATCGCCTATGCCAAGGCCAACCCCGGCAAGCTGAGCTATGCCTCCTCGGGCAACGGAGCCTCGTCGCACCTGGCTGGCGTGATGTTCAACACCATGGCCGGCGTCGACCTGCAGCACATCCCGTACAAGGGCACCGGCCCGGCCTTGACCGACCTGCTCGGCGGCCAGGTCAGCATGAGCTTCACCGACGTGCTCACCGCCCTGCCCTACGTCAAGTCCGGCAAGCTGCACGCCCTCGGCATCACGACCGCCACGCGCTCGCAGGCACTCCCCAACGTGCCGACCGTGGCGGAGCAAGGTGTGCCGGGCTACGACGTCAGCGTGTTCTTCGGCATCGTCGCGCCGGCCGGCACGCCGCCGGATCGCATCGCCAAGCTCAACAAGGCTTTCGCCGAAGTGATGGCCACGCCCAAGGTGAAGGAACTGTTCGCGGCGCAAGGGCTGGAGCCGGCCCCGTCGACCGCGCCCGAGCAACTCGGCAAGTTCATCAGTACGCAGACGACGAAATGGGCCAGCGTCGTCAAGCAATCGGGCGCCCAGCTCGACTAACGCCAGTGTGAACAGGCCTCGAATCCAACAACATCAAGGAGACAAGACATGACCTTCCCACTCACCCGCAGACACCTTCTGACCGCCGCAACCGCCGCACTGGCCTGCACCGCCGGCAGCGCGATGGCGGCCGGCTATCCCGACAAGCCGATCACCCTGATCGTCCCCTACGCCGCCGGCGGCCCGACCGACCAGCACTTGCGCGTGCTGGCCGATGAGGCCGGCAAGCTGCTGGGCCAGGCCATCGTGCTCGACAACAAGCCTGGCGCCAACGGCATCAACGCCGCGGCCGCGATGCCGCGCGCCAACCCCGACGGCTACTTGCTCGCGGTGCTGCCCGCTTCCGTCTACCGCGAGCCCTACGTCAACAAGGTCACTTTCGACCCAGCCACCAGCTTCTCGTACATCCTGATGCTGTCGGACTACACCTTCGGCCTCACGGTCAAGGCCGATGCGCCGTGGAAGACGTGGAAGGACTTTGCCGCGGATGTCGCGAAGCGTCCGGGCAAGGTCAACGTGGGCGCCACCGGCGCGGTCGGCACGCCGCGCATCGTGATGGATGAGATCGGCGCCGCTGCCAACCTGCAGTTCAACATGGTCCCGTACAAGGGCGACGCGGACGTGGCCACCGCCATCCTCGGCGGCCACATCGACGCGGCGCCGCTGTCTGGCGTGGCCACTCCGCACATCGAGGCGGGCAAGATGCGCTATCTCGCGATGCTCACGCCCAAGCGCGTGAAGCGCTACCCCGACCTGCCGACGCTCAAGGAGCAAGGCGTCGACGCCTTCATCGAATCGCCCTACGGCATCGCGGGCCCGGCCGGCATGGACCCGGCCAAGGTCAAGGTGATCCACGATGCATTCAAGAAGGCGCTCGAATCGCCCGCCGGCCTGGCCGTGCTCGACAAGTTGAACCAGTCGGTCAACTACATGGGGCCCGAGGACTATCGCAAGTACGCCCTCTCGGCCTATGCCCGCGAGAAAGATCGTGTTGCGCGCCTGCGCAAGGCCGGCCTGCTGGAATGAACATCCGATGACCACTGCAACAACATCCCCCCGCGCCCTCGACGGCGTTCGCGTGCTAGACCTGAGCCGCGTACTGGCTGGCCCCTGGTGCGCCCAGCTGCTCGGCGACCTGGGTGCCGACGTCGTGAAGATCGAAGCGCCCGGCCGCGGCGACGACGCGCGCGAACTCGGCGTGGCCATGGAAGCGCCGCAGCCCGGCAAGGGCCGCGACTCCAACTTCTTCCTGGCCTGCAACCGCAACAAGCGCTCCATCGCCATCGACTTCTCGAAACCCGAGGGCGCCGATCTCGTCCGCGCGCTGGCGACCGAATGCGACGTGCTGGTCGAGAACTTCAAGGCCGGCACGCTGCGCCGCTACGGGCTCGACTACGAGACGCTGCGCGAGCTGAACCCGCGCCTGATCTATTGCTCGGTCACGGGCTTCGGGCAGGACGGCCCCTATGCACCGCGTCCGGCCTACGACTTCATCATGCAGGCCATGACCGGCATGATGAGCACCTGCGGCCCGGCCGACGGCGCGCCGATGCGCACCGCGATCCCGACCACCGACCTCGTCACCGGCTACCAGGCCAGCCTGGCCGTGCTGGGTGCGCTGATCCAGCGCGGCGTCACCGGACGCGGGCAGTTCATCGACGCGGCCATGCTCGATGCCAGCATCGGCTTCAACGTGCACCTGGCGCAGGGCTTCCTGCTCAACGGCGAAGTGCCTTCGCGCCAGGGCAACAACAACCCGATCGCAGCGCCCTCGGGCGTGTTCCGTACGGCCGACGGCTGGGCGGTGATGGCGGCAGGCAATGACCGGCAGTTCGTCGCCATGTGCGGCGTGCTCGGATGCCCGGAACTGGTGACCGACCCGCGGTTCGCCACCAACGGCCAGCGCGTCGTCGAGCGCGAGGCGCTGCACGCCGAACTGGAACCAAGGATCGCGCGCGAAACCACCGCGCACTGGCTCGCGTTGCTGGAGACCGCCCAGGTTCCCTGCACCCGCATCAACACGATGGACCAGGTCTTCGAAGACCCGCAGGTGCGCCACCGCAAGATGACGGTGCAGGTCGACCACGGCAGCGGCCGCACCATTCCCATCCTGCGCAGCACGCTCAACATGAGCGACAGCCCGGTGAGCTACCGCGCGCCGCCGCAGCTGGGCCAGCACACCGATGAAGTCCTCGCGCACTGGCTGTCGATGGATGCATCGCAGATCGCCGAGCTGCACGCCAAGGGCCTCGCGCACTCGGCATGAAACCCTTCGAGAACGAAGCCCCGGGCATGCTGTTCGGCCTGCCGATGCCGATGGCGCAGGCATTCGGCTTGCGCGGCGAGAAGATCGGCGACATGCACGCCACCGTGCGCATGCCGCGCAACGAACTGCACACCAACAGCCGCGGCGACGTGCATGGCGGTGCGCTCGCGGTGCTGCTCGACTGCACGCTGGCCAGCGCCGCGCGCGCGCATGCGCCGGTGCGCTTCGGCGTCGTCACGGTCGACATGGCCCTGCACTTCGTCGCCCCCTGCAACGGCGACGTGATCGGCACCGCCACCTGTGAGCGGCGCGGCCGCTCGCTGTGCTTCGTGCGCGGCGAGGCGCGCAACGTGCAGGGCGAGCTGCTGGCGCTGGCGACCGGCACCTTCAAGCTGGTCGAGCGCGCCGCGAGCGCCTGACCCTCGACCCCTCTCAAGTTCCCCAAAGGAAGTCTTCGATGACCACCCCAGCCAACACCGGCGCCCTCGCGGGCATCCGCGTGCTCGACATCTCGCGCATCCTCGGCGGCCCGTACTGCGGCCAGATCCTCGGCGACCACGGCGCCGACGTGCTCAAGGTCGAGCCGCCACAGGGCGACGACACGCGCACCTGGGGCCCGCCCTTCCGCGACGGCGTGGCCTCGTACTACCACGGGCTCAACCGCAACAAGCGCACCATGTCGCTCGACCTCGGCAGCGAGCAAGGCCGCGAAGCCTTGCTGGCACTGGTGGCCGAGGCCGACGTGCTGATCGAGAACTTCAAGACCGGCACGATGGAGCGCTGGGGCATTGGCTACGACGACTTGTCGAAGCGCTTTCCCAAGCTGGTCTGGTGCCGCGTGTCGGGCTTCGGTGCCGACGGCCCGCTCGGCGCGCTGCCGGGCTACGACGCCGCGGTGCAGGCCATGACCGGCATCATGAGCATCAACGGCGAAGCCTCGGGCGACCCGCTGCGCGTGGGCCTGCCGGTGGTCGACATGGTGACCGGCCTCAACGCCGTGATCGGCGTGCTGCTCGCCTTGCAGGAGCGCCAGCGCAGTGGCAAGGGCCAGTTTGTCGAGGCGGCCCTGTACGACAGCGGCCTCTCGCTGTTGCACCCGCACGCGGCCAACTGGTTCATGGATGGCCGCAAGCCGAAGCGCACCGGCAACGCGCACCCCAACATCTACCCCTACGACGCGCTCAACACCGGCACCGACCCGATCTTCCTGGCGGTGGGCAACGACCGGCAGTTCGCCAGCTTCTGCCGCGTCATCGGCCAAGCCGAATTCGCGCAAGACCCGTTGTTCCGCGACGCCGGCTCGCGCTCCACGAACCGCGTCGCGCTCAAGGAAAAGCTCGAGGCGGCGCTGGCCTCCTTCGACGGGCGCACGCTCGTCGACCAGCTCATGGCCGCTGGCGTTCCCGCGGCTCCGGTGCTGCCGGTCGACGCGGCCTTGAACCATCCGCACACCGCGCACCGCGAGATGGTGGTGGAACTGGAAGGCAGCTACCGCGGCATCGGTGCGCCGGTGAAGCTGAGCCGCACGCCGGCCAGCTATCGGCACGCGCCGCTGACGCCGGGGGATGGCTTCCTCAAGGCGGCCGACATCACCGGCTGAGCGCCGACGCGTCGCACCAAGGACGTGGGCAAGCCGGCCGGCGGACACGCTTTCCCGTGCTTCCCGCGCAACAGTCAAGTCCTACACCGGCGCAATGCGCTTCATCGCGGCAAACGCCGCGAGAGCGGGCATCCAGGCCACTCGCGGTCGCACTTTTCCCTGAATGAAAAGGAGTAAATTCCGCCTCAACGAGGAACATACCTCGCAACTTCAGGGACCCACCATGTCAAGTGCAACCGCGGCGCGTACGGCGCTGGTGCTCGAAACCAACAATCTTCACGACGGCCCCGGCATGGAGCTCGTCTCCTCCAGCCTGCAGCGGCTGATCTTGCTGTTGGGCCAGCAGACGCTGCCGCTGACGTCGCTCGCACAGGTCGTCATCACGCACGACGGACTTCCTCCCCACATCTGCAAGAGCATCGAGCGCCTTGCTCAGCGGCCGATCGACTTCGTCGCGATCGACCCCTACACCGGCTACTACGATGCCAAGAACGTCGGGTTCGACATGACCGATGCGGCGCTTTGCGACTACGTCGCCTTTGCCGATGCCGACTGCCTGCCGGCGGCCGACTGGCTCGAACGCCTGCTCGAGCCGCTCGACGGCCCCGAGGGGCCCTCGGTCGTTGCCGGTCGCACAAGCTACGACACCAGCCTGACGGGCATCGCGCTGACAACGCTGGACTTCATGTATTTCCCGAGCCCACTGCGCCAGGGCGGCACGCGCAACTTCTATGCGAACAACGTGGTGTTCCGACGGGACGTGTTCGAGCGGTACAGCTACCAGGTGCTGGACGGCGTCTACCGCGCCCAATGCGAAGTGCTGGGCCTGCGGCTGCAGGCGGCCGGCGTGCCGGTCTGCTACGAGGCCCGCGCCCACACCCAGCACCGTCTTCCAGGCACGCGCCGCGACTGGTTCAAGCTGCGCTGGTTGCGAGGGCAGGACAGCCGCGGCCTGACACCGTTGCTGGTCGAGACCTGCGTGCCCGCGCCGCTGCAGTGGCTGGCTCGCAGCGGCCCCATCGGCACGCTGTGCGTGCAAGCGTCACGGATGGTCTTCAGCCTGCGCGCCATCAACCACCAGGACCTCCCCCGCGTGCGCGGCCTGCGCTGGCTTGGCACGGCGCTGCTGGTGATGGCCTATTCGGCCGTCGACATGGCCGGCGGGCTGTTTCGCGGTTTCGGCGCGCATACGCTCGATCACCAAAAGGCGGACGAACAGGCCCTCTCGTACCACCGCTGAAGACGCCCGAATGGCATGCGCCAAGAGCCTCGACCGCCTGGGGATTCGCCTCAGAAGGTGTGAAGACTTCGTAGCGAGGGTCCGCAGTAGAAATATTCACACCTTCTCAGGGCGCGATCGGGTTCCCGGGCGACCCCAGCGGCGCGGCGCCGACCACGATCGCGCTTTGCGCCGACGCCTGCGGGTCATGCAGGATCACGCTCTTGCCAACCCCCACGCCCACCCCGCCAACGCCGACGCCAACACCCAGTCCTGCACCTGCGCTGGCGTAGACCTGGCCCAGGTGATTGATGCCGACGCCTGCGCCCAGCGGGCCCCAGCCGGTGTTGATGCCGAGGGCCGGTCCGCCGGGGCCGACGCCGAGACTCAGCGAGATGCCCGGGACGATCGGCACCGCGATGCCGGCGCCGACTGCGCACCCGCCCACCGCGAGGCTGGCCGCAAGCAGGGCGCCGCACGCGCCGATGTGGCGCATGGTGCGGGAGGCGGGACTTTGATGTGAACTGGCGATGGTCATGGCACTTCCCTGAATGAACGGCCGGACTCGGTGCCCGACCATCGCGCCCGAGCCTAAATCAGGAGAGCGTTGACGCGGCGCACATAGGCAGCGGGATCTTGCGGCAGTCCACCCTCGGCCAGCAAGGCCTGGTCGAACAGGATGTTGGCCAGGTCGTCGAAATGTGCCGATGTCTCCAGCTTCTTCACCAACGCGTGCTCGGCATTGACCTCCAGCACGGGCTTCAGGTCGGGCGCGGGCTGGCCGGCCTGCTTCAGCATGCGGGCGAGCTGCGTGCTCATGCCGCCGTCCTTGACCACCAGGCAGGCCGGTGAATCGACCAGGCGCGTGGTCACGCGCACGTCCTCGGCCTTGTCCTTCAGCGCTTCCTTCAGGCGTTCGAGCACAGGCTTGAAGGTCTCCGCGGCGGCTTCGGCGGCCTTCTTCTCGTCTTCATCCTGCAGGCTGCCGAGGTCGACCGCGCCCTTGGCCACGCTTTGCAGCGGCGTGCCGTCGAACTCGTGCAGGTAGCTCAGCGCCCATTCGTCGACGCGGTCGGTCATCAGCAGGACCTCGATGCCCTTCTTCTTGAACAGTTCGAGCTGCGGGCTGTTCTTCGCGGCGGCGAGCGTGTCGGCCGTGATGTAGTAGATCGCGTCCTGGCCTTCCTTCATGCGGGCCTTGTAGTCGGCCAGGCCCACGCTCACGGTGTCGGTGGTGCTGGAGGCGAAGCGCAGCAGCTTGGCGATGCGGTCACGGTTGCCGTGGTCCTCGCCCAGGCCTTCCTTCAGCACGGCGCCGAACTCGGCGTAGAACTTCGCGTACTTGCCGGCGTCCTCGCTGTTCGATTCGCTTTCTTCCTTCTTGTCGACCACATCGGTGACTTCATCGGAAGCAGGCTTGTCGGCGGCGGGTGCAGCAGGCTCGGCTGTGGCTGCGGCAGCCTTGTTCGCCAGGTCTTCCAGCATCGACAGCACACGCTTGGTGCTGCCTTCGCGGATGGCCTTCACGTCGCGGCTTTCCTGCAGCAGTTCGCGGCTCACGTTGAGCGGCAGGTCGGCTGAGTCGATCACGCCCTTGACGAAGCGCAGGTAGCTCGGCAGCAGCGCCTCTGCATCGTCCATGATGAAGACGCGCTTGACGTAGAGCTTGAGGCCTGCGCTCTTGTCGCGGTTCCACAGGTCCATCGGCGCCTTTGACGGGATGAACAGCAGTTGCGTGTACTCGGTGCTGCCTTCGACGCGGTTGTGGCTCCAGGCCAGCGGCGCCTCGTAGTCGTGGCTGATGGTCTTGTAGAACTCGCTGTACTGCTCGGGCGTGATGTCCTTCTTGGCGCGGGTCCAGAGGGCGCTGGCCTTGTTGACCGGCTCCCATTCGCCGGTCTTCACCATGTCGCCGGGCTGGTCGTTCTCGCCCTCTTTCCATTCCTCTTTTTCCATGAGGATGGGCAGCGAGATGTGGTCGGAATACTTGCCGATGACCTGCTTGAGCTTCCAGGCGTTGAGGTAGTCCTCCGCGTCTTCGCGCAGGTGCAGCGTGACGCTGGTGCCGCGCTGCGGGCGGTCGATGGATTCCACTTCGAAGTCGCCGGCGCCACCGCTCACCCAGCGCACGCCTTCGCCCGCCACCATGCCGGCGCGGCGCGATTCGACGGTGATCTTGTCGGCCACGATGAAGCCCGAGTAGAAGCCCACGCCGAACTGGCCGATGAGCTGCGCGTCGGCCTTCTGGTCGCCGCTGAGCTTGCTCATGAAGTCCTTGGTGCCGCTCTTGGCGATGGTGCCGAGGTTGTCGATGGCTTCCTGTTTGCTGAGGCCGATGCCGTTGTCGGCAATGGTGAGCGTGCGGGCGGCCTTGTCGAAGGACACGCGCACCTCGAGATTGGGCGCGTCCTCGTACAGGCCGCTGTCGTTGATCGCCTCGAAGCGCAGCTTGTCGCACGCGTCCGATGCGTTCGAGATCAGCTCGCGCAGGAAGATTTCCTTGTTCGAGTAGAGCGAATGGGTGACGAGGTGAAGCAGCTGGGCGACTTCGGCCTGGAACGGGAGTTTGGTGCTGGCGCTGGTCATGGAAATAAGAGTTTTCGATGGTCAAAAGGGCGGCCGATCAAAGCCGGTCGGAGCCGCCCGGGTTCAGTTGGTCATTGCAGCCGTATTTTCAAGCGCGGCGCGGCGCGCCTTGTAATCCATTTCACTGACAGGCACAAAAGCCTGATGCATTTTCCATACGCCTTTTCGTGATTTATTGAAGGTTGAGAACAGTTTGAATGACGAATGCGCCCAGTTTCGCAGGGTGCGGCTTACATTTGCGTCGGCAAGGCCTGTCACCCTTCTTTGTCAGTCACTCAGGGATCGAATATGAAAAAGCTGTTACTCGCGTCCGCGCTCGCCGCGTTGCTCGTGCCACTGGCCGCCCAGGCCGAATCCACCGTCACCAACAGCCTCACCGCCGCGGCGCCCGCGCCCGCCAGTGCACGACTCGACTTCAGGATCACCATCCCGAAGGTGCTGTTTCTCCAGGTCGGCACCGGTGCAGCGGCGCCGCTGGCGGCCCTCGGCACCATCAACAAGATCGAATTCGACGTGCCCGCGGGCAACGTCGGCAACGGAACCGCCGTGGCGCCGACCACCGGCGGCGACCTCCTCGGCGGCACCGGCGTGACCGTGCGGGTCTACTCCAACACCGGCAGCCGGGTCGACCTGACCAGCACCACGACCGGCCCGATGACCGCTGGCGGCGCCGCCTCCGTGCCGTGGTCCGACATCGCCGTCACGACGGCGTCGCTGGCGACCCCGACGGCAGGCTATTCCAACATCGCCATTCCGCACCCGGCCTTCACGACCGGCGCCTCCGGCGGCACTTCGGCAGCGGTGGCGCTGACCGGGGCCGGCGGCGGCAGCCCCGCGGGGCTGGTGCGTCGCGAGGGCAGCTGGGTCTTCGCCTATGCCAATACCGCGGCACTGCCGGCCGGCGTCTACGGCGACACGGCAGCCAACAACGGACGAGTGACCTACACCGCCACAGCAGTGCCCTGAGCGTCGGGCCCAGCCCTCGCCGCACGGACACGGCCTGCGCGCCATGGACACACGCGTCCCCGCTCCGGGCGCATCGCCACGCCTGCGCGCGTCGGCGATGCTGCTCGCCTTGCTGGCCGCCGCGCTGGATGCGCAGGCGTACACCATCGCCATCACGGCCGGCAGCCGCACGCTGTACCTGCAGGTGGGCGTCGGCAGTTCGCTGGGCGCCGTGCTCGCGGGCGGCGGCCTTCCCCCCAACAACAGCACCGTCAACCAGGTCAGCGTGACGGTGCCTGCGGCGGGCTCAGGCTCCGGCACCCCCTATGCCATGGCGACCGACAGCCCGGTCAGCAACAGTCCCTACGACGACTTCGCGGGCTACTGCACGCCGACGGTCAACGGAGAGGTGTACGTGGGCGGCTTTTTCCGCGTGCCGGGTGCCGGTGCGGGTGCCGCGGCCACGCTCACCGTGACCGCGCCTCCCAACCTGGTCAGCGCGAGCGGCGCCACGCTGCCCTTCAGCGAAATCGAGTGGACCTCGGCTGGCCTGGAAGATGTCACGCCGACCATTCCCAGCGGCCGATTCCCGGGCACGGGCGCGACCAGCACCTTGCTCTCGGTCGCGCGCAATACGTGGTTCGAGAGCTGCCTCGCGTTTCGCTACCTCAACACACGGCTGGTGCCCGGCGGCACCTATTCGGGCCGCGCCGTCTACACGCTGACCGCGCCATGAAGCACCTCGCGCTGCGCGGGACCCGCGCGCTCACGAAGGCGCTGGCCCTGGCGGCGAGCGCGCTGCCCGCACCCCCGGCGATGGCGGCGACCACCTACCGCATCGACGACACCGGCACCGTCAGCAGCCCGGCCGTGACACCCATGCGCTGGCGCCGCCTGGCACCCGGGCGCGCCGCCGACAACACGGTCGAAGGCCAGGTGGCCGTCGCGGCCCGGCTCAACCTCGGCGCGTGGGTGCATCGGCAAGCCCGCATCTACCTTGCGCTGGCGCCCACCGAAGGCGACCAGTTGAGCGTGAGCTGGCGCACGCAGGGTCGCCTGCTGCCGGGCCAGATGCGGGCCGGCACCCGCACCGTGGTGTTCGAAGGCGTGGTGAGCGAGCCCTTCCTGCAGGAGACGCTGCTGTTCCAGCTCACGGCCGACGGCCGGCGGCTCGCGCGCGCACAGGCGCTCCAGTTCCATTTCGAGATCGAGGTCACTCCATGAAGCCGCACCTGCTTCGCTGGCGCGCGGGCTGCCGGCTCGCTGCCGCGCTCTGGTGCGCAGCCGTGGCCTTGCCTGCGCATGCGCAGTTCGCGCTCGCCATTTCGCCGCCACGCTTCGAACTGGAGGCCGAGGCGGGCGACCGCGTTCGCGACACCATCGAGTTGACGCACACCGCGGCGGGTTCGGGCAGCTACACGGTCCGCACCGCCGACTGGCGCATGAAGCCCGACGGCAGCGTCGAGTTCTCCGATGCGCTGGCGCCGGGCAGCTGCCGGCCGTGGGTGGCAATCGAGCGGCGCGAGCTCAGCATCGGCCAGGGACGGCCCTATCGCTTCCGCTTCGAAGTCGTGCCGCCGCCGGACACGCCGCCGGTGGAGTGCCGCTTCGCACTGATGGTGGAAGGCAAGGACGACGCTTCGGCGGCGGGCATGCCGCTGACGTTCTCGGGCCGCATCGCGGTGATCGTCTATGTGGCCGTGGGCAAGGTGTCGCCCGTCATCGACGTGACCGGCAGCGGCGTGAGGCAGGTCGACGGTCAGGCCCTGCCCTATCTCCGCGTGCGCAACACCGGCAACGCGCACGGTCGCCTCGCAGGCTACCTGGCCGGGACGGACGCCAGCGACGCCCGGCTCGAATTCCAGCCTGAGGCCCTGGCCATCCTGCCCGGCGACACGCGCGACGTGGCCCTCGTCCCGAGCAAGCCAGGCGACGCTGATGCCGCCGTGGCCGTGGCCTTCCCACTGACCATCCAGGGCAAGGTCGAGTGGGGACGCAGCGGCACGACGGCGATCGACAAGCGCTTCGCGCGATGACGCGCCGGCTCGCCTGCGCGGCGGCGCTGGGACTCTGCGGGGCCAGCGCCCTGGCGCAGACGGCGCCCGCGGCCAGCGTCTATGAGGACCGCGTGCTCGACGCCGGGCCGCAAGCCGACCTGGCCGAAGCGGACCCCGCAGCGACCTCCGGCTGGCCGCGCGGCTGGAGTGCCGAATTGCAGTCCACACGGCAATCGGGCCAGGCCGAGGCGCGCAATGAAGCGCTGCTGTTCTCCGGCTACGTCGACACGCCCGACTACGGCGCACTGTCGGCCAACCTGAACCTCAACCGCTATCGCAACACCTATTCCGACACGGCGATCGCCGGCAATTTCGGCGCGAACTACACCCTGGCGCCTTATCGCTACGAGACCGGCAACACCTGGCGCATCGACCAGCGCGCGATGCCCTTCGACGGCGGCTGGTTCGGCAACAGCAGCGCCGGCAACATCAACATGGCCGTCGCGCCGATGGGGCGCGGCATCGGCCGCGTGACGCTCCCGGCCCTGTCGATCGAGGGCATGGCGGCGACGCTCGAGCGCCCCGGACGCACCAGCTTCAATGCCTCGGCCGGCCGCCTCGGCTACTTCTCCGGCCTCGACTCGCAGGGCTTCGCGACGGGCAAGGGCACCGCCGCAGGCTTCGGCGCGCAGACCCAGCTCGCCGGCGCCGACCAACCGGATGCGCCGGGGCGCGTCGACGCCGCCGCGCAGTTCATCGAAAGCCGCGATGTCAATCCGAACGGCGTGGCGGGCTTCCGGCAAGACACCCGTGCGCTGTGGGCCGCGGCGTCATGGCAAGGCGTCGCGCCGTGGGCCGATACGCTCGGCGCCGGGCAGGGCGGCATCGGCGAGCGCGTCGGCGGCATGCGGGTGCAGGGCAATGTGGTGGGCAGCACGAGCCAGCCTTCTAGCGGCTATTCGCTCGCCGGCCGCGACTCGGCCAGCGGCGCCTGGGTCGACGCCAACTGGCGCAGCGCGTGGCTGCAGCAGTCGGCCTCCGCCTATTACTTCGAGCCGCAGTTGCGGTGGGGCGCGGACGGGCTGCCGGCCAACATCAAGGGCATGACCTGGCGCGGCGACATGCAGACGCGCCAGTGGCAGCTCGGCCTCAACACCGAATGGAGCGACAGCGTCACCGGCCCGCAGAACCGCTCGTTGTATGTGAACGTCTTCGGCCGCTACCGTCTCGATTCGCGCGACGCGGTCTCGGGCAACGTGGCCGTTCGCAGCGGGGCGTATGCGGCGCAGTCCGCGCAGTTGACGTGGGAGCACCAGTCGGCGTGGGGCTACACGCAGTGGCGGACGGACGTCGCGCTCGGGAAGGACCTGCGCGTCGTGCGCACGGGCGTGGACCACAGCTGGAAGGTGGGCGAGAGCCAGACCTTGTCGACCACGCTGGCCTTCGAGCATTCGTACCAGGGCGGCGACACCGCGCGCAGCGTGCAGTGGGGCGTGCTGGGCACCGCGCCGCTGCCGGGCACAAGCGGTGCGCGCCTCGACCTCACGGTGCGTGGCAGCCAGGGCGTGGGCGACACCGCCAACCGCTTCCTGAACGCCAACGTGCGGCTGGTGTGGCCGCTGGCGCCGGGCTGGTCGTTCGTCGCCCAATACGCGGCGTCGCGCGGGCAGGAGCAGTTGAACCCGGCCGTGCTTTCCGCGCTGACGGTGGCGACGCTGCAGCCCACGCTGGTGCAGCCTTCAGGGCGGTCGATGCTGCTGGCGCTGCGCTACGAGAGCCGCGCGGGCAGCAGCAGTGCGCCGATCGGCGGCGCTCCGGGTGCGGGCTCTGGCCGCGTCGAAGGCCATGTGTTCTTCGACCAGGACCACAACGGCAAGCGCGAGGCGAGCGAAGGCGGCGTGCCCAACGTCACCGTGATGCTGAACGGCCGCTACGTGGCGCGCACCGACGCGCAGGGTTACTACAGCTTTCCGGCCGTGGCCGCGGGCGCCTACGAGGTGGAGTTGGTGCCCGACAACCTGCCGCTGCCGTGGATGCCGGCGGTGCGCGAGGGGACGAAGGTACAGGTGTATGTGCGCAGCGCCGCGACGGCGGACTTCGCGGTGCAGCGCGAGCGGTAGGTCCTGGTCAGGTTGACGTGGGGTTGAGGGGCCAAGCTGCAGATCGATCCACAACCTCCACACAGGGAACGCCATGAACTTTTCTCATCCCACCCGGTCGCTGCTAGCCGCGTCGTGCCTTCTGTTCGGCGCCGTCGCCGCTCAGGCGCAGGTGCCCGCCGACGCACCGGCCGGCACCACCGTGCAATGCAAGGACGACAGCTACGCCAGCCCCGAGACCAAGTCGGGCGCGTGCCGCGGCCACAAGGGGATCAAGACCTGGTACGGCAAGACTGCCGGCGCTGCGGCGCCTGCGCCGGCCGCCGCGGCAGCGCCAGCAACAGCCGCAGCAGCGCCAGCAGCCGCTGCCGCCGCGCCCGCCATGGCCAAGCCCGCAGCCACCGCGGCAAAGGCACCGGCTTCCACCGACAAGACCGCATCGATGGTGCAAGCGCCCGGCGGCGGCGCCGGCAAGGTGTGGGCCAACGACGAGACCAAGGTCTACCACTGCATGGGCGACAAGTACTACGGCAAGACCAAGAAGGGCGAGTACCTGAGCGAGGCCGACGCCAAGGCGAAGGGCATGCACGCCTCACACAACAAGGCCTGCAGCACCTGAGGCTCGACGCCGGGCTCACGACGCTTCGGGTCGCTCATCCAGGCGCTGGCGGCGGCAACACCCGCAGCCCGGCAAACCCGGTTCCGCGGTGTTCGGGCCGGGCCCCCGGCCGACTTAGCGTGGCTGCGACTCGACCTCGCTTGTCCACTTGTCGATCAGCCGCTTGCGCTCGGCGGCTTTGCCGTACTTCTCGAAGTCGTACTTGATGAGCTTGACGCCGTCCGATGAGGGGATGCGCGGGTCGGGCTTGAAGGTCTTGTTGGCGGGGGTCTGGAAGCTGCCGGCCTTCGCGCCGATGGACTGGCCCGCCGGGCTCATCAACCAGTCGTAGTACCGAACAGCGTTGGCCTTGTTGCGTGCGCCCTTGACGAGCGCGATGCCGCCGATCTCGTAGCCCGCGCCCTCGCAGGGCGATGCGGTCTTCACCGGAAATTTGTCGTAGCGCCAGCGCTCGAAGCCGAACAGGAAACTCACGCCGATGCCGACTTCGCCCTTGGCCACGCTGGGCGCCTGCGCCTGGCCGCTGCGGGTATAGCTGGTGACGTTCCTGTGCAGCTTCTTCATGTAGTCGAAGGCGGCATCCTCGCCCATCAATTGCACCAGGCCCGCGATGATGGTGTACGCCGTGCCGCTGGTGGCAGGATGCGAGATCTCGATCTCGCCCTTGTACTCGGGCTTGACCAGGTCGGCCCAGCACCTGGGCTCGGGCAGCTTCTTCTTGCGGAGTACGTCGGTGTTGAAGCCGAATCCGATGGTGCTGGTGTAGAAGCCGCCAACCTGGTTGCCGCTCATCGCATATTGCCGCACGGACCAGTCGAACAGGTCGTTCAGGTAGGTCGGCCGGTAGGCATCGAGCAGGCCCTGCTCGGCCGCCTGCAGGAAGGGATCGCCGGTGCCGCCCCACCAGATGTCGGTCTTGGGATTGGCCGCCTCGGCGCGCAATTGCGCGCCGATCTCGCCGGTGCCCTTGTGCGCCTGGTTGACCTTGATGCCGGTGGCGCGCGTGAACTCGGCCGCAGCGGCCTCGCACCAGCCCGCATCGGTGCTGCACAGCGCATTGACCGTGCCCTGTTGCGCCCACGTGCTCATGCAAAGGGAGGCCGCGGCTGCCGCCACGGCCCAACGCCCGAGGCCACGCCGTGCCTGTACCGATGCCCGCGGGGGATCGACCCGGGATGGCAAGGCCAGGTCAACTGGCAAGCGGATGGCGACGGCCTGGACAGCAACTGGAGACATGCGGCAACCCCGTGAATTGAGATGAAACCGCAGGATAGCCGCGCCGGCGCCGGAAAGCCGGGGGATTCGTGAACAGGTTCCGCGCCGACGATGACCACAGGTCGCAAGACGTCGCCAAAGCGCCGATATCGCTTCCACAATCCGCCCCGCCCGACCCCGTTCGGGCGTTTTTTTGCATTCACTACAAGGACTTCAGGGATATGGAACACAGCACTTTCAAGAAGTGGTCAGCCGAGTTCGCCGGTACTTTCTGGCTTGTCTTCGGCGGCTGCGGCAGCGCAGTCCTGGCGGCCGCGTTTCCTCAACTGGGCATTGGCTTTCTCGGCGTGTCGCTGGCCTTCGGGCTGACGGTGCTCACCGGCGCCTATGCCTTCGGCCCGATCTCGGGCGGACACTTCAACCCGGCCGTGTCGGTGGGCCTCGTGCTCGGCGGGCGCTTTCGCGCATCGGAACTCGCGGGCTATGTCATCGCGCAGGTGCTGGGCGCCATCGCGGCAGGCGGCGTGCTCTATGTGATCGCCACCGGCAAGGCCGGCGCGGAGATCGGCGGCTTCGCGACCAACGGCTTCGGCGAGCACTCGCCAGGCAAGTTCAACATGACGGCCGCGCTGGTCACCGAGATCGTGCTGACGGCCGTGTTCCTGATCGTCATCCTCGGCGCGACGGCCAAGCGTGCAGCCGCCGGCTTCGGCGGCATGGCCATCGGCCTGTGCCTGACCCTGATCCACCTGGTGTCGATCCCCGTGACCAACACCTCGGTGAACCCGGCACGCAGCACCGGCGTCGCACTGTTCGGCCCTGCCTATGCGATGTCGGAGCTGTGGCTGTTCTGGGTGGCGCCGATCGTCGGCGCGATCATCGGTGCGGTGATCTACAACGTCTTGCTGAAGGAGGACTGAAGCAGCATCAGCTTGTCAGACGCTTGTTCGTGGGCACCCCCCGGGGAACCGGCTTTGCCGGGCCGCCGGGTGCGTCCCCTCGAGGAGCTGCCTCAGGCGACCGCCCAAGCGCCGCAGGCACATTCGGGGGTAGGCCTGATTTCAGCCGCCGGCGCCTGGCAGCCGGTGCGCCGTGGTCTCGCCGACGGACTCGCTGGAGGTCGCGTGCGAAGCCGCCACCGCGCCCTTGTAAGCCTCGTCGGCCGACATGCTCGAACTCAACGCGGGCGCTGCCGTCGACTGGCCGACGGCCTCGCTGTTGCCGCCGGCATGGGCCGCGGCGATGGCCTCGCGCTGAACGTCCTCGGCGCGCACTGTCGAATTCATCATCCTCGGGCTGGTGGATTGCCCGATGGCTTCTGTGCCGCTGGATTCTCGTTCGTCCTGCGCCTGCTGCGCGAAGGCGGACGCCACGCTCAATGCGGCGCATGCGGTCACCGCGGCGGTCACGAGATGTCGAAGGGTTGCTTGCATGGTGAGGTGTCTCCTGGAAAGCCTTCACTCTAGGCAAGCAGAGTGAGCGTCCCATGAGCAAAGTCTTAGGCAGGGGTGAGCAGGTGCACGCGCGCGATGAGGCCCTGCGTGCCCTCGCCGTCCTCCTGCCGGTCGCGCAGTTCGATGCGCAGGCCCTGGCGTGACGCCGCGGCCTGCGCGATCGCCAGCCCCAGCCCGCTGCCGCCGGGCGGCGTGCCCGGCACGCGAAAGAAACGGTCGAACACCTGGTCGCGCCATTCGGGCGCGATGCCCGGGCCATCGTCGACGACATCGACCACGGCACGGCCTTCGATCGCATGCAGGCGCACGTCCACTGCGCCGCCTTCGGGCGTGTGGCGCAAGGCGTTGTCCACGAGGTTGTCGAACACGCTGTGCAGGTCGGCCGGCGATGCATCGAGCACCGGCGCGATGCGGCCCTCGAAGCCGACGTCGACGCTGCGCTGGTCGGCCAGCATCATGCGTTGGCCCAGGCTCTCGCGCAGAAGCGCCGCCACGTCGACCGGCGAACGCGAATCATCGACCGCCCCTTCCTGACGCGACAGTTGCAACAGTTGCTCGATCAGGTGCTGCGCGCGGGTGACGCCGGCCTCGAGTTGCCAGAAGCGTTCGCTCGCCTCGCCCTCTGGCACATGGCTGCGCAGGTTCTCGAGCTGCAGGCCGATGGCGGTCATCGGCGTGCGCAGTTCATGCGCTGCGTCCTGCACGAAGCGGCGTTGAGAAACGAAGGCGTTGCGCAGCCGCGCGAGCAGGGTGTTGAAGGCCGCGACCAGCGGCCCGATCTCGTCGGGCACGCGCGCCAGCGGCAGCTCGGCCATGGAGCGTTCGTCCTGCGCCGCCACCTCGCGCGCCACGCCGCGCAGCGCGCGCGAGGTGGCGCTTACGATGAGCCACAGCATCAGCAGCGTGGCCGGCAGCATCAGCGCCAGCGGCAGGCCCTCATAGAGCGCGCGGCGTGCGATGCGCTTTTGCCGGAAAGCCTCGCTCTGGATGACCTGCACGCGAGGATGCCCGGGCTGCTCTTCATCGAGAGGGACCGTGAAGACGCGCCAGCCTTGCCCCTCGGCCGGGCCCGTTCGCACGTCGGCAAAGCCCGGCGTCTCCTGCAGCGGGACGACCGCGGCCGGATAGGCGCTCGCAAGCGGCGCAGCGCCGTCGGCCGACCACTCCTGAACAACGACCGCGCCGTGCGCCTGCACGTCGGTGGCATCCAGCATCTGCAAGGGTCCGGGCTTGCGATTGCCGGCACGGGACTCGGCCACCAGCCGCATCTGGTCGTCCATGAAGGTGTGCACCATCCGCCCGTAGGCGCCCCAGGAGAACCACGCGGTGGCGGCCGCGGCGATCAGGTGCAGCGTGATAAGCCACAGCAACAGTCGCGTGCGCAGGGAGCGCGGGCGCCAGCGGCTCCCGCCGGTCCAGCTCATGCGGGCACCGCGACGCGCCAGCCCAGACCGCGCACGTTGCGGATCGCATCCGGCCCGATCTTGCGGCGCATGCCGTGGATCAGCACGTCGACCGCGTTGCTGGTGACTTCCTCGCCCCAGCCGTAGATCCGGTTCTCCAATTGCTCGCGCGACAGGATGGCGCCGGGGCGTTCGAGCAGCGCATGCAGCAGCGCGAACTCGCGCGCGGTGAGCGTCTCGCGCACGCCGTTCTGCAGCACCTCGCGCGTGGTCAGGTCGAGTTGCAACGCGCCGAAGCCGATCAGCGAATGCGCCGCCCCGTCACGCCGCCGCACGACGGCGCGCATGCGGGCCAGCAACTCGCGAAAGGCGAAGGGTTTCTGGAGGTAGTCGTCCGCGCCGAGGTCGAGCACGTGGATACGGTCCTCGATGTCGCCGCGCGCCGTGAGCACCAGCACCGGCGTGGCATCGCCGCTTTCGCGGGCGCGGCGCAGCACTTCGGCGCCGTCCCGGCCCGGCAAGCCGAGGTCGAGCAGCACGCAGGTGTAGTCGCCGTCATCGAGCGCGCTTTGCGCGAGCGGGCCGTCGCGCACCCAGTCGACCGACCAGCCCGCACCTTCCAGGGCCTGGCGCAGGCTGCGCCCGATCATTTCGTCGTCTTCCACCAGCAATGCGCGCACGGTTGTCCTCGGTCTGGAGCTATCCAGGCGAGGAGGCTACGCCTGAATTGTTAGGCGTGCATGAGGGCGTGCAGCGAAGCCCGTTCACGGCCCCCGGGGGTGGGCTAGAACTTTTCGTGCAGCCCGAGGTAGCGCCACTGGCCGGCCGGCAGGTTGCCCAGCACCACGCGCCCAATGCGGATGCGCTTGAGGCCGACCACCTTCAGGCCGACCTGCTCGCACATGCGCCGGATCTGGCGCTTCTTGCCCTCGGTGAGCACGAAGCGCAGTTGCTCGGGGTTCTGCCAGTCCACACGCGCGGGCTTGAGCGGCTGGCCGTCCAGGCTCAGCCCATGCCGCAGTCGCGCGAGCAGCGCGGGTGGAAACACCTTCTGCACGTCGGTCGCGATGTCGCCCTTGTCGCCGGGGCCGCTGCCGGGCGGCGACCAGGTCACGCGCACCAGGTATTCCTTCTCCATGCCCGAGTCCTCGCCGATCAACTGACGCGCCACGCGGCCGTCCTGCGTCAGCACGAGCAGGCCGACCGAGTCGATGTCGAGCCGGCCGGCCGGCGCGAGGCCGCGCAGTTGCGGCGGCGAGAAGCGGTTGGTGCTGGGGTCCTCGCGCCAATGGGTGCGCGGGTTGATCAACACCACCGCCGGCTCGTGGCCGTCCTCGGCCTGGCCGCTCACGTAGCCCATGGGCTTGTGCAGCAGGATGGTGACCTGCGTGGCCTGGTGGCCGTGCGCCTTCCTGTCGACCTCGACGCGGTCGTCCGGCGTCACCTTCACGCCCATCGGCGCGACCTGGCCGTTGACCTTGACCCAGCCTTGCTCGATCCATGCATCGGCCTCGCGGCGCGAGCACAGGCCCAGTTCGGCCATGCGCTTGTTGAGGCGCACGGCGCCGGGAGCGGTCGAGGAAGTGGCATCGGTCATGGTGGCGCCGATTATCCCGAAGCGCTGGCCGACGCGTGATGCCAAGGCATTCCTACACGCCGCCCGCACCACCGTCGCAGGCTGCTGCTTCCATCCTTCAGAAAGCAGGAGCCAACCATGCCAAGAGGTGATAAATCTTCCTACTCGGACAAGCAGAAACGCCAGGCCGAGCACATCGAAAAAGGCTACGAGCAGCGCGGTGTGAGCGAAGGCGAAGCCGAGCGGCGCGCCTGGGCCACGGTGAACAAGGAAACCGGTGGCGGCAAGAAGAGCGGCTCAGGTCGCGGCAAGCCGGAGAACCACGCGCCCTCGCGCAAGGGCGGCCGACTGGGCGGCGCGGCTTCGGCGTCGCGCTCGGCGGAAGAACGCTCGGCATCGGCGAAGAAGGCCGCAGCGACGCGCAAGCGGCACGCTGCGGCACGGCATCAGTAGGGAGACCGTCCAAGTCCCCGCGGACCGCGCATCCTCGCGCGGGGCTTGATCAGGGACTCAGCGCAGCGCAGGCGCTTCGGCGTCGACCGTCGACTTGGGCGGCGCGGCGCCCATTCCCTCTGCCGCGGCAAGCGCCTTGCGCATCGCCTCCACATTCACGCGCTCCAGGTAGCGCGGGATGTTGCGCCAGAGCGTGTGGTACCCATAGCCACCGCGGAACATCTCGTGGCGCGCCGCGTCCTTGCTCCAGCCTTGGACCACCATGCGATAGAGCGCGATCACCACGCCGGTGCGGTCGGCGCCGTGCCAGCAATGGACCAGCACCGGACCCTTCTTCTCGGCCGCGCAAATGGCGATGAGCGCCCGCAACACCTCGTCGTCGTTGATCGACCAGGTGTCGATGCGCACGCGCTGGCGTTCGATGCCGGGATGGTCGCCCAGCGCCCGCTCGTCACTGTTGAACGAGCGGAAGCTCAGCACGGTGCGGATGCCCAGCGCCTCCAGCGCGGGCGCATCGTCCCGGCGCGGCTGGCCGCTGCGGTAGAGCGTCGGTGTGACGCGGTGCAGGTTCTCCGGCAGGACGCCCGGCACGTGGCTGTGCAACCGCTCGGCCCAGTGCCCCGGGCGCACGTCGAGCACGGCAGAGTGCCGTCGCGAATGGCGCCTCATTTCCAGCCCGTCCGCGCAGGGCTTCGATGCAGGAGCCAGAGGATCAGCGCCGCACCGCCAAGCCCGATCCAGTAGTCCACGGGGGCACCCAGCAGCCAGTGCGGATGCCACGCGACGTGCGCCGGATCGAACCTGGCCCAGCCATAGGCCGGGTTGGCCACGAACCAGACGAAGTCCTCTACCATCCAGAAGGTCACCACGCCGGCCAGCGCCAGCGCGGCATCGCGCCAGCGCCACTTGCCGTTGAAGGCGAGCGGCGAGAAGAACACCAGGGCCATGAACGAGAACACCCAGGCGTGGTAGCCGGTCATGGCGCGGCCGCCCCAGAAGATGTCGAGCAGCCAGTGCTTCTCGATGCGCCAGGTCGGCAGGCTGGCGGCCCAGCCGGCGCTGCCTTCGATCTGGATTTCAACGTTAGCGAAGAAAAACGCCATCAGGAGTACCCACGCGAGGTACCCCGCAGTCCGACGAACGCTCATGCCTACCAGCAGTTCGCCAGACTCAGGAGGTTGCCGGCCAGGTCGTAGTTGGACTTGGTGCCGTCCGCCTGGATCCGGAATTCGAGGCAGGCGGTGTCGGCGGTTTGTGGGCCACCGGTCTTGGGCTTCGCCTTGGCGAGGTATCCCGTGGCATCGCTGACCACCGTGAGCTGGTAGAAGGCCGAGCCGCTCGAATTGATGTCGAACGGCCACGTCGACCCGGCGCCATAGCCGAGCGTCGGCGGGTCGAGTGAATATGAATTGGTATTGCTGAACACGCGTTCCTCCCTTGCAGCCAGATCCAACAACGCATTCTTGGCGTCGGCTCTGCGCGACTTGCGGATGTACGACTGGTAGGACGGGTAGGCGATGGCGCTCAGGATCCCGATCACGGCCACCACGATCATCAGTTCGATCAGCGTGAAGCCTCGCACATGCTTGCGTCGCGACACCCGGCCGGCTTGACAAGAAAAAGTGGCCTTGATCATAGCGGCGTCCTCGCGTTGCATGGATTGGCTGGCGTGCTGCGTTGTCTACGACAGCACATCAGCGCATCTTGATCCAGGTCAGCCGGCCACCGCCGCTGGCCGAGCCGGGATTGACCTGCGTCACCGAACCCTGCCCGCTGACGGTCTGCGTGGCCAGGTACTTCTTGGTGCCGGCGCTCACGATCGACGGCGAGCCGACGCCGCTCAGGCCGATGCCCGCCACGATCTGGCCCGTGGCCGACACGAAGTTGTTGGTGGCATCTCCAAAGAACGACGACGCCGGCGGCGCGCCGGTGGCCGGATCGATGGCCATCGTGAAGCCCGAGGCCGGTTGCTGGTCGCAGCTCAGGGCCTGGTTCACCGCCGGCAGCGTGGTGTTCACCAGGAACAGGCCGTCGGAAACGATGGGGTTGTAGATGATCTGCTCATTGGCGCCGGGCAATTGCACCGACCATCCGAACTTGGTGTTGCCGGTGGTGCAGGCGGTCGAGCCTTGCCAGCAGATCGTGTTCCGGGTGACGGTGCGCGCGCCGGAAATCAGCCCGTTGGAATAGGTGGTGTCGGTGGTCACGGTCTGCGACTGGAGTGACGAGGTGGTCACCGTCTGCGCGGTCGCCAGGCTGGTGTATTGCGCCGAGCCCTTGTTGTTCCACGCGGCCATGTCCCAGTCCCAGATACCGAACATGTACTGCGTCCCGGTCGTGGGCGTGGCGGCGGACGTCAGGGTCTGCGGGTAGATCTGGCCGGTGCCGAAGGTCACCATCAGGCGCGGCGCCGTCGACGCGGCAACGACCGACGACACGGTCAGGCGGGAGGTGATGGGCTTGCCGCCCGTGTAGAAGATCGCCGTCGAACGGACGGCCCAGTTGCCCGCCGTCGCGCTGGTCACGTCGAAGCGCCAGACATTGCCGAACACATCGCCGGCATACAGGTAGTCGATCACGTGGTCGCCATCGAGGTCGGCGGAGCTGACGTAGGCAATGCCGTTGCGCGCGGTGACCGTGCTACCCGACATGGTCGGGCCGGAGCCCGGGCCCGCCGAGAGGTAGCGGAAGGTCCTGGCGCCGGTGGTCTGGTCGACCGTCATGATGAAGATGCCCGCGCCGCCGTTCTTGCTGTTGAGGCCGTTGCCGAAGATGACAGCCCAGTTGCCGTCATGCATGCGCCGGATGATCGGGGTGCCGTAGGTGCTGCCCAGGTTGTCCTGGCAGCTGACCGCGGCCACGGCGGGCGTGCTGCCGCTGGCGGCGACGGCGGCGACGTCCGTGGCGGCGCAGGGCAGTGTGCTCGAACTCCATTCACCCAGCACCAGGTTGGCCGCATTGGACTCCGCGAAGTTGGCGGCGGTGGGGGTGGTGACGTCGAGCGCGTAGATCGCACCTTTGGCGACGGTGGTGTTGTCGCCGATCACGCCGCCCGCATTGCCGCCCGCACCCAGCCCGCCCACGAGCCAGGTGTGCCACTGGCCGCCGTAATACAGGTCGCCCGTGCCCGGCGTGGCGTCGACGAAGGCATTGTGGCCATATTGCGGCGACGAGAAATCGAGTGCCGCCGTGGTGTTGGAGTGGATGGTGTTGAGGGCCATGGCCGGCATGTACGCCAGCAGTTCCCTGCCGTCGTTGAGGGCGGTGGTGTCGAAGTCCCCGCCGGCGGTATAGGCCCCCGCGCGGAAGCCGTGGAGCAGCCCATCGTTGCTGCCCGCGTACACCACGTTGGTGCGGGTCGCGTTGGCGGTCGCGAAGGCGCTGTAGGTGGTCGAGCCTTCGGGCATGGTGGTCGACGGCGCCAGCAGGTCCTTCCAGGGGGAAGTGAACGGGGACTGCGGCGGGCCGACCCATGTCGGGCTCGAGTTGACGATGTCGCCCAGCACGCTGTCGCGCAGGCGGTACGTGCCGGTGCCGCTGGAGGTGAGTTCGTTGGTGCGGTCCCCGCGCAGGTAGTTGAGCCGGTTCGCGGTGTTGGGGGGGGTGTCCCCCGCGGTCAGCACCGCCTGCTGGCCGCCCGTGCCGCTGCCCAGGTTGGTCCACTGGAACGGAATGCCAATCGAGTTATTGGACGTGAGGATGGTGCGCGCCGCGGAGGCCTGCGCGGTGGTGGCGACGCCGGTGCTGGCGCAGGCGCCGCCCGTGAGCACGCAGCTCGCATCCCAGTTGGCCGTCGGGTTGATCGACACCGTGTTGTTGGTGGTGTTGATGACCAGGTTCTTCGCGGAGAGCTGGCCCCACCAGTTCACCGGGTGGTAGAAGGCCAGGTAGATCTGCGAGCCCACCTGCACCTGCGCCGACTGCTGGATGTTGATACCGGCGGAGCTCGCCGCCACGTTCACTGGCGCCGCCTTGAAGCAGACGATCTCGTGCACGTTGCTGCCGCCGCCCGTGCCGGAGCTGAAGCCGAAGCGGAACTTGGAAGGCAGGGCGCCATTCGACGCGGTGATCAGCTGCTTGTTGATCACGGTCTGCGCGGCGCCGCCGTCGTAGCTGTAGTTCAGGCTGAGCAGGCCGTCCTGTGTGATCTTCAAGCCGTAGGTGATGGCCTTCGCGGCGCCGCGTTTCGGATTCGACACGCCCTCCTGGTTGAAGATGGGCGACTGCACCGTGAGCGCGCTGGTCGCGATGAGCGGGTAGTCCAGGACTTTGACTCCGGTGTCGACCGGTAGCGCGGCGTTGGTGTAGTTCCACAACGTTCCTGTGCGGCACGTATTGCCGACGGCGAGTTGCCGAAAGTTCGAGGGCACGGTCGACGGGTAGTAGTTCGGGTACTGGCTGTTGAGCGCGGTCCAGTTGATGTTGCCGGCGCCACGCAAACTGACACGCCCCGGGGCCGAGCCCGAGCCGCTGGCGGTGTTGTCGCCGGGATTGGAGAAGTTGCCGAATTCGTCGATGCCCAGGCCGACGTAGGCACCCTGCAGGCCGTCGTTGACGTCCTTCGCGTTCGCGCAGCTGTAGCCCAGGCTGCCGCCGTACGCGCCGGTCTTGGTGTTGGCATCCACGCTCTTGACCAGGTCCCCGTTGACGAGGAAGAAGGCGATCCCGTCCGCGCCCGACTTCTGGTTCGCCGAGTTTTGATAGCTATTGCCGCCATAGGTCACCGTCTTGAAGGTCACCTCGACGCCCTGGTTCGACGGAAAGTCGAACTGCGAATAGACGGCGCCGGTCTGGTTCGTGCCATCGCTGCCACCATCGGTAAGGCGCAACGCGCCGCTTCCGACCGGATCGCCCGTGCTGCCGAGACTGCCGTTGACGCCACCCACCAGGTCGCTGCCGCGTGAGGTGTAGTAAGGCAGCCCGACGCACTTGGGAATCGTGCCGGTGCCGTCACCCGCGGTCAGGCAGGCGCCGGCCAGGCTCTGCCACGGGTACTGCGAAGACGCACCCGTCAAGGTGTCGCTGATGACCGTCTGGGCGTGCGCGCCCAGCACGACCAGCCCGAGCGCGGGCAGCGCGACGAGCCAACGAAAAAGCCTGGAGGACATGGTGTGGCTTTCAGGGACCACTGAGGTCCTTGGTGGAAGACGTGTAGGCGGCATAGACGCTTTGCACCACGCTGACGGTCGTATCGCGCCCGCCGTAGCCGACGCCGGTGATCTGGTACAGCACCGACTTGCCGTCTGCGCTGTAACCCAGCAGCGCGATGTGCAGGGCCGGGCTCTTGGCATAGTTGACGTCGCCGACGGTGCCGCTCGACGACTGGCTGTTGACGTTGCCCGCCGTGTTCACCGGCATCTGCGGCGGCTTGTAGGTGATGCTGCTGGTCCACGGCAGCGTGCCCGGATTCACCAGCTTGCTGTTGGTGCCGCTGCAGATCCGCATGTTGGCCTGCACGGTGCCGTCGACGGTGCCGCTGCAGGCGCCGCCGGCCCCTGCGTTGCCCTGGCCGAGCCACCATTCGCCGTAGCGCACGGCGCTTTCGGCGGCAGACAAGGAACGTTGCTTCTCCAGCGTGTTGCCGGCAATCGACTCCTGCGTGCCGAAGCTGCGGTACATGCTCACCGCGACCAGCGACACGATGACCAGGATGAGCAGGCTGGTGAGCAGCGCGACACCGCGTTGCGCACGGGGACCGGTGGATGGAAGGTGCGGCTTCATTTGGTGTTCATCAGGTTGATGACCTGGACGACGGTGACGGTCTGCGTCGTGCCGTCGACCTTCTTCTGCGGGAACCCGAGCGAGACCCGCGCGGTGTAGACGTTGCCCCAGAGATTCGCCGCCGTGATGCCGGCGGCCGGCATGTAGGTGTCGACGGCGTGCTTGTCGTCGCCATCGCTGTCGACGCCGTACAGCACGCTGAAGTTGCTGACATTGGTGGCCAGCGCCACCGGCGCGCCGGCGCCGGTGCCGTCGTCGAGCGTGCAGGTGAGTTCGTTGTTCGCATTCACCCTGAAGGTGTTGACCGTCACGGCCACGCTGCCGAGGGCACCGGCGGTGTTGGTGACGCCCTGGCAGTTCATGAGGCCGTCGCCGTTCGCGCGCTGGTAGCGGACCGTGACGGAATCGGCCGCCGCACCTGTGCCGGCGCCGGTTGTGCCGACGATTCCCTGCCCGGCATCGAAGGCGTAGCTGGACCCGTCGGCCCGGGTCACGGTGGTCACCTGCGGCAGCGCCTGTGGGCGCGTGTCGCCCAGCGGATCGACGAAATAGCCGGCCGACTGGATGGTGGTGGTGAGCATGGTGAGCGCGAGGCGCTGGCTGTCCTGCAACTGCGCGAGGTCGTTCTGCGCGTTGAAGGTGTTCTTCATGTTCAGGTAGACGTTGAGCACCGCCGCGAGCAGGAACAGCGCAATGGCGATGGCCACCATCAGTTCGATCAGCGTGAAGCCGGCTTGTCGGACGGCGCGCAGGATGCTGGGTCTTCGCATGAAACGGCCCTCAAGGTTCGATGTAGAGCGTGTACGAACGCGCACCGCTGGTGCCGAATCCGGTTCCGGCCGCCGTCTTCGTGGAGTTGATGTACCTGTCGTTCCACTGGATCGTGAGAACGCAACTCACGGGCACATCGGAGCTGCTCGAGCAGTTGACGAGCGAAGTCGTGCCGGGGAGCAGGGCGTCGAGGTTCCGCGCCCAAATGCCGACTTCGAGCGCCGCCATCTGCTGCAGGGAGCATTTGGGCCCTGACGGCTTCGTGGCCGAGGTACATTCGCCCGACGGGATCGTGCTCACTACGCCGGTGGCGTCAGTGACCACGGCGCCATTGGTGCTGAAAGTCCTCACGACCAGCCCGCCGTCGCGCCAGAACTCCCGGTTGCCGTGCATGGCCGCGGCCAGGCTGTTGGCCTGCATGGCCACGATCGAGCGGCTGCTGGCGGTCTGCGTGCTGGAGACGGCCAGCGCCTGCATCTTGGCAAAGCCGAAGATGCCGATCGTCAGCAGCAGCACGGCGACCATCACCTCCAGCAGGGTGAAGCCGGCCTGAGCTGTCCGCGACCGACGCGAAGACGACAGTGAATTGCGCTTCATGAGCAGGTTCCCCCCGCGGTGAGAACCTGCTGCCGCCCGGCGAGGTTCAGGGTCACGCAGCGCGTGGCCTTGGCATTGACGGGGCTGGTGTTGAGCGTCAACTGCACCGTGCCGCCGGGCAGGTTCAATGCAAATCCGTCGCGGCTGTAGGTGATGGCGCCCAGGCCGCCGCTCGCGGTGAAGGTGTCGGTGCCGCTCCACTTGGCTTGCCTGCGCATGACCGTCTCGCCGGTGTCAATGGTGATGTTCGACGCATTGCCGTTGTTGAAGATGAGCCAGCCGTTCTGCCAGGGCGTGTTGTTGCCGCCGCACACCGCGGTATTGGTGGCGGAGGTGGCGCACACGGTCACGGTTTCGCCGCGGCGGATGGCTTCGGCGCGCGCGAACTGCAGGTCGCCGACAAAGCCATTGACCTCGGTGGCAACGCGATTGCGCTGCGTCAGGTCGATGAAGGAAGGCGCGGCGACGGTGGCCAGGATGGCCACCACCGCGAGGACCACCATCAATTCGACGGCGGTCACGCCGCGAAGGCGGCGCACGACACGGAGACTTGTGCGGAAAGTCGCGCGGCTGAAGGCAACGACGTGGATCGGGCAGATCATCGATCGGGTACAGGTTGCTGGCGTTCTTCACCTGTGGCTCCCTGGCCTGCTTCCTGCCCGCAAAGGCAAGGAAGTAAGTCGATAGATTGCACTTTTCGAAGCCGTTTGAGTTAGTGCGCGCGCACTTCTTCCGACAAACGGCGCCCGGCCGACGATGGGCGGCGTGACTACAACTTCAGGCCGAAGCCGTCCGGCCGGCCTCGCGCACAGTCGCGCGCGCCATCAGGCGTACTTATGCAGCGTCGCCCTGGAGCACGCGTTCCAGCACGCGCCGCGCGGCGTCCGGCTTGCCGAGCCCACGGCTGATCCGCGCCATGCGGGCGAGCTGTTCCGGCGCGGCCATCAGGCGGGCGATCTTGTATTCCAGCCCGATGGTGTCGTAGGCGAGCCAGGCGGCCCCCTCCTCCATCAGGAAGCCGGCGTTGTGCTCCTCCTGCCCCGGAATGGGCGACACCAGCAGCATCGGCTTGCCGAGCGCGAGGCATTCGGAGATGGTCAGGCCACCCGGCTTGGTGACCACCAGGTCGGCCGCGGCCATGAGCCGCTCCATCTCGTTGGTGAAGCCGATGGCGACGAGCCGGCCGGCCGAGCGCTCGCCCAGGCGCTTCAGCGCCGCGTGCGCCGCTTCATTGCGGCCCGCGACGGCAATCACCTGGAAGTCGCAGCCCGGGCCTTCGAGCGCCAGCACGCGCTCGACCATGCTCGGGAGATCGCCCACGCCGGCGCCGCCCGAGACCATGAGGATGACCTTGCGCGCCGGATCGAGGCCCAGCCGGGCGACGCAGGCGTCGCGCGCCAGTTCGGGCGCATCGGGCTGCGAGAAGGCCGGCATCACCGGGATGCCGGTGACGTGGATGCGGTCGGACGCCAGGCCGCGCGCCCGCATGCGGACCGCGACCTCATCGGTGGCGGCAAGGTAGCCGGCCATGCCGGGGACGATCCACATGTTGTGCAGGTCGTAGTCGGTGACCTGCAGCCAGACCGGGCAGTCGATCCGGCCCTTGTTCTGCTCGCGCATGAGCAACTCGGCCGGCAGGAAGTGCGTGCAGACGATGGCCTTGGGATCGACGCGATGCACCTCGCGCAGCAGCGCGCCGGCGCTCACCCGCTCGATGCCGCGGCGCAGGCGCTGCGAGGTGGCGCTGTGCGGCGTGGTGTCGGTCTTCTGGTGCAGGTAGGACCAGACCTCGGGCGCGCGGTTGACCAGCTTGATATACCAATCGGTATAAATCTTGCGGAATCCGCTCGGAAAGTGGGCCATGGCGTCGATGTGGGTCGCGCCGCAAGGCGGTACGAGGGCTTCGGCCGTGGCGGCGAGCGCCTGCGCGGCGCGGACGTGGCCGTTGCCGGCACTGACGCTGAGGATGAGGAGTTGTCGGGATGTCATGGGCGTTGAGTGTCTCGCGAAGGGGGCGGAAAGGCCGAACGCAGAGGTCGCAAAGGTTTCGCAGAAGTCGCAAAAAAACCAGAATTGAGATGTCTTCTTCTGCGACTTCTGCGACTTCTGCGTAGATCCTGTATTCCTTCTGCGTTCGGCTGTCCGGCCCTTTGATTCGAGGGCTACATCACCAGCCGGTAGCCCACCGCGGTCTCTGTCAGCAGGTGCCGCGGCTGTGCCGGATCGGCTTCGAGCTTCTGGCGCAGGTGGCCCATGTAGATGCGCAGGTAGTGGCTCTGTTCGGAATGCGACGGGCCCCAGACCTCGCGCAGCAACTGGCGCTGCGTGAGCACGCGGCCGGGGTTGGCCGCGAGCGTGGCCAGCAGGCGGTATTCGGTGGGCGTCAGGTGCACTTCGTGGCCGGCACGGCGCACGATGCGGGCGGCGCGGTCCAGTTCGATCTCGCCGAAGCGGAAGGTGGCCTCGGGCTCCTCGCCGCCGCCGCCCGCGGCACGCGGCCGGCGCAGGTTGGCGCGCACACGGGCCAACAGTTCGCCGGTGCCGAAGGGCTTGGTGAGGTAGTCGTCCGCGCCGGCATCGAGCGCCTCGACCTTGTCGGCTTCGTCGGTACGTGCCGACAGCACGATGATCGGCACCGCCGACCAACCGCGCACATCGCGGATCAGGGTGACACCATCGCCATCGGGCAAGCCCAGGTCGAGCACCAGCAGGTCGGGCTGGCGCGTGCCCGCCGCCGCGAGTCCGTCACGCAGGTTGCCCGCCTCATGCACCTGCCAGCCCTCGGCCTCCAATGCGCCGCGTACGAAGCGGCGGATCTGGGGCTCGTCCTCGATCACGATGGCGGTGGGTGGGGGCATGGGTTCAGGAATTCGGATGCGGGATCGGACTTGACCGTACGCGAAGGGCGCGAAGATACGCGAAGGACGCGAAGGAATTCAAAGAAAATTTCTGTCTTCTTTCGCGTCCTTCGCGGGACCTTTGCGTCCTTTGCGTCCTTTGCGTCCGGCTGTCCGCTTTCATGGCACCTCCATCGTCGGCGGCTCTCGCCTCGGCAAGGTCACGGTGAATTCTGCGCCGCCGCCTTCAGCGTCGGACGCGGTGATGGCGCCACCATGCGCGTGCACCACTGCCTTGCAGATGGCCAGGCCCAGGCCGACGCCGGGGGTCGCGGACTCGGACTGGCCGCGCGTGAACTTGTCGAAGAGGGTCTGCTCGCGGCCTTTCAGTGCAGTGGGCAAGCCGGAGCCGTGGTCCCGCACCGTGAGGACCAGCGTCGACGGCGTGACGGTCGCGCCCAGCACGATCGGCGGCGCGCCGTACTTGGCTGCGTTCTCCAGCAGGTTGACCAGCACGCGCTCGATCAGCACGGCATCGAACTCCACCAGCGGAAGATCGGGCGCGAGTTCGGTCTGCACGGGTCGCTCACCCAGCGCGGGACGTGCGGCGCGGATCGCGGCGCCGACCACCTCCTCGATCGATTGCCAGTCGCGCCGCAGGTTGACCGTGCCGTCGCCCATGCCGCTTTCGAGCCGCGCCATGTCGAGCAGGTTGTCCACCAGCGCATTGAGGGCGCGCGCCTGCGCCACGATGGCCTGCGCCGCCTCGGCATGCTGCTGCGGCGGCAGCGTGCGCAGCGATTCGGCCAGTGCGATCAGCGCAGTGAGCGGCGTGCGCACGTCGTGGGAGATGGCGCCGAGCAAGGCGTTGCGCAGGCGCTCCGATTCCATCTCGACGACCGCCGTCTGCGCCACGTTGACGTAGTGCACGCGTTCGAGCGCGATGGCGATCTGGCGCGCCAGCGTCTCCAGTTGCTGCGCCTGCTCGGGGATCAGCAGCCATCGCGTTTGCGCGGGTGCGAGCGCCAGCACGCCGCGCACGCGCATCGGCGCCTGCAAGGGGATGTAGTGCCATGGCTGCGCGGCCAGCGTGGCGGTGCCCAGGCCCGCTGGCTGGGCCTGGCGGAAGGCCCAGTCGGCCACGCTGAAGTCGAAGCCCTCGGGCACGGGTTCGGGCGGCAGGAGTTGGTCGGCCTCGTTGGTGATGAGAACGCGGGCCCGGCCGCCGAAGTAGCGTTGCACGGCGGCCGTGCCGAGCTCGACGACCTGGCTGCTTTCCAGCGCCGCCGACAAGTCACGCGCCAGTTCGAACAGCGACTGCGCGCGGCGCTCGCGGCTGTTCGACACGTTCATGGAAAAGGTCAGCGACGCGGTCAGTTGCCCGACCAGCAGGCCGACGACCAGCATGACGGCGAAGGTCACGAGGTACTGGACATCGCTGATCGAGAACGACATGCGCGGCGGCACGAAGAAGAAATCGAAGGCGCCCACGTTGAGCAACGCCGCGAAGGCCGCGGCGCGGGCCCCGTAGCGCGCGGCGACGATCACGACGCCGAGCAGGAACAGCATCACGATGTTGGCCGGCGCCAGCACGCCGGTCAGCGGCGTCGCGAGCAAGGTGACCGCGAGGCTGCTCACGGCCGCCGCGACAAAGCTGCGCCAGCGCGAGGGTGGCTGGTGCTCGGCCACGTCGGTCGCGGCATGGCCCCGCGCGTCCAGCGGTGCGCGTGCGAGGCGGCGCGTGGCCTCGACATGACCGACCGCGACGATGTCCAGCGCGGGCGCGTGGCGCGCCAACCGACGCGCAAGCGATATGCGCCATGGCCACCAGCGGCGCCAGCCTTCGGGCTCCGCGCGCCGGCCCACGACCAGCATCGCGCAGTTGAGTTTGCGGGCCTGCAGGGCGAGTTGCTGCGCGACGTCATCGCCGGTCAGCACTGCAGTCTCCGCACCGAGTTGCTCCGCCAGCTTCAGCACGGACAGGACGCGGTCGCGCCGCGATGCGGCCAGCCGCTGCAAGGGCGGCGTCTCGACATAGGCCGCATGCCAGCGCACGTTGAGCTGGCCCGCGAGCCGCGCGGCGGTGCGCACGGTCTGGGCCGCATCCTCGTGCGGGCCGACGCACGCGAGGATTGCGCCCGAGGTGTTCCAGGCCTGCAAGGCGCTGGTGCCGGACTGTTCGACGCGCCAGCCGCGCATGTCGTCTTCCACGTGCTCGGCGGTGCGGCGCAAGGCAATCTCGCGCAGCGCCATGAGGTTGCCCCTGCGGAAGAAGTTCTGCGCGGCGCGCTCGGCCTGCTGCGGCAGGTAGACCTTGCCGGCTGCCAGGCGCGCGGTAAGTTCGTCGGGCGTGACGTCTACCAGCACAACTTCGTCGGCCTCGTCGAGCACTGTGTCGGGCACCGTCTCGTGCACCCGCACGCCGGTGATGGCGCCGACCGTGCCGTTGAGGCTTTCAAGATGTTGCACGTTGATGGCTGACCAGACTTCGATGCCCGCGGCCAGCAGCTCCTGCACGTCCTGCCAGCGCTTGGCATGGCGCGAGCCGGGGGCGTTGGTGTGGGCCAGTTCGTCGACCAGGAGGACCGCGGGCTTGCGTTGCAACGCTGCGTCCAGATCGAACTCCGGGAGTGCGCGGTCGCGGTAAGGCATCTGGCGCAGCGGCAGTTGTTCGAGGCCTGCGAGCAAGGCGGCCGTTTCGCTGCGGCCATGCGTCTCGATGACGCCGACCAGCACGTCGCGCCCGGCTGAACGTTCGCGTTGCGCTGCGCTCAGCATGGCCCATGTCTTGCCGACGCCAGCGCTCGCGCCGAAGTAGATGCGCAACTTGCCGCGTTGGGCGCGCGCCTCGTCACTGCGCAGTTGCGCGAGCAATGCGTCAGGGTCGGGGCGGAGGGCGTCGTTCATGCGTTGGTGTTGAGCGTACGACCAGATGCGGGATCGGACAGCCGTACGCAGAGGACGCGAAGGTTACGCGAAGGACGCGAAAGGAATATCAAAAATGTCTTCTGAATTCCCTTTGCGACTTTTGCGAAACCTTTGCGACTTCTGCGGTCGGCCGCATTCACTGCGCCCCGTCCAAGGCCAGATTGAGTTCCAGCACATTGACGCGCGGCTCGCCGAGCAAGCCCCACAAGGCGCCTTCGGTATGGCTCGCGATCAGTTGCTCGACCTGCGCCGGCTGCATGTTGCGTGCGTGCGCGACACGGGCCGCCTGGTAGCGCGCGGCGGCGGGACTGATGTGCGGATCGAGTCCACTGGCCGATGCGGTAACCAGGTCGACCGGCACCGTCGCGGTGTTGCCGGGATCGGCTGCGCGCAAGGCCTCGATGCGGGCCTTGACTGCGTCGGCCAGTGCCGGGTTCAACGGGCCTTGATTGGCGCCACCGGACGCAGCGGCGTTGTAGGGCATCGGCGCGGTGGCGGAGGGGCGGCCCCAGAAGTGCTTCGGGTCGCTGAAGTTCTGGCCGATCAGCGTGGAGCCGATGGCCTTGCCGTCACGCATGACCAGGCTGCCCGCCGCCTGCGCGGGGAACGCGGCGTGCGCGACGCCGGTGACGGCCAGCGGATAGAGCACGCCGGTGAGCAGCGTGAGGGCCGTGAATATCACGAGCGCGGGGCGAATGATCTGGTTTGTCATTGGAATTCCTTGGTTTGATGATCGGGTCGAAGAACGCGACGTGCGCGCGGCCTTGAGGGCGTGCTCATACCCACCCGACGAGAGCAAGCAGCCAGTCGATGGCCTTGATGCCGATGAACGGAACGACCAGCCCGCCCAGCCCGTAAATGGCGAGATTGCGCCGCAGCAGCGCGGCCGCACCCACCGGCCGGTAGCGCACGCCCTTCAGCGCCAGCGGGATCAGGAACACGATCACCAACGCATTGAAGATCACCGCCGACAGGATCGCGGACGATGGACTCGCGAGCTTCATCACGTTGAGCGCGCCCAGTTGCGGATAGGTCGACACGAAGATCGCCGGGATGATCGCGAAGTACTTGGCCACGTCGTTGGCGATCGAGAAGGTGGTGAGCGAGCCGCGCGTCATCAGCAGCGCCTTGCCGGTCTCGACCACTTCGAGCAGCTTGGTCGGGTTGGAGTCGAGGTCGACCATGTTGCCGGCCTCCTTCGCGGCCTGCGTGCCGCTGCCCATCGCCACCGCCACGTCGGCCTGTGCGAGCGCGGGTGCATCGTTGGTGCCGTCGCCGGTCATCGCGACCAAGCGGCCTTCGGCCTGGTATTGGCGGATCAGCGCGAGCTTGTCCTCCGGCGTGGCCTCGGCGAGGAAGTCATCGACGCCGGCCTCTGCCGCGATGGCCGCGGCTGTGAGCTTGTTGTCGCCGGTGATCATCACCGTCTTGATGCCCATGCGGCGCAGCTCGGCGAAGCGCTCCTTGATGTCGGCCTTGACGATGTCCTTCAGCTCGACGATGCCGAGCACCCGGTTGCCCTCCGACACCGCCAGCGGCGTGCTGCCACGGCGCGCCACGTCGTCGGCCGTGCGCAGCAACTCGCTCGCCATCGATCCGCCTAGCGCCTCGACGTGCTTGCGCACCGCCTCGACCGCGCCCTTGCGCAGCATGACGGCGCCGGTGTCGAGGGTGTGTCCCGCGGCGGGCAGGTCCGCGCCGCTCATGCGTGTCTGTGCGGTGAACGCAACGATTCGGCCGCCCGCGTTCGCCACCGCGTGCACCGCACCGACCGAACCGACTGCACCGGCTCCGGCAGAAGTCTTCGCATCGCGCGCCTTCCCGTCGCCACCGAGCAGGCCCGCAACGGCCACGTCGCTCACGCCCATGCGGCGCGCCAGTTCCACGATGCTGCGGCCCTCGGGCGTCTCGTCAGCCAGCGAGGCAATGACCGCCGCATGGATCAGGCGCTGCTGCGCAATGCCGGGGCCGGGCAGGAAGGCACTCGCCTGCCGGTTGCCATGCGTGATGGTCCCGGTCTTGTCGAGCAGCAGCACGTCGACGTCGCCCGCCGCTTCCACCGCACGGCCAGAGGTCGCGATCACGTTGGCCTGCATCATGCGGCTCATGCCCGCCACGCCGACCGCTGACAGCAGGCCGCCGATGGTGGTCGGGATCAGGCACACCAGCAGCGCCACCAGCGCGGTCAGCGACACCACGCTGCCCGCTCCCACCGCGCCCACGCTGAACTGCGAGTACGGCAGCAGCGTCACTGTCACCATGAGGAACACCAGCGTCAGCGCGACCAGCAGGATGGTCAGCGCGATTTCGTTCGGTGTCTTGTGGCGCTTGGCCGCCTCGACCATGCCGATCATTCGGTCCAGGAAGGACTCGCCGGGGTTCACGGTGATGCGAACAACAAGCCAGTCAGACAGCACGCGCGTGCCGCCAGTCACGGCAGAGAAGTCACCGCCCGACTCGCGCACCACGGGCGCCGATTCGCCGGTGATCGCGCTCTCGTCCACCGAGGCCACGCCTTCGATGACTTCGCCATCGAGCGGGATCACGTCGCCCGTCTCGACAAGCACCACGTCGCCCTTGCGCAGGTTCGGCGCCTGCTCCGGAAGGAAGCCTGCCTTGTGATGCGGCGCATTCAGCTTCTTGGCCCACGTGTCCTTGCGCAGGCCGCGCAAGGATGCCGCCTGCGCCTTGCTGCGCCCTTCCGCCAGCGCCTCGGCAAAGTTGGCAAACAGCACGGTGAACCAGAGCCAGACCGAGATGGCCAGCACGAAGCCGGGCGGCATGCCGGTGCCGCCCTCGAAGCTGAGGGCGTGCAGCCACAGCAAGGTGGTGAGGATGCTGCCGATGTAGACCACGAACATCACGGGATTGCGCCACTGCACACGCGGACTCAGCTTGGCGAAGGCGCCCCGCAGCGCGGGCACGACCAGCGTGGCATCGAACAGCGAGAGCGACGAGCGCGTCGACAGCTTCGGCATCGGGACGACAAGGTTTTCGGATTTCATGGGATCACTTCCAGAGCATCAGATGCTCGACGACGGGGCCCAGCGCCAGTGCGGGCACGTAGTTGAGCAAGCCGACCAGCAGCACGGTGCCGATCAGCAGGGAGACGAACAGCGGGCCGTGCGTGGGCATGGTGCCCTCGGTCTCGGGTAGGCGCTTCTTCGCGGCCAGCGCGCCCGCGATCGCCAGCACCGGCACGATCACGCCGAAGCGTCCGAGCCACATCACCAGGCCGAGCAGCGCGTTGTAAAACGGGCTGTTGGCCGAGAGCCCGGCGAAGGCGCTGCCGTTGTTGTTGCCGGCCGAGGTCAGCGCATAGAGGATCTCAGAGAAGCCATGCGCGCCGGGGTTGGCAATGCCCGCCCTGCCGTCCGCCAGGCTCACCGCGAGCGCGGTGCCGGCCAGCACCAGGATCGGCGTGACCAGGATCGCGATCGAGGTGAGCTTCATCTCGTGCGTCTCGATCTTCTTGCCGAGGTATTCCGGCGTGCGGCCAATCATCAGGCCCGCGATGAACACCGCGAGGATCGCGAAGACCAGCATGCCGTAGAGCCCGCTGCCGACACCGCCGAACACCACCTCGCCCAGTTGCATCAGCACCAGCGGCACCAGGCCGCCGATGGGCGTGAGCGAGTCGTGCATCGCGTTCACCGCGCCACACGATGCGGCCGTGGTCACGGCGGCGAACAACGCGGACGCATCGATGCCGAAGCGCACTTCCTTGCCTTCCATGTTGCCGCCGGCCTGCAATGCGCTGTGCAATTGGTCGACGCCCATCGAAGCGAGCAATGGGTTGCCCGCCTGTTCCGCCGGCACCAACGCCACCACGGCGATGACGAACATCACCGTCATCGCGGCCAGCACCGCCCAACCCTGGCGCAGGTCGCCCACGACACGGCCGAAGGCGAAGCACAAGGCGGCCGGGATCAGGAAGATCGCCAGCATCTGCACGAAGTTCGCGAGCGCGCTCGGGTTCTCGTAGGGATGCGCCGAGTTGGCATTGAAGAAGCCGCCGCCATTGGTGCCGAGCATCTTGATCGCCTCCTGCGACGCGACCGGGCCCATCGCCAAGGTCTGCGTCTTGCCGCTCGCGTCTTCCATCACCGGGTTGCCGGCGGCGTCTTTCAGGGGCTGGCCATCGGGGCCGTTCTTCGGCTGCTGCCAGCTTTGCGTTTCCAGCGTGTCAACGGTCTTGTAGCTGTCGAAGTTCTGGATCACGCCCTGCCCCGCGAAGAACACGGCGATGACGAAGGACAGCGGCAGCAGCAGCCACACCGTGATGCGCGTGGTGTCGACCCAGAAGTTGCCGACGAGCCCCTTGCCATCCGTGCGGCGCGCGGCAAAGCCGCGGGCCAATGCGAACGCGACTGCGATGCCTGTCGCGGCCGAGAGGAAGTTCTGCACCGTGAGCCCGAGCATCTGCGTGAGATAACTCATCGTCGACTCGCCGGCATAGCCTTGCCAGTTGGTGTTGGTGACGAAGGCGACCGCGGTGTTGAAGGACGAGTCGGGCGAGACTGCGGCCATGCCGGCCGGGTTGAGCGGTAACAGGCCTTGCAGGCGCTGCAAGCCGTAGACGACGAGCGCGCCCAGCGCATTGAACGCGAGCAGCGCCAAGGCGTAGCTGCGCCAGTGCATCGACGCATCAGGGGACACGCCGGCGAGCCGGTAGAGCGGCGCTTCGATACGCGCCATCCAGCGCGGCAGGCGGCCCTCGCACAAGGCCGCGAGGAAGCGGCCGACCGGCCAGGCCAGCAGCCCTAGCACGGCGAGGAAAAGGACCAGCAAGGTCCAGGCAGAGGCGCTCATTTCAGAAGTCCTCCGCGTACAGCAGCGCGTAGACCAGGTAGGCGAACAGCGCGATCGCGATGAACGCGCCGAAGCCGTAGAGCACGTCGAGGCTGATCACGGCCGTTCCCCTTTGCCAGCCTGCAGCTTGTGCAGGCCCGCCACCATCTGCACCACGCCCAGCCACAGCACGGCCAGGGCGGCAATCCATATCAAGTCCATTCAGACACTCCGGTTTCCAGACATGCAGGCAGTCTCCGGAAGCGCGCGTAAAAACGGGGAATGGAGTGCGGCGCGGGGTGTAAAGAAGCCGTAAAAAAGGCCGGGAGGCACGGGGTTTGCAGACCCCGCGACACGCGAGTACTGTGCGGTCTGCCCCGACGTCTGGAACAACTACAAACCCCACCACCATGACCGACTCCACCCCACCCGATCTCAAGGCCGGCGTCCCGCTCGACCGCATCGCCGACGGCGCCATGCTGCCCGGTCAGGTCGACGGCGAAGACGCGCTGCTGCTGCGCCAGGGCGATGCCTTCTACGCGATCGGTGCGCAGTGCACGCACTACCACGCGGCGCTCGCCGATGGCCTCCTCTGCGGCCATGTGCTGCACTGCCCGATGCACCATGCGCAGTTCGACATCCGCAGCGGCGCGGCCTTGTGCGCGCCGGCACTCGACGACCTGCCGAGCTGGCGCGTCGAGCAGGCCGATGGCCGCGTGTTCGCGCGCGAACGCATCGTCGCCGCGCCGCGTTCGCTCATCAGGAAGACCGACGACGCGCCGCTGGACGACGTGGTCATCGTCGGTGGCGGCGCGGCCGGACTGGCCGCTGCCGACCGCTTGCGGCGCGAAGGCTACGAAGGCCGCCTGACGATGCTCAGCGCCGACGTCGACCCGCCCTGCGACCGGCCGAACCTGTCGAAGGACTTCCTCGCCGGCACGGCAGAGCCCGACTGGATACCGCTGAAGCCCGACGACTGGTACCGCGAGCAGCGCATCGACCTGCGGCTGAGCACGCGCGTGGAGGCGATCGACGTGTCCGCGCGCATGCTGCGCATGGCCGGCGGCGAATCACTGCGCTTCGGCGCGTTGCTGCTCGCCACCGGGGCCGACCCGGTGCAGCTCGAAGCACCCGGTGCGGCGCCGGGGCAGGTGCTGAGCCTGCGCAGCTTCGCGGACAGCCGCGCGATCGTGGCGCAGGCGGCATCGGCCCGCTCGGCGCTGGTGATCGGCGCGAGCTTCATCGGGCTGGAGGTTGCGGCATCGCTGCGCGCCCGTGGCCTGGAGGTGCATGTCGTGGCGCCCGACGCGGTGCCGATGCAGCGCGTGCTCGGCCCGGAACTCGGCGCCTTCGTGCGCGACCTGCATGCGTCGAATGGCGTGAACTTTCATCTGGGCACGAAGGTGACGCGCGTGGACGGCCGGCGCGCCTCGCTCGCCGATGGCAGCGTCGTCGAGGCCGACCTGATCGTCGCGGGCGTTGGCGTGCGGCCGTCGATCGCGCTGGCCGAGCAGGCCGGGCTCGTCATCGACCGCGGCGTGAGCGTCGACGCGTACCTGCAGACCAGCGCGCCGGGCATCTTCGCGGCCGGCGACATTGCGCGCTGGCCCGATCCGCATTCGGGCGAACGCATCCGCGTCGAACACTGGACGCTCGCGCAACGCCAGGGCCAGATCGCCGCCCTGAACATGCTCGGCCAGCGACGGCGCTTCGATATCAGCCCGTTCTTCTGGAGCCAGTACTACGACGTGACGCTGCAGTACGTGGGGCATGCGGAGCGGTGGGATGCGATCGAGATCGATGGGTCGCTGGAGAGACGGGATTGCAGCGTGCGCTATCGGCTGGGTGGGCGGGTGCTGGCGGTGGTGACGATCGGGCGTGACCTGGGCAGCTTGCGTGCGGAGCGGGAACTGGAGGGAGATGTTGCGCCGGGGGAGCCTGGGGTTGTCGGCGCGCTCGGTGCGTAAATTGGCGGCGCGCTCGATCAGGTCACATTGGATTCGTCAGCGTCGCTTT